>NZ_JBIUSD010000005.1:352936-505209 GCF_044741185.1 Streptomyces sp. NPDC088197
GGGGGGGGGGGGGGGGGGGGGCCGCCGGGGGGCCCCCCCCCCCGGGCCCCCCCCCCCCCCCCGGGGCCCCCCCCGCCCGCCGGGGGGGGGGGGGGGCCCCCCCCCCCCCCCGCGCCCGCGTCACGCTCCGCTCAGCGCGGCATGTCGCTCACAGGTACAGCGAGTTGGGCTCAAGGCCGGTCAGGGACCTGCCGTACAGCTCGATGTTGGTGCTCGGCGTGATCAGGGCGTGCAGGGACGTCGCGTGCACGTCCCGCTGGATGCGGGTGATCGGCACGTCCCGGAAGATCGAGGAGCCGCCGCTGGCGGCGGCGAGGATCTCCACGGCCTGCTTGGTCTGCTTGGCGATCCAGCCGATCTGCACCCGGGAGAAGACCCGGTCGTCCTGGGACCACGGCTCGTCCCGCCGGATCTTGTCGGCCAGCAGATCGGCGAACCGGTGGGCGCGGGCCTCGGCGTCCTCGATCAGCAGGGCCGCCTCGCCGACCTGGAGATGCGTGATCGGCGCCTCCAACTGGCTGGGGTAGCTGGTGTACGTCAGCGGCCGGCCGGGGAGCCGCTCCAGGAAGCTGGACAGGGCGTACTTGGCGGCGCCGACGAGCTGGCCCGTCTGTATCACCGTGGCGCTGACCAGCATCGGCACCCGGTAGGCGCCCTTGGCCGCGTTGGCCTGCGACTTCGAGACGTTCTGGTAGAAGTCGGCGCCGGAGATCACCCGGTGGTCGGGGACGAAGACGTCCTTCGCCACGGTGGTCACACTGCCGGAGCCCGCCAGGCCGATGGTGTTCCAGTCGTCGACGATCTCCAGTTCGGAGATCGGGATGAGGGCGAAGACCGGCAGGGTCTCCCCCGCTGGCCCCTCGGGCATCGCCGCGGTGATCTTCCAGTGGGCGTGCAGCACGCCGCTGTTGTAGCCCCAGCTACCGTTGAACAGATAGCCGCCGTCGACCCGGGTCGCCTTGCCGGACGCGGCCGTCGTGCCCGTCACGCGGACATGGGGCTCGGCGAACACCTCGTCCAGCGCCTCGTCGGGCCACAGGCCGACCATCCAGGTCAGCGAGGCGTAGATGGACAGGACGAAGGCGGCCGAGCTGTTGCCCTTCGCGACCTCGGCCAGCACGTCGACGAAGGCGCGCGCGTCCGACTCGTATCCGCCGTACTGCGTGGGCACCTGCATCTTGAGCAGACCCGACGCCTCGATCGCCTCGATGACGTCCTGCGGGAGCCTGCGGTTCTCGTCGATCCACAGCGCCCGGGAGCGCAGCAGGGGCACGAGTTTCCCCGCGGCCTCGACGAGATCGTCCCGGGACGGCGCGGTGGTGGTCATGATGGGTTCCTCCCGATGTGGGTAGCACTTGACGCGCCCGCTGCCGGGCACCGGTATTCCGGACGGTCCGCGCGCTGACATCGCCGGCGGGAAAGGGGAGTTGAGAACGGAATGCGGTCGGTGCTCTGATCACCGACCGACCGTTTTCCCGATCCTCGCACCCTCGGCGAAGCGGCGGCGAAGGAGCCGGGGAAACCTACGGTTCGCCCGCAGGTTTGTGTCGCACTGCCGGGGATTCCCCGACCGCGCTCAGTACCATGACGAGTTCGCCTCTGCCGGAGATGGCGAGTTTGCGGTAGACGCCCGACAGATGGAATTCGACGGTTCTGACGTTGAGGAAAAGGGCTTCCGCAATGCGCCGGTTGCTGTATCCGGCGCGGGCCAGCTGCGCGATTCTGGCCTCCTGCGGGGTGAGTCCGCGCGGGGCGCCCGGTCCGCCCAGCCGCCGCAGCGCGGACTCGGCGCGGTGCGCCCAGAAGGTGTTGCCGCAGGTGCGCGCGACCGCGGCGGCGGCCGTGAACCGGCTCCGCGCCCCGGCCGCGTCCTTGCGTTCGGCCCGCAGCGCGCCGAGGTCGTAGAGGGCCTGAGCCACCTCGCCCTGGGCGTCGGCCAGGCGGAGCAGATCGACGGCCTCCTCCAGCAGTACGAGGGAGGTCTTGTCGCGGCGCGCCACGGCGACGGCGCGCAGGGCCGTCCCCAGGACGCGCGCCGACCCCCACTTCCGCGCGGCGACGAGTTCGTCCTCGGCCAGGGCGACGGCGAGGTCACGGCGACCCGCGACCGCGGCCCCGAGCGCGCCCGCCGAACGCCAGGCGACCACCGCGGGATTGTCGATGCCGTGCGAGGCCAGCAGCCGGCCGCTGCTCAGGCAGTCGTCGATCCCCTGCCGGAACTGGCCCGCGGCCAGGTGCAGCGCGCCGCGGGCCGCCAGGACGTGGGCCCGGTCGTGGCCTTCGAGGTCGAGCGCGCCGACCATGCCGTTCTCCTGGAGCACCGTCCACGCGCCGTCGAGGTCGCCGGTCCCGACCAGCGCCTCGGTCAGCCAGACCGCGGCGAGGGGGACGCGGGTACCGGACCGGCCACGGGCGAGGACCGCGCGCAGAATGCGTACGGCCCCGCTCGTATCCCCTCCGAGCAGCTTGATCCGTGCGCGCAGCAGGGCCAGCGTCTGGCGGTGGCGGACCGAACCCGACCAGAGCGGTTCGCGGGCCAGCCGGGCGCAGTGCGCGCTCGCGGACGAGGTGTCCCCCGCGTACAGCAGGGTCAGTACGGCCTGCCACACGCTGTCGGCGTCGGCTCGCCGCTCGTCCGCGGCGAGCAGGCGCTCGGCCTGGCGCATCGCCGTGGAGCGGTTCACCCCGCGGTGGGCCAGTTCGAGGACGCGGGGGGCCGCGGACACCTCGGTCTCGTCGGGACGCGCGCGCTCGCCGTCGTCGGCGCGGCGGATGCCCGGTGCGGGCGGGTGCGCCGCCGCGTATTCCTCGTGACGCCACCGTGCGACCGCCGAGGGTGCCTCGGCGAGACGCAGCGGCGCGGATTCATTCCTTCCGCCCTGCACGGTGGACTCCGTTCGGTAGGTCGGTGGGCCGGTGGGCCGGTGGGCGCGCGGATCTGACGTGGTGTCAGGCTGTGAGGCTGTGCAGGAGGTGGTAGCGCTTGAAGCCGATCGGCCGGACGCCGGGAGTGTCGTGGGTGGCGCGCAGGGTGGCCGCCCGCGTGGCGCCCTCAAGGAACGAGATGTGCGCCTCGTCGCTGGTCCACTCGGCGTAGTTCAGGACGCGGGTGCCGTCGGTGCTGAGGTGGAAGTTGGCCGAGAGCAGGCCGGGGTGCTGCGCGCCGGGGGCGCTTTCGAGGGCGCCCACGATCGACTCGACGATGTGCTCCTGCGGGGCGGGCCCGTCCACGTCGAAGGTCGCGACCACGAAGCTGGACGGCACCAGCGGCCCCTTGTGCAGCACGATCGCGCGGCGCAGCGTGTACGCGACCGTCGCGGCACCCGCCAGTCCCGTCAGCCCCGAGGTGAAGTCGCGGTGGGCCGAGGCTCGCGAGGTCTGGAGGTAGGTCAGCACCGTGTCGTCCTCGGTGCTGAGATACGCGGAGGCCGACAGGAGCCCGGTCGGCCAGTCGGCGGCGCGCCACTGCTCGACGGTCTCGGCCACGGCCTCGACCCCGGACTCGCGGTCGGGGACGTGCCACTGCGCGACGTGCGCGGCCGTGCTGTCGGCGCGCCGGATGTCCGGCGGTGCGGAGGAGATCTGCTGGGTCATTGCCGTCGTCCTTCCAGAGGACCGGGGTCCGGGGGTTCGGGGCGGGAAGCGGACGGTGCGTGGGGAGTCACCGGCCGGGTGCGGGCTCAGCGCGGGTACGGATCGGGCGCGGGCTCAGCGCGGGTACGAATTGGGCGCGGGCTCAGCGCGGGTACGAATTGGGCACCGGTTCAGCGCGGGTACGCGCGCTCGGCGCGGGCCGCCCGCAACGCGTTGCCCCACCAGTGCAGTTGGTCCAGGAGCAGTCCGGCCGACAGGACGCTCGGCTCCGGGTCGATCAGCCGGCCCGCCTCGTCGAAGCGGTTTCCCGCCAGGGGAAAGGCGACGTTCTCCCGTACGGTCAGGGTGTGCACCTCGGCGAAGACCTGCCGGAGCTGCTCGACGGCGCGGATGCCGCCGCTGAGGCCGCCGTACGAGACGAAGCCGACCGGCTTGGCGGTCCACTCCTCGTAGAACCAGTCGACGGTGTTCTTCAGCGCGGCCGGGAAGCTGTGGTTGTACTCGGGCGTGACCACGACGAAGGCGTCGGCCGCCACGAGCACGGAACGCAGCGCTTCGCGCGTCCTGGCCGTCTCCAGCGACACGTCCTTGCCGGGCCCCGGCAGGACCAGCGGCAGCGGATGGTCGATCAGATCGACGCTCTGCACGGTGAATTCGGGGCGTTCCTTGACCTGGGACAGGAACCAGTCGGCCACGGCGGGACCGAGCCGCCCGTCACGGACGCTGGCGGTGATGATGGCGAGGGAGAGCTGGTCATCCGTCATGGTGCGACCTGTCTGTGAGGGGTACGGAGTCCGGTCAGTGCGGCCAGCAGGCCGATCCCGGAGACGGCGGTGATCAGGGTCAGCGCCGGGCGGTGACCGTGGTGGGAGCCGAGCAGCGCCGCGGTGGCCGGGAGCATCACGACGGCGCCGACCTGCACGGCGGTCTGGAACAGCGGGACGGCCGCGGCCCGTTCGGCGGGCGGCAGGGCCCCGGTCGCCTGGAGATTGAGGGCGGCGAAGGAGAGCACGAACCCGGCGCCGACCAGAAGGAGCGTCGGCAGCATTCCCGTGAGGTAGGAACCGCTGTCGGGCCGCCACAGGTAGAGGGCGTAGCCCAGCAGCGGCGCGGTCGCGCCGAGGGCGATCAGCCGCCCCGTGCCCCACCGCGCCGTCATGGCTCCGGCGAAGGGCACGGTCACGGCCAGCGGCACGCACGCGGGCAGCAGGGCGACCGCCGACTGCCAGGGAGACCAGCCCAGTTGGCGCTGGGTCTGGAAGACGAGCAGCAGCAACAGGCTCTGGTACGTGCCGTTGAGACAGGCCGCGCCGACGGCGGAGCGCAGCAGTTGGCGGTTGCGCAGCAGCGCGGGGGTGACGCGCGGGGCCGGGACGGCGCCCCGGTCGCGCGGGATGATCCGCAGGGCGAAGACCAGCAGGATCAGGGCCACGGGCGCCGGGAAGAGAAGGGTCCAGCGCCAGCTCTCGGTCAGCAGCGCGCCCGACAGCAGCAGTCCGACCGTGAATCCGGCCGCGCCGAACAGGGCGTAGACGGACACCGCCCGCCGCTGCTGCGGTCCGCTGGGGAAGGTGGTGCCGATGATGGCGAGACCGGTCGGTGCGGTGAGCGCCGCGCTGAGCCCCTTGACCACCCGGGTGGCGATCAGCAGGGCCGCGCTGTCGGTGAGTCCGCCGACCACCGAGGCGGCGGCGAAGAGCAGCATCGCGGCGAGGTAGACCCGCCTGCGGCCCAGTCGGGCGTTGAGCCGGGGGCCCAGGACGAGCAGCGTGGCAAATCCGACGGCGAAGCCGCTCATCAGCCACTGCGCCGTCCACAGGTCAAGGCCGAGCGCGGCGCCGATGGAGGGCAGCGCGACGAGCACCAGGGAGACCTCGATCGCGTCGAGGATCATGTTGGCCGACAGGATCAGGAGGACGGTCCAGAGCCGGGCGTCCCAGCGCGTCGATTCCGCCGCCGGTCCTGTTCCCGTGCCCGTGCCCGCTCCCGTGGCCGTTCCCGTGGCCTCGGGGTCGGCATCGGCATCGGCATCGGCATCGGCATCGGCATCGGCATCGGAAGAGTCGGTCCACGAGGGAGCTGTCATGAGGGGCCGCCGTGTCTGTGTCGGATGGGGTCGCGGTGTCGGCTTCGGCGTCGGGTCCGGCTCACGGCAGCAGCGCGGGCAGCTTCTCGGTGACGAGCCGGATGTTCTCGGCGACCAGCTCGTCCGGCATCCCGGCGATGCTCGCCCAGAAGATGAGGTGCTTGACCGGCAGGTCACCGGTCAGTTCCTTGATCCGGACGGCCGCGTCCTCGGGGGTGAGGATGTCGAGCAGGCCGCGGGTGTCCTCGGCGTTCGGGTCGCGGAGATCCTCGGCGGTGAGCAGCGGTTCGGACTTCTCCCGGCCCTCCACCGACAACTGCCGGTAGGAGTTGACCTGGTGGGCCAGGTGCGGCGCGACCTGGTGCCACGCCTTCTCCGGGTCCTCGGCGAGGATGATGGGCATCAGGTCGCTGACCCGGGCCGCCTGCGGGTCGTGGCCCGCCTCGACCAGGCCCTTGCGGTAGTGCTTGAACATGGGGCGCGAGATGTGCAGCAGCCCGATGCCCAGCTCGCCCGCGAGCTTCGCGCCGCGCGGACCGTAGAAACCGCCCCACAGCGGCGGCGGGTCCTGGATCGGCAGCGGCGAGATCACCCGCTCCTGCCACAGGCGCAGGATCTCGCGGATGTTGCGGCCGGTGCCCGCGAACCGGCGGCCGAAGTCCGCGCCGAACAGCTCGTATTCGGGCACCCGGTACCCGGCGCCCAGGCCGAGTTCGAGCCGGCCGCCGCTGATCAGGTCGACGAGCGCGGCCTGTTCGGCGAGGTCGACGGGGTGGTGCAGCGCGGGCAGCACCACCGAGGTGCCGATCCGGGCCCGCCGGGTGCGCGCGGCGACGGCCGCCGCGACGGTCAGCGGCTGCGGCAGATAGCCGTCCTCGAAGCGGTGGTGCTCGGTGAACCACAGGCCGCCGACACCGCGTTGGTCGGCCTCTTCGCAGAGTTCCAGAGTATGCGCGTAGTGGTCGGCCCACGGCCGGTGCCACTGCTCGGGGTTGCGCAGGTCGAAGAGGAGTCCGACGTCCATGCCACGATCCTTTTCACTGGGGTGGGTTGCCGTGCTTGCGGTGCGGCAGGTCGGCGCCCTTGGCGCTGAGCATGTTCAGGGCGCGGCAGAGCACCGGCCGGGTCAGGCGCGGGTCGATCACGTCGTCGACGAGGCCGCGTTCGGCCGCGTAGTACGGATGGACCAGCTCGTCGCGGTACTCGGCGATCTTCTGGGCGCGCATGGCGGCCGGGTCCTCGGCGGCGGCGATCTCGCGCCGGAAGACCACGTTGGCGGCGCCCTCGGCGCCCATGACCGCGATCTCGTTGGTGGGCCAGGCGAAGGCCAGGTCGGCGCCGATGGAGCGGGAGTCCATGACGATGTACGCGCCGCCGTACGCCTTGCGCAGGATCAGTGAGACCCGCGGCACGGTGGCGTTGCAGTACGCGTAGAGCAGTTTGGCGCCGCGCCGGATGATGCCGTTGTGCTCCTGGTCGACGCCGGGCAGGAAGCCGGGGACATCGACGAGGGTGACCAGCGGGATGTTGAACGAGTCGCAGAACTGGACGAACCGGGCGCCCTTCTCACTGGAGTCGATGTCCAGTACGCCCGCCATCGCCGCGGGCTGGTTGGCGACCAGGCCCACCACCCGGCCCTCCAGCCGGGCGAGCGCGCAGACCAGGTTGGGCGCGAACGCGGCGTGCACTTCGAGGAATTCGCCGTCGTCGACGATCTCCTCGATCACCCGCCGGACGTCGTAGGACCGGTTGCCGTCGGCGGGCACCAGGTCGAGCAGTGCCTCGGACTCGCGGTCGGGCGGATCCGCGGTGATGGCGCGCGGCGGCAGTTCGCGGTTGTTGGCGGGCAACAGCGAGAGCAGATAGCGGACTTCGGCCAGGCAGGTCTCCTCGTCGTCGTAGACGAAGTGGGCGACCCCCGAGGTCGCGGCGTGCACGTCCGCGCCGCCGAGGCCGTTCTGGGTGATCTCCTCGCCGGTCACCGCCTGGACCACGTCCGGGCCGGTGATGAACATCTGCGAGGTCTCCCGGACCATGAACACCAGGTCGGTGAGGGCCGGGCTGTAGGCGGCTCCGCCCGCGCACGGGCCGAGCATCACGCTGATCTGCGGGATCACCCCGGAGGCGCTGGTGTTGCGCCGGAAGATCCCGCCGTAACCGGCGAGCGCCGAGACGCCCTCCTGGATACGGGCGCCCGCCCCGTCGTTGAGCGAGACCAGCGGGGCGCCGGCCGCGATGGCCAGGTCCATGATCTTGTGGATCTTCTCGGCGTGCGCCTCTCCCAGCGCGCCGCCGAAGATCCGGAAGTCATGGGCGTACACGAAGACCGTCCGGCCCTCGACCGTGCCCCAGCCGGTGACCACACCGTCGGTGTGCGGCTTCTTCGCCTCCAGGCCGAAGCCGCTGGCGCGGTGCCGCCGCAGCCCTTCGACCTCGGTGAAACTGCCCTTGTCCAGGAGCAGTTCGATCCGCTCCCGCGCGGTGAGCTTGCCGCGTGCGTGCTGTCGTTCGGTCGCCCGCGGATCGGGTCCCTGCCGGACCCGTTCCTTCAGGGCGCCGAGTTCGGACGTGCGGTCCGCGATGCTTCCCGGGACGTCTGTCGGCATGCCGGGCCACCTCCTCTCCCGTTCGATTCGGTCGGTTCCTGCTCCCCTTGGGCGGTCAGCCCAGCAGCGTGCCGCCGGTGGCGTCGATGAAGGCGCCGGTGATCCACCGGGCCTCGTCGGTGGCGAGGAAGGTGACCACGTCCGCGACGTCACCGGCCTTGCCGACCCGCTTGAAGGCCGAGAGCTGAGCCATCTGCTCGACCGCCTCGGGGATGTCGAAGACGGCGCTGCCGTTGTCGGTGATCCCGGGCGCGACGCTGTTGATGGTGATGCCGCGCGGCGCCAGGTGGCGGGCGAGGTGCAGGGTGAGCTGCTCGATCGCGCCCTTGGTCATCGCGTACGCGACCTGGTCGGGGTTGGCGACCCGGGTCAGGCCGGACGAGATGTTGATGATGCGACCGCCCTCGGGGATCTGCGCCAGGGCGCGCTGCACGATGAGGTACGGGGCCTTGGCGTTCACCGCGAAGAACAGGTCGAGTTGCTCCGGGGTCACGTCCTCGGGGGCGATGCCGCTCGCGCTGGTCGCACCGGCGTTGTTCACCAGGATGTCGAGGGTGGTGCCGCCGGACCGCTCCTTGAGGCCCTTCTCCAGGCCGAGGAAGAGTTCGTGCACATCGCCGGGCGCGCCCAACTCCGCGCGGACGGTGAACGCCTGGCCGCCGTCCTTCTCGATGAGTTCGACGGTCTCCTGGGCCGCCGCCTCGTTGGCGGCGTAGTGCACGGCGACCAGCGCGCCCTCCCTGGCCAGCCGTACGGCGATGGCGCGGCCGATGCCGCGGCTGGAGCCGGTGACGAGCGCCGTCTTGCCGATGAGCCTGCTCATGATGCCTCTCCTGGGGTGACGTCATCTGTGGTGGTCTGGTGTGGTGCCGCGGGGCCGGACGGGTCGGGGTCGACGGGGTCGGGGTCGGGGTCGGCCGGACCGGGTTCGGCGGGGTCGGGGGCGGCGGCGCCGAGGCCGCTGATCGCGCGGGCCAGATGGCGCCGGGCCGAGTCGATCTCCAGCAGTTGGCCGAAGACCGACCGCAGGCCGTCCACTTCGGGACCGCCGAGCAGCAGCCGGGCCTGGGCCTGGATGTTGGTGAGCGTCGCGGCGCCGATCCGGTGCCGGGTGTCGTGGTAGCTCTCCAGCAGGGCCGAGCCGCTGTCCTCGCTGCCCCCGTCGCCCTTGGCGATCTGTTCCGCGAGCTTGCGGCCGAGGTCGGCGGCGTCCTGGAGGCCGAGGTTGAGCGCCTGGCCCCCGACGGGCATCTGCACATGGGCCGCGTCGCCCGCGAGGAGCACCCGGCCCTTCACATAGCGGGTGGCCTGGATCGTGGTGTTGTCGAAGGCGTTGAGCCAGACCGGGGTGCCGGCGCCGATGTCCTCGCCGGTCACCAGGGACCAGGCCCGGACGACCTCGTCCAGGCTCGGGGCGCCGGTCCGCCGTCCGGGGCCGGTGCCAGTTCCGGTGCCGGTGCCGGTGCCGGTGCCGGCTTCGGCTTCGGCTTCGGCTTCGGCTTCGGCTTCGGCGGACGGACCGCTGCCTTCGTCGTGCACATGGACCATCACCCGCGTGCTGCCGTCGGGCCAGCGGAAGGCGGTGGCGAGCCCGTTCGGATGCCGCTCGAAGCGCCGGTTGGGGATGTCGATGCCCGCGAGGTCGGCCCGGAGCATCTCCAGCGTGCCGTCCCCGCCGTCCACCTCGAATCCGGCCAACTGCCGTACGGTGCTGCGCTCGCCGTCGCAGCCGACCACGTAGGAGGCGGTCAGGACGCCCGGTTGGGAGCCCAGTTGGATGAACCCGGCCTCCACCCGGTCGGTCCGCGAACGCAGGCCCGTCACCGCGTGCCCGCGCAGCACCCGCGCGCCCAACTCCGTGGCCCAGGCGTACAGCACGGCCTCCAGACGCGCCTGGGCGCACTTCCACTGCCCGGCCCAGCGGTGGCCGGGAGCCGCCGCGGTCAGGTCGAGGCGCAGGCCGCCGAA
This sequence comes from Streptomyces sp. NPDC088197, assembly GCF_044741185.1. Lineage (NCBI taxonomy): Bacteria > Bacillati > Actinomycetota > Actinomycetes > Kitasatosporales > Streptomycetaceae > Streptomyces > Streptomyces sp. NPDC088197. The sequence continues at coordinate 363,191 of NZ_JBIUSD010000005.1, forward strand.
GTGCCCGGGGCCGCCGCTGGGCAGCGTGCCCAGCCGTGTCAGCAGCCCGCGTTCGTCCAGGATCTCCATCGTGCGGGTGTGCAGCGTGGACGCCCGGGACTCGGTGGTCGGTTCGGTGAGCTGCTCCAGCACGGTCACCCGCGCTCCGCCGAGGCGCAGTTCACCGGCGAGCAGCAGCCCGACGGGTCCTGCCCCGACCACGACGACGTCGGTGTCCAGTGGGCCCGCCATGCTCAGCGCCGCGCTTCCGCGTGCTCCTTGGCGTGGTTCAGCGTGGCCCGGCTGTTGTTGCCGAGCGCCTCACGGATGAACCGGCGCGCCTCCTCCACCCCCGCCTCGGGGCCGAGCACCTTGCCGATGTTCTCGGCGTTGAGCACGACGGTGTGCTGTGAGGTGGCCGTGGTGACCCCGTCCTCGCCCTCCTCGAAGGTCCAGTAGCCGGTGTGCAGGTCGAGCAGCGCGGGCAGCGTGGTCTGCTTGTAGGCGATCTTGTGGTGCGGGAAGCAGACCCGGACCGACTCGGTGGTGTGGGTCGAGCCGTCCTTGGTGAGCGTGTCCATCCGCAGGGTCTGGAGGCCCGGGGTGTCCTCGGTGAGTTCGACCTTGGCGACGTGCGGCAGCCGCTCGGTCCACAGGTGGGCCTCGTTGACGAAGTCGAAGACGTCCTTGGCCGCGCCCTCGACCCGCACGCTGTCCTCGAAAGACAGGCTCAGCCCGGCGTCCTGCGCCGACAGCTCCAAGTTGGTCTTCAGGCCCGGCAGTTCGGCCCGGCTGTTGCGGTCAACCGCCTCGTCGATCCATCGCAGACCCTCGGGGTCGTCGTCGATCGCGCGGTAGCTGTGCAGCAGCCGTACCCGCGACTCCCGCTCTCCCAGCCGCTCGATGATCCAGGTGCCGGTCATCTCGGCCACCGGGGGCGCCGAGACCTCCTGCCAGAAACGGATACGCAGGGCCTCAGGGTCCAGCGTGCGCCGCGAACTCCAGTTCTTGGCCTCGCCGTTGGCGGTGGCCCAGATCCGGATGCGCTCCTCGTTCCCGTCGCGTTCGAGGTAGTCGACGTAGACGGACGGCGGGAACAGCCGGGGCCAGTTCTCGACCTCGGCGAGCAGCCGGTAGACGTCGGCGGCGGGGGCCCGCACGGTGATCTCGTGTTCGACCTCACGGGTCGTCATGTCACAGCTCCGATCGGTGGTGGAAAGGACCGCGGGACCGGGCGGTCGTCCGCGGTCGGTCAGGGGCCGGTCAGGGGTCGGGCAGCGGTCGGGCAAAGGGCAAACGGGATCGGCCGGAGATCGGCCGGAGATCGGCCGGAGATCGGCGAGGGCTCAGAAGTTGCCGAGGCCGCCGCACACGTTGAGCGCCTGCGAGGTGATGGAGGCGGCGGTGTCGGAGGCGAGATAGCCGACCAGGCCCGCCACTTCCTCGGGCGAGGAGTAGCGGCCGAGCGGGATCTTGGACTGGAACTTCTGGAGGATCGCGTCCTCGCTCGTGTCGTAGGCCGCCGCGTAGCCCTGCCGGACCCGCGCGGCCATCGGCGTCTCGACGTAGCCGGGGCAGACCGCGTTGACCGTGATCCCGGTCGGCGCCAGCTCGTTGCCCAGGGCCTTGGTGAAGCCGACGACGCCGTGCTTGGAGGCGGAGTACGGGGCGCCGAGCACCACGCCCTGCTTCCCGGCGGTGGAGGCGATGTTGATGATCCGGCCGCGGCTCTTGTCGCGCAGACCGCCCGTGTTCAGCACCTCACGGGTGACCCGGAAGACGCTGTTCAGGTTGGTCTCGATCACGTCGTACCACAGCTCGTCGGTGATGTCGGCGGTCACTCCGCCGCCGCTGCGGCCCGCGTTGTTGACGAGCACGTCGATGGTGCCGAAGCGGTCGACGGCCGCCTGGACGAACGACCTGACCTCCTCGTCGCTGCGGATGTCGACGACCGCGCCGTCGACCTCCAGCCCCTCGGCGCGCAGTTCCTTGACGGTGGCCGCGACGTTGTCGGCGTTGCGGGCGCCGATGAAGACCCGGTGCCGCTGGCCGGCCAGCAGGCGGGCGACCGCCAGGCCGATACCGCTGGTCGCGCCCGTCACCAGGGCGACCCGCTCCGTGTTCTGCGACATGTGCCGTCTCCTCAGACGCTCGGGGCAGCGGAGAGCTGCGAGTTGACGGCGTCGATGAGGCCGCGCGGTGTGACCGCGTCGGTCAGGGCGGAGTCGTCGAGCGAGATGTCGTACTCGCGCTCGATCCGGCTGCCGGTCTCCAGCAGGGCGAGCGACTCGTAGCCGAGCGCCTGGAACTCGGTGTCGATGATGTCGCCGCTCAGGTCGACGCCCTCCTCTTCGCCCGCGGCCTCCAGCAGGATGCGGCGGAGGTCGTCGAGGGTGAACGGGCTGGTGGTGGACATGTCCGGTGCCTTTCGTGGTGGGGATGGTGGCCGGGGCGCGAAGGCCGGAGCCCGCGGTGGCCGGTGGTCCCGGCGGCGGGCGGCCTCAGCGATCGGCGGCGGGTGACTACAGCGGTCGGCGGCAGGTGGCTTCAGCCGTCGTGGGCGGGCGACAACAACCGTCGGCGCCGGGTGGGTTCAGCGGTCGGCGGCGCGTACGACGAGGGCCGAGTTGAATCCGCCCTGGCCGCGGGCGAGCACCAGGGCGGTGCGTACGGGCGCGGGGCGGGGGGCGCCGACCACCAGGTCGATGTCGTACCGGTCGGCCAGGGCCGTGCCGATGGTCGGCGGGATCACGCCGTCGCGGATGCTCAGCAGCGCGGCGGCGACGTCCAGCGGCGCGGCGCCGGAGTAGAGGCGGCCGGTCATGGTCTTGGGCGCGGTCACCGGGACCCCGTGCGGGCCGAAGGTCTTGGTGATGGCCTCGGCCTCGATACGGTCGAGTTCGGGGATCGCGGCGGCGTCCGCGAAGACCACGTCCACCTCGTCGGGGCCGGTGCCCGCGTCCAACAGCGCTTCCTCGATGGCCCGTTCGATGCCGGGCGCCCGGCCGCTGCCCGGCCGGGGATCCATGGTGGCGGCGTGGCCGACGAGTTCGCCGTAGATGTTCCCGGCGCCGCGGGCCCGCGCGTGCTCGGCGTCCTCGACGACCAGCAACGCGCCGCCCTCGCCGGGCACATGGCCGCGGGCGGACGCGTCGAAGGGCAGGTAGGCGCGCTCGGCGTCGTCCCCGGTGGCCAGCCGTCCGCCGGCCAGTTGGGCCACCCACCCCCAGGAGCAGATCGACGCGTCGACGGCGCCGGCGACCACGACCGACGTCCCCTTGCGGATCTGGCGCCTGGCCTGGGCGAGCGCGTCGAGGCCGCCCGCCTGGTCGCTGACGACCACGCTGCTGGGGCCGCGCAGTCCGTGGCGGATGGAGATCTGCCCGCTGTTGACGGCGTAGAACCAGGCGAAGGACTGGTAGGCGGAGACGTACCGGCCGCCCTTGCTCCACAGGGCCTTGAGTTCGTTCTGGCCGAACTCGAAGCCGCCGGAGTGGCTGGCGGTGATCACCCCGGCCGCGTAGGCGGGCAGGTCGTCGGCGTCGATCCCGGCGTCCTTCAGCGACCAGTCCGCGCCCACCAGGGCCAACTGGGTCATCCGGTCGGTCTGCGGCAGCAGCCTGCTGGGCAGGTGCTCGCGGGCGTCGAAGCCGCCGATCTCACCGGCGAGCCGCGACGGGTAGTCCGAGGGGTCGAAGCGGGTGATCCGTCCGATGCCGCTGCGTCCTTCGAGGGTGGCGGCCCAGTACTCCTCGACACCGAGGCCGTTGGGCGCGACGACACCGAGTCCGGTCACCACGGGGTGGGCGTTCATCGAGCGCTCCGATCCGGTCGGGCGAGCACTACCGCGCTCTGGAAGCCGCCGAAGCCGCTGCCGACCGACAGCACCGTGTCCGTACGCCAGTCGCGCGCGGTCAGCGGCACGTAGTCGAGGTCGCACTCCGGGTCCGGGTGGTGCAGATTGGCGGTGGGCGGTACGACGCTGTGCTCCATCGCCAGCACGGAGGCCGCGATCTCGATCGAGCCGATGGCGCCGAGCGAGTGGCCCACCATCGACTTGATGGAGCTGACCGGCGTCCGGTAGGCGTGGTCCCCGAGGCTGCGCTTGAAGGCGGCGGTCTCGTGGCGGTCGTTCTGCTTGGTGCCGGAGCCGTGCGCGTTGATGTAGTCGATGTCCTGCGGATCGATCCTGGCCTCGTCGAGCGCCACCCGGATCGCCTCGGCCATCTCCGCGCCGTCCGGGCGCAGTCCGGTCATGTGGAAGGCGTTGGACCGGGTCGCGTAACCGGCGACCTCGGCGTAGATGTGGGCGCCCCTGCGGCGCGCGCTCTCCAACTCCTCCAGGACGAACACGGCCGCCCCTTCGCCGAGTACGAAGCCGGTGCGGCTGGCGTCGAACGGCCGGGAGGCGTGCTCCGGGTCGTCGTTGCGCGCCGTGGTGGCCTTGATCGCGTCGAAGCAGGCGACGGTGATGGGCGAGATCGGGGCGTCGCTCGCCCCGGCCACGACCACGTCGGCCGCCCCGTCGCGGATCAGGTCGGTCGCGTAGCCGACGGCGTCGAGGCCGGAGGTGCAGCCGGTGGAGACCACCGTGCCGGGCCCCTCCGCGCCCACGGCCCAGGCGACCTCGGTCGCGAAGGAACTGGGCACCAGGAAGTTGTAGAGGTGCGGGACCGCGTACTCGTGGTCGACCAGGTCCAGCCGTCCGCCGTCGCTGACCGCGCGGTACTCCTGGTCGAGGCCGGTGGTGGCGCCGACGGCGCTGCCGATGGTCACGCCCACGCGGTGCGGGTCGACGGAGTCGAAGTCCAGTCCGCTGTCGGCGACCGCCTCGCGGGCGGTGACCACCGCGAACTGCGCGGCGCGGTCCATCCGGCGGATCTCCTGCGGGGTGAGCCCGGACAGTTCGGCGTCGAAGTCCGCCTCGGCGGCGATCTGGGAGCGGAACGGCGCCGGGTCGAAGAACGAGATCCTGCGGGTCGCGGTGCGTCCGTCGGCCAGCAGTTGCCAGAAGTCCTTGACCCCGATGCCGCCGGGGGCCGTGACACCGACTCCGGTGATCACGACGCGGCGGCCGGTCGACCTGCTCACGAAGCGCTCCAGTGGTAGAAGCGCTGGGCCATCGCGTCGGCCGGCGAGCGCCAGGTGGCGGGGTCGTACGCCTCGATGTGCGGCTTGAGGTCGTCGCTGATCCGGATGAACCGGGGGTCGTTCTTGGCGGTCTCGATGCGCTCGCCACCGTTCTCGGCGTCGAAATCCTGGAGGTGGAAGTACAGACCGCGGTACGAGAACAGCTCACGGCGGCGCGTGCCCATCAGATGCGGCATGTCGGTCCCGTCGAAGGCGCCGAATATCCGGGCGACCTCCTCGGCCGAGCCCAGGTTCATTCGGGCGACGATCAGTGTGCTGTGCATCTCTACCTCTCTCGCGAATCGAGTCGGGCGGGACCGAACCAGCGGTCCAGTGCCGCCGGAAGGTCGTAGTGGCTGCCGGGTCCGGCCCACGCCACATAGCCGTCGGGGCGGATCAGCACCGCGGTGGTGCCGTCGAGCGGGTCGGGTCCGTCGCCGCGCGGGACGGCGGTGACGATGTCGATCCGCTCGCGCCAGTCGGCGGCGCGGCGGCGCACGTGCGGGTTGTCGGCCAGGTCGAGCAGGACGCCGCGGCCGGCGTGCAGCAGCGCGGTGCTGCTGGTCGGCCGGCCCCGCACGCTGAGTTCCACATGCGGCATCCGCGCCCCGAGGAGCGGATTGGGGCCGGGTCCCACGTCGTACCGGATCGCCAACCCGCTGACCTGCGCCGCGAGATGGCGGGTCACGTCCTGGTACGCGGTCAGCTCGGCGAGCACGTCGCGCAGCGGCTGCGCCTCCTTGCCGCCGAGGATCAACTGGCTCTGCGCGCCGGTGTTGGCGAGCAACTGCCTGCCGACCTCGTGCCGTTCGGTGTGGTACGTGTCGAGCAGGGATTGCGGCGCGGTGCCGCGCAGGACCGCCGCGAGTTTCCAGCCGAGGTTCACCGAGTCCTGGATGCTGGTGTTCATGCCCTGGCCGCCCGCGGGGAAGTGGATGTGGGCGGCGTCGCCGGTCAGCAGGACCCGGCCCCTGCGGTAGTCGGAGACCTGGCGTGCGGCGTCGGTGAAGGCGCTGATCCACACCGGCTCCGCGCCGGAGATGTCGTCCCCGGTGAGCCGCTTCCAGGTGTCGGCGACCTCGTGGAAGAGCGGCGGCCCGCTCCGCCTGCGCGGCGGTGTGCCGCGCTCGCCGACGATGACGCGGTGCACGCCGCCCGCCAGCGGGGCGGACATCACCATGCCGCCGGCCGACAGTTCACCGGTCATGCGGGGCGCCACGTCGATGCCGCGGATGTCCGCGAGCAGCAGTTCGGTGGCGCCCGCGGTGCCGGGGAAGTCGAAGCCTCCGGCCTTGCGGACGGTGCTGCGCCCGCCGTCGGCGCCGATCAGGTAGTCCGCCCGCAGTGTCCGCTCCCCGTCCGGGGTGCCGACGCGTACGGCGACGGACGCGTCCTCCTCCTGGTAGGAGCGGACCTCGTGACCGCGGCGGATCTCGGCGCCGAGTTCGAGCGCCCAGTTCTGCAGAACGGTCTCGGTGACGGACTGGGGCACGGTCTTGGCGCTGCGGTACGGGCCGTCGAGCACGCCGAGGTCCAGCGGGACCCCGCCGAAGTGGCCCTGCTCGCTGGTCGTGAGCTCACCGAAGCGGCGGAGCAGTCCGCGCTGCGCGAAAGTCTCGACTGTTCGAATCGCCAATCCTATTCCGCGTGATTCCGCGGTGGGTCCGGAAAGGCGCTCCAAAACAATGACGTCAATACCGGCCAGCCGCAGTTCCCCGGCGAGTACGAGCCCGGCCGGTCCGGCTCCCGCAATGATGACCGAAGCGCTCATACACCTCTCCCATCTGAAAGGGCAATCGCGTCCGCCGGGTTTCCGTTGGACGCAAATATCGTCCGTCACGCCCTGCCCAGAATTCAAGCAAAAATCTAAAGGGTATCTGAAAATGACCGTCAGAGGAACGTCAAACCGTGTCTTCAGGTTCCTGACACTCCGACCATGAAGCCGACGTCAGGCGCCACACCGCTCGACGGCGATTCATAAGAAACCGTCAAGGGATGTACAGGTTTCTTGACCGAGCACGACCGGCCGCTCCGCCCCAACTGCGCGTATGCGCCGGATAGTTGCGGGAACCTTGCAGGAGTATGAAATGTCCCGCCGGATCTTCAAAGCGGGCCCGGCGGCCGCTAATCTGCCAAAGAAATTTGAGCGATCCCCATCGAGGTTGGAAAGTCATGCGGGTGCTGGTAGCGGATTCCGACACGATTGGGGTCGGCAGCCTGAGTACCGAGTTGCAGCGGCACGGATTCGACATCGAGCAGTGCGGCACCGGTGCGGAGGCGCTGGAGAAGTACTCCAAGTTCGATTTCTTCCTCATCGACCTGGCGCTGCCCGACATGGACGGTCTCGAAGTGTGCCGATTGCTCCGGTCGGCGAGCGACATACCGATCATCGCCTTCACCGACCCCGACACCGAACTCGACCGGATCCTGTGCTTACAGGCCGGTTGCGACGACTGCATGGCCAAGCCTTTCGGATACCGCGAACTCCACGCGCGTATCGAGGCCGTCCTGCGGCGTTCAGGACCGCAACTCTCGGCCGCCGTCCGGTCGCAGCCGATCATGATCGGCTCGCTGTGCGTCGACCCGGACACGCGGGAGGTCCGGGTGAACGGCCGGCTCATCAGGCTCACCCGGATCGAGTTCTGCCTTCTCCTCCAACTCGCGTCACAGCCGCAGACGGTCTTCACCCGTACGCAGTTGATGGCCGACGTGTGGGGCTATCAGCACGACGGCCGCCCGCTGAGCGCGCGGGCGAGCCGCACCATCGACACCCATGTCAGCGCGCTGCGGAAGAAGTTGGGCGACCCGAGCTGGGTCGTCACGCTCCGCGGGATCGGGTTCCGGATGGGACACGGCTGAACGACTCCCGCCGCCCCCACCTCACTTCACCGCCGGAACACCCGTTCCGGTATCTCGCACCCCGGAACTTGTGTCCGGTACATCTCGCCCGGAAGGCCCTGCCTCATGCCCGGCTCACGCCACCAAGCCCACCTGCTCGCCACGGCCGTCGTCCTGTCCCTGACGCTGGCGGCCTGCTCGTCGTCGGACTCCACGTCCCCGTCGACCGACGGGAAGACGGCCAAGCCCCACGCGGGCGGTCATCTGACCTTCGCGCTGGGCTCGGACCCGATCTGCGTCGACCCGCACCAGGCGGCCACCAACGACGCGGTGTACGCCGCGCGCGGGCTGGTGGACTCGCTCACCGACCAGGACGCGGCGACCGGGAAGATCGCCCCCTGGCTCGCCACCTCCTGGGACGTGAGCCCGGACGCCTCGGCGTTCACCTTCCATCTGCGCGACGGCGCGACCTTCAGTGACGGCAGCCCGGTGGACGCGAACGCCGTGAAGGCCAACTTCGACGCCGTGGTGAAGCTCGGGGCGAAGTCGATCTTCGGATCCGGCTACCTCAGCGGCTACCGGAGCACCGAGGTCATCGACGCGCACACCGCGAAGGTCACCTTCGACCACCCCAACGCCCAGTTCCTCCAGGCCACTTCCACCACCACGCTCGGCCTGCTGGCCCCCGCGAGCCTGAAGGGCAGCGCCGAGAAGCTGTGCGCGGGGCCGCTGATCGGCTCGGGCCCCTTCACCCTGGCGAGCTACACCCCGGGACGCTCGGTGGAACTCAACCGGCGCGCCGACTACACCGGGGGCTCGGCCCTGTGGAAGCACAGCGGCCCCGCCTACCTGGACAAGATCACCTTCAAGGTCGTACCGGAGTCGGGCGTGCGCACCGGCAGCCTGGAATCCGGGCAGGTCGACGCCATCGCCGGGGTCGCGCCGCAGGACGAGGCGGGCGTCACCGGCCAGGGCGCGAAGCTGCTGTCCCGTTCCAACCCCGGCGTTCCGGTCGCGCTGAGCGTCAACACCTCGCGGCCCCAGGCGGGCGACATCGCGGTACGCCGGGCGCTGGAGGTCGCCATCGACCGCAAGGAGGTCGTCGACACCGTCCTCAGCGGCAGTTACCACCCGGCCACCAGCTCGCTGTCCAGCACCACCGACGGCTACCAGGACAACTCCAAGCTCCTCGCCCACGACCCGGCCGCCGCGGGGCGGATCCTGGACGCGGCGGGCTGGAAGCCGGGGCCCGGCGGCATCCGCGTGAAGAACGGCGCGAAGCTCGACCTCAAGGTCATTCTCGCGCCCAACTTCGGCCCCAACCAGTCCGTCCTGGAACTCGTGCAGCAGCAGGTGAAGAAGGCCGGCATCGGCCTCACCCTCAAGGTGCTGAGCATCGCCGACTACCAGGTCGCCCAGAAGAGCGGCGACTACGACCTGTCCTGGGGCAACGGCACCAGGGCCGACCCGGACATCCTGCGCACCGCCTTCTCCAGCAAGCTGCTCAACCTCTCGCACATCGACGACCCCGAGTTGCAGACCCTGCTCGACACCCAGGCCGCCGCGGCCGACCCCGCCAAGCGCGCCGCCATCGTCGCCTCGGCGCAGCGCCGCGTGCTCGAACAGGCTTACCAGATACCGGTGTTCGAGATGACCAGCGTGTACGCGCTCAGCGGCAAGGTGCACGACATCACCCTCGGCTCTTCGTCCCAGGCGCAGTTCCACGACGCCTGGCTCTCCTGAACGAAGGCGACGATGAGGACCTATCTCCTACGGCGGCTGCTCCAGGCCGTGTTCGTGCTGTGGGCCGCCTACACGGTGTCCTTCGGTGTGCTGTACCTGCTGCCCAGCGACCCGGCGACGATCATGGCGGCGGGCGGCGGTGACGCCAGTACGGTCACCCCGGCGCAGACCGAGGCACTGCGCCACCAGTACGGCCTGGACCAGCCGTTGGCCGAGCAGTACGGCACCAGGCTGCTCCATGCCCTGCACGGTGATCTGGGGCGGTCGGTGCAGAACGGTGTCCCGGTGACCCGGCTGCTCTCCCACGACCTCCCGACCACCGTCCAACTGGCCGCCAGCGCCCTGCTGCTGGCCCTGGTGCTGGGCAGCGCCGTGGCGCTGCTGGCCAGTTGGACGAGGAGCGGGCCGCTGCGCCAGCTCCTGCTCTCCTTACCCGCGTTGGGGGTGTCGGCGCCGACCTTCTGGGTGGGGCTGGTGCTGGTCCAGTTGTTCTCGTTCCGCTGGCATGTCTTCCCGGCCTTCGGCGACGAGGGCTTCGACTCCCTGGTCCTCCCGTCGGTCACGCTCGCGCTGCCCGGTGCCGCGCTCATCGCGCAGGTTCTCGCCAAGAGTCTGCGCACGGCACTGGCGGAGCCGTACGTCCAGACGGCCCTGGCCAAGGGGGCGAACCGGCGGCGGGTGCTGTTCGGACATGCCCTGCGCAACGCGTCGATCGCCCCGCTGACCCTGGTCGGCATCATGATCGGCAATCTCCTGGCCGGGGCGGTGGTCGTGGAGACCGTCTTCGCCCGTGCCGGGATAGGGCGTGAGACGGCCGCGGCGGTGACGGCCCAGGACATCCCGGTCGTCCAGGGCGTCGTCGTCCTCGGCGCCGTCACGTTCGTCCTGACGACTCTCGCCGTCGACCTGCTCCTGCCCCTGCTGGACCCGCGGATCACCGCGACGACGAAGCCGACGGTGCGGACATGACCGAACTGAGCCTCCCGGACGCGGACACGGCGGGGCCGGGCGCGGACCTGACCCGCGCCGAGCCCGCGCGGTCGCCGCACCCGCGGTCCCGGCTCCGCCGGTACGCGCGGTTCTGGCTGACGCGGCCGGGGCTGCTGCTGTCGGCGCTGCTGATCGCGGTGCTGCTGCCGACCGCGTTCTTCCCCCGGCTGCTCACCTCCCGCGATCCGCTGGCCGCGGCGCCGCGGGACAAGCTCGCGGCGCCGAGCACGGAACACCTCTTCGGCACCGACCAGTTGGGCCGCGACGTCTTCGCCCGTGTCGTGCACGGCGCCCTGCTCACCCTCCAGGCGAGCGGGCTTGCCGTACTGGTCGGACTCGTCGTCGGGTCGCTGGCGGGGCTGCTCGCCGGCTACCTCGGCGGGGTCGTGGACGACACGCTGATGCGGCTCACCGACGTCCTGCTGTCCATCCCCGGCCTGCTGCTCTCGCTCGCGCTGGTGACGGCGCTGGGATTCGGCACTGTCAAGGTGGCCCTCGCCGTGGGGGTGACCAGCGTGTCGACCTTCACCAGGATCATGCGCGCCGAGGTGCTGAAGGTCGCGGGGTCCGGCTATGTGGAGGCGGCGCGGGCCTCGGGCACCCGATGGCCCGCGGTGCTGTGGCGGCACGTGCTGCCGAACGCGGCCGGTCCCGTACTGGTCTACGCGGCCATCGACTTCGGCGCGGTCATCCTCCAGGTGTCCTCGCTGTCGTTCCTCGGCTACGGCGCGCAGCCCCCGGCGCCGGAGTGGGGCTCGCTGGTCTCGGACGGCCGCAATTACCTCGCCACGGCCTGGTGGCTCACCACCTTGCCGGGGCTCGTGATCGCGGCCACCGTGCTCGCCGCCAATCGCATCGCCCGCTCCCTCGACGGCGAAGACACGGAGGACCGATGACGCACACGACACCGACGGACGGCGCATCCCCGCCGTCCGCAGGTCCGTTGCTCGACATCCGGGGGCTGCGGATCTCCTACCGCACCCGCACCGGAACCGTGCCCGCCGTCCGCGGCGTCGACCTGACCGTCCAGCCGGGCGAAGTGGTCGCCCTGGTCGGCGAGTCGGGCTCGGGCAAGAGCACGGCGGCGCTCGCGGTGACGGGGCTGCTGCCGCGCGGCGGCTCGCTCGACGCGGGGTCCGTCCTCTTCGACGGCGCCGACGTGGCGCGCGCCGGGGAGACGGGACTGCGCGGGCTCAGGGGCCGGGAGATCGGCCTGATCCCGCAGGACCCGATGCTGTCGCTCAATCCCGTGCGGCGGGTCGGGTCCCAGGTGGCCGAGGCGCTGCTCATCCACCGGCTCGCCGACCGGGCGGGGGCGGCCCGGCAGGCCCTCGACCTGCTCGGCGAGGCGGGGCTGCCCGACCCGGTCCGGGTCGCGCGCCAGTACCCGCACGAGCTGTCCGGCGGCATGCGCCAGCGGGTGCTGATCGCCATCGCGCTGGCCGCGCGGCCCCGGCTGGTCATCGCCGACGAGCCCACGAGCGCGCTGGACGTCACCGTCCAGCGGACGATCCTCGACCACATCGACACGCTGACCCGGGACCGGGGCATCGCGGTTTTGCTGATCACCCACGACCTCGGGGTCGCGGCGGACCGAGCGCACCGGGTGAGTGTCATGTCGCGCGGCGAGGTCGTCGAGACCGGACCCGTACGGCAGGTGCTCGAAGAGCCGGAGCACCCCTACACCCGCGGCCTGCTCGCGGCGGCCCCGAGTCTGGCCCGGTCGCCGGTGCCGGCTCCGGCCCGGTCGCGAGCCGCGTTCCGGTCCGTTCGGGAGCGGGCGTACGGAGCCGGCCCGGTCGCCGGGAAAGCGCCGCTCGTGGCCGGGGAGCCGGGCGCGGCGGAGGACCTGGTCGTGGCCGAGGACCTGGTCAAGGAGTACCCCGGCCGCCGAGGGGACCGGCGCCTCGGCGTACGGGCCGTCGACGGCGTCAGCCTGCGGGTCGGCCGGGGCGAGACCGTCGCCCTCGTCGGCGAGTCGGGCTCGGGCAAGTCGACGACGGCGCGGATGCTCGTACGGCTCACCGAGCCGACCTCCGGGCGGATCACCTTCGACGGGCGGGACATCACCGGCCTCGACGGCGGTGAGCTGCGCCGACTGCGCCGCCGTATGCAGATCGTCCAGCAGAGTCCGTACGCCTCGCTGTCCCCCCGGATGTCCGTCGCGGAGATCGTCTGCGAGCCGCTGCGGGCCTTCCGTATCGGCTCCCGCGCCGAGCGCGCCCGGCGGGCGGCGGATCTGCTGGACCTGGTCCGGCTGCCCGCCGCGTTCCTGGGCCGCCGCGCCTCCGAGCTGTCCGGCGGCCAGCGCCAGCGGGTCGCGATCGCCCGCGCGCTGGCGCTGGACCCGGACCTGGTGGTCTGCGACGAGCCCGTCTCCGCGCTCGACGTGTCGTCGCAGGCGCAGATCCTGGATCTGCTCGCCGGTCTCCAGGACCAGCTCGGTCTCAGCTATCTCTTCATCTCGCACGATCTGGCCGTCGTCCGCCAGATCGCCTCACGGGTCGGCGTGATGCGGGCCGGACGGCTCGTCGAGAGCGGCACGGTGAAGGAGGTCTTCGCCGCGCCCTCCCACCCGTACACACGGGAACTGCTGGCCTCCGTGCCGGGCAGCCTCGTCCGGTGACCGGTCGTCCGTGCCCGGCCCGCGGTTCGTCGCGGGCCGGGCACGGACATTGGCGCGGGCGGTTCTAGCCCGCGCTGAAGGAGACCACCGGCGTGTAGGCGGTGCCCGCGTTGAACTCCACCTGCTGGGTGCCCCTGGGCGAGCCGAGGGCGGTCAGCGGCAGCGTCCAGGTGTACGTCGAGCCGCTGATCGTGGTGGTCGGGGCCGGTGTGGCCGCGGCCCACGCCCAGCCGGTCGAGGTGCTGCGGTAGAGGGAGCCGTTCTCGATCATGTAGTCCGCGCCGAGCGGTGAGGACGACGGCGCAGGCGCCTGGTAGCCGGTCGCGGTGTTGCCGTCGGTGTTGATGAAGACGTGATGGAAGCTCTCGGAGCTGTTGAAGGTCGCCTTGAAGACGGCCGTGCCCGCCGAGGCGCACGCCGAGTACGAGGTGATGGCGCCGGAGCCCGCGGTGGTGGTGCACCCGGTGCCCCCGCCGGAGCCGCCGGTGCCCCCGGACCCGCCCGATCCGGCGGCAGCGGCCTTCGCCAGTTCGTCGGACCAGTACGCGCCGGTGGGCAGGGTGTCCCACGGATTGGGCAGGTTGTCCGGGGTGACGTACAGATAACCGGCGTTGCGCTGCTTGCTCAGTGCGACCGCGTTCTCCATGTCGGCCTGCGCCGGGGTGTCGTAGACCAGGTGCCAGAACTTGTCGGGGTTGGCGTAGTGCAGCTCCCAGTCGGGCGCGGTCCAGGAGGCGTAGACGCTGTAGGTGTTCTCGAACATCACCAGGACGTCGGCCGCCGACGCGTAGCAGGACTCGGCGGGCGAACCGGGGTTGTCGACGGTGAGGGCGCCCGGGTGGGCCTGTTTGGTGGTGGAGTTGATGCCGGTGTAGAGGTTCACGTGCGCGTTGCCCGAGCCGCAGTCGCCCAGGGCGTCGTCGAAGAAGATGCCCGCGAGGCCCGAAGAGCCGTACCAGGAGTACCAGTTGGCCACGTCGGCATTGATCTGCGCGGTCCACGCGGCGACGCTGGTCTGCCCGCCGCGGGTGGTACGCCCTGTGGTGCCGAAGTAGCCGGTGTCGACGTAGCCGAGCACCTTCGCCCCGGCCCCGGCCGCCGCGCTCACGGCCGAGGCGTAGCCGCTGTCGACCGCGGTGCCGGGCCCGTTGGAGGGGTTCGCGACGGCGATGCCGACGCGGGACCCCGCCTGGTCGATCTGGGTCCAGAAGGCGCGGCCGGCGGCGTCCGAGGGGTTGAAGTACGCGGGCACGGCCAGATGCTGCGCTCCGGCTGCCGCGCTCGCCCGGCCGGACAGCGTGCCGGACATGGTCAGCGCGAGCGCGGCGGCGACCGCCGCGCTCACGGCGGCCCTGGTCCGGTGCGCGGCGGTGAGGCGATGCCGCGACCGGGTGTGTGCGAGTGATCGGATGAGGGACATGTGATCCCCTTTCGACGGTGGGGGGTTGCGTGAACAGGGGGTGGGATCAGGGGGTGGGACCAGGGGGACAGGAAGCGTCAGCCCTTGACCCCGGTGTGCGCGATTCCCTGCACGAACTGCCGTTGCAGGAGCACGAAGACGGCGATGACCGGGAGCGAGGCGAGCAGCGATCCGGCCATCAGCACGGGGTAGTCGGTCTGGAACTGCCCCTGGAGCGAGGCCAGTCCGGCGGACAGGGTCATCTTGTCCGGGTCGGTGTTGACCACCAGCGGCCAGAACAGGTCGTTCCAGGACCACAGCAGCGCGAGGACCGCCAGCGCGACGAGTCCGGGGCGGACCAGCGGCAGCATCACCGACCAGTAGATCCGCCAGGGCCCCGCGCCGTCGATGCGCGCCGCCTCCTCCAGCTCCTTCGGCAGGGCCAGGAACGACTGCCGGAGCAGGAAGACGCCGAACGCGCTGAACATGCCGGGCAGGATCAGCGCCTGGAAGCTGTTGAGCCAGCCGAGGTCGGACATGATCTGGTACTGGGGGATGATGAACAGTTGCGGCGGCACCATCAGCACCGACAGGAACAGCCCGAAGAGCATCCCGCGGCCGGGGAAACGCAGCCGCGCGAAGGCGTAGGCGGCCATCGGGCACAGCACGACCTGGCCGAGCGTGCGCCCGAGCGACATCAGCAGCGTGTTGAGGAACTGCCGGCCGAACGGCAGCAGGTCGAAGACCTTGCCGTAGTTGTCCCAGTGGCCGCCGGGCAGCGGCGACGGCGGTACATGGGTCGCGTCGCTCAGCGACTTCAGGGAGGTGACGATCTGCCAGAGGAACGGCGCGACCATCGCCAGCGACGCCGCGATCAGCACGGTGTGCACCAGCGGATGACGTCCGCGCCGGGAGCGGCGGGCGGGCCGGTCCGCGGCCCGGCCGGCCGTGTGGACCTCAGCCATAGTGCACCCACCTCTTCTGCATGCGGAACTGAAAGGCCGTCAGCGCGACGATGATCAGCAGCAGGACCATCACGATCGCCGCCGCGTAGCCGCGGTCGTTGGTGACGAACGCGCGGTCGTAGAAGAGCTGCACGACCGTCTCCAGGCGCGGGAACGCCGGGTTGGAGCGGGCCGCGGCGCCCGATCCGGCCATCACGTAGACCAGGTCGAACAGTTGGAGCGAGCCGATGACCGAGATCACCGAGACGAAGAACGCGGTGGGCGACAGCAGCGGCAGGGTGACCGAGCGGAACTGCCGCAGCGGGCCCGCGCCGTCGATCTCCGCGGCCTCGTAGTACTCGCGCGGGATCGCCTGCATCCCGGCCAGGAAGATCACCAGGTTGTAGCCGATGCTGCTCCACACGCCCACCACGACCAGGGCGTACAGCGCCACCCGAGGGTCGGCCACCCAGTTCGGGCCGTCGATGCCGACCAGCGACAGCAGGTAGTTGATCAGCCCGTAGTCGCCGTTGTAGAGCCAGCGCCACACCATGCCGATCGCCACCGGCATGGTGACCACCGGCAGGAAGAACAAGGTGCGGTAGACGCCGACGCCGCGCAGCCCCCGACGGTTGAGCAGCGCCGCGAAGACGATCGCCAGCGGGATCGACAGCAGTCCGAGCCCGGTGTAGGCGAGGGTGTTGACCAGCGCCCGGCCGAACTCGCCGTCGTGCAGCATCCGGTGGTAGTTGTCCAGCCCGCTCCAGGTGTGGCCGCCGAAGGCGCCCCAGCGGGTGAACGAGAAGTACGCGGTCTGCACGACCGGCCACAGGTAGAAGACCGCGAGGCCCAGGCCGGTCGGCGCGATGAAGGCGTAGCCCCACAGCGCCTCGGTGACGCGGTCGCGGCGCGGTCGCCGGAAGCGGCCGGGCAGCCGTGACAGCCGCCCGGTCCGCGGCCGGGCGCCGGTGGCCGCCTGCACGTCCCCGGCGGCGGCGCCGGGGGTGGACGTGAGGGTCATGTCACTCCTTGGCGAGCAGGTCGTCCATCGCCGCGGCCAGCCCGCGCGCCGCCTGGTCCACCGGCTCCTGGCCGTTCCACGCCTTGGTGAGATACGTCAACTCGGCCTCGTTCCAGGCGGCGGTGTTCTTCGAGACCGGGTACGGGACGCCGTACGGCACCTCGTCGAGGAAGGTCTGGAGGTGGAACTGCGGGTAGGCGGCGATCCAGGCGCCCTGCGTGCCGTTGTACGCCGGCATCGCGCCGGACTTGGCCAGGATCTCGGCGGCCGGCTCGGAGCCGAGGAAGTTCACGAACTGCCATGCCTGGTCGGCGTGTTTGGTCCGCGCCGAGACCACGTTGGCGAGGCCGTGGATGATCGTGGCCCGCTTCTCGCCCGTGGGCAGCGGGGCGACGTCGACCCGGTCCTTGGTGTAGGCGTTGCCGCCGAATTCCAGGGAGTCCCAGGAGCCGCCCCAGTACATCGCGAGCTTGCCCGCCTCGAAGAGCTGGAGCGGCGCGGTGTCCGTCATGGTCTTCAGGTCGGGCGACTGCTTCTTCTGGATCAGGTCGGTCCAAAAGCGCAGGCCCTCGATCGTCTTCGGATCGGCGTAACCGGACTTCTTGCCGTCCGGTGAGATCACATAGCCGCCGGCCTGGGCGATGGTGTTGTACTGGTACTCCTGGAAGCTGGTCAGCTCCGCGCCGGTGGCGTACTGGCCCTTGCTCGCGTCCGTCAGCTCCGCGGCCGCCTTCCGGAAGTCGCCCCAGGTCCAACCGGCCTTCGGGTAGGGGACCTTGGCGGCGTCGAAGAGCGTCTTGTTGTACCAGACGCCGACCGTGTCCAGGTCCTTCGGCAGTCCGTAGTGCTTGCCCTGATACGTGTACTGGTCGACCAACTGCTTGGGGTAGGCGGACAGGTCGGTCCTGTCCTTGGCGATGCCGTCGTCCAGCGGGCGGATCACGCCGTTGGAGGCGTAGAGCTGGAAGTTGGGGCCGTTCATCCAGAAGACGTCAGGGGCGGCTCCGCCGGTGGCAGCCGCCTTGAGCTTGGTCCAGTAGTCGGCCCACGGGGTGAGCTGGACCTTGACCGTGATGCCGGGGTGGGTGCGGGTGAACTCGCGGCCGAGCTGCTCCATGGCCGTCTTCTGCGTCGCGTCCCACACCCCGTACGACAAGGTGACCTTGCCGCCCGAACCGCCCGCGCCCGAACCGCCCGCGTCCGAGCCGCTCCCGCCCGACGAACAGGCCGAGGCGGCCAGCACCACCCCGAGCGCCACCGCACACCATCGCACCGACTTCCGCATACCGGGCCCTCCCAGGATCCACACGCCCCGGCGGTGGACCGTCAGCCGGAGTCGTCGAGTGGCATTAATCATGGAGTCCATGGAAATTAAGTCAAGACCCGTGAGATGAAGAATTCCTCTCAGCGGTCTCCGCGCCCGGTCAGACGCGGCGGGAGAAGTGCTCCACGCCGCCCAGTTCGTGCCGTTCGCGCAGTTGCCGGTCCACGTGGTCGAGGGCCAGCCGCAGCGCGCCCAGCGCCACCCCCTCGTCGCCGAACTCGGAGATGCGCACCTCGGGCGTGCGGATGCACCAGCGGTCCAGCTCGCGCCGCAGCGGCTCCGCGATCAGGTCGGCCGACCGGGAGAAACCGCCGCCGATCACGACCAGTTCGGGGTCCAGGGTCAGCACCAGCGCCGCCGTCCCGACGGCCACGTCCCGCACATAGCGCCGCACCACCGCCGCCGCCTTGCGGTCGCCCGCGCGCGCCGCCTCGAACACCGCCTCGGCCGCGGCCTCCTGGTCAACCGCTGTGTCCGCGTGCACTCCTGCGCCCCGCCCCCGCCCCTGCCCCTGCCCCGACGACCCGGTGCGCTCCCGCGCGGGACCGGCCTGCGGCGGCCACGCGCGCAGGTGCTCCTGCGCCCTGATCCAGCCCGAGGCGGGCAGTGCTCCGATCTCTCCGGCCGCGTTGCCGAAGCCGCGGTGCAGCTTGCCGTCGATGATCAGCCCGGCGCCGGTCCGCAGACCGGCGAGGATCACCACCACGTCCTTGGCGTACCGCGCCGCCCCGCACCACGACTCGGCCAGCGCGGCCAGCTTGCTGTCGTTCTCGACCAGCGCCGGGCCGCCGACCAGGCGGCGCAGATGCGCTCCGACGTCCACGCCGGTCCACTCCGGCAGCGCCTCGGAGAGCATCACCCTGCCCGCGCCGTCCACCAGTCCGGTGGTGGCCACGCCCGTCGCCCACAGGTCGCCGGTGGTCAGGCCGCCGCCCGCGAGCGCTCCTGCCACCGCGCCGTCCAGCGCGGCCAGGCGCTCCTTGCGGCCCATGGCCGGCGCCACCGCGACCCGGGCGCTGTGCAGCACCGTTCCGTCCAGGTCCGCCACCAGCGCCAGGATCTTGTGGCCGCCGATGTCCACGCCGAGCACACGGCCCGCGTCGGCGCGGAACCGGAACCGCCGGGCGGGCCGGCCCACCATCCCGGCCGCTGCGGGCACCTCGGCCAGCCAGCCGTTGTCCAGCAACTCACGCACCACGTCCTCCGTGGAGGCGCGCGACAGCCCGGTCCGCCGGGACAGCTCGGTCAGGGTCATCGCCGGTGCGGACCTCAGCTCCCCCAGCACGGCGAGGGAGTTGAGTTGCCGGAGCCGGGAGAGGTCGCCGCCGCTCGGAGTCTCGGTCACGACGTCCCCTTGAGTTTGGTTGCTGCGCGCTTAATAATGAGAGAGTCCATGATAAATAGGAAAGGATCCTATGTCTCGGGTGACTCTAGCTCTCGTCGGCGCCGGGCTGCGCGGACAGACCTACGCACGCCACGCGCAGGTCACCGGCACAGGGCGGGTGGTGGCACTGGCCGAACCCGATCCGGTGCGGCGCGCCGCCGCGGCCGAGGAGTTCGCCGTCCCGCAGGACCGGGTGTACGCCGACTGGTCGGAACTGGCGGCGGCGGGACGGCTCGCCGACGCCGCGATCGTGGCCACCCAGGACAGACAGCACACCGAACCGGCCGTCGCGCTGGCGGACCTCGGCTATCACGTGCTCCTGGAGAAGCCGATGGCCACCACCGAGGCCGAGTCCGCGGAGATCGCCGAGGCGGCCGAGCGGAACAAGATCATGCTCGCCGTCTGCCATGTCCTGCGGTACACCCCGTACACGCAGACGCTCAAGCGGATGCTGGACGAGGGCGCGATCGGCCGACTGGTCAGCGTCCAGCACCTGGAGCCGGTCGGCTGGTGGCACCAGGCGCACTCGTTCGTCCGGGGCAACTGGCGCCGCTCGGACACCTCGGCGCCGATGCTGCTCACCAAGTCGTGCCACGACATCGACTGGCTGGTCTACCTCTTCGGCCGCTCGCCGCGCCGGGTCAGCTCTTTCGGCAGTCTCACCCACTTCCGGGCCGAGGCCGCCCCCGCGGGCGCCGCCGCGCGCTGCACCGACTGCCCGATCGAGAGCACCTGTCCGTACTCGGCCAAGCGCCTGTACCTGGACTGTCTGGAGGACCCCGAGCGGCGCTACTGGCCGCTGTCCGCGGTCACCGAGGACCACACCGAGGCCGGTGTCCTTCAGGCGCTGCGCACCGGTCCCTACGGGCGCTGCGTCTACGCGTGCGACAACGACGTCGTCGACCACCAGGTGGTCTCGATGGAGTTCGACGACGGCGCCACCTGCTCGTTCACGATGAGCGCCTTCACCCCGCAGGAGCACCGCAGGACCCGGCTGCTGGGCACCCACGGCTATCTCGACGGCGACGGCGTCACCATCAGGACGGTCGACTTCCGTACCGGCGAGGAGGGCGTCGTGGACACCAGCACCACCGCGGGCGCCTCGGCCGCGGACGGTCACGGCGGGGGTGACGAGGCGCTGATGGACGCTTTCCTGGAGGCGGTCGCCACCGGAGACGGCGGCGTCCTGAAGTCCGACGCGGCGGCGAGTCTGGCCAGCCACCGCGTGGTGTGGGCCGCGGAGGAGGCCAGGACGACCGGCACCGTCGTCGCGCTCGCGTCCGCGGTCTGAGGAGCCGCGCCCCGGAGAACACCGGCCCGTGCCCCGGAGCAGACGGGCCCGCGCCCCGGAAAAACCGCACGGCGCCCCCGGACACGACCGGCCCGCGCGCCACCGCCGGTCAGTCGGCCACCGGACGCCGCACCCCCGTCGTGGACTCCCCCACCTCCAGCCGGTACGGGGCCACGTGCACCGCGTGCCCCGGCGGGGTCGCCGCGCCGATCCGGCCGGCCAGCGACGTGACGGCCAGCGAGGCGATGGCCGCTTTGTCGGGCACCACCGTCGTCAGCGAGGGAGTGGCGTAACGGCCCTCCTCGCTGCCGTCGACGCCGGCGACGGCGATGTCCCCGGGCACGGCGAGACCGGCCTCGTGGAAGGCGCGGATCGCGCCGACGGCCAGCATGTCGTTGAAGCAGAACACCGCGTCCGGGCGGCTCCCGGCGGGCAGGGCGGCCAGCGCGCGGCCCGCCCGCAGCCCGCTGCGCCGGTCGAACTCCTCGACCCGCGGCGCGAGTCGGGGGTCGAAGGACAGACCC
This sequence comes from Streptomyces sp. NPDC088197, assembly GCF_044741185.1. NCBI lineage: Bacteria > Bacillati > Actinomycetota > Actinomycetes > Kitasatosporales > Streptomycetaceae > Streptomyces > Streptomyces sp. NPDC088197. The sequence goes on from NZ_JBIUSD010000005.1 coordinate 384,384, forward strand.
GCCGCGTGCAGGGCGAGTTGGAAGCCCTCCAGGCGCTGCCTGCTGGTCGCCGAGCCCTGCCGGTCCACGCCGACGACGGCGAGCCGGGTCCGGCCGAGCGAGACCAGGTGGGCGGCGGCCTCACGGGCGGCGGCCACATTGTCGATCAGGACGTGGTCGGCGTGGAGTTGCTCCCGGCCGTCCTCGCGCTCGCCCAGCAGCACCAGCGGGAAACCGGCCGTGGTGGCGGCGAGTTGGTCGAAGGGCACCCGGAGCGGGGAGAGGATCACGCCGTCGAGCAGGGCCGCGCCGAGCCCGGTGGCCAGCCGCAGCTCCTCGCGGGGGTCGCCCAGCGTCTCCTCGATCAGGACGGTGAGTCCGATCCGGGACGCCTCGGTCCTGACGTGGTGGGCGAGTTCGGCGAAGTAGGGCGTGGCCAGGAACGGCACCGCCAGGGCGATCAGCCCGCTGCGGCCGGTGCGCAGCCGTACCGCCGACGGGTTCGGACGGTACCCCAGTTCGCTCACCGCGACCATGACGCGCTCTCGGGTGGCGGGGGCCACTCTCGACATTCCGCGTACAACGTTGGAAACAGTCTTGACTGAGACGCCCGCGCGATCGGCGACGTCCTTGAGCCGCACTGCTGTCACGTACCCGCCCTTCTCGGAGACGCCTCATTGTAGGGCAGTTCAACGCAGAGCGTCCCGCAGACGCGTGCAGGCGGCAGTCGTCCGCGCCCAAAGGGTTGACCGCCAGGACACACACTGGTTACAACGTTGGAACAGCCGGGCGAAGGAACCACTGGCCGACCCTGCCGGGGGTCTCCGTGCGCCCGGACGCCGTGGGCGCGTGGCGGACCGCCGTCGCGCCCCCGGCGGTCGAGCGGCGGCCGGACAGCCCGTTTCCGCGCCACCGCCCGTGACGTACCGCCAGCCTCACGAGAGGGCCCGCATGTCCCCGCACCGCCCGAATCTCCCGCTGCGCACCGCCGTGGTGGGCACCGGATCCATCGCCCGAGGAAGTCACCTGCCCGCGCTCGCCGCTGTGGCGGCGGAGGGCTCGGTGGAGATCGTCGCCGTGGTCGACGTCGCCGAGGAGGCGGCCCGCGCCGCCGCCGAGGAGTTCTCCGTGCCGGGCGCCTTCACTGACCTCGACACCATGCTCGGCGAGGTACGCCCCGACCTGGTCGTCCTCTGCACGCCGCCCTCGCTCCACCGGGAGCAGGCCGTCGCCGCGCTGCGGACCGGCGCCCATGTGTGGTGCGAGAAGCCGCCGTGCCCCTCGCTCGCCGACTACGACGCGGTGACGGCCGCCGCCGAGCGGGGCCCCGGCGCCCCGACCGCGGCCTTCGTCTTCCAGCACCGGTTCGGCTCCGGCGCCCGCCACGTCCGCGAGCTGCTGCGCGAGGGGGCCTTCGGACGGCCGCTGGTCGCGCACTGCCAGACCACCTGGTACCGGGGCGCGGACTACTACACCGTGCCGTGGCGCGGCCGTTGGGACACCGAGGGCGGCGGTCCCGCCATGGGGCACGGCATCCACCAGAACGACCTGCTGCTCGACCTGCTGGGCCCGTGGCGGGAGATCCGCGCGATGGCCGCCCGGCTGGTGCACGACGTGCAGACCGAGGACGTCTCCACCGCCCAGGTCCGGTTCGCGAGCGGCGCGGTCGCCACCGTCGTCAACAGCGTGCTCAGCCCCGACGAGGTCAGCCGGATACGGATCGACTGCGAGCTGGCGACCGTCGAGCTCACCCATCTCTACGGCTACCGCAACGCCGACTGGCGGATCACCCCGGCCCCCGGCGTCCCGGCGCGGACGGCACGGGCCTGGAACGACTTCGGCCCCGACGAACCCAGCTCCCACCTGGCCCAACTACGCGCCCTCGTCGCCGACATCCGGGCCGGAACCCCGCACCCGACCGGCGGCGAAGGCGGCCGCGGGATCGTGGAGTTCACCGCCGCGCTCTACAAGTCCGCCTTCACCGACGCCACCGTCCGGGCGGGCGAGATCGGCCCCGACGACCCGTTCTACGCCGCCATGCACGGCGGTGAACCCGACCGGCTGCCGGTCGGCGCCCGCGAGGAGGAGCAGGCCGCATGACGCTGTCGCTGACCCACGTCCACGACGACCGGATCACCGTGACCCACCGGGCCACCGGTACCGAGCTGTTCGCCTACGTGTACCGCCCGGAGGCCGCCTGGGAGGCGCCGAAGCCGTACCTCCACCCGATCCGCACCCTCGGCGGTGGTCTGGTCACCGACTACCGCCCGAACGACCACCGTTGGCACAAGGGCCTCCAGCTCACCGCCTCGCACCTGTCGGGTCAGAATCTGTGGGGCGGCAACACGTATGTGCACGGCGAGGGGTACGTGGCGCTGCCCGAGCGGATCGGCTCGATGGCGCACGTCGGCTTCGACGAGGTGTCGGCGGGTCCCGACGGCGTGGTGATCGCCGAGCGCCTGACCTGGCACCCGTACGACGGCGCGCTCTGGGCCGAGGAGGACCGCAGGATCGAGGTCACCGCCGAGGAGGGCGGTTGGACCCTGACCTGGTCCTCGGCCGTCACCAACCGGCGCGCCGAGCCGTTGCGGTTCGGCAGCCCCACCACCGCCGGGCGGCCCGACGCCGGTTACACCGGGCTGTTCTGGCGCGGGCCGCGCGCCTTCCGCGACGGGCACGCCTTCACCGCGGACGGCGACAGCGCCGAGCGCGACCTCATGGGTGAGCAGGCGCCCTGGCTCGCCTACAGCGGCGAGCACGACGGACGCGACGGACACGCCACCGTCGTCTTCGAGCACGCGCCGGGCAACGACCACGCGGGCGAGAAGGGCACCCACCCCGCGCACTGGTTCGTGCGCACCGACCCGTTCGCCGCGGTCGCCCCGTCCTTCGCCTTCCACGAGGAGCTGGTCCTGGCCCCCGGCGAGGTCCTGGACCGTACGTACCGCGTCCATGTCGCCGACGGCGCCTGGGACCGTGCGGCGGTCACCGCCCATCTGGAGCGGCACCCGTGGTGACGGCGGGCTACGACGGGTTCCCCGGGGCGGTCGCGGTCTCCCGGCTGAGCGTCTACGACTGGCCGACCGTGGACGGCAGGCCGGGCGGCGGCACCCCGCACCTCCATCTGACGTGCAGCGAGGGGTACGTGGTGACCGACGGCGAGGGCGCCGTGCAGACCCTGACCGCCTCCGGTTTCGAGGAGACCCCGCTGCGCGCGGGCACCGTGGCCTGGTTCACCCCCGGCACCATCCACCGGCTGGTCAACGACGGCGGACTGCGGATCACCGTCGTGATGCAGAACGGCGGACTCCCCGAGGCGGGCGACGCCGTCCTCACCCTGCCTCCCGACCGGCTGACCGACCCCGAGGTGTACGCGGCGGCGGTCCGGCTGCCGACGAGCGGGAGCGAGCGGGAGCTGGTCGGCGCGGCGCGGGCCCGCCGTGACCTCGCCACCCGCCGGTTCCTCGAGCTGCGCGACGCGCTCGCCGCGGGTGATCCGGAGCCGCTGGCCGCCTTCCACCGCGCGGCGGCCGAGCTGGTGCGGCCACGCCTGGCCGACTGGGAGCGGCGCTGGCGCGAGGGCGCCCGCGCGGCGGTGACCGCCACGCACGACCAGTTGGCCGCTCTCGGTGACGGCGACGCGCGCCATCTGGCCGACGCCCGTACCCACGCGAGCGGACCCGCCGCGACCGGACGGTTCGGGATGTGCGGCCGTCTCGACGTCTACCACGACGGGTGAGCCGAACGGCCCGTCCCCGCCCCTCGACGTCCGCCCATGACGGGTGAGCCGTACGGCCCGTCGCCGTTCCCAGCCCCCGTGCGGTGGCGGGCGCCTCGTGCCACCGCTCCACCCACCCACCCACCCACCCCGGAAAGGCCACCATGCCCGAGCCCCGAAGCGGCCGGCGTCGGTTCCTCCGCCGCCGAGCGGTCGCCACGGCGGTCGCCGCCGGTTGCAGCACCGTTCTGCTGGCCGCGCTCACCTCCTGCGGCGCCTCCGGCGCCTCGGGCGGTCACCTCACCCTCACCTTCTCCTGGTGGGGCAACGACGAACGCCAGGCCCGTACCGAGAAGGCGGTGCGCCTGTTCGAGAAGGCGCACCCGGACATCAGCGTCCAGATGTCCAACGCCGACTTCGGCTCCTACAAGCAGCGGCTGTCCACCCAGGCCGCGGGCGGCGGGATACCGGACCTGGCGCAGCTCGACTACCGCCAGATCTCCCAGTTCTCCACCGGCGGCGCGCTGCTCCCCCTGGACCGGTACGTCAAGGACGGCACCCTCGACACCGCCGAGATGGACACGTCCTTGGTGCGCACCGGCTACCTGGCGGGAAAGCAGTACGCGCTGCCGATGGGCCGCGGGATCACCGGTTACGTCTACGACGCCGACGTCTTCGACACCGCCGGTGTCCCGGCGCCGCAGCCCTCGTGGACCTGGCAGGACTGGGCCGACGCCAGTGCGAGGATCGCCGGGCTGAAGCTGAAGTCCCCCGACGGGCGGACCGTGGCGGGCGGCAACGACGGCGGGAGCAACGAGGACGTCTTCGAGGACTGGTTGCGCAGCCACGGCAAGCAGCTCTACGCGAGCCCCACCGAGCTCGGCTACACCGAGAAGGACCTCGCCGACTTCTGGACCTTCTTCCACGAACTCCAGAAGGCGGGGGCGGTGGTCTCGGCCAAGGACAGCGCGCAGGCCGACGCGACGGGCATCAGCGCCTTCAGCCGCGGTCTGGACGCCATGGACTACTCCTGGGACGCGACCTTCACCGGCTTCACCAGCCCGACCGGGCACGCGATGCGCTTCGCGCCGGTGCCCACCATCGACGGCAAGGCGGGGTCGTACTTCAAGCCGACGATGCTGATCGGCATCGGCGCCCACTCGAAACACCCGCAGGAAGCGGCCCAGTTGATGAACTTCCTCCTCAACGACCCGCAGGCGGGCGACATCCTGGGCGTCACCCGCTCCCAGCCGCCCAATCGGAAGATCGCCGCCGAGGTGAACAGCAAGCTGACAGGACCGGAGTTGAAGGTCTGGCAGTTCGACGAGGTGATGCAGAAGTACGGCGTGCGGCCGCCGCCGTCCGCACCTCCCAAAGGTGACGTCGCGATCCAGAGCGCCTTCGTCCGCGAGTACCAGCGGGTGGAGTTCGGCCTGGCGTCGCCCGCGAAGGCGGCCCATGAGCTGGTCGTCCAGGCGAAGCAGGAGTTGGAGTCATGAGCGTCGCGCGGATCGAGGCGGCCGAGGCCGCCGGGCGGGCCGAGGACACGCCGGGACCGGACCGGCGCACCCGCCGCGGCCGGGAGGCGCGCTGGCCCGCGTATGTGTTCCTCACCCCGTGGATGATCGGCGCGGTCGCGGTGACCCTGGTGCCGATGGCGGTCTCCCTCTATCTCTCCTTCACCAGTTACGACATGCTCTCCACCCCGCACTGGGTGGGCCTGCGCAACTACTCGGAGATGCTGACCGCCGACCCGCGGTTCTGGCGATCGGTCCTGACCACCCTGAAGTACGTGGTGATCGCCGTCCCGCTCAAGCTGGCCCTCGCGCTGGGCGCCGCGATGCTGCTCAAGCGGCTCAGCAGCCGGGGCCGGGGCTTCTACCGGTCGGCGTTCTACGCCCCGTCCCTGCTCGGCGCGAGCATGTCGATCGCGCTGGTGTTCCGGGCGCTGTTCAACGACGGCGGCACGATCGACAACGTCCTCGGCACCCTCGGCATCCACATCGGCGGCTGGGTCGGCAATCCGCATCTGGCGACCTACGTCGTGGTGCTGCTGACGGTCTGGCAGTTCGGCGCCCCCATGGTCATCTTCCTGGCCGGTCTCCAGCAGATCTCGCCGGAGCTGTACGAGGCGGCGGCGCTCGACGGGGCGGGCGCCTGGCGGCAGTTCGTGTCCGTCACGGTGCCGATGCTCTCGCCGGTGGTCTTCTTCAACCTGGTGCTCGAAGTGATCCAGTCCTTCCAGGTCTTCACGCCCGCCTTCGTCGTCAGCGGCGGCAACGGCGGACCGGCCGACTCGACGCTCTTCTACACGCTCTATCTGTACGAGCGCGGCTTCACCGCCTCGCACATGGGCTACGCCTCGGCCATGGCCTGGCTGATGCTGCTCGCCATCGCGGCCGTCACCGCGGTGCTGTTCAAGACCTCCCGGTCCTGGGTGTTCTACGCGGACGAGGCGGAACGATGAATCTGACCCTGCGCCGCCGGCTGCCCCACACGGTCGCCCTGATCGCGCTGCTCGCCCTGGTCTACCCGCTGCTCTGGCTGCTGGTGACGTCCGTCAAGCCCGCCGACGAGGTGGTGACCAGCGTCGATCTGTGGCCCCGGCACTTCGAGTGGAGCAACTACACCACCGCGCTCGACGGCGTCTCGGGCGTCTCGGTGACCCGGCTGCTCGGCAACAGCATGCTGATCGGCCTCGGTTCGGTGATCGGCACGGTGACGTCCTGCTCGCTGGCCGCGTACGCCTTCGCGCGGCTGCGGTTCCGGATGCGCGGCCCGATGTTCGCCTTCACCGTGGCCACGCTGATGCTGCCGCAGCACGTGGTGCTGATCCCGCAGTACATCATCTTCAACAAGCTCGGCATGATGAACACCTACTGGCCGCTCATCCTGCCCAAATTCCTCGCGGTGGACGCGTTCTTCGTCTTCCTCATCGTGCAGTTCATGCGCAATCTGCCCAGGGACCTGGAGGAAGCGGCCAGGATCGACGGCTGCGGCCCGTTCCGCTCGTTCTTCCACATCGTCCTGCCGCTGAGCCGGCCCGCGCTGATCACCACCGCGATCTTCTCGTTCATCTGGTCCTGGAACGACTTCTTCGCCCAGATGATCTACCTGCTCTCGCCGGAGAAGGCCACTATCACGCTGGCGCTGCGGAGCTTCGTCGACCAGTCGAGCACCTCCGCCTACGGGCCCATGTTCGCCATGTCGGTGATCTCCGTGCTGCCCATCGTGCTGTTCTTCCTCGTGTTCCAGCGCTATTTGGTGCAGGGCATGGCCACCTCGGGACTGAAGAGCTGAGGAGGACCGATGAGTCACCCACCCGTCGTTTCCCGCCGGGCCCACCGCGAGCCGGGCGAGGTGTTCGGCTCCGGCTTCACCCTCTTCGCCGACATGCTGCTGGTGGGCGTGGTCACCGCCGTGGCCTGCCTGCCGATGGTCACCGCCCCGGCGGCGCTCTCCGCCGCCTGCGCCGTATTCCGCCGGACCGCGGCGAACGGCGTGCAGGTCCGGCTCGGCGACCTGGCGGCCGAGGTGCGAGCCCGGCTGACCCTGCCCGCGCTGCTCAAGGGCCTGGTGCCGCCCGCGTTCGCCGTGCTGTTCCTGCTCGACGAGGAACTGCTGCGCTCCGGGCTGCCCGGCGCGGCCCTCATGGCGCCGGTCCTGATGCTGCTCGCCCTCGGCGCGGCGGCCGTCGGCCTGCGCGCGGTCGCCCTGGACGGACCGCACCGGCTCTCGGGCCGGGAGGCCCTGGCACGTTCCCTGGCCGACCCGCGCGGCACCGCCCTGCTGGCCGGAGCCGTCGTCCTGGCGGCGCTGCTGCTGTGGGCCATGCCCGTCCTCCTGCCGCTGCTGCCCGGCCCGTTGGCGTTCGCCGCGACCGCCGTGGACCTGCGGCGCCCCGCCGACCCGTACGACCGCTGACCGGCGCACCCGCCCGCCGCCCGCGTCCCGCCATCCGTCAAGACTCACCTCCGGAGCACTCCCCCATGCCCCACACACACCTCGACGCGGCCGGTCACCCCCGGCCGCAACTGGTCCGCGACCCCGACTGGCACGACCTGTGCGGCCCCTGGCTCTTCGCCCACGACGACGCCGACACCGGGCGCGCCGAGCGCTGGATGGACCCGGCGGTCACCGAGCCCTTCACCACGACGATCACCGTCCCGTACCCGCCCGAGTCCAAGGCGTCCGGCGTCCACGACACCGGCCACCACCCGGTGGTCTGGTACCGCCGCTCCCTCGATCTGCGCCGGCCCGCCTCCGGCCGCCTGCTGCTGCACTTCGGCGCGGTGGACTACCGCGCCGAGGTGTGGCTGGACGGGCGGCCGGCAGGGCGGCACGAGGGCGGGCACACCGGGTTCACCTGCGACCTGACGGACGTTCTCGACGGCGACGGCGAGCATGTGCTCGTGGTCCGCGCGGAGGACCAGCCGCTGGACGCGGCGCAGCCACGGGGCAAGCAGGACTGGCGGCGCGACCCGCACGTCATCTGGTACGAGCGCACCACCGGGATCTGGCAGCCGGTGTGGCTCGAAGAGGTCCCCGAGGAGCACGTCACCGTCCTGCACTGGCTGCCCGACGTCGCCCACGCCCGGGTCGGCTGCCGGGTCCGCCTCAGCCGCTGGCCGCGCGGCCCGCGCGACCTCACGGTCCGCCTCACCGTCGGCGAGCGGGTGCTGGCCGAGCAGCGGATCCGGACCGAGGGCCAGGAGACCGCCTTCGACATCTCCGTCCCCGCGCTGCGGCACGGTCAGGACCTCGACGACCTGCTGTGGCGCCCGGAGAAGCCGCACCTGGTGGACGCCGCCGTGACGGTCACCGACCCCGCCGACGGGACCCGCCTCGACCAGGTCTCCTCCTACCTGGGCCTGCGCGACCTCGGCTGGGACGACGGCGTCTTTTTGCTCAACCACCGGCCGTACTTCCTGCGCATGGCGCTCCAGCAGGGCTACTGGCCCGAGTCCCACCTCGCCGCGCCCGGGGAGGCGCTGCGCCGGGACGTGGAACTCGCCAAGGAACTGGGGCTCAACGGGCTGCGGATCCACCAGAAGATCGAGGATCCGCGGTTCCTGTACTGGGCCGACCGGCTCGGCCTGCTGCTCTGGGAGGAGATGCCGTCGGCCTACGTGTTCGGCGCGCCGACCGTGGAGCGGGTGGCGCACGAGTGGACCGAGGCGATCCGCCGGGACCTCAGCCATCCCGCGATCGTCGCCTGGGTTCCGGTCAACGAGTCCTGGTCGGTGCCGAATCCGGCGCTGGTGCCGGAGCAGCGGCACTTCATGGACGCGCTGTACCACCTGACGAAGGCGCTCGACCCGACCCGGCCCGCCGTCTCCAACGACGGCTGGGAGCTGTCGGCGGCCGACATCTGGGGCGTCCACGACTACACCCAGCACGCCTCGGTCCTGGCCGACCGCTACGGCCACGCGGCCCTGCGCCAGGGCGCGTTCACCGAGCGGTGGCCCGCGGGCAAACGGCTCACCCTGGAGGGCGTACGCCACCAGGGCCAGCCGGTGGTGCTGAGCGAATTCGGCGGCGCCACCTTCGAACCGGCCGACGGCGAGAACTGGTTCGGGTACGACACGGTGGCCACCGAGGAGGACTTCACCGCGCGCCTCGACGCCCTGGTGACCGCCGCCGTCGACTCCGGCCTGGCCGGCTTCTGCTACACCCAGTTGACCGACACCCTCCAGGAGACCAACGGCCTGCTCACGGCGGACCGCGAGCCGAAGGTGCCGACGGAGACGGTGCGCGCGATCGTGGGACGGCCGCGGACGCTCGGATGAGACGGAGGGCGCCGCCCTGACGCCTGCCCGGACGCCGCTCGGCCGGAGCCGGGTCAGGCGTCGGGTGCGCCACCGTTCTGCGGCGTCGGTCAGCCGCCGGTCGTGAAGACCGGTTCCAGATCGGCCCACCGGTCGGCGGTCGCGTACACGGGGATGAGGTCCAGCGGCGCGGCCCGTTCGACGACCCGGCCGCCGGTGTGGGTCCGCCCGGTCCAGACGTCGACCCAGTCGCCGTGCGGCAGATAGACCTCACGGCCGGTGGCGCCCGGCTCGGTGACCGGGGCGACCAGGAGCGCGGAGCCGAGCCGGAACTGGTCGGGGAAGTCCCAGATGCGCCGGTCCCGGGGATCGTCGAAGAACAGCCCGCGCATCAGCGGCTTCCCCTGTACCAGACCGGTGCGGGTCTCCTGCGCCAGGTACGGCACCAGCCGCTCGCGCAGGTGGGTGTACGTCCGGGAGATCTCCAGCACGCGCGGGTCGCCGGAGCGGTCCGCGATGTTCCACGGCGTACGGTCGCGCAGCGGCAGCCGGTGGTGGTTGTACTCCGAGTGGTACTGCATGATCGGCATGAAGCAGGACGCCGCGAGGGCCCTGACGTACAGCTCGGCGTCCGGGACGTCCCCGGAGAACCCGGCGATGTCCCAGCCCCAGTAGACGATGCCGCAGGCCGAGGCGGTGATGCCGGCGGTGAGGGAGTGCCGGTAGGCGTCCCAGGTGGAGTCCTCGTCGCCCGCCCAGAAGACGCCCGCGTTCTGCGAGCCGGTGAACCCGGCACGGCTGAAGGTGACCGGCGCCTTGCCGCACTCCCGCAGCAACTCGCCGTACGCGCGCGGGTATTCGACGGTGAACAGATTGTTGGTCAGCGCGCCCGTCGTGCCGTCGTCGTACCGCAGGTCGTCGCCCCAGGCGTGTTCGCCGCCGTCGGTCTTGAAGCCGTCGACGCCGACCTCCTCCACCAGATAGCGGCGCTTGGCGAGCCACCACTGGCGTGCCTTGGGGTGGGTCAGGTCCGGCATCAGCGCCTGGGGGAACCACCAGCCGCGGTTGCGGTAGGGTCGCGTGCCGCCCTCCTCCATGACGGTGTACCCGTGCTCGATCATCGCGCGGGCGTCGGCGGCGGCCTGGCCGCGCGGCGCCGGGCGCGTCTTCATCAGCGGGATCTGCCAGAGCAGCACCTTGATGTCGCGGCTGTGCAGCTCGTCGACCATGCCCTTGGGGTCGGGCCAGGCGCCGTCCGGCGGGAAGGTGAAGTCGGCCAGGCGGTGCGGAGCGCCGTCCTCCGTGACCGGGTACCGCGCGTCCCGGAAGGCGGTGAAGGTCGCCTCGTCGCTCCACGCCTCGATGACCAGCGCTCCGACCGGGATGTCCTCGTCGCGGTGGCGGTCCATCTCGGCCATCACCCTTTGCTGGGTGTTCCATTCGTTGCCGCTGGCCCACAGGCGGAAGACCCAGTCGGGCAGTTCCTCGGGGCGTCCGGCCTCGTCGAGGAAGGCGGACAGCAACTCGTGGGGCGCGCCGCCGAAGCAGACCGTCTCGACCGCGCCGTCCGGCGGGGTCTGCGCCTCGATCCACAGCAGGTCCGGGTCGCTCGCCGCGATGTCGTACCAGGTGCGTCGCGAAGTGCGGACGTGGAAGGCCCAGTTGTCCGCGCCGTCCCCGCCGAGCACCATCGCGAACGGCATGGGCAGGTACGTACGGGTGGTGAAGCCCTGCCCCTTGTACTGCTCGAAGACCTGGGCGTCCAGGGTGTGTCCGCGTTGGTCGACGGCGTTGTAGCGCTCGCCGAAGCCGACCACATGCGCGTCGGGCGCCAGCCGCAGCGCGAAGCGGACCCGCAGCACCGCGCCGTCGGCGGCCACAAGCCTGGAGGCGGACCCCTCGACCAGGCGGCCGGTGTCCGCGGTGACCCGCAGCAGCGCGGCCCCCTCGCGCCACACCGCGGGGGCGACGGTGTGCCAGGACGTGGCACGGGTGCGGCCGTCGCGGTGCCTGGCCACGAAGCGGTAGCGGGCGGCCGTGCCCTCGGCGAGCGGGGCGGGGCGGACGACCCAGCGGGTACGGTCGCCGCGCCCGCTCGCGGCCGCCGCGAGGTGACTGTCCGAGTCTCCGCCGTTGTCACCGGCCGGGTCGGTGCCGCCTTCGACGGCGGCGGTCAGCGCGGTGACGCCGTCACCGGCGTCCCACTCGCACACCACGGCCTCGACATCGGCTCCGGTGGAGGCGCGTACCTCGAACGGCTCACCCGCCGACGGGATCACGGGCACGCGCTGGTCGTCGGTCGGCTCGTAGGGGTGGCCCGAGCCGTGCGGACGGTGGCGGATCATACGGAGACTCCGAGTTCATGGGCGAGGATGAGGTACATGGCGTGGGACCAGAGCAGCGGGGTGGCGTTCGGCCCCCACCGCTCCTCCCACTCCGCGAGGTGTTCCGGCGCCAGCAGGCGTACGCCCGGGGCCTGTTCCGGCAGCAGTCCGTCGGCGGTGGACCGCGAGGCGATCCACTCCAGCTCGCGCAGGGCGTCGCCGGTACGGCCGACGCGTGCGTAGTGCCACCCGAGCAGCCCGGCGAGCACGGGCCACTGGCCGCCGCCGTAGAAGACGTCCTGGAGGTAGCGGTGCACGCCGCCTTCGGGCTCCACCAGGTCGCGCTCGATCGCGGCGAGCGTCGCGCGCGCGACCGGTCCCGCCGGGTCCACGGAGCCGAACGGGGTCAGGCAGGCCAGCAGGCTCGCGTCCACCGCCGCCCCGCCCAGCCACTTCGCCAGGCCGCCGCCGTACAGGCCCTGTCCGCGGACGAGGGTGTCGATCCGGGTGACCGTGGGTCCGCAGCGCCCCGCCGTGTCGAGCCCTGCCGCGCCGACTGCCGCGAGGCCGCCGCGGATGGCGCCGAGCGTGGCCCCGTGCCGGTGCTCCTTGGACTCCTCCCACCAGTCGTAGCAGGGCAGGTCCCAGGTCGCGGCGAGGTAGCCGACGGTGAGGCGGATCGCCTCGCGGTAGGGGGCGGGGTCGCCGCCGTGCCGGCGCAGGTGCTCGGTGAGCGCCCACAGCCAGGTGCCGTAGCCGTCGGTCTGGAAATCCCACCAGCCGACGTCCCCGGTGTCCGCGCCGTCCAGGGTGTACCGGGTGGGCAGCAGATCGGCCTCGGCGGGCTGTCCTCCCGCCGCCCGTACGGCGATGATCCGCTCGATACGGGAGGCGCGGTCCGTGATCACCTTGGCGCACCACCGGTGGAAGGCGTCGGCGGAACCGGTCGCGCCGTACCGTGAGGCGGCCTCCGCGACGAACGAGCCGTCGCGGAACCAGGAGTAGCGGTAGACCTCGTAGCCGGGGCAGGCCGGGTACGCCCCGGAGGCCGCCTGGTGGGCGGTGATCACCTCCAGGCTGCGGCGGGCGAGGCGCGCGTGGCCGGGTGACTGCGTCGTGGAGGTGGACAAGGCTGGTGTCTCCTAAGCGGGCGATACGGGTGTCGCCGGGTGTGGCGGAGGGGTGCGGGGAGCGGGGGTTCGGGCGCCCGCGTGAGTGTCAGGTCTCCCGCGGGCGCCCGAAGTCTCACTTCAGCAGGCCGGTGACCTGCGCGGCCGCCTGCGACAGCGCCTTGGCGACGTCCGTCCGGCCGGCGGCGGCGTTGGTGAGGGCGTTGTTGATGATGTCCTGCATCTGCTGCTGCTTGGCGATGACGGGCGAGGCGGCCTGGTTCTTCAGGGAGTCGAAGACGGCCTGGCGGTTGGCCGGCTTGCCCGCGGTGAGGTATCCGGCGACCTTGCCGGTGTCGGACAGCGGCGGGAGCTCCCAGGAGGAGTCGACGCGGGTCTTCGCGGTGATGTCGGACGTGGTCAGGTAGTTCAGCCACTTGAAGGCCGCGCCGGAGTGCGCGGTGGCCTTGGAGACGGCGACGGAGTTCTGGAAGACCGCGCTGGCCTTGTGGGCGTCACCGGGTTCGACGGCCACGTCCCAGCCGAAGGGGACGTCCTTCAGGGCGCTGAACTGCCAGTTGCCGTTGTGCCACATGGCGAGCTTGCCGGCCTTGAAGAGGTTGGTGTCGAAGTCGGGGGTGCTCGCGCTCTTCGCGGCGTCGGGCATCGTCCGGTTGTTCTTGCCGATCAGCCATCTCGCGGCGGCGACGCCCTGTGGGCTGTCGAAGGTCGCTCTCGCGCCGTCGGCGGAGAAGAAGGAGCCGCCCGCCTGGTCGAGGGCCTTGGTGAACTCGTTGAAGCTGATGGGCTGGTAGTCGCCCCATACGCCCTTGGCGCGGTCGGTGAGCTTGAGCGCGGCGGCCTGCTCGTCCTTCCAGGTCCACTCCGCGGTGGGGACGGGGACGCCGGCCTTGGCGAAGAGGTCCTTGTTGTAGATGAGGACCACGGTGGAGAAGGACTCCGGCAGCGCGTACTGCTTGCCCTTGTACTGTGCCGCTTCGAGGTTGGCCGGGGCGTACGCCGACGCCTTGTAGGCCGGTTCCTCGGCGGCGGGGTCCGTCAGGTCGAGCAGGGCGCCGGAGGAGGCGTAGGTGACCAGGCTCTGCTGGTCGAGTTCGAAGGTGTCGGGCGCGGTGCCGCCGGCGATCGAGGTCTGGAGCGTCGTGGCGTAGTTGGCGTAGGGGACGGCCTGGACCTGGATCTTGATGGTGGGGTTCTGCTTCTCGAACGCGGCGACGATCGTGTCGAGGTCCTTGGTGTGGTCGGGGGCGGAGGAGAACGTCATGTAGCGGACGGTGGTCACGCCGTTGTCCGAGGTCGTTCTGGTGGCGGAGCCCTGGGAGCAGGCGCTGGTCAGGGCCAGTGCCGCGAGACCGGTGGCGAGGGTGATGTGGCGGGTGCGCATGGCGGATTCCTCGGGGTGGTGGCGAGTGGGAGGGTGTTCGGGAGGTGCGCCGGGGGGCGGGGCCGCTCGGGCGGCCGGCTACTTCAGGCCCGACTGGGCGACGCTCTGGACCACGTGTTTCTGGGCGAAGAGGTAGATGGCCATGATCGGGAGGGTGCTGAGGACCGATCCGGCCATCACCACGTTCCACTGGGTGCCGAACTGGCCCTGGAGGTCGGCCAGTGCCAGCGGGAGGGTCTTGAACTCCGGCGAGCGGATGATGACCAGCGGCCACAGGAGGCTGTTCCAGCTGGCCATGAAGGCGAAGACGGAGAAGGTCGCGAGCGACGGGCGTACCAGCGGCAGCACCACAGAGCCGAAGATCCGCAGGTGGCCCGCGCCGTCCAGCCGGGCCGCCTCGTCCAGTTCGCGGGGTACGGCGTCCATGGCCTGGCGCAGCAGGAAGACTCCGAAGCCCGAGGCGAGGGTCGGGGCGAGCAGGGCGAAGTAGGTGTCGACCAGATTCAGGGCCTTCATCTCCGCGAAGAGCGGGACGATCAGGACCTGGAGCGGGATCATCATGGTGGCGAGGTAGAGGGCGAAGACCAGGCCCCTGCCGCGGAAGCGCAGCCGGGAGAAGGCGTACGCGGCCATGGAGCTGGTGATCAGCTGCACGACCGTCGAGACCAGGGCCAGGCAGAGGCTGTTGACGGCGACCCGGGTGAAGGGCATCGCGCGGAAGAGGCTGCGGTAGCCGTCCGCGCTGACGGTGTCGGGTATCAGGGAGGGGGCGGAGATCCCGCTGCCGTGCGGTTGCAGCGAGGTGATCAGCACCCACAGGAACGGGAAGAGCATTCCGGCCGCCCCGAGGACGACCAGGGCGGTGACGCCGGCGGCCCGCAGCCGTCGGCGGGTGCTCGTGCGCGGGCCCCGGTCCGCGGTACGGGACGGCGGGACGCGAGGGAGGTCCGCCGCGGGCGCGGGCTGTCGGGCGGGGGTCGTGGTCAGTTCAGGCATGGGTCACCCACCGCCGCTGGACTCGGGTCATGACCGCGGTGACGGCCATCATCACGGCGAAGAGCAGCCAGGACAGCGCCGAGCCGCCGCCGACCTGCCCGTACCGGAAGGACAGGTCGTAGACCTCCTCGACGACGGTGCGCGAGGACCCGGCGGGGCCGCCGCCGGTCATCACGAAGACCTGGTCGAACACCTGGAAGCCGTTGATCAGGGAGATGAGGACGACGAAGTAGGTGGAGGGCGAGAGCAGCGGAAGCGTGATGCGCCGGAACCGCTGCCAGGCGTTCGCTCCGTCGATGGTGGCCGCTTCGTACAGCTCCCGCGGGATCGCCTGGAGCCCTGCCAGCAGGATGACCATGACGAAGCCGAGGTCCTTCCACGCCGAGGCGAGGATCACCGAAGGCAGCGCCCAGGTCGGTGAGGCCCACCAGTCGGGGGTGGGCAGGCCCACGCCGCCCAGGACCCGGTTGAGCAGTCCCCCGTCGGGGCTGAGGATCCACTTCCAGGTCAGCGAGACCATCACCCAACTGGTGATGACCGGCAGGAAGTAGACCGACCGCAGGACGCCGCGGCCCCGCATGCGGCGGTTGAGGGCGAGCGCCAGGACCAGGCCGCCCACGTACACCAGCGGGAGGTAGCCGGCGATGAAGTACACGGTGTGCAGGAAAGCGACCCGGGTGTCGCCGTCGCCCAGCAGGTGGCGGTAGTTGGCGAATCCGACCCAGCGCATCGGGGAGATCAGGTCCCAGGAGTGGAGGCTGATCCACAGCGAGGAGACCATCGGCGCGAAGGTGAACAGCAGCAGCGGGACGGCGCTCGGTGCCAGGAAGAAAAGCACCGCGCCGCGGTTGCGCCACTTCCGCCGTCGGGCGGCGGCGGCCGCCGGGACGGACGCCGGGGCGGACACCGGTCCCCGGCCAGGGCGTACGGATAGGGGGCCGATGGTCATCTGGCGCTCCGTTCGACCGCCGCGCCGCCGAGGCCGTGGATCCGTCGGCGCGGATCGACGCTGCCGACGCCGCCGTCCAGGGACGCGGCGAGCACCAGGGCGGCGGCGCCCTGCGCCCAGATGGTGTCCGTGTACGGCTCGACGGTGATCGCCAGTTCCCGGGCGCGGCGGGGTGCGTGGCGTTCGAACGCCTCCCGGACGCCCGGTTCCCACCAGGGCCAGGAGCGGGTCCCCTCCCCCATGACCACGATCTCCTGCGGGTCCAGGAGCGTGGCGAGTCCCGCCAGTTGGCGGCCCAGGAGCTGTCCGGCCTCGCGCAGGATGCGACGCGCCATCGCCGTACGGTCATCGGCGCCGCCCGAGTCGTTGGCGCCGCCCGAGCCGTTGGCGCCGCCCGAGCCGTTCGCGAGGTCCGCGAGGTCGGCGGGCGTGGCGCCCTCGCCGAGGACGCCGGCCGAGTGTGCCGTACGGAGCAGGACGTCATCGCTGATCAGGGCTTCCAGGCAGCCGCGATTCCCGCAGGTGCACGGCGGCCCGTCCGGATCGACCGGGACGTGGCCGAAGTCTCCGGCGCCCCCGTGGGCGCCCCGGTAGACATGGCCGCCCGCGACGACGGCCAGGCCGATGCCGCGGCCGATGGTGACCACCAGGAAGTCGTTGAGACTGCGTCCCCGCCCGTACAGGCGCTCACCGCTGCCCAGGGCGTTGACGTCGTTCTCCACCAGGACGGCGAGCCCCAAGGAGGCGCCGAGCATGGTGCCGAGCGGCACGTTCTCCCAGTTCAGCATCGCCGCGTCCACGACCCCGCTGTCCGGGCGGTCGACGGTGCCGGGCACGCCCACTCCTATCCCCAGCAGCGGGGGCACCCCCTGCGCGGACTCGGTGAACGGACGCAGGAGTTCGGCGATCGCGGGCACCGCCTCCAGCGCCGTGGCGTCGAAGGGGACCGTCATGGTCTCGGTGACCCGTCCGTCCAGCCGCATGTCGACCAGCGCGACGTGGTCGACGGCCACCTTGACGCCCAGCGCCCGGCCGGCGCTGCCGACCAGACCGATCAGCCGACCGCGACGGCCGCCCCGGGAGGGCTCCTGCCGGTCGAGCTCTTCGATCACTCCTTGCGTCAGCAGCCGCCGCGTCACCTGGGTCAGCGTCGCCGGACTCATCCCGAGGTCCCGCGCGAGCGCGGCCCGCGACATCGGCCCTGCCCTGCCCAGCAGTGCCAGCACGGCGGTGCTGGTGAGATCCTCGCCCGACGACCCGTTCATTCGCACTCTTTCTTTACTGGATAAATAAACTGCCTGAACGTTAGAGCGGGCTCACGGCCACGTCAACCCCCGGTTTCCATGACGTTTCGGCCACCGCCGGGCGCGCGTCCGCCGCGGCCCGCGCACCGGCGCGCCCGGTGGGACGCCTGGGGCGTCAGTGCTGCCGGAGTGCGGGCTGTCGGACGGTGTTGGCGCGGCCTATAGTGCGGTTGCGACGATGCGACGCGGAGGAAACCACGACGTGAATCGCAGTCGTGGAACCGCGCGCGCGTGCCGTGCGGGGCCGGGGCACCGCCTCCTGGGAGTTCCGTGATGGACAACGGTCGTCTGAGGGTTGAGACGCTCGGGCCGCTGCGCGCGTACGCGGCGGGACGGGAACTCGCTCTCGGCCCGCCGAAGCAGCGCGCGGTCTTCGCCGTCCTCGCGCTGAGCGGGAACGCGGTCGTCTCGCGCGACCGTCTGATCGACGGGGTGTGGGGCGAGTCGCCCCCGACCACGGCCGTCGGCAGCCTGCACACCTACGTGTCCGGTCTGCGCCGGGCGCTGGACGGTCTCGGTGAGCCGCTGACGAGTTCGGCGGCGGGTTACTCGCTGCTGCTCGACCCCGACGGCCTCGACGTCACGGTGGCCGGGCGGCTGGCGGCGCGGGCCAGGTCCCTGGCCGCCGGGCGGGAACCGGCCGCCGCGGTCACCGTCTTCGAGGAGGCGCTGGCCCTGTGGCGCTCGGGCACGGCGCTCGGCGGTCTGCCGGGACCGTTCGGCGCGGAGCACCGCGCCTGGGCGGCCGACCTTCGGTTACGGCTGGTGGTGGAGCACGCCGAACTGCTTCTGGAACTGGCCCAACCCGCCGCCGCGGCCGACCGGTTGGCGCTCCACGTGGCCGACCATCCCTACGACGAGCGGCTGCGCGCCCTGCTGATCACGGCCCTGAGCCGCAGCGGCAGGACCGCCGACGCGCTCGCCCGCTATCACGATCTGCGCAAGCTCCTCGCCGAGGATCTGGGCATCGACCCGTCGGCCGAACTGCGGGCGCTGTACGCGTCGTTGCTGGCCGACGGCGCCGGTGCGGACACCGCGCCCGCCGCCCCCGCTCCCGCCGCGGCCCCGGTGCGCCCCGCGCAACTGCCGCGCGAGGTCGCCGACTTCATCGGCCGGGAGGACGCGGTGCGCCGGGTGCTGGACGCGGCGCGGGACGCCGCGCCCGACGGCGGGGGCGAGGCCGCGCCGCCGCGGATCGTGATGGTCGTCGGGGTCGGGGGCGTGGGCAAGACGGCGCTGGCGGTGCGGTGCGCCCACCTGCTGGCCGACGCGTACCCGGACGGCCAGTTGTATGTGAACCTGCGCGGCTTCGACCCCAAGCGCCCGGCCCGCTCCCCCGCCGACGCCCTGCACCACCTGCTCGCCTCCTCGCACGCGGGGACGGTCCCGACCGACCAGGAGGAGCGGGTCGCGCTGTGGCGCAGCATCGTCCGGGACAAGCGCATGCTCATCGTGCTGGACAACGCCGAGTCGGCCGACCAGGTCGAGGACCTGCTGCCGGGCGACGGCCCGTCCTTCGTCGTCGTGACCAGCCGCAACCGGCTCAGCGGCCTCGCGGTGCGGTACTCGGCGCACCGCGAGACGCTCTCCCCGCTCACCGCCGACGAGTCGCTGAGCATGCTGCGCACCTCGATCGGGGACGCGCGGGTCGGCGCCGAACTGCCCGCGGCCCGGCGGCTGGCCGAGCTGTGCGACCGCCTGCCGCTGGCCCTGCGGATCGCCTCGGAGCAGGTGACCTCCGGGTCGTCCCAGGTGCGGATCGCCGACCTGGCGGCCGAGTTGGAGGACGTGCGGTACCGGCTCGACGCGCTCCAGATCCCGGACGACGAGCTGTACTCGGTGCGCGGCGTGCTCTCCTGGTCCTACGCCCGGCTGGACGCGCGGGCGGCGCACGCCTTCCGCACGCTGGGGCTGTTCCCCGGGGTGAGCATCCGCGCGGAGGCGGCCACCGCGCTGCTGGACGTCCCGGCGCCGGTGGCCGCCGCCGCGCTGCGCAATCTCGCCGCGCAGCACCTGATGGAGACCACCGGCAACGGCTACTGGATGCACGACCTGACCCGTATCTACGCCGAGGAGGTCTCCGGCGACGGCGAGAGCGCCGAGTCCCGCAAGGGGGCGCTGCGCAGGGTGCTGCACTGGTATGTGCGGACCCTCACGCAGGACTACAAGTCCAACGCGGTCAAACTCCCCTTCACCCTCGACCCGGTGGCCCCGCACGCGCCGCTGCGCTTCGCCGACCAGAAGGAGTTGGTGACCTGGTGCGTGCAGGAGTGGGACAACATCTCCCCGCTCCTGCGCACCGCGCAGCGCATCGGCTGCCACGACGAGGCGTGGCAGTTGGCCTATCTGCTCTTCGACTACTTCTACGCGGCCGGGCAGACCAAGGACTGGGTCGAGGTGCTGCGGCTCGGGGTGCGCAGCACCGAGATGGTCGAGGACCGGCGGGCCCAGGCGGTGCTGCTCAACCATCTGGGCGTGGCCTACTCCCGGTTGGGGGACAACGAGGCCGCGGTGCACGAACAGCGGCGCGGTCTGCGGCTGTTGGAGGATCTGGGCGACGACGTCCTGCGCACCAGCCTGCTGGGGAATCTGGCCTCCACGCTCCGTGAGGCCAAGGAGTACCGGGCCGCGCTGTCCTACGCCAGTCAGGCCCTGGACCTGGCGCGCCACAGCGGCCACGAGTACTACGAGGCGGGCTGCCTGGACGTGCTGTGCGAACTCCACGCCGAGCTGGGCGAGTTCGAGGACTCGCTCTGGTACGGCACCTTCGGCCTCGCGGTGTCACGGCGCTGCGGGAACGTCCTGCTGGAGGCCAACATCCTGATCAATCTGGGCGGCGCCGAGTACGGGCTCGCCCACGACGAGAAGGCGCTGCGGTACTTCCAGGAGGCGTTGACGCTGTGCGAGTCGAGCGGCGACCACTACCACGAGGCGCTGACGCTGTTCGGTCTCGCCAAGGTGAAGCGGGCCAGGGCGGAACCGGACTCCGCCCGCGCCCTCGCGGACCGGGCGCTGTCGCGCCTGAGGGAGCTGGGCGCGGAGGAGGTCGGCGACGTCACGGAGTTCCTGCGCGCTCTGGACGCGGGACCGCAGGAAGCTCCGGCCGAGCAGCCAGGACCGCGCGCCGGTCGGTACCGTCCCACGGTCCGCGCTGTCCCCGCTGCCAGATCAGCACCGCCTCGACCCGGCTCTCGGCACCCAGCGACCTGAAGATCCGGTTGATGTGGTTCTTCACGGTCTTCTCGCTCACGTGCAGGCGCGCGGCGATCTCGGCGTTGCGCGCGCCTCGGGAGACCAGGGCCATCACTTCGTGCTGACGGCGGGACAGGGCCGGGGCCGTGTCCTCGGGGGCGGTGTCCTCGGGGGCCGCGGGCGCGTGCGGCCGTACCTCCAGGGCCGGTTGCCCCGCGGGCGGCAGGCTCTCCACCGCGACCGCGCTCAGCCGGTACTCCGCGCACAGCCGGCGCGGGTCCTGTTCGGCCCGCGGGACCGCGGGCGCGGCGGCGGGGGCGACGGCGACCTCGACGTAGGGCATCCGCAGGAATTCCACGTCGAGGTTCTTACGGGCGAAGACCTGGCGGATCTGGGCGAGGATGTCCGGGCTCACGATGGCGATCCGCACCCGGGTCGGGCTGATCGGCGCGGAAGTGGCGACGACTGTCATACGACCAGCGTGGCCGGGGCCGCTTCATACTTTCTTCGCGTTCGGTTCACGCGCCGGAGGCGTCGGCCGACGGCTCGCTCCGCGCGGAGGCCGACGAGCCGGTCGGCTGCTGATCCGGTGCGGGCCGGTCCATCTCGGCCAGTTGGGCCAGCACCTCGTCCTGGGTGGGGACGTCGACGCGGTTCGCCCAGCGCAGAGTCGTGACGATCATGTCGAAGAGCAGCACGACGGCCTGTACGGGTTCCGCGTCGATGTCGCCGTCGGTCAGCACGGTGAAGGTCAGCAGCCCCCAGGTGCCGGGCGCGTCGGGGTTCGAGACGTAGTACGAGACCCGCCAGGACGGCGCCTTGCGGCCGACCCGGCTGCTGTCCACCACCGAGGCGACCCGTACCGCCGGGGCTCCGCCGATCTCCAGATAGGTGCCGTCGGCCCCGGCGTCGGCGAGGAGGGAGGCCAGCAGCTTCTCCGGGTCCTCGGTCTCGTCCTGGCTCTCCAGGACCGTCACCAGCATCGATCCGGGCAGCCGGACGCCGCTGAACTCCTGGAGCGGGAGCAGCACCGAGCGGGCGTTCTGCCGCGCGGCCTCCTCCGTCGCCTCCGTCAGCTCCCTGCGCAGCATCCGCCGCCACGGGCCCGCCGAGTCGCGCGGCAGCGAGTCCGGCACATGGTGGCGGATCACCGCGTCGACGGTCCTGCGGCGCAGCGCGGTCGTGTCGGGCGTGGTCGGAATCTGCACCCAGCCGTCGGGCAGGACGAGTTCGAAGTCGATCACCGCTGGCTCCCCTCGGTGGTGGTGGCGAACCCGAGCCTGGCCGGGCCCCCGTCGGCCGGAGGCGCGCAGTCGTGGGCGATCTGCTGCATCAACTGCTCGACGCCCGCGCTGATCAGCGCCATCAGCCCCATCTCGAAGACGACCGTGGTCAGTACGACGTCGGAGCTGACGCTCGCGGCGCCGCCGACCGGCGGCACGTCCAGGCGCATCGCGGCTTCGGCGCGTCCGAACGCCGCGCCCTCCGGGGTCCGTCCGAGGGCGAAGACCTGCACTCCGTCACCGATCGGGGTCGTCACGTAGTCGATCGTCGGCTGTCGTGCGTCGCCGTCGCGGCCGGAGGCGCCGACGACCTCCATCAGGTAGTTGGGGTCCTCCTCCCGGGGGCGGCGGAATTCCACCACCACCGGGACCGGCGCCCAGCGCGCGCTGCCCTGCACGAACGCCGCGCCCCAGGCGAGCCGGGACCACGCGGGCAGTTGGCCCGCCCGGTGCAGCAGCCATGCGGCGGCGCCCTGCCCCACCATGTCGGACGTGAAGGGGAATTCGACGCCCGCCTCGGCGGGCCAGGCCAGCCGCGCCGCGTCCAGGCCCCCGGACGTCCAGTCGGCGAAGAGCGCCACGATGTGCGCGGTCCAGGCCGCGTACTCCTCGTCGTCCGGCCGGATGTCGGGCACCCATTCCCAGTGCCAGGGCAGTCCGTCCGGCGCGGCCAGGTCGTCGCTCATGTCGTCTCCCCTGGTCATGAGGCGGCCACACCGGGCGGGTTGACCGCGGGAATCCAGCCGACCAGGCGTCCGCCGGTGTAGATCAGACCGCCCATGCCGAAGGCGCCGTTGAGGCCGCCCCAGACGTACCAGAGCGGGGAGATCTTGCCGCCGATGGCCGCCATGACGGCCGACAGGTCGCGGAAGCCGCTCAGACCGCCGATGACGCCCGCCCAGTCCTTGGCGAAGTTCAGCGGATCGGTGAACAGCTTTCCCCACATCGCGCCGGCGCCCTTGAACTGCAGTCCCGCCGACTCCCAGAAGCCCAGTTCGGGGGTGATGGCCCCGAATTTGCCCAACAGCCAGTTGGTGGCGGGGTTGTTGAACCAGTCCGACATGTTCGTCCAGCCGGTGGCCGGGTTGATCGGCATGACGAAGTCGCCGGGCACGGTGTTCACCCCGCCGATCACGCTCGGCCCGGTGCGGGTGCCCGCGCCCGCCGCGGGCCCCATCGGGGTCAGCTCGATCGGCGCACCGGGGCCCCAGTGCAGTTGCGGGGGGTTGGTCGTCACCGGGCGGGGCCGGCCGGCCAGCTGGCCGAGCGTCTTGGCCGCGTTGGCCAGGCCCTTGGCGGCCAGCGAGGCGATGGCGCCGATGCCCGCGAGGCCGAGACCGACCGCCCCGAGGATCACGTCGACCAGGCTGCCCTTGCCGTGCGCGTACAGCACGATGTTGGCGACCAGGGTGATCGCGCCTGCCACCACTCCCGCGATGATCAGCGCGTTCACACCGGGGATGAGGATCGCGAGGACTCCGAGGATCATGCCGATGATGGCGAAGATCTGGCTGATCTTGGCCATGACGGCGTCGAGCTTGTCCTTCCAGGAGTCGGTCAGGCCGTCGTCGTACTTCTTGCAGTTGACCGCGTCGCCGAAGCGCTTGCCCGCGACGTTCAGCGCGTCCATCGCGTTGGTCAGCCGCGTCTTGGCCGCCGCCAGCTTCCCGTCCGCGTCGGCGGTCGCCTTGTCCTTGTCGGAGCCCTTCTGCTGCTCCTCGGGGGTGGTGGTGCCGTCCGACTGCTTCTGCGGGTCGGGCATGGCGTGCGCCTTGGTCTGGTCGTTCTTGGCCTCTTCGGCGTCGGTGCGCGCGGCGGCCGTCTCGTTCAGCCCCTGTTCGAGGTCGGGCTCGTACTTCTTGATCTCCGCGGCGACGTCGTGGTAGCGCACCGCGGCCTTGGTGAGGCTGTCCTTGACGCTGGTCGCCTCGGACCTCAGGCCCTCCACGTACTGGCCCGCCAGGCTGTCGCTGTCGGTGTCGACGATCCGCTGGAGCTTGGTGATCGCGTCGTCGATGGTGTCGGCGATGTGCTGGTAGCGCGTCTGCGCGCCGCTCACCACGTCGAGGTCGGTGTGGATCGGGTCCGAGTGCCGGTCCAGTGGCGACCAGTCGAGGTTTCTGATGGACATGCGGTTCTCCTTGTGACGCTCGTCAGCCGTCCTGGCGCTCAGCCGTAAACCCAGCCGTGGGCCCGGCCATGGACCCAGTCATCGGCTCAGCCGTCCTCGAACGAGTCCAGCAACTGCTGGTCCGCCTGCGCCCACGCCTCGTCGACCTTGTTGACCTTGTCGCGCAGGCTCTTCATGGACTTGACCATCGCGTCACGGTGCACGGTCCAGTTGTCGGCGAAGTCGCCCATCGACAGGTTGGCGTTGAGCTGACCCCACAGGCCCTTGTCGTCGTTCTGGAAGTCCAGCGCTCCCTCGAACTGACCGATCAGCTCGCTGAGGTCGCTCGCGAGGCTCTGGAGGTCCTTCACCACGAGGTCCGCCATCACTGCTCCCTGTTGTCGTGTGCGGAGTTGTCGCGTGCGGGCTCGCCGGCGGCCGGCGGCAGCGGGATCTGGGCGGGCAGCAGGCTGCCGCTGCCCAGGTGCACCAGGGCGGCGCCCGGTACGACCCTGGCGGCGAGCTGGGAGCGGGACAGCCGCACCCCCACCAGGTCGCCGTCGTTCAAGGTGGGCGGCGACAGCAGGACGCCGCGCCGGTTGCGCTTGACCTCGGACTGCCAGCCGGAGAAGCCCATCGCCACCGAGGCGACATCCCCGCCGAGGACCACGCCCCGCCTGCTTCCCGACGCCTTCTTCACGAACGCCTTCAGCCAGTCGCGGCACGGCAGGTCGCGCCAGGTCTCGGCGTCGTCGACCACGAGGACGACGGGCCCGTCACCGGGGTTCAGCAGATCGGAGAACTGCTGCTCGGTGGGGGCGTCCGCGGTGATGACACCGCGCACCCCGGTCTTGCCCTCGAAGGCCCGCAGCGGTGAGTTCATGGGAGCGCCGATGACGATCTCGACGCCGCCGCGCAGCAGCGACTCGGTCATGACGGTCAGCGCGGTGCTCCGCCCCGACCTGGACGGTCCCGCGACCAGGAAGGTCGGCTGATCGCCCATCAGGTCGGCGCCGACGGGTTCGAGGTCGTCGCCCGCGACGCCCACCAGCGCCCACATGGGCTTCGGCGTCTCCTCCACCATCTCCCACGCCTGGTCGAAGGAGAGTTGGGTGGGCAGCACCGCGATCCGGTTGGGGCGGGCCGATTTGGGGACTCCCGCCTCGCGTTCGGTGAGCCGGGCCGCCAGCGCGTGCACGGCGGCGGCCTGCGCGGGGCCCGCCGGGTCGTCCGCCACCAGCCCGACCTGGGTCTCGATCGCGCTGGGCGCGCGGTAGCCGCGGCCCGGCGGCAGATTCTCCGGGATCTTCCGCGAGTTCAGCCCCGCCAGGCCCATGTCGCTGCGGTCGGAGAGCCGCAGCACCAGCTTGTCGTCGCACAGCGAACTCATCCGGCCGCTCAGCAGCATGTGGTCGCCCGCGATGACCAGGTGCACCCCGGCGCTCGCGCCTTCCCGGTGCAGGGTCTGGATCAGATTGGTCAGCGACCCGCTGTCGTACTCGCTGAGGGTGCCCATGAACCCCTCCCAGCGGTCGAGCAGCAGCACGATGTGCGGCAGCCGTTCGGCCTCGGGCCGGGCCGCCCGCTGCTCGGTCACATCGGCGAACCCGCCCTCGCCGAGCAGTCGTTGACGGTTCTGCACCTCGGCGTGCAGCCGCCTGAGCAGCCGGGCGGCGCGGTCGGTCTCCGAGCGCTGCACCACCGCGCCGCAGTGCGGCAGCCGGGTGAGCGGCAGCAGGGCGCCGTTGCCGCAGTCGAGCCCGTACAGGTGCAGGTCGGCGACGGTGGACTGGCTGGCCGCCGCGGCGGCGAAGGTGCGCAGCGCCATGGAGCGGCCCGAGCGGGGCGCGCCGACGATGTGCAGGTGGCCGAAGGTGGCCAGGTCCACCGTCACCGTCTCCTGGCGCTGCCGCATCGGCAGGTCCTGGATGGCCCACGAGAAGGACGGGTCCTGCCGGGAGCCGCGGACCGGGTCGGCCGTCAGGTCGACCACCGCGGACAGCGGCAGCGGCGGCAGCCACGGGCGGCGCTGCGCGGGGATGCCCAGCATGGCGTTGGCCTGGCCGATGGCCGACACCAGGACCGACAGGTCGGTCACCTCGTCGGTCTCGGCGACGGTGCGCGGACGCTGGGGCGCGGGCAGGCCGAGGTCGAGCCAGGAGACCGGGCGCAGGAAGGGCGCGGCCGTCGCGGCGGTCCTGTCGGCCATGGGACGGCGGCCCCCGACCCGGCCGGTCTGGAACGGGATCAGCGAGCTGTGCCCGAGCCGCGCGTACGCCCGTCCGGGCGTGGCCGTCGTGATGGCCGCGGCCTCCCGGGCGTCGATGACGTCGGTGCTCTCCCCCGCGTCGGTCACCCGCAGGGCGACCCGCAGGTTGGTGTTGGCGCGGATCTCCGCCGACACCACGCCGGACGGGCGCTGCGTCGCCAGGATCAGGTGGATGCCGAGGGAGCGCCCGCGCTGGGCGATGTTGACCAGGCCGGTGACGAAGTCGGGCAGTTCCCGCGCCATCGAGGCGAACTCGTCGATGACGATGACCAGTCGGGGAATGGGGGGCAGTTCCGGCCTGCGGCCCGCGTAATCGAGGTAGTCCTCCAGGTCCTTGGCGCCCGCCGCCGCCAACTGGTGCTCGCGGTGGGTGAGTTCGGCGCTCAGCGAGGTCAGGGCCCGCTCGACGAGGTGCGGGTCGAGGTCGGTCACCAGGCCGACGGTGTGGGGCAGGTCGACGCAGTCCTTGAACGCGGCGCCGCCCTTGTAGTCGACCAGGACGAAGGTCATGGCGTCCGGGCGGTTGGCGACGGCCAGCGAGGCCACCAGGCTCTGCAGGAACTCGGACTTGCCCGAGCCCGT
This sequence comes from Streptomyces sp. NPDC088197, assembly GCF_044741185.1. Classification (NCBI taxonomy): domain Bacteria; kingdom Bacillati; phylum Actinomycetota; class Actinomycetes; order Kitasatosporales; family Streptomycetaceae; genus Streptomyces; species Streptomyces sp. NPDC088197. The sequence goes on from NZ_JBIUSD010000005.1 coordinate 411,372, forward strand.
GGTGCCCGCGACGAGTCCGTGCGGGCCGTGGTTGACCAGGTCCAGGGCGAACGGCCCGTTGAGCGAGTAGCCGACGACGGCCTTGGTGCCACGGCCGGAGGAACGCCAGCGGGCGGCGATCGCCGCGGGGGTCGGCTCTTCGAGGCCCAGGATCTCCAGCAGCCGCGCGGAGGCGGGCAGGGCGGCGTCGCCCTGGTTCTCGCTGACGTCGCGCAGCGGCGCCAGTCTGCGTCCGGCCGAGGCGTACCAGCTCTCCGGGACCTCGTCGGAGACGATGCCGTCGACCTGCGCGGCGCGCTGTCTGCGCAGGGTGGCCGGCCGCGAGCCGCCGCCGATGACGACGGTCGCGCACTCCTCGGGCAGTGTCCGCTCGTCGGCGTCCACGCAGATGCTGTAGACGCCGACCGCGGGGCCTTCCTGGAGGATCGCCACCACTCCGGGCAGCGCCCGCAGCCGCCGGGCGCCGTCCATCAGCACGACGACGTCGGGATCCGCGAACGCGGCGCCGACCCCGGCGTTGAGCCGGGCCTGCTGGCGTACGTGGATGAGTTCGCTCAGTTCCGCGACCCGGCGGCCGAGGGTCTCGGCGTCGGCGCCCATCAGGGACAGGGCCTGCTGGCCCAGCAGCGGCCGGGAGTGCGGCAGCCAGGCGGCCCACTCCCACAGGGACTCGCCCGCCGGGTCGGTCAGGATGTACAACTGCACGTCGCGGGGGCTCTGAAGGACGGCGAGCTGTCCGGTCAGCCAGCGCGCCATGTGCCGCGGCCAGCCCTCGGGTCCCACGACGCCGACGACTCCGGCCTCCGCGATGGAGAAGGCGGCCGGTACGTCGGGGGCCGCGCGCAGGTCCCGGCCGCGCCGCGTGCCGTCGCCCTGTTCGACGGCGATGGCCGTGGGCAGGTCGGCGATGCCGACCCTGACCAGCAGGTGGTCGGGGTCGGTGCGGCGGCGTTCCCAGAGCCGCGACCGCGGGCCGGTGGCGATGACGAGCAGTTCGGCGGGGTCGGGGCTCGCGGCGCGGCGGTCGCGGCGCTCCTGTTCGAGCGCCGTCGCGATCTCGGCCTCGGTCGCCTCCAACTGGGCTCCGTACTCGGCCACTTGGCGGCGGTGGCTGATCCGGCCCTGCCGCCGTCCGGTGAACCAGCTCCCGAGCATCATGACCGGCGACATCGCCGCCATCATCAGGAACATCGGGTTGTGGAACATCACCGCGATGAGGCTGCCGAGGACGGCGGGCAGGGCCGCGGTCAGCCACGGAAGCGCGTTCAGGGAGGGCGGCCTGGGCTGGGACGGCAGCCGGAACACGGTGTGCTGCACGGGAGGAAGCAGCCGGGGAGGGCGGTTGTAGTCGAGGTACTCGCCGTCGGGCGAGGGCTCGACGACGGCGTCGGGGCGCAGCAGGGGGTGCGCCTCCAGGAAGGTCTCGCCGACCAGGAGTTGGGCCGTCTCGGGCCAGGTCACGTCGTGGTCGGGCAGGGCGACGCGGTCGAGCAGCGCGGAGTGCCCGACGGCGCGCACCCGTACCGAGGCGTCGAGGGAGATCCGGACGACGGCGGCCACCGGCGGCCCGCCGCCCACGTCGACCTGGCAGTCGGCGCCCGATCCGACGCGGTACTCGCCCGCGCCGAGGAACCAGATCCGTCCCGCGCCCGCGCCCGCGACGGCCCGGACGGTCACCAGACCGACGGGCGGGGTCTCCGCGGGTCCGGGCCGGTCGAGCCAGAGCACGGTGCCGTCGTGGATGCCGCTGCCGGCCAGGGGCAGCGAGAGGTCGAGCGGCTGGTCGGCGAGGTAGACCGCCGCCTCCGCCGGGCCACCGAGCGTCGGGGGCCGCGACCCGTCGAGACTGTCCAGCAGATTCTTGACGACATCGCGGAGCGGGGTGGTGGGATCGGCGTCCACCGCGACGTCGGCCGACCAGTCGGGGGATCGGGCGATGGTGATCATCATGGGCATGGTTCCCCCCTCGTGGATCGGACGCCCGCACGCCCGGCGCGGGGTGCGGGCGGCGCCGGTGGACCGGCCGCGGCCCGCTACTTCTGGTTGAGCGAGCTGGCGAGCTGGGTGTCCATGTCCTGCATCGCGTCCACGGCCTTGTCGAGCCACTGCGACAACTGGTCCAGCGTCTCCATGGCCTGGTTGGCCGACGTGACGAATTCGGTGTGCACCTCGTCGAACCTGCCGGACGCCTGGTCGGTGACGAACCCCGAGCCGGTGAGGTTGTCGACGATGTTCTTGCACTCGGTGAGCTTCTGGTCGATGTCGGCCTTGTTGTTGCGCATCTTGCTCGCGCTGTCCGACATCTCCTGATACGTGATGTTCAGATTCGTCATCGTGCGTCCCTTCTGACGTTGCCGGGCTTGCCGGTACGCGGCGGCACGCCGGGCCCGGACGCGGTCGATGCTAGGAACGGCTCCGATGCCTGGTCCAGGGCTCGCGGGCGACCTTGGGCCCCTGGGCCCAAGGGGGCGCCGCCGCCCCGCGCCCGGCGTTGACACCCCCGTGGCGGGCTACCACCGTTCACAGGACACAGCGTGCGCGGCACACCGCGGGCGCGGCGCGACCGTCCCTGTGACGACGTGAGTGAACGTGCTGACGGCGTGGGCGGACGCGAGTGAAGACGTGAGTGAAGGAGACACAGGTGACACCCCCGTCCCGATCCGCCGATCGCCTTCCTCGCCGCACCGACTGGAGCGCCCGGCTGCGCCGGTCGCGAAGGTCCGGGCAGCGACCGGGTTCGGCGCCGCGTGCCGATCACGGTCTGTGGACCGTGGACCGGGTCATCCGCGTCCTGGCCACCGCCTGCGACCGCGAGAACCGCGCCGTTCCGGTGGCCCATGTGGTGGTCGTCGGACCCGAGACCGTCTGGTTCCACCTCAGGACGCCCGATCAGCGGCCACCGGCCGGGTGGACCGCGGACCAGGACGGGCGGACCTGGCACGCCCAGTTGCGCTGGCTCCAGAGCGCGAGCGTGGCGGAGTCGCTGCCGGAGCCGTATCCGCGGCTGGTCCCGCTCGGCAACACCGGCAAGGGCTTCGTGCTGCTCAACCTCGGCGAGGTCGGCGGGCTCATCGGTCTGGAGGGCGACGCCCGGCAGGCGCGGGCCCTGGCCCACGACTGGGCCCGCGAACTGGCCGCCAGCCCCTGGTCCCGCGAGGTACGCGTGGTCCGCGTCGGCTTCAAACCGGTCCCCGGCGCGGGGGCGCCGGCCGAGCCGCAGGACCCGGCCGACACCGACGCGGCGCTGGAGGACGAGGCGGGCGGGGTGCTGCTGCTGGGCGGCTCGCCCGGCGGCCGGGACCGCGAACGCTTCCAGCGGCTGGCCGACGACCCGGACGGCCGGTGGACGGTCGTCGTCGTCGGCCGCACCGATCAGCCCCGCTGGCGCTTCACCATCGACTCGGCCGGCGTCGTGGACACCGGGCTGCTGGACGAGCGGGTCGCGCACCGGCTCGACCCGGACGCGGAGTTGCCCCCGCCCCAGGAAGGCGACGACATTCCCGTCGGCCGCACGGCCGGGAGGCCCGCCGAGCCCGGCCCGCGGACCAAACCCGTCGTCACCCGGGGCCGGGTCGTCGTCGCGTCGGTCGCCGTGCTCTGCCTCGCGGGGATCGGGCTCGGGCTCGCGCTGCACGGCTCCTCCTCGCCCTCGACCACCGTCGCGCACGCCTCCGACACCACGACGGCGCCCGCGCCGACCACGGCCGGTCCGTCGCCGTCGGCGGCCTCGCCGTCCGGTGCCGCGCCGGGCTCGGCGCCGCCCGCGTCCGCGCCGCCCGCGTCCGCGCCGGCCTCGGGACCGGCGTCGGCGGCCAACGCGCCGAAGCCGCCGGGGGCTCCGCTGAAGAACGCGGCGACCGGCAAGTGCCTCACCGCGGGCGCGGGTACGGACGGCACCCCGCTGGCGCTCGCGGCGTGCGACGACAGCCTCGTCCAGCGGTGGCACATCAGCCCCGACGGGACCATCCGCGCCAACGACCTGTGCATGGACGCCGCCTGGGGCGGGACCGCCCCCGGCACGGTCGTCCAGGTCGCGAATTGCAGCGGCAACGTCGCGCAGAAGTTCTCGCTGCGCGGCAGCACCGTCTACTCCGCTCACGCGGCCCTGTGCCTGAGCGAGGTCGACAACGGCAGCGGCGTCCGTCTGGCCCCCTGCGGCGCGGGCGGCCCCGAAGCCTTCAAACGGCCCTGACCCGAACCTCGGCCCCTCTCCGACGCCCGGCCGCCGCGATGGCCGGGCGGCGGACAGGGGCCCTGTAACACCCCCGCTGTCGGCCCTCCGCCTGTCCCGGCCTGTCGTCGGCGGGCGGGAAGAGGCAGGCTTGGCCGGACAGGACAAGATCGCCGCCGTCCGCCAGGAGAGAAGAAGCGATGAAGCACATCACCCTGCGTGACCTGGACGTTGCCCGGATCGGCCTGGGCGCGATGGGCATGTCCCACGCCTACACCGGCGCGGGAACCGACGACACGGAGTCGGTCCGTACGCTGCACCGCGCCCTGGAACTGGGCGTCACATTCATCGACACCGCCGAGGTCTACGGCCCCTACACCAACGAAACGCTCGTCGGCCGCGCGCTGAGGGGCCGCCGCGACGAGGTCGTGCTGGCCACGAAGTTCGGGCTGATCTCGCACACCGGCCGCCAGGGCGCGGACAGCACTCCCGCGAACATCCGCGCCGCCGTCGAGGGCTCGCTGACCCGGCTGGGCACCGACCGCATCGACCTGTACTACCAGCACCGGGTCGACCCCGGCACCCCGATCGAGGACACCGTCGGGGCGCTCGCCGAGCTGGTCGCCGAGGGCAAGATCCGGCACATCGGCCTGTCCGAGGCCGGCCCGGAGACCATCCGCCGCGCCCACGCCGTCCACCCGGTCACGGCCGTCCAGTCGGAGTACTCCCTGTTCACCCGCGACCCCGAGGCGCGCGTGCTGCCGGTGCTGCGCGAGCTGAACATCGGCTTCGTGCCCTTCTCACCCCTCGGGCGCGGCTTCCTGACCGGCGCGATCCGCTCCACCGACCAGTTCGACGCCGACGACTTCCGGGCTGACAACCCCCGGTTCACGAAGGAGAACTTCCAGCACAATCTGCGGCTGGCCGACGAGGTCGCCGCCGTCGGCGCCGAGATCGACGCCACCCCGGCGCAGGTCGCGCTGGCCTGGCTGCTGGCCCAGGGCGACGACATCGCTCCCATCCCCGGCACCCGGCGCGTCACCCGCGTCGAGGAGAATTCCGCCGCCGACGCCGTCCGGCTCAGCGCGGAACAGCTCGACAGGCTCAGCAGCCTCCCCCCGGCCGCGGGAGACACCCACAACGAGGCCCAGATGCGCATGATGGAGCGCTGACCCCCGCCGCCGCACGACTGACGGGCCGCACGGGAGCGAGCGACACCCGGCCGGGGAGGCGACACCCGGCCGGGGTGCGACGGCCGCGCGGGGGTCCACGGCCGCGCCTCAGCCGTCCTCCGGTGACGGTCCGTCAGACTGGGCATGACGCGTCCCCGCGTGTCGTCCCCTGCACCCCGAGGTACCGATGACCTTCGGTCTGGCCCGCCGCGAACTGCGGCCGAGAGTCCCCCTGCGGCCGGGCGAGGGGGACAAGCAGCACCTGACCAGCATCGAAGGGCTGGCGGCACTGTCGCTGGACGCGCTCAGCTCGGTCGCGTACGGCCCCGAGGCGATCGTGCTGGTCCTGATCGCCGCCGGTTCCGGGGCGCTCAGCGCGACACTGCCGGTGACGCTGGTGATCGCCGGGCTGCTCGCGGTGCTGGTGGTCTCGTACGGGCAGGTCATCGCCGTGCACCCGGACGGCGGTGGCGCGTACGCGGTGGCGAAGAAGGACCTGGGGCAGGGCATCAGTCTGCTCGCCGCCGCGAGCCTCGTCGTCGACTACGTGCTCACCGTCGCCGTCAGCCTCGCCGCGGGCGCCGCGAGCCTCGCCTCCTCCTACCCCTCCCTCGCGCCGCATCTGCTGCCGGTGTGTCTGCTCGGGCTCGCCGTGCTCACGGCCGTGAATCTGCGGGGTGTGGCCGAGAGCGCCCGGGTGCTGATGCTGCCGACGGCGCTGTTCATCGCGAGCGTCCTCGGGATCATCGTCTTCGGCCTGGTGCGCTCGCACCCCGTGGCCGTCGTCGGCACTCCCCAACCCGTCCACATCACCGAGTCGTTGGGGCTGCTGCTGCTCCTGAAGGCGTTCTCGGCCGGCTGCTCCTCGCTGACCGGCGTGGAGGCCATCGCCAACGGGGTGCCCGCATTCCGCGACCCGCGGGTCAGGCGGGCGCAGCGCACCGAGCTGATGCTGGGCGGCCTGCTCGCCCTGATGCTGGTCGGGCTCGCGGTGCTGATCCGCCGCGACCATGTGGCGCCGCGCGGCGACGTGACCGTCCTGGCGCAGCTCACCGCGGGCTCCTTCGGGACCGGCTGGCCGTACGACGCGACGAATCTCGTCGTCACCCTGGCACTGGCGCTGGCCGCCAACACCAGCTTCGGCGGGCTGCCGGTCCTGATGAGCCTGCTGGCCCGCGACCACCGGCTGCCCCACCTGTTCGGTCTGCGCACGGAGCGCCCGGTGTACCGCTGGGGCGTGGGCGCCCTCGCGCTGCTCGCCGCGCTGCTGCTGATCGCCGTGGACGCCGACACCCACCGCATGCTCCCGCTGTTCGCGATCGGCGTGTTCATCGGCTTCACCATCAGCCAGATCGGCCTGGTTCGGCACTGGCGCGGGGAGCGTCCCCGCGGCTGGCGCCAGCGCGCGACGCTCAACGGCTTCGGCGCGGTGCTGACGGCGATCGCCGCCGCCGTCCTGCTCGCCGACAAATTCCTCGCCGGGGCCTGGGTGGTGGTGGTCACGGTGCCGTTGCTGATGCTGCTGTTCGCCCGTATCCAGCGCTACTACACCGAGGTCGGGAAGGAGTTGGGGCTCGGTGAGGTCCCGCCGCCGGTCCGGCGCACCGTGTCCCTGGTGATCGTGCCGGTCGGCGAGGTCAGCAGGCTCACCCAGCAGGCGCTCACGGCGGCCCTCAACCTCGGCACCGCCGTCGTCGCCGTCGCCGTACAGGGCGACCCCGACAAGGCCCGCGCCCTGCGGGAGAGTTGGGACCGCTGGAATCCGGGCGTACGGCTGGACATCGTGGAGAGCCCGCACCGTTCGCTGGTGCAGCCGATCGTCTCCTACGTCGAGCGCGAGGTGGCCAAGGGTCAGCACGTCTCCGTCCTCATCCCCGAGGTGGTGCCGCGCCACAGGCGCTACCAGATCCTCCAGAATCAGCGGGGCCTGCTGCTGGCCTCCGCGCTCAGAGCCCGTACCGACGTCGTGGTGTGCACGATTCCGTACCGGCTGAGCCTGTGAGCGGCCCCTGTCGCCCAGCCGGGGCTGTTGCGAGGGCGTCGCAGCTGGTCACAGGTGGTATTTCGGGAGTGGCCGCAAGGGGTTCGGTGTGCCACGGTGTCCGACATGGCGGGGACTGAGCACACCCACGGCGAGGCGCACGGCGCCGGTCACCCACACGCCCACGACCATGCCGACGACCACGGCCACGGCCCTGACCGGGCGCACGGCCACGCACACGCGACGGGCGGTCGTACGCGCCCCGGATCGCGGCTGCGGCACCGGCTCGGACATCTCCTGCGGCCCCATTCGCACGAGGCGGCGGACAGCGTGGACGCGGCGCTGGAGTCGTCGGCGCGCGGGATGCGGGCGCTGTGGGTGTCGCTCGCGGTGCTGGGCGCGACCGCGCTCGTCCAGGCGCTGATCGTCGCGGTGTCCGGGTCGGTGGCGCTGCTGGGCGACACCGTGCACAATGCGGCGGACGCGCTGACGGCGGTGCCGTTGGGCATCGCCTTCGTCCTCGGGCGCCGGGCCGCCAACCGCCGCTATACGTACGGCTACGGGCGGGCCGAGGATCTAGCCGGGGTCGCCGTCCTGCTGGCCATCGCCGCGTCGAGCGCCTTCGCGGCCTGGACGGCGGTGGACCGGCTGCTCGATCCGCGTACGGTCACCCACCTGTGGGCGGTGTCCGGTGCGGCGCTGGCCGGATGCGTGGGCAACGAGTGGGTGGCCGGATACCGGATCCGCGTCGGGCGCGACATCGGCTCCGCGGCCCTGGTCGCCGACGGCCTGCACGCCCGTACCGACGGGTTCGCCTCCCTCGCGGTCCTGCTGGGCGCCGCCGGTACGGCCCTGGGGTGGCGCCTCGCGGACCCGGTCGTGGGGCTGCTGATCACCGTGGCGATCCTGGCGGTGCTGCGGGACGCGGCGCGCGGGGTGTTCCGGCGGCTGATGGACGCCGTCGACCCCGAGCTGGTCGACCGGGCCGAGCGGGCGCTCGGCGCGGTGCCGGGGGTGGAGGGGGTCGGGCCGGTCAGGATGCGGTGGGTCGGGCACGCGCTGCGGGCCGAGGCCGCGGTCGTGGTCGACCCCGGCATCAGCGTCGTCGCGGCGCACGCCGTCGCCGTGCGGGCCGAGCACGCGCTGCTGCACGCCGTGCCGCGGCTGCGGGCCGCGACCGTCCACATCGACCACGCCCCGGCCGGTGCCCACGCCCACGTCCACGGCGCCGGGGACCCGCACGCGCTCCTCGCCCACCACCAGCCCGTCTGACGCCCGACGCCGGGCGCGGTCCCGTCCCTGGACGAAAGCCGTCGCGGGCGGGAGGCTGGTACGAGAACGCCGACGCATCCGGCGGTCGGCGGATGGGAGCCCCCGTGATGGACGCCACCAGGTCCGATACCGCACGGTCCGACACGGCCTTGCCCGGCCCCGCCTCGCCCGGACGTCCCGTGGGGCGCGTCGAAATGACCCCGGCCGCCGAAGCGATGGTCGACCAACTGGCCCGGCGGCACGGCCCCCTGATGTTCCATCAGTCCGGCGGCTGCTGCGACGGCAGCTCACCGATGTGCTACCCGCGCGGTGAGTTCCGGGTGGGCGGCGCGGACGTCCTGCTCGGCCGGGTCGCCGGGGACACCCCGTTCTGGATGAGCGCGAGCCAGTACGCGTACTGGAGCCACACCCACCTCACCGTGGACGTCGTGCCCGGCCGCGGCAGTGGCTTCTCACTTGAGGCCCCCGAGGGCGTCCGCTTCCTCCTGCGCTCCCGGCTGATGACGGACGAGGAGGTCGAGCGGATGGAGGCCGAGCCGCCGCTGCCCACCGGGAACACCGTGGACGCCGAGGACACCGAGACCGCGGGCTAGGACCGGCGCGGCCCCGGAACCGGGCCGGGCCCGAAGACGGCCGGACCGGAGCCGGGCCGCGCGTCCGGCACAACCTCCTGGTCTGCGCTCTCGACCGGACGATCACGTCTCCCTAGGATGGAAGTCGTCACCGCAGCTTTCGATCAACGAACCACCGTGAGGGGCCCGATGGAGCACCGGGACGCACCGCTTTCCGACAAGATAGATGTGACGGTGCCCGCTGTGGCACGCATGTACGACTACTTGCTGGACGGGAAGGACAACTACCCGGCCGACCGCGAGGCCACGGAGCAATTACTCCTCCAGGTCCCCAGCATGAAGATCCTGGCCCTGAACAACCGTCAGTTCCTGCGCCGGGTGGTGCGCAGGCTCGCGGAGGACTACGGCATCAAGCAGTTCGTGGACCACGGCTCCGGTCTGCCGACGCAGGACAATGTGCACGAGATCGTGCAGCGCATCAACCCCGACGCCCGCGTGGTGTACGTCGACAACGACCCGATCGTGCTCGCCCACGGCCGCGCGCTGCTCCAGCAGAACGAGAACACCTCGGTGATCCAGGCGGACTTCCGCGACACCGAGAGCATCTGGCAGCACGAAGAACTGACGCGGCTGATAGACCTCAACGAGCCGGTCGCCGCGCTCTTCGTGTCGGTGCTGCACTGCATCCGCGACACCGACGACCCCGCGGGCGTCGTCCGGCGCGTCGCCGAAAAGCTGCCCAAGGGAAGCTTCCTGGTGGTCTGTCAGCTCGTCAGCGACGACCCCGAGACCCGCCGGTTCGTCACCGAGTTCATGGACCAGTCCACTGGCGGCCACTGGGGTGAGGTGCGCAAGCCCAGCGACCTCGCCGGTTTCCTCGAAGGCTACGAGATCATCGAGCCGGGCCTGGTGGAGGTCTCCACCTGGCGCCCCGACAGCGACCTCGGCCTCAAGCAGCCCAGCAAGGAATGGATCGAGTACGGCGGCGTGGCCCGCGTGTAGCAACGCCCACGGCAGAGCTTCGGCCCGCACCCCCGGCGAGGGGGATGCGGGCCGGCGTCGTTCTCGGGGGCCGCTCTACTTGTAGCGCTTCAGCGCCTCTTCCAGCAGCACGCGGCTCTCCACCGGCGTCGCCGCCAGCGCGCTCAACTCATCCAGCGCGGCACGGTACTTGTCCAGCTCTTCCAGCCGGTCCAGGTACATCGCGCTCGTCATGTGCTCCAGATAGACCACGTCGGGCAGGAAGCCCTGGGCGAACCGCAGATACGTGACCGCGGAGCCGGGCGTCGCCGCCGCGCTCGCCGACCAGGAGGCGATCTGGAGCCGCACACCGGGCTGGCGCAGCACCATCAGCAGATACTCCAACTGCTCGCGCATCACCGCGGGGCCGCCGACCGGGCGGTGCAGCACGCCCTCGTCGATCAGCGCCCACAGCACGGGAGCGCCGGGCTCCGCCATCCTGCGCTGGCGTTCCAGCCGCAACTCCACGCGCCGCTCGACCTCTTCGGGCGAGGCGAGCCGGTGGCCGCTGCGCACGACCGCCTGCGCGTACGAGGGTGTCTGGAGCAGGCCGGGCACGAACTGCGTCTCGTACGTACGGATCACGTGGGCGTCGCGCTCCAGACCGATCAGGCCCTGGAGCCAGTCGGGTACGACCTCGCCGTACGGCTGCCACCATTCGGGCTTGGCCGAGCGCTGGACCAGGAAGGCGATCTCCGCCCGTTCCTGCTCCGCGACGCCGTAGAGCGCGAGGAGGTCGTCGACGTCCCTTAACTTGAGGGAGACGTGCGCCGTCTCCATGCGGCTGATCTTCGAGGCGTGGCCACGGATACGCTCTCCGGCCTGTGCCGGGCTGACCCCGGCGGCCTCGCGCAGGGCACGCAGATAGTTGCCGAGCACACGTGCCAACGCCTTGGCGCCCATGTCCGGGCGGCGCTCCAGCAGTTGCAGCGGTGATACGAGTTGCGGCTGAGCGGACATGCGGGCTCCCGGTAGAAACTGGACGCACGCCAGTATTGCACTGCGAGGCGCGCCGTCGCGCCCCTACCGGAGTCACGAATTCCCGACTTCACGCCGTCGCGCTCAGCCGTCAACTGTTCTTGTCGTCATTCACTCAGACGGACGCGCCTGAGCGTAACCGCCTCACGCAGTGAGGAAGTCGAAGTCCCCGTCCTTGGCGCCACCGATGAAGGCGACCATCTCGTCGTGCGTGTAGACGAGCGCGGGACCGTGCGGGTCACGGGAGTTGCGGAACGCAACGCCGCCATCAGGCAGTTTGGCCGCCTCGACGCAGTTGCCGCTCTGATTGCTCCGCCCGCTCTTGACCCACTCGACACCCGGGATCTCGTCCGCCCGCACTCCGTTGTCGAACTGCTTCATCCGGCACCACTCCTCTGTGAGTTGTACTCGATCGCTCGCAGTCACAAGCATGCCCGCGACCGCAACTGCGGATGCAATTCCAGATGCAATTGCATCCAAAGTCGTCCCGCTGATGATACTGACAACGGAGGTGTGATCGAGACTCCTGAGCCCCACCAGTACGTGAAGAAACGGCGGAGGACGAGGCACGGACGCCCTCGTACGCGGACAAAACCGGTTGTCCGTCGCGTACGGCTCTGCTGTACTCCCGACGACAGTCCAACGGCCCCCGTACGACCGGACCGGCCGACCGTACCCAGGAGATGATCATGCGCGGAACTTCAGTCCCCACCCAGACGGCACCTCCCACCGATCTAGAGGACTTGAAGCTTCTTGCGTACGTTGAACCTCGGCATCCTGGCGCACGTCGACGCCGGTAAGACCAGCCTGACCGAGCGGCTGCTGTTCGCCGCCGGAGTCATCGACGAGGTCGGCAGCGTCGACGACGGCAGCACGCGGACCGACACCCTGGCGCTGGAGCGCCGACGCGGCATCACCATCAAATCGGCCGTCGTCTCCTTCGAGGTCGACGACGTCACCGTCAATCTCATCGACACCCCCGGCCACCCGGACTTCATCGCCGAGGTGGAGCGCGTGCTGAGCGTGCTCGACGGCGCGGTGCTGGTGATCTCCGCGGTCGAGGGCGTGCAGGCGCAGACCCGCGTCCTGATGCGGACGCTGCGACGACTGCGCATCCCCGTCCTGATCTTCGTCAACAAGACCGACCGCCGCGGCGCCCGCTGCGACGAGGTGCTGCGGAGCGTCCGGGGCAAGCTCGCGCCAACGGCCTTCCCGATGGGCCGGGTTGAGCAATCCGGCACGCGGGGCGCGCGCAGCGTCCCGTTCACCGCCGCCGACCCGGACTTCGTCGCCGGTCTGGCCGGCCTGCTCGCCGAGCACGACGACGCGCTCCTCGCCGACTACGTGGCCGACGAGTCCGCGGTCTCGTACGGCCGGGTGCGCGCCGAGTTGGCGGCGCAGACCGCGCGCGGACAGGTGCATCCGGTCTTCTTCGGTTCCGCGATCACCGGCGCGGGCGTCGCCGCGCTGGCGGCCGGTCTCACCGAACTGCTGCCCGCGGCGGCCGGGGACGCCCACGGCCCGGTCTCGGGGCGGGTGTTCAAGATCGAGCGCGGCCCGACCGGTGAACGGACCGCGTACGTACGGCTGTTCTCCGGGACGGTACGCACGCGGGACCGGCTGCCGTTCGGCCCGGACTCCGCGGTGGGCAGCGAGAAGGGGCATAGGGACAACGGTGCCGACGGTGCCGACGGTCCCGACGGGGCCGGGTCGGCCGGCGAGGCCAAGGTCACCGGCATCAGCGTCTTCGAGCGGGGCGCCGCCGTGCCCGCCGCGTCCGTCTCGGCTGGGCGGATCGCGCTGCTCAAGGGCCTGGCCGACATCAGGATCGGTGACACGGTCGGCGATCCGGGCGCCGCTCCCCCGGACGGCCGGCACTTCTCGCCGCCGACGCTGGAGACGGTGGTCGTTCCCACCCGCGCGGCCGACAGGGGGACGCTGCATGGGGCGCTCGCCCAACTCGCCGAGCAGGACCCGCTGATCAATCTGCGGCTGGACGGAGTGCGGCAGGAGATCTCGGTCTCGCTCTACGGCGAGGTGCAGAAGGAGGTCGTCCAGGCCACGCTGGCCGACGAGTTCGGGGTCGATGTCACCTTCCGCGAGACCACGACGATCTGCGTCGAGCGCGTGGTGGGCTCCGGCGAGGCCGTCGAGTTCAACAAGAAGGACGCCAATCCGTTCCTCGCGACGGTCGGGCTGCGCGTCGAGCCCGCGCCGCCGGGGTCAGGGGTGGCGTTCCGCCTCGGGGTCGAACTCGGCTCCATGCCCTACTCGTTCTTCAAGGCCGTCGAGGAGACCGTGCGCGAGACGCTGCGCCAGGGCGTCCACGGCTGGGAGGTGATCGACTGCGTCGTGACGATGACGCACTCCGGCTACTCGCCCCGGCAGAGCCACGCGCACGCCGTGTTCGACAAGAGCATGTCCAGTACGTCGGGCGACTTCCGCGATCTGACGCCGCTGGTGCTGATGGACGCGCTGCGCGGGGCCGGGACCAGGGTGCACGAGCCGATGCACGTCTTCCGGCTCGACGTCCCCGCCGACACCTTCGGCGCGCTGCTGGCCGTCCTGTCCCGGCTCCGCGCCGTACCGCGCGCACCCGAGCCGCAGGGCGACTCGTACGTCCTGGAAGGCGTGGTCCCGGCCGCGCGGGTGCATGAACTGGAGCAGTCGTTGCCGACGCTCACGCACGGCGAGGGCGTCCTGGAGTCGGCCTTCGACCACTACGAGCCGGTGGTCGGCGCGGTGCCGGAGCGGCCCCGGACCGACCTCGACCCGCTGAACCGCAAGGACTACCTGTTGCAGGTGCGGCGCCGGGTGAGCGCGGGCCAGGAGGAGGCATGAGGCGTGTCCCCGGGCGCGGCGGGGCGCGGAACGGGTACGGCGGGGCGCGGGACGGGTACGGCGGGCGGGTCATGACCGCGGGCGCGCTCGGGACGGCCCGGCGGGCGGCGCCGACGATTCGGGCGGGCCCGTAGGCTGAGTCCGGCGGAGCCGCCGACCGGCAGGCGCGGCACGGTGGATCGGCCACGGGTCCGGCCCGGCCGCCGCCCGCCCCGCACCCGCCGCCCCCGCACCATCGGATCGGACACCGCGCATCGTGAAGCCCCGCCCGGCACGTCGTACCGCCACGCCCGACCGCGCGTCGGCACGTCCGCCCGGCCGTACGGCGGCGGCCAGCGCGCCGGGCGCGGAGCCCGGCGGGGACGCCGGTGCCGGCCGGCGGTCGGCGCCGCGCCGCAGGCGGCTCGTCGTCACGGCCGTCGTGGCCGCGCTGCTCACCGGCGCCGCGACCGCCGTCGACCTGGCCGTCGAGCACACCGCGCGCGGCCGTATCGCCGAGGCGGTGGCCTGCCGCCTGAAGCCCACGGGACCGGTGACCGCCGAGCTGACCAGCGCCTTCGCCGGGCTCCGGGTGCTCACGGGGAATCTCGGCAGCGCGCACATCGCCGCCGACGGTGTGCGCAGGGGCGACAGCGAGGTGAATGTGGCGGTCGACCTGCACGACGTGTCGACCGACGGCACGACCAGCGGCGGCACGGCGACCGCGACCATCGCCTACGCCGAGTTGCAGAAGCGGCTGGCCGCGCGGGACGGCAAGGTCGCGGGGCTGGCCGTGGGCGGCGACGGCGGCGGGCTCGTACTCACCGGCAGCATCGGCGGTCTGCGCCTGCCGATCACCGTGCACACCCGCGTCACGACCGGGAAGGACGGTCTCACGGTCACCCCGACCACCGTCCGCGTGCTCGGCCGGGACGTCGCCGTCGCCGATCTGGCGTCGCTGCCCGGCGGCGGCGATCTGGCCGGGCGCCTGGGCCCGCGCACCGTGGCCCTCCCCGAACTGCCCGACGGCGTACGGCTGACCGGCGCGCGCACCGACGGTACGGGGCTCGCGCTCTCCCTGGAGCTCGCGCGGGGCGCGGCGGGCAAGGACAAGGACGCCGCCTGCGCGTGAGCGCCTCGGTGCTCAGTGCGCCAGCGCCACGACGCCGGGCGGGACCGCGTCCCCGTGAGCCGCCCACGACACGTATCCGGCGCGCGGAAAATCCCTCGCGGGGCGGCCGGGTCCGCGCGGTACGGTGCCTGGCATGCCGGAAACCGCTGACCACACGACCGGGCCCGTCACGGCCGACGACCTCGACCGCTCCGTCCAGCTCGCCGTCGCCGCCCTGCGCGAGGCGCCCGCGTCGGCGTGGGAGGACCGCAAGGCCGGGTCGCTGGAGTGGGACTGCTGGGAGACGGTGGAGCACCTGGCCGACGACCTGTTCGCGTACGCGGCCCAACTGGGCCCGAGGCAGCCCCCGTTGAGCACGGACGTGCCCTTCTCCTGGTCGCCGCGCCGGCCGGGCGGCCCGCCCAACGCCATCCACGCGGACCGGAAGGCGGGCCCGGAGGGCCTGTTGCAGGTGCTGGAGGCGACCGGCGCGCTGCTGGTGGCCATGGCGCGTACGGCGTCGCCCGAGGTCCGCGCCCACCACAGCTACGGCGTCTCCGACCCCGAGGGCTTCGCCGCGATGGGCATCGTGGAGACCCTGGTCCACACCTACGACCTGGCGGCCGGGCTCGGCCTCGCCTGGAATCCGCCCGCCGATGTGTGCGCGAGGGCGCTGGCCCGGCTGTTCCCGCACGTCCCGCTGACCGCGGACCCCTGGTCCACCCTGCTGTGGGCCACCGGCCGGATCGACCTCCCCGACCACCCGCGCGTCACGTCCTGGCGCTGGTACGGCGCGCCCCGGCCGTAACCCGCCGCCCCGTACCCGGCGGCGCCTCTCCCCCTGCCCGAACCCCGAAACGGACATATCGTGCATCCTGTCGCCCCACGCCACTAGGAGGCCCGAGATGTCCGAACTCATCGTGATCGGTTACGAGGACCCGTCCGTCGCCAAAGACGCCTACACCGCCGTGCAGAATCTCCAGAACGACTACGTGGTCAATCTGACCGGTCTGGCCATCGTCTCGGTGGACGAGGAGGGCAAGACGCACGTCGACACCCCGAGCAAGATCGTCGGCGTGTCCGCCGCGTCGGGCGCGCTGTGGGGCATGGTCTTCGGCATCCTCTTCCTCGTCCCCGGCCTGGGCCTGCTCATGGGCGCCGCGATGGGCGGGCTGCTCGGCAAGCTGGGCAAGTCCGGGATCGACGACCAGTTCCGCGGCCAGGTGCAGGCGCTGCTCACGCCGGGCACGACCGCGGTCGTGATCATGGCTTCGAAGATCACCGAGGACAAGTTCGCCGACGCCATGCAGGCCTACGGCGGCACGCTGCTCAAGACCTCGCTCTCGGACGAGGACGAGGAGGAGCTGTCGGAGCACCTGGCGGGCGCCCAGCAGAAGTGACACCGCCCCGCGCGGCCCCGCCTCCGTTCAGTGCGGCGGCAGCGGGGCCGCGCGGGCGGGGTCGAGGAGCGGTGCGAGCAGGTCGCCCTCGACGCTGAGCCGCGCGGGCAGGTCGGCCAGGGTGAAGGTGAGGTCGTCCGGGGTGTGCGCGGCGGCGATCTCCGGCCAGGACAGCGGCGCGGAGACGGTCGGCGTCGGGCGGGCGCGGACGGTGTACGGGGCCGCGGTGGTCTTGTTCCCCGAATTCTGCGACCAGTCGATGAAGACCCGGCCGGAGCGCGCGGCCTTCGTCATCCGGGAGATCACCCGGTCCGGGTGCCGGGCCTCCAGTTCCTGCGCGACCCGTTTGGCGTAGGCGGTCGCCGTCGCCGGGGTCGCGTCCCGCAGCGCGGCGAGCAGGTGCAGGCCCTTGGAGCCGCTGGTCTTGGCCCAGATCTCGATGCCGTCCTCCGCCAGCCGTTCCCTGAGCAGCAGTGCCACCCGGCAGCAGTCCACGACCGTGCAGCCGTCGCCGGGGTCGAGATCGAGGACCAGCCGGTCGGCGACGCCGGGTTCGTCGGCGCGCCACTGCGGGGTGTGCAGTTCGACGCAGGCCAGATTGGCCGCCCACATCAGCGTCGGCAGGTCGTTGACCTGGACCTGCTCCATGAATTCGCCGCTGCGCCTGACGGACTGCGAGACGGTCACCCAGTCGGGCGTACCGGCGGGCGGCCGTTTCTGGAAGAAACGCTTGCCGTCCACACCGTCCGGGGTGCGGACGAAGCTGACGGGACGGCCGCTGACGTACGGCAGCAGGCCGGTGGCGACGCTCGCGTAGTAGTGCAGCAGCTCGCCCTTGGTGGTGCCGGTCTCCGGCCAGAGCACCCGTTCGAGGTGGCTGACCTTGATCCGACGACCCTCGACTTCCGTGATCGGCATATCATAAAGGTCCCATAGCCTGACAAAAAGGACTCGCTATGCGCAGTGTCTGGTCGGGGAATCTGGCCTTCGGGCTGGTTTCCATACCCGTGAAGCTCGGTTCCGCCGTGTCCAGCCACAAGATCAGCTTCCGGCAGGTCCACCTCACCGACCAGGGCCGGGTGCGGTACCAGAAGACCTGTGAGCTGGACGAGGAGGTCCTGACCGCCGCCGACATCGGCCGCGCGTACGAGACGCCGGACGAGCAGCTGGTCGAGATCACCGACGCCGATCTCAGGGCGCTGCCGCTGCCGACCGCGAAGACCATCGAAGTGAGCGGTTTCCTCGACGCGGCCTCCGTCGACGCGATGCAGCTCGACACCCCGTACTTCCTGGCCCCCGCCTCCCCCGCCGCGAACAAGCCGTATGTGCTGATGCGGGAGGCGCTGGCGCGCGCGGGCAAGGCCGCGGTCGGCAAATTCGCCATGCGCAACTCCGAGCATCTGGCGCTGATCCGCGCCCACGACGACGTCCTGCTGCTCCAGACCCTGCGCTGGCCCGACGAGTTGAACTCCCCCGCGGAGGCCGCCCCCAAGGGCAGTGTCAGCATCAGCGATTCGGAGCTGAAGCTCGCCGACACCCTCATCTCGGCGCTCGGCGAGGCGGATCTGACGAGCTATCACGACGAGTACGCGCAGGCCGTGGAGGCGCTGGTCACCGCGAAGCTGGAGGGTTCCGAGCTTCCGGCGGCCGAACAGGCCGGACCGGGCAAGGTGGTCGACCTGATGGCCGCGCTGCGCGCGTCGGTGGAACAGGCGAAGGGCGGGCGCGGCGAGGGCGCGGGGGCGGGCACCTCGGGTGCCTCCGGTGCGTCCGGTGCTTCCGCTACGGACGAGGCGGCGGACGGCGACGACCGCACCGGGCACGCCAGCGTCACCGAACTGAAGTCGTCCCGCAGGTCCGGCGCGAAGAAGACGGCGGCCGGGAAGAAGGCGACCGCCTCGAAGTCGAGCGGTACGCGATCGGGCGGCACGGGGTCGAGTGGCACGGGGTCGAGCGGTACGCGGTCGGCCGGGGCGAAGTCCGCGAGCGCCAAGTCGGCGGGGACGAAGTCGACGGCGTCGAAGACGTCCGCCGCGAAGGGCGGCACCTCGAAGGCGGGCGCGCGGAAGACCGCGGCCACGAAGAAGACCGCCGCCGCGAAGAAGACGGCCGCCTCCCGGCGGAAGGCGGGCTGATCCGCCGCCGGGACGCGAACCCGTCCCCGGTAGACCCCTGATCCGCCCGTCCGTCCGCGAGGCGCGCCCGGACCCGGCCTCCCGCGCGAGCCCGCGCGCCTCCGGACGGCCCCGCGCGCCTCCGGACGGCCCCGCGCGCCTCCGGACGGCCTCACTCCCCTCCCCGCATGATCTTCCTCTGCGCAAGTCGCGTCATTTTCTTGCGTTACTGATCTTTGTTTTTGCGCACCATCCTGTAGATTGCCTCTGTGACGAAACGACTCTCCCAAGTGGCCAGGTTCGCGGGTGTCAGCGAGGCGACGGTCAGCCGTGTGCTGAACGGCAGCCCTGACGTGGCGCAGTCGACGCGGGACTCCGTGCTCACCGCACTGGACGTCTTCGGGTTCGAGCGGCCCGCGCGGATGCGCAGCGCGCGGGCGCCGCTGGTCGGCCTTGTCGTCCCTGACCTGCAAAATCCCATCTTCCCGGCGTTCACCGAGGCGCTGGCGGGGGCGCTGAACAAGCGGGGGCTGATCCCGGTGCTGTGCACCAGGACCGCGGACGGCGTCTCGGAGGCGCATTACATCCAGATGCTGCTGGAGCAGAACATCGAGGGGATCATCTTCGTCGGCGCGAGCTACGCGGACGCAGGGCCGGAGCACGGGCGGGACCTGCGCGAGCGCCAGGTGCCGATCGTGCTGATCAACGCGGCGGACGAGAACCGGCAGATATCCCAGGTCTCGGTGGACGACGCGGCGGCCTCCGAGCAGGCGCTGACGCATCTGACGGGACTGGGCCACGAGCGGATCGGCCTGGTCCTCGGACCGGTGGGGCATGTCCCCTCGGCCCGCAAACTCGCAGGTTATGCGGCTTTCTGGGAGCAGCGGGGGCTGTCGCCCGCGGACTGGCGGCCCCTGGTGGCGCACGCGATGTTCTCGATGGAGGGCGGGGCGACGGCGATGCCCCGGCTGTTCGCGGAGGGGGTCACCGCGGTGGTGTGCGCGAGTGACGCGCTCGCGCTCGGCGCGATCCGGGCGGCCCGGCGGCACGGGATGAAAGTCCCGGACGATCTGTCGGTGATCGGTTTCGACGACTCGCTGTACATGGTGGCGACCGACCCGCCGCTGACCACCTCGCGCCAGCCGGTGCAGGCGATGGCCGCCGCGGCCATCGCGTCGCTCGTCACACAGATCGACGGCCACGCGGTCACCGACGAGGTGATGCTCTTCGAACCGGAGCTGATCGTGCGCGGCTCCACCCGGATGCGCAAGGTCGTGAAAAGCGGCTGACCTGCACCGTCGTCCGTAGGGCGACGGCTTTCCGACTCCGCGCGAGGGCGGGGCGCCAGGACCGGTTCACGGTCCCGGAGCCCCGCCCTCCGCGTATGCGCTCGCGCCCTCTGCCGGTCCCGCGCCGACCCGCGTCCGGCGACGGGCGGACGCGTACCGCCGCCCGTCCGGACACCCCGGCCGGCCCGCGTGTCGATGACACTGCGTTACGAGCACAAATCCTCCGGATTACTTTCTTGCACAGATTGATTGACATCTTGCGTGACCCGATCCTACTGTCGGCGCCAACGCCAGGCGGCCGGACGTCCTGGTAACCCCGCCGTTACGCAAGCGGACGCAAGCGCACTCGCCCCTCGGGACGGGTACGTCCGCTGCCGTTTCCCAGGAAGGTCCGATCCCCATGGACGGCTCCAGAACCCGCCCCGCCCTCGGCGTCACCGCCATCGCCATCTCGCTGGTCCTCGGCGTCACCGCATGCGGCGGCGGCTCGTCCCACTCCTCCGGGGCGGACAAGGACGGCGTGGTCACGATCAGCGTGAACGGGCTGCCTCCGGCCACCCAGACCGTCGACCGGAAGAACTTCGAGGACGACATCAAAGCCTTCGAAGCGAGCCACCCGAAGATCAGGATCGACGCCCGTGAGGGTCTGATGGACCCGAAGACCTTCGCCGCGAAGCTCGCGGGCGGGCAGTTGGAGGACGTCTACTACGTCTACTTCACCGATCCCGCGGGGCTCATCCAGCGCCACCAGGCCGCCGACATCACCGCGCAGCTCAAGGACTTCCCCGCCCTGAACGACGTGCGGCCGGAATTGCAGAGCGTCTTCAAGGACGCGGGCGGCAAGGTCTACGGCCTGCCCACCGGCAACTACTCGCTCGGACTGGTCTACAACCGGGCGCTGTTCACCAAGGCCGGGCTCGACCCGGACAAGCCGCCGACCACCTGGGACGAGGTCCGCGCCGACGCCAAGAAGATCAGCGCGCTCGGCGACGGCACCACCGGCTACGCCGAGTTCAGCAAGAACAACCAGGGCGGCTGGCACCTCACCTCGTGGATCTACTCCGAGGGCGGCGACGTCGCGGTGAAGGACGGCGGCGCCTGGAAGGCCGCGTTCAACAGCGACGCGGGCCGCAAGGCGCTCCAGACGCTGCACGACATGCGCTGGACCGACCGGTCGATGGGCACCAGGCAGCTCCTGGAGATCCCCGACGTGCAGAAGATGATGGGCGCGGGCAAGCTCGGGATGTACATGGCGGGCCCGGACAACATCCCCACGATCGTCAAGCAGTTCGAGCGGAAGTACGACGACTACGGGCTGGCCGCGCTGCCCGGCACCGCGACGCTCGGCGGCGGTGACGGCTTCATGTTCAACCCGAAGGACAGCCCGGCGAAGATCAAGGCCGGTCTCACCTGGATCCAGTGGAAGTACCTCGACCCGGACCGTGAGGAGGAGATCACCAAGAAGTCGGCGGGCACCGACATACCGATCGGCCTGCCGCAGCCGAACCTGTGGAGCGGGGCCGGCCAGGCGAAGGTCGACGCGGCGCACAAGAAGTACGCGAACGTGCCGCAGAAGAACTACCAGCCGTTCGTGGACCGCAGCGGCGAGGTCGCGGTGAAGGTCGAGCCGCCGAACGCCCAGCAGATCTACACCGTGCTCGACGGTGTCATGCAGGCGGTGCTCACCAAGAAGGACGCGGACATCGACGAGCTTCTCAGCGACGCCGAGAAGAAGGTCAACACCATCCTGGCCACGGTCAAGTGACAGCCGAACCGCTGACGTCGGCCCGCGCCGCCACCGCGCGGACGCCGAAGGCGCCTGCCGGGGCGGGACGGTCCGGCCGGTCCCGCCCCTCGCGGGACCGGCTGCGCCGGGCCGTCGTCGACAACCTGGTGGCGTATCTCTTCCTGGTCGCGGGCGTCGCCGCCTTCGCGGTGTTCTCCTGGTACCCGATCGTCCGCGGTGTGCTGCTCAGCTTCCAGCAGGTCAACTACGCGGAACCGGCGCGGTGGGTGGGCCTGGACAACTTCCACCGCCTGTTCGCCGACCCGCTGTTCGTCACCGCGTGGCGCAACACCGCGTACTTCAGCCTGCTGGCCCTGGTCTTCGGCTTCGCGGCGCCGTTCGTGACCGCGATCGTGCTCAACGAACTGCGGCACGGCAAGGCGTACTTGCGGATGACGGTCTATCTGCCGGTGATGCTGCCGCCGATCGTCACGATGCTGCTGTGGCGCTGGTTCTACGATCCGGGGCCCGGCCTGTTCAACAACGTGCTGCGGATCGCGCACCTGCCCGCGCAGTCGTGGCTGGAGTCGCAGAATCTGTCGATGATCTCGCTGGTCCTGGTCTCCACCTGGGCCAACATGGGCACCACCACGCTGATCTACCTCGCGGCGCTCGGCGGTGTGCCGGGCGAGCTGTACGAGGCCGCCGAGCTGGACGGCGCGACGGTACGGCAGCGGCTGTGGCATGTGACGATCCCTCAGATGCGGTTCATCCTGATGATCACGCTGCTGCTCCAGGTGATCGGCACCATGCAGGTGTTCATCGAGCCGTTCGTGCTGACCGGCGGCGGACCCGACGACGCGACCGTGACCGTACTGCTCCTGCTGTACCGCTACGCGTTCGTCTACAACGACTTCGGCCTGGCCAGCGCGATGAGCACGGTGCTCTTCGTGGTGCTGGGGATCTTCGCCGGGGTGTACCTGCGGCTGACCCGCAGCAAGGGCTGAGAGGGGAACGACCATGGCCGCACAGACCGCTGTCCGCACGCTGATCGCGCCGACCGAGATGAACCGCCGCACGGGGAGGTTCCTCTACCGGTTCGTGCTGGGCGCGACGCTGCTCGGCTTCACCGCCGCCTTTCTCTTCCCGCTGTACTGGATGGCCTCGGGCGCGCTCAAGTCGTCGTCGGAACTGGCCCAGCCGAGGCCGACGATGGTGCCGCACTCCTGGCATCCGGAGGCGTACTCCGAAGCCTGGTCGTCGGTCGGGCTCGGCCACTACTTCCTCAACACGCTGCTGCTGGCGGCCGGGGCGTGGGCCTGTCAGCTCGTGGTCGACGTGGCCGCCGCGTACTCGCTGTCCAAGCTGCGGCCGGTGCTGGGCAATGTGGTGCTCGCCATGATGCTGGCGACGCTGATGCTGCCGGTGTCGGCGCTGCTGGTGCCGACGTATCTGACCGTCGTGGACGTGCCGTTGATCCACGTCAATCTCATCAACACACCGATGGCCGTCTGGCTGCCGGCCTGCGCCAACGCCTTCAACATCTTCATCCTCAAGCGGTTCTTCGACCAGATCCCCACCGAACTGCTGGACTCCGCCCGGATCGACGGCGCGGGCACGGTACGGATCCTCGTGTCGCTGGTGCTGCCGCTGTCCCGGCCGGTGCTCGCGGTCGTGTCGATCTTCGCGGTGGTCGGTGTCTGGAAGGACTTCCTCTGGCCGATGCTCGTGCTGCCCGATCCCGCGAAGCAGCCGATCACGGTCGCCCTGAACCGGTTGGCGGACGACATGCCCGCCAACCAGTTGCTGGCCGGAATGGTGATGGCGAGCATTCCGCTGCTCGTCCTCTTCCTCATCTTCCAGCGCAGCATCATCAACGGCCTCACCGCGGGCAGCCTCAAGGGCTGACCGGGCGCGGGCCCGCGCTCACCCCCCACGCATGGCAACCCCCGCCGCACGACGTCGTGCGGTGCTCAGGGAAGGATCACCCATGTCTCCAAGCGCCCCAACCCACCGCGCCAGAACGCTCGCGGCGGTGCTGCCCGCGGTGCTCGCGGTGCTGATCGCACTGCTGGTCTGGCAGGCGTCGCCGTCGGCGCACGCCGCGACCACGGTCGTCGAGGCGGAGTCCGCGACGCTGTCCGGCGGCGCGGTCGTCGCCACCGACCACACCGGCTACACGGGCAACGGCTTCGTCGGCGGCTACACCGACGCCAACAAGGGCACCGCGTCCACCGCCTTCCGGGTCACCGCCACCTCGGCGGGAGCCGGAAGCGTCAGGATCCGTTACGCAAACGGCACCACCACCACCATGACGCTCAGCCTCTACGTCAACGGTGCCAAGATCCGCCAGATCAGCCTCCCCGCCACCGCCAACTGGGACACCTGGACCACCACCGACCAGGCCATCACCTACACGGCGGGTACCAACACGATCGCGCTCACCTTCACCACCGCCGACAGCGGCAACGTGAACGTCGACAACATCACCGCGACGACGCCCAGCGGCAGCACCACACCGCCCGCAACGACCGGTCAACTGGAGGCGGAGTCCGCGTCGTTGAGCGGCGGGGCCGTCGTCAGCAGTGACCACACCGGCTACACGGGCAGCGGATTCGTCAGCGGCTACACCGACGCCAACAAGGGCACGGCCTCGACCGGCTTCACGGTCAGCTCGGCCGTCGCGGGCGCCGGAAGCGTCACCATCCGTTACGCCAACGGCACCACCGCCACCATGACGCTCAGCCTCTACGTCAACGGTGCCAAGATCCGCCAGATCAGCCTCCCCGCCACCGCCAACTGGGACACCTGGACCACCACCGACCAGGCCGTCACCTACACAGCGGGCACCAACACCATCGCGCTCACCTTCACCACCGCCGACAGCGGCAACGTGAACCTGGACAACGTCGTGGTGACGACGCCGACGACGAGTACGACGCCGCCGACCACACCTCCCACGACGCCGCCCACCACACCCCCGGCCGGTTCGCTCACGCACCAGGCGGAGGACGCGTACTTCTCGGGCGGGCCGAGCGTGGCCACGACCGCCTCGGGGTTCAGCGGCAGCGGGTATCTGACGGGCTTCGGCGCGCAGGGCGCGCGGGTGGTCTTCGCCGTCAGCGCGCCCGGCGCGGCGAGCTATCCGGTGGCGGTCGCGTACCGGACCGGGAGCGGTTCCGCCGCGTCGATCACGCTGACGGCCAACGGGCTGAAGGTGGCGCAGGTCGCGCTGCCGGGTACGGGCGGGGCGTGGTCGACGGCCACGGTCAGCGCGCCGCTGCGGGCCGGGCTCAACACGCTGACGCTGCGCACCGAATCCGGTGACTCGGGCGCGCCCGACATCGACGGCGTCGCGGTGACCGGCTCGGTCGCCAACGCCACGCGCGGCGCCACGGTGCCGTACACGTCCTACGAGGCGGAGAGCGGCACCACCAACGCGAGCACGATCGGCCCCGACCGCACCTATCTGACGGTGGCGTCCGAGGCGTCGGGACGCAAGGCGGTGGTGCTCAACAGCACCGGCCAGTATGTGCAGTTCACCCTGACCAAGCCCGCCAACGCGATGACGCTGCGCTACTCGATCCCGGACAACGCGGCGGGCACCGGCACCTCGGCGCAGCTCAGCCTCTACGCCAACGGCAGCAAGGTCCGCGACCTCGACCTGTCGTCGAAGTACGCCTGGGTGTACGGCGGTTACCCGTACAACAACGACCCCTCGCAGGGCTCGGCGCACCACTTCTTCGACGAGTCGCGGTTCAAGATCGGGGACTTCCCGGCCGGGACGGTGCTCAAGCTCCAGAAGGACGCGGGCAGCACCGCCGCCTCGTACACCCTGGACCTGATGGAGACCGAGCAGGTCGCCGCGGACCAGGCCATGCCCGCGACCGGCTTCGTCTCCGCGACGACGCTCGGCGTCACCCCGAACGACGGGAGCGACGACACCTCGGCGCTCAACAGCGCGGTGGTGACGGCCACGTCGCAGGGCAAGGGCCTGTGGCTGCCCGCGGGCACGTACAACATCTCCGGGCACGTCAATCTGACCGGGGTCGCGCTGCGCGGCGCGGGCGAGTGGGCCACCGTGCTCCAGGGCCTCAACGGCAAGGGCGGGCTCTTCGGGCAGGGCGGCACCAACACCGTCCAGGACCTGACGATCTCCGGTGACGTGTCGTACCGCGACGACGCGAATTTCGACGCCGCGATCGAGGGCGACTTCGGCAACGGCTCGACCATCCAGGACGTGTGGATCGAGCACACCAAGGTCGGCCTGTGGATCGACGCGCCGACCAACGGCCTGTACGTGGGCGGCCTGCGAATCCGCGACACCGCCGCCGACGGCGTCAATCTGCACAAGGGCACCGCGAACACCGAGGTGTGGAACACCAGCGTTCGCAACACTGGGGACGACGGTCTCGCGATGTACTCCGAGGCGAGCGCGGTCACCAACTGCGCCTTCCGCTTCGACACCGTGCAGATGCCGCTGCTGGCGAACGCCGCCGCGATCTACGGCGGCAACGGCAACCGGATCGTGGACAGCGTCGTCGCCGACACGGTGACCGGGGCCTCCGGCATCGCGGTCAGCACCCGCAACTTCAATCCCGCGCCGGTCCCGTTCAGCGGCACCACCACCGTCGCGCGCAACACCCTGCTGCGCACCGGCGGCTACGAGCCGAACTGGCAGAGCAAGCTCGGCGCGCTGTGGATCTACGCCGACGGCTCCGACATCACGGCGCCCGTCGTGGTCAAGGACCTCGACATCACCGACAGCACCTACAGCGCGGTCCTGATCTCGTATCAGAAGACCGTCACCGGGCTGACGTTGAACAACGTCAAGATCCAGACGGCCGGCGCGTACGGCCTGGAGATCGACTCGAAGGGCTCCGGCACCTTCGGCGGCGTCACGGTCAGTGGCGCGGCCTCCGGCGGGCTCAGCACCACCGGGACCTTCACCATCAACCGGGGCTCCGGCAACACCGGCTGGTAACGCCCCCGCACACCCCGGTCCGCCCCGCACCCCTGACGGGGCGGACCGGCCCCCGCGCATGCCCTGCGGCCCTCCGGGCCCTGGCTCTCCACGACCGTCAAGGAGACTCCCGTGACACTGCCCGCCTCCCCCACCGCACCCGCCTGGTGGCGGCACGCCGCGATCTACCAGATCTATCTGCGCAGCTTCGCCGACGGCAACGGTGACGGCATGGGAGACCTCGCCGGGGTCCGCGAGCGCCTCCCCTACCTGCGGGATCTCGGCGTCGACGCGCTCTGGTTCAACCCCTGGTACGTCTCCCCGATGGCCGACGGCGGCTACGACGTCGCCGACTACCGTGACATCGACCCGATGTTCGGGACGCTCGCCGAGGCGGAGCGGCTCATCGTCGAGGCGCACGAGCAGGACCTGCGGGTCATCGTGGATCTGGTGCCCAACCACGCGTCCGACCAGCACCCCTGGTTCCGGGCCGCGTTGGCGGCGGGTCCGGACGCGGCCGAGCGGGAGCGCTTCTGGTTCCTGCCGGGCCGGGGCGCGGACGGCGAACTCCCGCCCAACGACTGGCAGTCGTACTTCGGCGGCGCCGCCTGGACCCGGATCACCGAGGCGGACGGCACGCCCGGCCCCTGGTACCTGCACATGTTCGCGCCCGAGCAGCCCGATCTGAACTGGGAACACCCGCAGGTGCGGGCGGAGTTCGAGAGCATCCTGCGGTTCTGGCTGGAGCGCGGCGTGGACGGCTTCCGGATCGACGTGGCGCACGGCCTGGCCAAGAAGCCGGGGCTGCCCGACGTCGGCCGGGACCCGGACGTCACCGACCTTCCCTACCAGGACTGCGACGCGGTGCACGAGATCTACCGCGACTGGCGGAAGATCGCCGACGGTTACGCGCGCAGCCCCCGGCCCGGCGGGGCGCCCGGCGAGCGGGTGTTCGTCGGCGAGGTGTGGCTGCCCACGCCCGAGCAGTTCGCCCGCTATCTGCGCCCCGACGAGCTGCACTCCGCCTTCAACTTCGAGTTCCTGTGCTGCGCTTGGGACGCGGCCGGGCTGCGCGAGGTCGTCGACGCCACGCTCGCCTCGCACCGGCTGGTGGGCGCGCCGCCCACCTGGGTGCTGTCCAACCACGACACGATCCGGCACGTGACGCGGTACGGCCGCGAGGACACGTCCTTCGACATGGGCGACAAGCGGCTCGGCTCGCCGAGCGACACCGTCCTCGGACGCCGCAGGGCCCGCGCCGCGGCGCTGCTCACGCTGGCCCTGCCGGGCGGTGTGTACGTCTACCAGGGCGACGAACTGGGCCTCGCCGAGGTCGAGGACATACCCGACCACCTGATCCAGGACCCGACGTATGCCCGCTCCGGGGGCCGCGACCGTGGCCGGGACGGCTGCCGGGTGCCGCTGCCGTGGTCGGCGGAGCCGGTCTCGCTGGGCTTCTCGCCGGACGGCGCGAGCGCCGGTCCGTGGCTGCCGCAGCCCGCCGAATGGTCGGGGCGGTCCGTCGCGGCCCAGCAGGGCGATCCGCACTCCGTGCTCGCCCTGTACCGGGCCGGTCTCGCGCTGCGCGGGGAGTACCTCCGGTGGCTGCCGGAGACGCTGGAGTGGGTGGACGCGGGTCCCGGCACGGTGGCCTTCCGCCGGGACGGCGGCTTCCAGTGCCTGGTCAACCTGTCCGCCGAGCCGGTCGCGCTCCCCGCCGGGCTCCGGGTGCTGCTGGCCAGCGGCCCGCTGGAGGACGGCCTGCTGCCCTCCGACACCTGCGTCTGGCTGACCGCCGAATGACCGGCGCGCCCGCGCGCTGATCCCACGAGCCCCGGCCCGTCCCCGCTGATCGCGTAGAAGACCGCGTCCCCCTCCGATCCCGCGGAAGACCCCCTCCCCGCCGATCCCCGTGTCCCGTCCCGGCCGACCGCCGGGGGACGCGGGGATTTGTGCGTGGCGGTCGCCGGACCGCGCGTCCCACCTGGCGGAATTCACAACGCGTTCATTGACGTGGCACGCGCCACCTGGCTGACTTACGCCCAGGCCGGACCGCTGTCCGGCCCGGACTCACGACGCGAGGCCCCTACGGGCCGGCACAAGGGGAGGTGACCAGGGTGTACGCAGCTACGAGGACGGCCGCCGCCTGGCGCCGTCATCTCCGGGACGACGCGTACCGCAACCGGCACATCGACCTGCTGCGTGTCAGCAGCGCTCTGTGTCGACGCTGAATCCCGGGCCCGCCGCACGCTTCTGACGCGTTGTCACATCGGGCCCCCGCGCACTCCACCGCCCCTTCTCATGGGGCGGCTGCCGACGTCTCCCTTCGCGCTGGAGTTCCCCGATGAGCGAGCCACCCCGCCCCGCCGTGCCCGCGGGCGCGACCGACACCGCCGTGCCGGAAGGCACGACCGACACCGTCACCACCCCTGCTCCACCGCCGCCGCGCACCCCGCCCGCCGACGACAGACGCGTCGGCCGGTCGGCGCAGCGCGTCGTCCCGCTGCGGCACCCCTGGCGCTGGGCGCTGACCGCCGTCGCCCTGGTGCTCGTCGCGCAGATCACGCACGGCCTGGTCACCAACCCCTTCTTCCAGTGGGACCGCTTCCGCTACTGGTTCCTGCGGCCGGTGATCCTGGACGGGCTGCTGGTCACGCTCCAAGTCGCCGCCTGGAGCGCCCTGTTCGGGCTGCTCGGCGGCATCCTGCTCGCCCTGTGCCGACTGTCCAGGAGCCCGGTGCTGCGCTCGGTGAGCTGGATCTACATCTGGCTGTTCCGCTCGGTGCCGCTGATCGTCATCCTCCTGTTCCTGTTCAACTTCTCCTCGCTGTACGCCACATTGAGTCTGGGCGTGCCCTTCGGTCCCGGCTTCGTGCACTTCGACGAGTCGCGGCTGGCCACCGACATGGTGGTGGCCGTGGTCGGCATCAGCCTCAACGAGGCCGCCTACGCCGCCGAAGTGGTGCGCGCCGGAGTGCTCTCGGTGGACCAGGGACAGCACGAGGCCGCCGCCGCGCTCGGCCTGCCGCGCGGCTACCAGTTCACCCGGATCGTCTTCCCGCAGGCGCTGCGGGCGATCGTGCCCTCGTACGTCAACCAGTTGATCGGGCTGATCAAGAGCACCTCGCTGGTCTTCTACGTCTCCCTGCTCGACCTCTTCGGCAAGGTGGAGAGCATGGGCAGTACGTATCCGGGTGACGTCGTCCCGCTGCTGCTGGTGGCGACCGTCTGGTACGTGATCCTGACCAGCGTCGTCTCGGTGGTCCAGTTCTACGTCGAGCGGTACTTCTCACGCGGCGCGCTGCGGACCGTACCGCCGACGCCGTTGCAACGGCTGCGTACGGCAGTGCGCGATCTGCGGGCGCGCGCCGAGATCGGATCGATCGCATGAGCGCCGACCGCGTCCCCGCCGACACGTTGGTCACCGCGGTGACCGCGCGCCCCGCCGCCGTGACCGTCCACGACGCGCACAAGTGGTACGGCACGCACCAGGTGCTCTCCGGTGTCGATCTGACCGTGCAGCCCGGACAGGTGACGGTGATCCTCGGCCCGTCGGGCTCCGGCAAGTCGACGCTGCTGCGGGCGATCAACCACCTGGAGAAGCTGGACATCGGCTACGTCAGCCTCAACGGCGAGCCGATCGGCGTACGGCACCACCGCGGCCGGCTCAAGGAGATCAGCGAGCGGGCGATCCTCGCCCAGCGCCGCCGGATCGGCTTCGTCTTCCAGGGCTTCAACCTCTTCCCGCACCTCAGCGTGCTGGACAACGTGGCCGCAGCGCCGGTCGCGGCCCGGCAGAAGACCAGGGCCGAGGCGGAGGAACTGGCCCGCGCGCTGCTCGGCCGGGTCGGGCTCGCCGACAAGGTCGACGCCTATCCCCGGCAGCTCTCCGGCGGCCAGCAGCAGCGGGTGGCCATCGCCCGCGCGCTGGCCCTCGAACCCGGCGTCATCCTCTTCGACGAGCCGACCTCGGCGCTCGACCCCGAACTCGTCGGCGAGGTACTGGCAGTCATCCGTGATCTCGCCACCAGCGGTACGACGCTGATCGTCGTCACGCACGAGATCGGCTTCGCCCGCGAGGTCGCCGACACCGTCGTCTTCCTGGACGGCGGCCGGATCGTCGAACAGGGCCCGCCCGACCAGGTGTTGGACAACCCCCGGCACCCCAGGACCCGCGAATTCCTCAGCAAGGTCCTCTGAACCCTCCTCCGAACCCCCGTACGCCGCGGGCCAAGGCGCGGACACAGGCGCCTTCCACAGCGACGGCCGCCAGCCCGCGGGCGCCCGATACGTCACCCCCCGCACATCCGCTCACCATCAGCGAGGTTCACCATGCCCGACATCCGTACCACCGCCACCAGACGCGTCGCCGCGGGCATCGCCGTCGCCGCCCTCACCTTCGGCCTCGCCGCCTGCGGCAGCGACAGCGGCTCGGACGCCGCGGCACCGGCCGCCGCGGACGCCAAGGGCACCGTCGTGGTCGGCGCGCAGTCCAACGGCGCCGCCAAGGAGATCACGCTCACCGTCCCGGAGGTCGCCGCCATCCGCGCCGAGCTGCCCAAGTCCGTGCTCGACAGCAAGCAACTCGTCATCGGCCTGGGCTTCCTGCCCGCCGGCTCGCCGCCGATCGGCTACGTCGGCGCGGACCAGAAGACCATCACCGGCTCCGAGCCCGACCTCGGCCGGCTGATCGCCGCCGTCTTCGGCCTCAAGCCCGTGCTGTCCAACGCCACCTGGGACAACCTCTTCGTCGGCATCGACAGCGGCAAGACCGATGTCGGCTTCTCCAACATCACCGACACCGAGCAGCGCAAGGAGAAGTACGACTTCGCCAGCTACCGGCAGGACAACCTCGGCTTCGAGGTGAAGAAGAGCGACACCTGGAACTTCGACGGCACCTACCGCAGCCTGGCGGGCAAGACCGTCGCGGTCGGCGCGGGCACCAACCAGGAGAAGATCCTGCTGAAGTGGCAGAGCGAGCTGAAGGCCGACGGCAAGAAGCTCACGATCAAGTACTTCCAGGACTCCAACAGCACCTATCTGGCGCTCAACTCCGGCCGGATCGACGCCTACTTCGCGCCCAACCCGAGCATCGCCTACCACGGCACGCAGACCGCGGGCTCGCCGAACGCCACCCGCAGCGCGGGCAAGTTCTCCGGCGCCGGGGCGTCCCTGCAAGGGCTGATCTGCGCCACGGCGAAGAAGGACAGCGGCCTGGCCAAGCCCCTGGCCGACGCGATCAACCACCTGATCAAGAATGGTCAGTACGCGCAGTGGCTCGCCGCGTGGAATCTGGCCAACGAAGCGGTGCCCGCCTCGCTGGTCAACCCGCCGGGGCTGCCGCTGACCAACTCCTGACCCCGTACCGGCCGCGGCACGGCCCCGCACCGACCGAAAGGAAGTCGACCGCCATGACACGCAGGAAAGTCGTCGTCGTCGGAGGCGGGGCCATGGGCTCGTCCGCGGCCTGGCACCTCGCCTCGCGCGGCGCCGAGGTCACGCTGCTCGAACAGTTCGCGCCCGGCCACGACCGGGGCAGCTCGCACGGCAGCTCCCGGATCTTCCGGCTCGCGTACGCCGATCCGTTCTACGTCGGCCTCGCCGTACGGGCGCTTCCGCTGTGGCGGCGGCTCCAGGACGAGACGGGCAGCACCGTACTGACCCTGACCGGGGCCGTCGACCACGGGCCCGCGCGGGCCGTCGCGGCGCTGCGGGACGCGCTGCGCGGGGCCGGGCGGCCCAGCCAGGAGCTGACCGCGCGGGCCGCCGCCGAGCGCTGGCCGGGGCTCGTCGCGGACACCACCGCGCTGTTCCACCCCGAGGCCGGGCGGCTGCACGCCGACGACGCGGTGGCCGCCTTCCAGCAGGCCGCGCGGGCCAAGGGCGCGACCGTACGGCACGGCGTCAAGGTCGGCGCGCTGCGGCGGCGCGGCTCGGGCGCCGAGGTGGTCACCGCGCAGGACGAGGTGATCGCCGCGGACGCCGTGGTCGTGGCCGTCGGCGGCTGGGCGGCCCGCACGCTCGGCCAGGTCACCGAGGGCCCGCCGCCGCTGCGCGTCACCCAGGAGCAGCCGGTGCACTTCCCCGCCCCCGACGCGCCGGACTGGCCCGCCTTCATCCACCACGGCGGGGCCGGTATCGACGAGGCCGCGGGCGTGTACGGCCTCGGCAGCGCCGACGGGGTGAAGGCCGGATTCCACGGGATCGGCCCGGTCGTGGACCCGGACGACCGGGACCGCACGCCCGATCCCGTGGTCCTCGGCAGGCTCCAGGAGTACGCCGCCCGGTGGCTGCCCGGTGTCGATCACACCCGGCCCACCCCGGTGACCTGCTTGTACACCACGACCCCCGATCATGACTTCGTGATCGACCGTGTGGGACCTTTCACCGTCCTCGCGGGATTTTCCGGGCACGGATTCAAGTTCGCATCAGTGGTCGGCGAAATCGCCGCCGACCTCGTGGACGGCCGTCCGGGGTCAGGACGGTTCGCGATCGGCCGCCCCTACCGCCCGGCGACAGCGCAGTGACGGCGACGCGCCGTACGACAGCAGAACGGAGAGTCACGGCGACCATGTCGACCAGCCTTCAGCACCCGCAGCAGCAGCCCCAGAACCCCGGACCCGCCGGCGACCAGGTCTTTCCCGCGTCGCCGCACCCTCTGGACAACCCCGCCTGGGCCGCGCTGACCGGGGCGCATCGCCATCTCGCGCAGATCGTCGGCTCCGCCGCGCGCTACCCGGAGGACGTCTCGCCCTTCGTGGCGCTCGCCGACCCCGCCGATCCGGCCGCGTGGGCGGACCTCGCCGCCCTCATGGGTCCCGGCGCGACCTTCGCGCTGGCCGGCGTCCCGGCCACGCCCGACGGGTGGCGCAGCGAGTGGGGAGCCGAGGGCGTGCAGCTCGTCGGGACCGACGCGCTGCTGGACGAGGCCGATCCGGAGGCGCGCCCGCTCGGCCCTGCGGACGTACCGGAGATGCTGGACCTGGTCGAGCGGACCAAGCCGGGTCCGTTCAGGCAGCGCACCATCGAGCTGGGCGCCTACTACGGCATCCGCCGCGACGGAAAGCTCGTGGCCATGGCCGGTGAGCGGCTGCGGCTCGACGGCTGGACCGAGATCAGCGCCGTGTGCACCGACGACGCGTTCCGCGGCCAGGGCCTGGCGTCCCGGCTGGTGCGGCACACGGCGGCCGGGATCCGCGGCCGGGGCGACCGCCCGTTCCTGCACGCGGCGGGCAGCAACGTCAACGCCATCCGGCTCTACGAGTCGATCGGCTTCGCGCTGCGCCGCACCACGCACTTCCGGGGCGTACGGGTGCCGGGCGGCGACGGCGACGCGGAAGGCACCGGCGGCGCGGGCGAATGAACGCCGGTGACGGACACCGGTGACGGACGCCATTGCGCGGGACGGTATCCGCGAGATAGCGTCGAATTCAGGTGATGAGTGTCAGCGACAAGCCCTGGCTGGCTGACCGGCAACCCTCCCTCGCGGCGGGGTGCTCCAGGTGACAACCAGGCGGGTCCCGACCGGACCCGCAAGCGCGACTCCGGTACGGCCCCCGGCCGTACCGCCCGGACGGGGGTGACGACAGTGCGAGCGGACTTCGACCGCGCCGACGTGCGCACCCTCGTCCCGCGCGGACCCGTCGTGCATCTGTACGGGCGCCAGCACATCGATCTCCAGCGCGTCGCCGGCGCGCTCTGTTGCGCCTGATCTGACCCCGCCGACGCGACCGCCATGGGGCGGCCGTGTCCTCCTCCGGTCGATCAGGA
Organism: Streptomyces sp. NPDC088197; assembly: GCF_044741185.1. Classification (NCBI taxonomy): domain Bacteria; kingdom Bacillati; phylum Actinomycetota; class Actinomycetes; order Kitasatosporales; family Streptomycetaceae; genus Streptomyces; species Streptomyces sp. NPDC088197. Next base: position 445,731 of record NZ_JBIUSD010000005.1, read on the forward strand.
AGGCACTTCGCCGTGTCCGCACACCCGTCATCCCTGTCCTCCTCCGCCTCCCCCGAGCCCGCTTCATCACCTTCGTCCGCTCCGTCGGCGTCCGCCGCCCGTCCGCCGCTGCACCTCGCGGTCGCCCTGGACGGCGCGGGCTGGCACCCGGCCGCGTGGCGGGAGCCGGACGCGCGACCCGGCGAACTGTTCGACGCCGCCTACTGGGCGGACGCCGTGACCGAAGCCGAGCGCGGCCTGCTGGACTTCGTCACCATCGAGGACTCCCTCGGGCTCCAGTCGACCGGGTACGGCGACCCCGACGAGCGCACCGACCAGGTGCGCGGCCGGCTGGACGCCGTGCTCATCGCGTCCAGGGTCGCCCCGCTGACCAGCCACATCGGTCTGGTGCCGACCCTGATCGCCACGCACACCGAGCCGTTCCACCTGTCCAAGGCCATCGCCACCCTGGACTACGTGAGCGGCGGCCGGGCCGGGCTGCGCATCCAGATCTCCGCCCGACAGCACGAGGCCGCGCACTTCGGCCGCCGCGAATTCCCGGCGTTCCGCATCGAGGAGTACGACCAGCCGCACGTCCAGGACCTGGTCACCGACCTCTTCGACGAGGCCGCGGACTACGTCGAGGTGCTGCGGCGGCTGTGGGATAGCTGGGAGGACGACGCGGAGATCCGGGACGTGGCCACCGGCCGTTTCGTGGACCGCGACAAGCTCCATTACATCGACTTCCAGGGCCGCCACTTCGGCGTCAAGGGCCCCTCGATCACACCGCGCCCGCCGCAGGGCCAGCCGCCGGTGACCGCGCTCGCGCACGCGACCGTGCCGTACCGGCTGGTGGGGCGCGCCGCGGACATCGGCTATGTGACCCCGCACGACGCGGGGCAGGCGGCGGCGATCGTCGCGGAGATCCGCGCCGAGCAGCGGGCCGCGGGCCGGGAGGCCGAACCGGTCCATGTCTTCGGCGATCTGGTGGTCTTCCTCGACAACGACCGCGCGGCGGCCGAGGCCCGCAGGGACCGGCTGGACGCGCTGCTCGACCAGCCGTACACCAGCGACGCGACCGTCTTCGCCGGGACGCCCGCCGAACTGGCCGACCTGCTGCTGGAGTGGCAGGACGCCGGGCTCACCGGTTACCGGCTGCGGCCGGCGGCGCTCGGCCACGACCTGCCCGCGATCACCCGCGGCCTGGTGCCCGAGTTGCAGGCGCGCGGCGCCTTCCGGCGCGCGTACGAGGCCGGCACGCTCCGCGGCCTGCTGGGGCTCACGCGCCCCGCGAACCGTTACGCCACCACCAGCGCCTGAGCCGGAGGATCCGACCGTCATGAGCAAGCCCCTGAAGCAGATCCATCTCGCGGCCCACTTCCCCGGCGTCAACAACACCACCGTGTGGAGCGACCCGGCCGCGGGCAGCCACATCGAGTTCAGCTCCTTCGCCCACTTCGCGCGCACCGCGGAGCGGGCCAAGTTCGACTTCCTCTTCCTCGCCGAGGGCCTGCGGCTGCGCGAACAGGGCGGCCATATCTACGACTTGGACGTCGTCGGCCGCCCGGACACCTTCACCGTGCTCGCCGCGCTGGCCGCGGTGACCGAGCGGATCGGCCTGACCGGCACGATCAACTCGACGTTCAACGAGCCGTACGAGGTGGCCCGGCAGTTCGCCAGCCTCGACCACCTGTCCGCGGGCCGCGCCGCGTGGAACGTCGTCACCTCCTGGGACGCCTTCACGGGCGAGAACTTCCGGCGCGGCGGCTTCCTTCCGCAGGACGAGCGGTACTCCAGGGCGCGGGAGTTCCTGGCCACCGCCAATGAGCTGTTCGACTCCTGGCACGGCGACGAGATCGTCGCCGACCGGGAGACCGGGACGTTCCTGCGGGACGCGCGGGCCGGGGCCTTCGTCCATAAGGGCCAGCACTTCGACATCCAGGGGCAGTTCAACGTCCCGCGCAGCCCGCAGGGCCGCCCGGTGATCTTCCAGGCGGGGGACTCGGAAGAGGGACGCGAATTCGCCGCGTCGAGCGCGGACGCGATCTTCAGCCGGTACAGCACTCTCAAGGAGGGGCGGGAGTTCTACACGGACGTCAAGGGGCGCCTGGCCCGGCACGGCCGCAGGGCGGACCAGTTGCTGATCCTGCCCGCCGCCACCTTCGTGCTCGGCGACACCGACGCCGAGGCGGAGGAGCTGTCCCGCGAGGTGCGCCGCGCGCAGGTCAGCGGTGCCACCGCGATCAAGCACCTGGAATTCGTCTGGAACCGCGACCTGTCCGGGTACGACCCGGAGGGCCCGCTGCCCGAGATCGACCCGGATCTCGGCGAGCACACCATCGCCCGCGGCCGGGCTCAAGTCCGGATGTACCGCGACCCGTTGGCGACCGCCCGCGAGTGGCGGGAGCTGGCGGCGGCCAACAAGTGGTCCATCCGTGACCTGGTCATCGAGACCGGCAACCGCCAGTCGTTCGTCGGCTCCCCCACGACGGTCGCGGAGACCATCAACTCCTTTGTGCAGGCCGACGCGAGCGACGGTTTCATCCTCGTCCCGCACATCACCCCCGGCGGTCTCGACGTCTTCGCCGACACCGTCGTACCGCTGCTCCAGGAACGCGGTGTGTTCCGTACCGAGTACGAGGGCGGCACGCTGCGGGACCACCTCGGCCTGGCCCACCCGGACGCCGGGGGCGACGCCGCGGACGTACGGGAGTCGGTGGCATGAAGTTCCTCGCCATCACGCTGATCGTGCACCGGCCCGACCCGGTCACCGGCGTCCTGAAGTCCACTCATGAGCGCTTCAGGGAAGTCCTCGACAACGCGGTGCTCGCCGAGGAGTTGGGCTTCGACGGGTTCGGGGTGGGAGAGCGGCACGAGCGGCCGTTCATCTCCTCCTCGCCGACGGTGGTGCTCAGCCATGTGGCGGCGATCACCCGGCGCATCCGGCTCTTCACCGCGGTCACCACGCTGAGCCTGCTGGACCCGGTCAGGGCGTACGAGGACTACGCGACGCTCGACCATCTCTCCGAGGGCCGCCTGGACCTGATCATCGGCAAGGGCAACGGCACGGCGCAGCGCGAGCTGTTCCACGTCACACCCGAGGACCAGTGGGACCGCAACGCCGAGAGCTACGAGGTGTTCCGGCAGATCTGGCGGCAGGACAAGGTGACCGCGCGGACCCGCTTCCGCCCCGAGCTGAAGGACGCGGAGGTCTGGCCGCGGCCGTACCAGCGGCCGATCCGGGTCTGGCACGGCAGCGCGACCAGCAAGGAGTCCGTGGACCTCGCCGCCCGCTACGGCGATCCGCTGTTCTCGGCGAATGTCACCAACCCCATCCAGCCGTATGCCGAGTTGATCCGCTACTACCGGGAGCGCTGGGAGCACTACGGGCACGATCCGGCGGACATCGCGGTGGGCGCGGGTTCCGCGGGGCTGTACGTGGCCCGCACCTCGCAGGAGGCGCTGGAGGTCTACCGGCCGATCTTCGAGAGCAATCTGGCGTTCCAGAAGGAGGTGGGCCTGCCGGTGGTCTTCGGGACGCTGGAGGACTTCGTGGAGCGCAGTTCGGCGCTGATCGGCAGCCCGCAGCAGGTGATCGAGAAAGTGCACCGCTATCACGAGGAGTTCGGGCACACCGTGCTGCATCTGCACGCGGACGCGAGCGGGCTCGGCGAGGCCGAGCACCGTACGTCGCTGGAGCGTTTCCAGTCCGAGGTCGCGCCCGTGCTCCGCGCGGAGATACCCGATCCGCCGTGGGACTGGGGGCCGGTGAACACGGCCTCTCCGCGTAAGGACACCGTCGGCGCAGGCACCATCGCAAAGGAGGGCGACGCCGCATGAGCGTTCCCGCAGCTTCCGGCTCATCGAACCCCTCACGTCCGTCGGACCCTTCGAGTTCCCCGGACCCTTCCGCCTCTTCGGCTTCCTCGAACTCGGCGTCGGTGCCGCTGTCGATTCTCGACCTGTCGCCGATCAGTTCGGGCTCCACCGCCGCGCAGGCGCTGCGCAACACCGTGGACCTGGCACAGCGCGCGGAGGCCGCCGGATACGCGCGCTACTGGCTGGCCGAGCACCATCTGACGACCGGGGTCGCCGGGGTGTCGCCCGCGCTGGTGATCCAGCTCGTGGCGGCGGCGACCGCACGAATCCGGGTGGGCGCGGGCGCGGTGCAGCTCGGGCACCGCACACCGCTGTCGGTGGTCGAGGAGTTCGGGCTGCTCGACGCGCTGTACCCGGGCCGGATCGACCTGGGCCTCGGCCGTACCGGATTCCGTAAGCCGTCCGCGTCCGGCGGCGCGCCCGCCGCTCCCCCGGCGCCGCGCCGCACCGAGGCCCGGTACACACCGGAGGGGCTGCTGATCCCCGCGCCGTACGACTTCAGCCGGCTGATCGGCTCTCCGCTGCTGACGCGCTACACGCAGCTCGTGCAGTACCCGGGGGCCGAACTGCCCGAGTACCGCGACCAGCTCGACCAGATCCTCGGGCTGCTGCGCGGGGACTACCGGACACCGGAGGGACTCGACGCGCACGCGGTGCCCGGCGAGGGCGCCGATCTCCAGGTGTGGGTGCTGGGCAGCAGCGGCGGGGCGAGCGCGCAGGCGGCGGGCGCGCTCGGCCTGCCCTTCGCGGCGAATTACCACGTGAGTCCGGCCGCCGTCCTCGAAGCGGTGGACGCGTACCGCAAGGCGTTCGTGCCCTCCGCCACGCTCGACGAGCCGCATGTGCTGGTCTCGGCCGATGTCGTGGTCGCCGAGGACGACGCCACCGCGCGGCACTTGGCGTCGCCGTACGCGCTGTGGGTGCACAGCATCCGCTCGGGTCAGGGCGCGATCCCCTTCCCGAGTCCGGAGGAGGCCGCGGTCCACTCGTGGACGGCGGACGAGCGGGCGCTGGTCGAGGACCGGGTGCGCACCCAGTTCACCGGCACACCCGAAAGTGTCGCGGACCGGCTGCGGGTGCTCCAACAGGCCACGGGCGCCGATGAGTTGCTGGTCACCACCATCACCCACGACCACCGGGACCGGGTCCGTTCCCACGAGTTGCTGGCGGACGCCTGGCGGCGGACCGCATGACCTCACCCGTATGACGTCACGCATGACGTCACCGCTCAGCGCGACCAGGAGGCTCCCATGACCGACCACCCCACCGCCACCGACGGCTATCTGGAGAACAACACGGCGTACGCGGCGGCCTTCGAGGGTCCGCTGCCGCTGCCGCCCGCCCGGCACACGGCGGTTCTGGCGTGCATGGACGCCCGGCTCAATGTGTACGGGGCGCTCGGTCTCGCCGAGGGCGACTCGCATGTGATCCGCAACGCGGGCGGGGTGGCCACCGACGACGCGATCCGTTCGCTGGCGATCAGTCAGCGGCTGCTGGGCACACGGGAGATCGTGCTGATCCACCACACCGACTGCGGCATGCTCACCTTCGGCGACGACGCCTTCCGCGAGTCGATCCGCGAGGAGACGGGCATCAAACCGCCGTGGGCGGCCGAGGCGTTCACCGATCTGGAGACCGACGTCCGCCAGTCCGCGGCCCGGATCAGGAACAGCCCGTTCATCCCGCACACCGACGCGGTGCGCGGCTTCGTGTTCGACGTGGCGAGCGGCAGGCTCGCGGAGGTGGCACTGCCCGACTAGGGCCTGTCCGGCGGATCATGGGCGGTCCCGGCGGTGCCCGGTGCTCCCCCCGGACTCCGTCCGGGGGGACCCGCTGAGCGCAACGCACCGGGATGCCCTAATAGCAGAGCTACTCGGGCAACGCGGCGGCCGTGCGTGCCAGCTGCCGAAGGGGCCGTTCGTGATCCGCCGCGCTGTCAGACCCTCCTCACCGTCAGGCCCGAGGAGCCGTCAGGCCCGAGGAGCCGTCAGGCCCGCCGCGTCCAGGACGGCGACGGCCGTGCTCAGCGCCAGGCCGTCCAGGACCTCCGCCTTGATCCCGGCGCGGGCGCTGGCGCCGTCGAAGACCAGGGTGAGCTGGCGGGCCAGCAGTGCGGGGTCGGCGGCCCCGCCGCGCGCGGCCTCGGCGCGAAAGAAGTCGGTGAGCACCTGCTTGTTGCGGCGGGCCACGACACTCGCCGGGTGCTCCGGGTCCTTCAGCTCGACCTGCGTGGCGAGGAAGGGGCAGCCGCGGTAGTCGGCCGAGGCGGCGGTCTCCTCCAGCCGCTCGAAGACGTACAGGACGCGGTCGCGCGGCGCCGCGGGCGCGCCGGGCGGCGGCAGCAGCCGGGCCTCGACGGGCGGCCCCTGCCGGTCGAGCGCGGCGGCCAGCACCTCGTCCTTGCTCGCGAAGAGCTGGTACATCGAGCGCTTGGACACCCCGGCGGCCTTGCACAGCGCGTCGATGCCGGTGCCGACGCCTTCCCGGTAGAAGAGCCCGGCCGCGGCGTCGAGCAGGCGGTCGCGCGTGCCGGACTTCTCCGTAGCGCCGGACTTCTGTGTCGTGGTCATACCCCGAGGTTACCGCTCCGGCTTGGCATCGGAAACCGATCGGTATACGGTGGTGGAAACCGATCGGTTTCCATGGTCGGCCGCATCCGTGCGGACCGCACGCGACCCCCCGGGCCGCGCGCGTACCGGCCACGGACCGCTCTCCTCCCGAAAGGCACTCCCATGCAGATCAACGGCGCCGTCGCCCTCGTCACCGGAGGCAACCGCGGCCTCGGCGAGAAGTTCGTCCAGGCCCTGCTCGACGGGGGCGCGGCCAAGGTCTACGCCGCCGCCCGCAACCCGGCCTCGGTCACCGTCCCGGGCGCCGTACCGCTCGCGCTGGATATCACCGACCCCGAGTCGGTACGGGCGGCGGCCGAGGCGGCCGGTGACGTCACCCTGCTGATCAACAACGCGGGCGCGTCGAACGGGGTGGACCTGCTCACCAGCGAGATGGACGTCGTCCGGAACGAGTTCGAGACCCACGTCTTCGGCACGCTCGCCGTCAGCCGCGCCTTCGCGCCGGTCCTGGCCCGCAACGGCGGCGGCGCGGTGCTCAACGTGCTGTCGGCCCTGTCCTGGTTCACCACGCCGGGCAGCGCCGTCTACTCGGCCGCCAAGTCCGCCGAGTGGTCCCTGACCAACGCCACCCGGCTGGCGCTGCACGGCCAGGGCACCCTCGTCACCGGCCTGCACGTCGGCTACATGGACACCGACATGGCCGCGGGCGTCGACGCCCCCAAGTCGGACCCCGCCAAGATCGCCCGCATCGCGCTCGACGGCGTCGAGGCCGGGCTGTACGAGGTGCTGGCCGACGACACCAGCCGTCAGGTCAAGGCCGGCCTCGCCGCCGACCCTTCGGCTCTCTACGCCGAACTCGCCGCGCGCTGAACGCTGAACGCTGAACGCTGAACGCTTCTGAGGATGCGTCAGTCAGCAGTGCGGGACGTGCGGCTGCCACTGGGCGGCGGAACCGGTCGTCAGATACCAGTCGTTGACGTAGCCGCTGTCGCCGTCGAAGTCGAGCATGAACCAGTAGCGGTCGCCGTGCCCGTCGGCGTCGCCGTCACCGGTCGTCCAGCAGGCGAGTTCCCTCTCCTCGCCGTTGTAATAGCGCCGCCCGGTCTGACCGGAGCCGTAGCTCGGCCCGTAGTGCGAGGCCAGATACGAGCCGGGGTCGACGGCCGTCACGGGGGCGCACCATTAGGAAGGCCCCCGTCCGCGCCGCTCCTGACAAACGTCAGGGCACATCCGCCGCGGCCATGACCGCGGTCAGCCCCGGTACTCCTCCAGCAGGCGCAGCCACACCTCACTGATCGTCGGGTACGCCGGGACCGCGTGCCACAGCCGCTCGATGGGCACCTCGCCCGCGACGGCGACCGTCGCGGAGTGCAGGAGTTCGCCGACGCCGGGGCCGACGAAGGTGACGCCGAGCAGGATGCCTCGGTCGAGGTCCACGACCATGCGGGCCTTGCCCCGGTAGCCGTCGGCGTAGAGGGAGGCGCCCGCGACCTGGCCGAGGTCGTAGTCCACGACCTTGGTCCGGTGTCCGGCGCGCTCCGCCTCGCTCGCCGTGAGGCCCACGGAGGCCGCCTCGGGGTCGGTGAAGACCACCTGCGGCACGGCGGCGTCGTCGGCGGTGGCGGCGTGCGGACCCCAGGGCGCGTCGTCGACCGGCTCGCCCTTGGCGCGGGCGGCGATCACGGCCCCGGCGATCCTGGCCTGGTACTTGCCCTGGTGGGTGAGGAGCGCGCGGTGGTTGACGTCGCCCGCCGCGTAGAGCCAGCCGTCCGGCACACCGGTGACCCGGCAGGTGACGTCCACGCCCAGCCAGTCCCCGGGGCGCAGGCCGACCGTCTCCAGCCCGAGGTCGCCGGTGCGCGGCGAGCGGCCGGTGGCGAAGAGGATCTCGTCGGCGACGACCCGCTGGCCGCCCTCCAGGCCGACCCGTACCTCGCCGTCCGCGCCGTCGCGCTCGACGATCGGCACGTTCGTACCGAAGTGCACCTCCACGCCCGCCTCGCGCAGGCCCTCGGTGACCAGTTCGCCGACGAAGGGCTCCATGCGCTCCAGCAGGCGGTCGCCGCGCACGAGCATGGTCACCCGCGAGCCGAGCGCCTGCCAGGCGGTGGCCATCTCGACGGCCACCACACCGCCGCCGACCACGACCAGGCGGCCGGGGACCTCCTTGGCGCTGGTCGCCTCACGGCTGGTCCACGGGTTGATGTCGGCGATGCCCGGCAGCTTGGGCAGCGCGGCGGAGGTGCCGGTGCAGACGGCGACGGCGTGCCGCGCGGTCAGCCGTACGGTCTCGCCCTCCGGCGTCAGCACCGCGACCTGCTTGGGACCGTCCAGGCGGCCCTGGCCGCGTACGAGATCGACGCCGACCGACTCCAGCCAGCCCACCTGGCCGTCGTCCTTCCAGTGCGAGGTGAACTCGTCTCGGCGGGCGAGGACGTCAGCGGCGTCCAGCGGTCCCGCGACCGCGCGGGCCAGCCCCGGCAGCCGGCTCGCGTCGGCGCGGGCGACCACCGGGCGCAGCAGTGCCTTGCTCGGCATGCACGCCCAGTAGGAGCACTCGCCGCCGACCAGCTCGCTCTCCACGACGACCGTGCTGAGCCCTGCGGCCTGCGTGCGGTCGGCGAGATTCTCACCGACCGGTCCGGCTCCGATGACGATCACGTCGTAGGTACGGGCAGCGTCGTTCATACCGGCTCCTGGGCTGCTGTCTGAATCACGCGGTGGTGTGCACACGTCTGTGCACACACATCTGTACTCACATGTCGGTGTTCACACATCCGGGTCACGCGCGGAGAGGGGTGGCCAGGCCGTCATCCTACTGACGGGACCGGGCGGACGTATGATCACTTCGGGGCGCCGAGGGGCGCCGCGGGAGGTGTACCGATGGGCGAACTGGTACTGATCCGTCACGGCGAGACCGAGTGGACGCTGACCGGCCAGCACACCAGCTACACCGATCTGCCCCTCACCCCGAACGGCGAGGAGCAGGCCAGAACGCTGGCTCCGATGCTGGCCAGCAGGCACATCTCCACCGTGATCACCAGCCCGATGCGGCGCGCGCGGGACACCGCGAAGCTGGCCGGGCTCGAGCGCACACGGGTCGACGCCCACCTGTGCGAGTGGGACTACGGCGGCTACGAGGGCGTCACCACCCGTGACATCCACCGCACCCGTCCCTCCTGGGATCTGTGGACCGACGGGGTCCCCGAGGGCCCCGAGGGCCATCCGGGGGAAACGGCGGAACAGGTCGGCGAGCGGGCCGACCGGGTGCTGGCCCTCGCCGACGCGGCGTTCACCAACAGCGACGGCGGCGACGTGGTGCTGGTCGCGCACGCCCACTTCCTGCGGGTGCTGACCGCCCGCAGACTGGGGCTGCCCCCGGCCGACGGCGCCCTGTTCCAGCTCGCCACCGGCACCGTCAGCCGACTCGGCCTGGAACACGGCCGCCATGTGCTGACCGCGTGGAACCGGCTGCCCTGAGCGCGCGGTGACGTCTGCGACTGCGGTGGTATCCGGACGAGCAGTGGTCTCTGTACGGGCGCCGGTGTCCGTCCGAGCGATGGCGTCCGGACGAGCGGTGGCGTCCGGACGAGCGGTGGCGTCCGGACGAGCCGCGAGGCCGGTGTCAGCCGTGTAGCCCGTGTCAGCCGTGTAGCCCGGACGGACCGCCAGGAGCGGCGGCATCCGGTGGGGTCCGCGAAGACTGGGAGCAGCCCGGCGGTCCGGAGTCGGACCGGGACCGGGGCCCGGCACCAGGAGAGGACCCGGTCATGGCACTCGCGCACCGCAAGGACATCGGACTGCTGGCGTTGCGCGCGGGGACCGGCGGGGTGCTCTTCGCGCACGGCGCGCAGAAGCTCTTCGGCTGGTTCGGCGGCGGTGGGATCGACGGCACCTCGGCGGCCATGGAGCAGATGGGCTTCAAGCCGGAGCGGGCGAGCGCCGTCGCGGCCGGGCTCGGCGAGGCGGGCGGCGGGCTGCTGCTGGCCCTGGGGATCGCCACCCCGGCCGCGGGCGCGGCGGCGGCCGGCGCCATGGCGGGCGCGGTCTCCGTCCACGCCCCCGCCGGTTTCTTCAACACGTCCGGCGGCTACGAGTACCCCGCCTTCCTCGGCTTCTGCGCCGCCGCTTTGGGTGTCACGGGACCCGGCCGCTACTCTCTGGACCATCTGACCGGCCATGTCCTGAACCGCCCGTGGGTGGTGGCCGCCGCCTTCACCGGCTCGGCAGCCGCCGCTTTCACGGCCGTACGCCGCCGCGCCGTCGGCAACGGTCCCGCGCCCGAGGATCTCGCCGTGCTGGAGGACCAGGACGGCTGAGCCGCCCGCGGACCGGTGCGGGGAACGCCGTACCGACCGGGGCAGCGGCACGCGCGGCGGCCACCGGCGGGTGCGCGGCGACGCGCGGGCGACGGCAGGGACACGGCGGCATGGGGATGGCGGCATGCGGACGACACGCCGTCGTCCGCATGCCGCCATCCGCGCAGGGTAGGCCGGAGCCAGGAACGCCGGAGCGGATTCGGCGCGGATGGCGGCGTGCGGACGGAACAGGGCGGAACAGAGCGACAGTGAACGGCGGCGAGGGAGCACGCATGACGGTGACGGCCCAGGAGCAGCGGTCACGGCTGTCCTCGCCGTGGGCGCGCGGGCTGGGCGCCGCCGCCGCCGGGGCGCTCCCGGCGCTCGCCTTCCCCGCGCCGTCGCTGTGGTGGCTGGCGTACGTGGCGCTGGTGCCGTGGATGCTGCTGGTGCGCTCCGCGGGCAGTGCGCGGCGGGCGGCGCTGGACGGCTGGCTGGGCGGCGCGGGCTTCATGCTGGCGGTGCACCACTGGCTCTTCGCGAGTCTGAACGTGTTCATCGTCGTGCTCGCCCTGCTGCTGGGCGCGCTGTGGGCGCCGTGGGGCTGGCTGGTGCGCAGGCTGCTCGGCGAGGGCACCGGGTCGCGGCGGGCCGCGGCGGCGATGGTGCTGGTGCCGTGCGGCTGGCTGATGGTGGAGCTGGTGCGCTCCTGGCAGTATCTCGGCGGCCCCTGGGGACTGCTGGGCGCCAGCCAGTGGCAGGTGCGGCCCGCGCTGCGGCTGGCCTCCGTCGGCGGGGTGTGGCTGGTCAGCCTCCTGGTGGTGCTCGTCAACACCGCGCTGACCGCGCTCGTCGCGGTGCCCGCCGTCCGAAGGCCCGCGGCGACCGCACTGGCCACGGCCGCCGTGCTGACCGGCATGGTGTGGCTGTGGGCACCGCACCCGCAGCAGTCCGGCGCCGTGCGGGTCGCGGTCGTCCAGCCGGGCGTCGTCGTGGGCCCCGAGGCCCGGATCGAGCGGCAGGTGGCGCTCACCCGCGGCCTGGTGGGTAACCACCCGGATCTCGTGGTCTGGGGCGAGAGCAGCGTCGGCTTCGACCTCACCTCGCGGCCCCAGTTGGCGGAGGAGCTGGCGGCCCTCTCCCAGCAGGTCGGCGCCGACATCCTGGTCAATGTGGACGCGGAGCGCGCGGACGGCACCGGCATCTCCAAGACGTCGGTGCTGATCGGCCCGGACGGCGTCACCGGACCCACGTACGACAAGATGCGGCTGGTGCCGTTCGGCGAGTACATCCCCTTCCGGTCGCTGCTCGGCTGGGCCACCTCGGTCGGCAAGGCCGCGGGTGAGGACCGGCAGCGCGGCGACCACCAGGTCGTGATGGACACCGGGACGGTACGGATCGGGCCGCTGATCTGCTTCGAGTCCGCCTTCGCCGACATGAGCCGCAATCTCGCGGACAAGGGCGCCCAGGTGCTGGTGGCGCAGTCGTCCACGTCGTCGTTCCAGGGGTCGTGGGCGCCCGCGCAGCACGCCTCGCTCGCGGCACTGCGGGCTGCGGAGAGCTGGCGGCCGATGGTGCACGCGACCCTGACCGGGATCAGCGCCGTCTACGACGCGAACGGCCAACCGGTCGGGCAGCGGATCAGCGAGAGCAGCAGTACGGCGCGGGTCTACGCGGTGCCGCTGGCCACCGGCCGCAGCCCGTACGACCGGTTCGGCGACTGGGTGCCGCGTCTGGCGCTGCTGCTGGTCGTGCTGGCCGCCGCCTACGAGATCCGGCGCGTGGTGCTGGTCAGGCGGTCAGCTCCCGGACCTCGGTGACGACCCGCTCGCACAGTTCGTGGGTGCGCAGCGCGTCCTGGGCGTCGAGGTGCTTGCCCGCGCGGACGGCGTCGAGGAAGGCCAGGGTGATCTGCTCGATGCCGCGCTGCCGGGCCACCGGCACCCAGTCGCCCCGGCGGCGTACCGTCGGCTGGCCCTTGTGGTCGATGACCTCGGCGAGATTCAGCACCTGGCGGCGGGTGTCGTCACCGCTGACGTCCAGGCTCTCCTCGGTGGACCCGCTCATCCGGTTCATGGAGCCGATCGCGGTGAAGCCGTCACCCGACAGGTGCAGCACGATGTGGTGGACGAGGCCGGCACGGACCTTGGCGGAGACGTGGACGTCCCGGACGGTGCCGGGGGCCAGGAAGCGCAAGGTGTCGACGACGTGGATGAAGTCGTCGAAGATCATCCCGCGGGCCTCTTCGGGGAGGCCGACGCGGTTCTTCTGCATGAGGATCAGGTCGCGCGGGTGGTCGAGACACTGCGCGTAGGCGGGCGCGTAACGGCGGTTGAAGCCCGCCATGAGCGGGACGCCGCGCTCCTCGGCGAGGGCCACCAGTTGCCGTGCGCCGTCCAGATCGCGGGCGAGCGGCTTGTCGACGTAGACGGGGACGCCCGCTTCGATCAGCCGTCCGGCGATCTCGACGTGGAGGTCGGTGGGCGCGTGCACGAAGGCGGCGTCGAGGCCCTGGCCGAGCAGCGTGTCCAGTGAGGTGTGGCGGTGCGGCAGCCGGTAGGCGTCGCCGATCCGGTCGAGGGTCGCCGGGGTGCGGGTCTGGAGGTGCAGTTCGAGGTCCGGCTGCGAGGCGAGGACCGGCAGATACGCCTTCTGCGCGATGTCACCGAGCCCGATCACGCCGATCTTCCGTGGGGCGCTGCCGGATGCCATGCGCTGCTCCTGTCGTTCCTTCTCGCGGTGTCCCCGCAGCATACGGGGACGGTTCGGGAACGCTTCCGGGGCCTTCGGGCAGCGGGAGTACGGCGCGGCCCCGCGACGGAACGGCCCCGGACGGGTGAGCGCGCGGTACGCCCCGCCCGGCCGCTCACCCCTGCGGGGCATACCCGGCTCCGCCATGTTTCGGCACAGTTGTCGGAATGCGCCGCCTACCCGTGGTCGTGTTCCTGGTGGCGGCCTCCGCCGCGGCCGGGTGCACCACCGTCTCCGCTCCCCCGGCCCCCGTCCCCGTCCCCGCTCCCGTGCCCGGCAGGGCCGCGCCGCGGGTGGCGGCGCCGGACGGCGGGCCGCTGGTGCCGCGGCCCGACCATGTGCTGCTGGAGACGGCCGAGCCGGATCCGGCCCCTTCCAGGACGCCCTCGCCCGAACCGGAGCGCGGTGCCGGTGAGTCGGGCGGCCGACCGGGCACGGGCCCGTACTCCGCGGGTCAAGGGCCGCGGCCTGGCTCTGAGCCGCGGCACCGGCCGGTGCCGCGCTCCCGCTCGGTGCCGCCGCCGACGTCCCTCCCGCGCGGACCGGCAGCGGCGCTGCCCGGCGCCGCCGACGTCTGCGCGCTGGGCGAGACCTACGGCGGCTGGGCGAAGGACGGGGACGCGGCCCGGATCTGCCGTCAGTCCTACGGCCGGTGAGCCGGGCCGGACGGACGGCACGGCTCGCGTCGGCTGACGGCTGACGGCCGAAGGCCGAAGGCCGAAGGGTGACGGGGGGCCGCTGACCCCTGACCCCTGCCCCCTCACGGCTCACGGCTCACGGCTCACGGCTCACGGCTACGGAAGCTGGTCGGAGCCCAGCAGCCGCAACTCCATCCGGGCCACGGCGGCCCGCACCCCGTCCCCGTACGCGTCGTCGGCGAGCGCGTCGCACGCCTTGCGGGCCAGGCCGAGGTGGCTGCGGGCCAGCCGGTCCTCGTCCACCTTCGCGTAGGAGGCGGCGAGATTGAGGTGGAGCGAGGGGTAGAAGCCGCGGATCTGCGCGGCGCCGGTGGAGCGACCGGGGCTGTCAGGGCCGCCGGGGCTGCCGGGGCCCCCGCGGGGCTCGGTGCCGCCGCGCGCCGTGACGGCGTCGGCGGCCCGCAACGCCCGCAGGTCCCAGGCCAGTTCGTCCTCGGGGTCGTCCTGCGTGTCGGCCATGTAGTGCGCCAGCGTGCAGCGGTGCAGGGGGTCGCCCCGCTCCCCGATCTCGTCCCACAGCGCGCCGAACCGGGTTCTGGCCTCCTCCCGGTCCCCGGCGTGCAGCAGCATCACGACCTGTCCGATCCTGGTCATGATCGCGTCCGGTCCACCCGGCTCGTCCCGTCGCTCCACCCGAGCCTCCTCGCCTCACCCACGAAGCTAACTCGCGGACGCCCCGAGATCGGGGATGCGCCAGTCGATCGGGGTGTGCCCCTGGTCGGCGACGGCCTTGTCGATCTGGGTGAAGGGGCGGCTGCCCATGAAGAGCTTCGCCGACAGCGGCGAGGGGTGCGCGCCCTGGACGACGGCGTGCCGCTCGGTGTCGATCAGCGGCAGCTTCTTCTTCGCGTAGTTCCCCCACAGGACGAAGACGGCCGGGTCGGGGCGGGCCGCCACGGCCTTGATGACCGCGTCGGTGAACTTCTCCCAGCCCTTGCCCTTGTGCGAGTTGGCCTCGCCCTCGCGGACCGTCAGCACCGCGTTGAGCAGCAGGACACCTTGATCGGCCCACGGCATCAGATAGCCGTTGTCCGGAATGGGGTGGCCCAGCTCCTCCTTCATCTCCTTGAAGATGTTCCGCAGCGAGGGCGGCGTCTTCACGCCGGGCCGCACCGAGAAGCACAGCCCGTGCCCCTGTCCCGCGCCGTGGTACGGGTCCTGACCGAGGATCAGCACCTTGACGCGGTCGAACGGCGTCGCCTCCAGCGCCGCGAAGACCTCGTCGCGCGGCGGGAAGATCCGGTGCTCCTCCCGCTCGGCCTCGACGAATTCGGTGAGTTGCTGGAAGTACGGCTTGTCCAACTCCTCGCCGAGAACGGTCTCCCAGGAGTCGGGCAGCATGCTGGGCACGTCAGGAACCTCCGGCAATCGATCCGTTTGCTACTGCCCCAGAACGTACCGCCACCCACTGACATCGCCGCATCCCCGGCCAACTCACCGGCCGGCCCGCCGATCAGCTCGCCGATCGGCGTCGGCGGCCTCACCCGCCCGCCGTGCTCAGACGGCGTCCAGCCGGGCCCGCAGCTCCGGGTCCAGGTCCAACTCCACGGCGCCCAGAGCCTCTTCGAGCTGCGCGAGGCTGCTCACCCCGACCACGGGAACCACCGGCAGCGCGCCGCCCATCTGCCAGGCCAGGACGACCTGGTTGGGCGTCGCGCCCGCCTCGGCCGCGACCTCCCGCAGCACTTCGAGCCTGCGGTGCGACAGGGGGTGGTCGTACTGCGCGAGCAGTTCCTTGTCGGTGCGGGTGTACGCGCCGCTCATCAACGGCCCGTACGCCATCAGCGTCATGTCGTCGTTCGAGGCGACCAGGTCCTGCATGTCGTCGCGGGCATACCACTGCGCGCCCCACTCGCCGCCCGGCACGGGCCACAGGTAGGTGTAGCGCTGCTGCACGCACGTGTAACCGGGCAGCCCGTGGTCGGCGGCGTACTGCCGGGCCGCGCCGACGCGCCAGGCGGCGTGGTTGCTGCATCCCAGGACGCGGGTGCTGCCGCCGCGCACGACGTCCGCGAATGCCTGGACGGTCTCGGCCATCGGCACGTCGCGGTCCTCGACGTGCGCGTAGTACACGTCGACGTGGTCGGTGCCCAGCCGCCGCAGGCTGCCCTCGATCCCGGCCTCGATCGCCTTGGCCGACAGCCCTTCCCAGGCGTCGGGCCACACGGCGGTCGATCCGACGGGCGGCCGGGCCCCGACCTTGGTGGCGACGACGGTACGGTCCCGGGCGCCGCGGCTGTGCAGCCAGCGGCCGAGCAGCAGTTCGCTCTCGTCGCCGGTGCCGCCGGGGGCCCAGACCGAGTAGTTGTTGGCGGTGTCGACGTAGGTGCCGCCCGCCTCGGCGAAGCGGTCCAGGATCGCGAAGGACGTGGCTTCGTCCACGGTCGTGCCGAACGGCAGGATGCCCAGGCACAGGGCGCTGACCTCGGGCCCCGCGCCTCCTGCGAGTGTGCGGTAACGCATGTGCGGTCTCCGTAATCCGTAACGTGGGAAGTCCTCGGCGGGCGACCGTCGCGGTCACCCACACGAGGACTGTGCACGTTGGAGTACGGACGAAGGCAAGCCCGCGCGTCCGGGCCGCGTTCGTACGGGCCGACTCGCGGACCCCTCGGACGGCCGCCGCTACGCGACCCCCGCCTGGAGGAAGAGCCCGCCGTCGAGGACGAGATTCTGCCCGGTGATCCAGCTCGCCTGGTCGGAGAGCAGGAAGGCGGCGGCGCCGCCGATGTCCTCGGGCAGACCGAGCCGCTTGAGCGGGTACGCGGCCGCGGCCTCCGCCTCCCGGCCCTCGTACAGCGCGGCGGCGAATTTCGTCTTCACCACGGCGGGCGCGACGGAGTTGACCCGGACGCCGGGCGCCATCTCCGCGGCGAGCTGCACCGTGAGGTTGATCATCGCGGCCTTGCTGATGCCGTAGGCGCCGATGAGCGGCGAGGGGGCGAGGCCCGCGACGGAGGCGACGTTCACGATCGCGCCGCCGTTCTCCTTCTGCCACGCCTTCCACGTCTGCTGGGCGAAGCCGAGCGCGGAGATGACGTTGGTCTCGTACACCTTGCGGGCGACGCCGAGGTCGAGGTCGGCGAGCAGCCCGTAGACCGGGTTGGTGCCCGCGTTGTTGGCGAGGTAGTCGACGCGGCCGAACGCCTCCATGGTGCGTTCCACGGCGACGGCCTGGTGCGCCTCGTCGTGGGCCTTGCCCGCGACGCCGATGGCGCGGTCGGCGCCGAGCTTCTCGACGGCTTCCAAGAGCGCGTCCTCGTTGCGCCCGGTGATGCACACCCGGTCGCCGCGGGCGACGAGGGCTTCGGCGATGCCGTAGCCGATGCCCCGGCTGGCGCCGGTGACGAGGGCGACGCGCCCGCTGTCGGGGGGCTGGGTCATGGTCTGGGGCCTCCGGCCTGTCGGTTGTGGGGGTGTCACTCGGTCGGCGCGGCGCGCGTCAGTCGAGCGGGCCACCGGCCACGTACAGGACCTGGCCGGACACGAAGCCGGCCTGCTCGCCGGTGAAGAAGGCGATGGCGTTCGCGACGTCGTCGGGGACGCCGACCCGCTGGACCGGGATCTGGGTGGCGGCGGCGGCCTTGAAGTCGTCGAAGCCCATGCCGACGCGCGCGGCGGTGGCGGCGGTCATGTCGGTGGCGATGAAGCCGGGCGCGACGGCGTTGGCGGTGACGCCGAACTTGCCGAGTTCGAAGGCGAGGGTCTTGGTGAAGCCCTGGAGACCGGCCTTGGCGGCCGAGTAGTTGACCTGGCCGCGGTTGCCGAGCGCGGAGGACGAGGAGAGGTTGACGACGCGGCCGAACGCGGCGTCCACCATGTGCTTCTGGACGGCGCGGGTCATCAGGAAGGCGCCGCGCAGGTGCACGTTCATGACCGTGTCCCAGTCGGACGCGCTCATCTTGAACAGCAGATTGTCGCGGAGCACGCCCGCGTTGTTCACCAGGATCGTCGGCGCGCCCAGCTCCTGGACCACCTTGGCGACGGCCGCCTCGACCTGCGCCTCGTCGGACACGTCGGCGCCGACCGCGATGGCCTTGCCGCCCGCCGCGGTGATCGTCTCGACGGTGTCCTTGCAGGCGCTCTCGTCGAGGTCGAGTACGGCGACGGCGCGGCCCTCGGCGGCCAGGCGCACCGCGGTGGCGGCGCCGATTCCGCGCGCGGCACCGGTGACGATCGCGACGCGCTGCTCGGTGGTGGACATCTGATCTCCTCAGCCCTGTGGTGCGGCGCCGTCCGTGCCCGGCCCGCGCCTGGCACATGAGCGACCGCTTAGTAGGTCCCGTTGCCGAAACCGTAGGAGCGCCGTGACCCTGTGTCAACGCCACCACGGCCGATGTGGCTCAGGGCACGGCTGTGCGAGATGGCTCAGCGCACCAACAGCTCCAGCAGCCGGTCCGCCTCCCGGCCCGCGTCCGCGGTGAGACCGGTGTGGATCGGGCCCGGCTGCACGATGGTGCTGCGCGGCGCGGTGAGCCAGCGGAAACGGCGTCCGGGGTCGTCCCCCGCCGCCTGTCCCGCCCGCTCGCCGCCCTCGCAGATGTCCTCGTAGCCGCGCAGCGCCACCCGCACGCCGAGCACGTCCACCTCCGCGTCCAGGCAGCGCAGCCTGGCCTCGTCCAGGTGCACACGGGCCCCGACGAAGCCCTGCGCGCGGCAGTACACCAGCACGCCCGCGTTGATCATCTCGCCGCGCTCGATCCGCGGCACCACGCGCACCAGCGCGTACTCGAAGACGTCCCGGCCGGTCACTGGGCGTTCTTCCCCTCGACCCAGGTCCGCAGCCACTCCGGCGGCGGCTGTTTCTCCTCCTGCCGGAGCGCGAGCGTGGTCCGCAGGTGTACGTCCCCGGCGCGGGCCAGCAGCAGCTCGCGGTAGGCGCGGCGTACGTCGTCGGGCGAGTCGAACCCCGGCTCGTCGGTCAGCCACTCGTCGGGGACCAGCGCGGTCACCTCGGCGAGCAGCGCGTCGGTGACGAGTGGCCCCAACTCGGCCGCCGCCGCGGCCGGATCGGGCGAGAAGCGGGACAGCGCGTGGTCGGCGGCGTTGTACGGCTTGTCGGAAGCGGCGCGCGCCGTACGCCAGTTGTGGTGCCAGATCAGTGAGGCGCCGTGGTCGATGAGCCACAAGTCCCGGTGCCAGACCAGCATGTTAGGATTCCGCCACGATCTGTCGACGTTGCCGATGAGCGCGTCGAACCAGACGATGCGGCTCGCCTCCGCGGTGTCCACGGGGAAGACCAGTGGATCGAAGCCGAGAGATCCGGGCAGGAAGTCCATTCCGAGATTGAGCCCGCCGCTCGCCTTCAGCAGATCCTGGATCTCCTGGTCGGGCTCGCCGGGCGCGATGGCCGGATCGAAGTGGAAGCGCACCAGCTCCGGCACCCGCAGCCCCAGCCGCCTGGCCAGCTCGCCCGCGATTACCTCGGCGATCAGCGCCTTGCGGCCCTGGGCCGCGCCGGTGAACTTCACGACGTACGTACCGAGATCGTCGGCCTCGACGACACCGGGCACCGAGCCGCCCTCGCGCAGCGGCGTCACATAGCGGATGCCCGTCACTTCTCTCAACATCGCTCCAGGCTAATGGGCCAGAGTCCCCTCATGGACACCGATAACCCGGCACCTGACCTCGCGCGTGACCCGGCGCGCGCCCCGCTCCGTACCCCTTCCGGCGACCTGCCCCGCCAACTCGCCCGCACCCAGCGCTTCTCGCTCGGTGTGCCCCGCTCCTTCACCCTCTCCCCCGACGGCGGGAGGCTGCTCTTCCTGCGCACCCGCGGCGGCGAGGACCGTACGAGCTGTCTGTGGCTGCTCGCGGACGGCGAGGAGCGGCTGCTGGTCGATCCGGACGCGCTCGGCGCCGCGCCGGGCGAGGTGCCGGAGGCGGAGCTGGTCAGGCGCGAGCGGACCAGGGAACGCAGTGGCGGCATCGTCGCGTACGCCACCGACGCCGCCGCGCGCACCGTCGTCTTCGCGCTGGACGGCGCCTTGTGGACGGTGCGGACCGACGGCGGCGCGGCGCGCCCGGTCGCCACCGCCGGGCCCGTGGTCGACCCTCGGCCGGACCCGGCCGGGCGGCGCGTGGCGTATGTGACGGAGGGCGCGCTGCGGGTGGCGGACCTCGACGGCGGCGCCGATCTGCTGCTCGCCGCGCCGGAGACCGCGGACGTGACGTACGGGCTCGCCGAGCACGTGGCGGCGGAGGAGATGCACCGGTACCGCGGCCACTGGTGGTCACCCGACGGCGGCGCGCTCCTGACCGCCCGCGTCGACACCGCCCGCGTCCGACGCTGGTGGATCTCCGACCCGGCCGATCCCGCCAAGCCGCCGCGCGCGGTGCCCTACCCGACGGCGGGCACGGCCAACGCCGATGTCTCGCTGCACGTGCTGGGCCTGGACGGGAGGCGCACCGAGGTCCGCTGGGACCGCGCGGCGTACGAATATCTGACGAGCGCGGACTGGGACGCGCACGGCCCGCTGCTGGCGGTCCAGAGCCGGGACCAGCGGACGGTACGGGTGCTCGCCGCCGACCCCGGCAGCGGCGGGACGCGGCTGCTGCACGAACAGCGCGACCCGGCGTGGGTGCAACTGATCCCCGGCACGCCCGCCAGGACCGCGTCCGGCGCGCTGGTGCACACCGCGGACACCGGCGGGTCCCGGCGGCTGACGGTCGGCGGCGAGCCGGTGACGCCGGACGGTCTGCACGTCCGCGAAGTCCTCGGCGCGGCGGGCGAGTCGGTGCTCTTCACCGCCTGCGACGAGCCGACCGAGGAGCACCTGTGGTCGTACGACCGCGAGCACGGCCTCGTACGGCTCAGCTCCGGTCCCGGCGTGCACACCGGCCTGCGCGCGGGCGGCACGCTGCTGCTCGACTCCCGCACCGAGCGCGGCCACCGCACGACGCTGCTGCGCGACGGCGGTCAGGAGACCGCGGTCGGCTGCCTGGCAGCGGAGCCCGTCCTGACCCCGCGCGTGACCTGGCTGCGGGCCGGTGAGCGGGAGATCCGTACGGCGCTGCTGCTGCCGTCCTGGTACGAGCCGGGCGGCGGGCCGCTGCCGGTGCTGGTCGCCTCCTACGGCGGGCCCGCGATGCGGCTGGTGACGCGCGGCGGGGGCTGGTCGATGTACGAGGCGCAGTGGTTCGCCGAGGAGGGCTTCGCGGTGGTCGTCGCGGACGGGCGCGGCACACCCGCGCGCGGCCCGGCCTGGGAGAAGACCGTGCGCGGCGACTCGCTCAGCGCGCCGATCGAGGACCAGGTCACGGCGCTGCGCGCGGCGGCCGAGCACTGCCCCGACCTCGACCTCGGGCGGGTCGGGATCCGCGGCTGGTCGTACGGCGGCACGCTGGCCACCGCGGCGGTGATCCGCCGGCCCGAGGTCTTCCACGCGGCGGTCAGCGGCGCGGCGCCGAGCGACCAGCGGCTGTACGACACGCACTGGCGGGAGCGCTTCCTCGGCCACCCGGACGAGGAGCCCGCCGCGTACGACTGCTCGTCGCCGATCGGCGAGGCCGCGGACCTGCGGCGCCCGCTGCTGCTGGTGCACGGCATGGCGGACGACAACGTGGTGGTGGCGCACACGCTGCGGATGTCGGCGGCCCTGCTCGCGGCGCACCGCCCGCACCAGGTGCTGCCGCTGTCGAACGTCACGCACTCGCCGACGGACGAGACGGTGGTGGAGGGACTCCTGAGGCACCAGGTGAACTTCTTGCGTGCGGCGTTGAACGTTCCGGAGCGGACGCCCGTATGAGACAGCACGCGTGACACCACGCTGCCGGGCGGTGTCCCTCCGCCGCCCGGCCCCACGAACGGACAGGACGCACCTCATGGCAGAGACCCCCCGATTCTCCGTGCCTCCCACGCGTCGCGGCTTCGTAGCGGCGGCGGGCGGCGTGGGACTCGCCGCGGCCTTGGCCGCCTGCGGCAGCTCGGACGGCTCGTCGAACGCCGCCTCCGACTCCGCGTCGCCGTCGGACGCCGGGGCGCCGACGACCTCGGCCGGCGCGGACCCCACCACGTCGGACGCGGGCACGGCGCCCACCTCGTCCGCGGCCTCCGGTGGCGGCGGCACCGCGCTCGGCAAGACCTCGGACGTCCCGGTCGGCGGCGGGAAGATCTACGCCGACCAGAAGGTGGTCGTCACCCAGCCGACCGCCGGGCAGTACAAGGCGTTCTCCTCGACCTGCACCCACTCGGGCTGCCAGGTCGGCAGCGTGTCCGACGGCACGATCAACTGCCCTTGCCACGGCAGCAAGTTCCACGTGGCCGACGGCAGCGTCGCCAGCGGCCCGGCGACGAGGCCGCTGCCTTCGGAGAACGTGACGGTGTCGGGTGACCAGGTGATGCTCGGTAGCTGATCGGTCCGGACGTACGACTTACGGGCTTACGGGTCTACGGGTCTTCGGGCTTACGGGCTTACGTCGTCGGCTGCGGTGCCGGGCGCGGCGGGTGGGTGCCGCGTCCGGCGCCGGGCGGCGACCGGAATCCGAGGCGGCCAACGACGCTTCGGGGCAACGGTGTTGTGGCGCTCGCGTCACCGCTTCCAGACGGCCAGGATGTCGTCGGTCGTGGTCACCGTGGCGACCAGCGACAGGCTGTGCCGGACGACGGCCGCCGCGTAGTCGGCGGGGACTCCGGCGACGGCGTCGGCGGGCAGCACGACGTCGTAGCCGAGGTTGACGGCGTCGAAGACCGCGTTGGGGATCGCGATGTTGAGCGAGACCCCGGTGACGATCAGGGTCCGGCAGCCGAGGTTGCGCAGCAGCGCGTCGACGTCGGTGCCCGCGATCGGCGAGAGGCCGTGCAGCCGGGTGACCGTCAGGTCGGTGTCGGCGACCGGGATCTCCTCGGTGAGCCGTACGGCGTCGGTGCCGTCGAGCTGCTTGACCGGCAGCCGGTCGGCGGCGCGGAACAGCCGGGCGTTGCGGTTGGCGCCGCGTCCGTCCGGGCGGCGGATCGCGACGGCGTGCAGGACGGCGGCGCCCGCGGCGTGCGCGCCCGCGACCAGGCGGCCGACGCGGTCCAGCACGCCCGAGTCGCGTGCCGCGGCGGCCAGTTCGGGCAACGCGCTGTCGCTCCCGACCACACCGCGCTGGCACTCGACGGTCAGCAGCGCGGTGGTCGCGGGCCGCAGCAGTGCGGCGAGGCGGTCGGCGGAGGTCATGGCGCGCACCATAATTGACGGTCTGTCAGATCGGAAGGGATCGGGGGCTGGCCCCTCGCGGTCCGGTGCCGGATGATTCCGGCGGAGGACCTGACATGGGATCAGCTCCTCGTCAGCCATGGGCGATGCGCACGGAGGTGCCATGACCGCCACCCAGCGTCGGGGCCGCAGGATCATGATGAGCGCGGCGGAGATCGACGTCTTCCTCGCCGGGCACCGCACCTGCCGGGTCGCGACCGTCTCGCCGGACGGCCGTCCGCACGCGGGCGCCCTGTGGTTCGCCTGGGACGGCACCTCGCTCTGGCTCTACTCCCTGGTCCGCAGCCGCCGTTGGGCCGACCTGCGGCGCGACCCGCGGATCGCCGTGGTCGTGGACGACGGCGAGGACTACGGCGAGCTGCGCGGCGTCGAGCTGTCTGGCTCGGTCGACTTCGTCGGCGAGGCCCCCCGTACCGGCGTGCCGCACCCCGAACTCGACACACCGGAACGCCTTTTCTCCGAGCGGAATTTCGGCCTGCCCGCGATGCCGCACGACGGACGGCACGCGTGGCTGCGGCTGACACCGGAGCGGGTCGTCTCGTGGGACTTCACGAAGATGGCCGCCGCGGCGGCCAGGCCGGAGCCGGGGCGCTCCTGAATCCGCCGGCCGGCGCGAGCCTCACCGTCCGACCGGATTCCGGAGGCCACTGCGGGCCGGGCTCCGTACCGCTTCGCCGGGGGTCAGTCGCCCACGCGTCCCGCCGAACGGCGCAGGGCCTCGACCGCCACGCGGATGGCGGGGCGGCGGTCCGCGTCCTCGCGCCAGACGGCGTAGACATGGCGGCGCATGGTGTGCTGGACGGGGGCGATGCGGACGCCCCCGGGCATCGGGTCGCGGCCGAGGCGGGGCATGACGGCGACGCCGAGACCGGCGGCGACGAGCGCGAGCACGGTGGCGTGCTCCTCAGCGTGGTGCGCGATCCGCGGTTCGATGCCCTTGCCGCGCAGGGTGAACAGCAGCCATTCGTTGCAGAAGCCGCCGTCGGGCCAGGCGATCCAGTCCTCGTCGATCAGTTCGTCCAGCTCGATCTGGTCGCAGCCCTCCAGCCGGTGCCCCACGGGCAGCGCGATGTCGGCGATGTCGTCGACGAGGGGCGCCTTGGCGAGGCCGCCGGGCAGCGACAGCGGCTTGTTGTACCAGTCGAGGACGACCGCGAGGTCGATGTCGCCGCGTGCCAGCCGGGCCAGCGACTCCTGCGGCTCCAGCTCGTGCACGACGGTCCTGAGCTGCGGGTGCTCGCGCCGCAGCGCGTTGAGGGCGTCGGGGAACAGGCCCCGGACGGCGGTGGGGAAGGCGCCGGCCCGCAGTTCGCCGACGGCGGCGCCCCGGTGCGCCTCCAGGTCGGCGTGCGCCAGCTCGACCAGGGACAGTATCCGGTCGGCGTGCCCGGACAGCAGCCGTCCCGCGTCGGTCAGCCGTACCCCGCGGCCGTTCTTCGTGAGCAGGGACTGGCCGGTCTCCCGCTCCAGCTTCGCCATCTGCTGCGACACGGCCGAGGTCGTCACACTCAGCACGTCCGCCGCGGCGGACACCGAGCCGTAGGTGTCGATGGCGTGCAGGACGCGCAGGCGCTCCAGACTCAACATGTTAGTAATCCTACGTCGTCCGTGTACAAATTCTCGCTTGTTCTACGAGGTCGAACGCGCCATCGTAGTCGCATGACCGCACCCGCCGAGCCCAGGACAGCCGCTTCCGCTCCCGTCTCCCCGACACCCGCCTCCTCTTCGCCCCGCTCCGGCCGGACCTCGCGCCGCATACCGCGCAGGACCGTCGACTGGCGGATCCGCTTCGCCGCGCTCGGCCTGGTCTGGGGCTTCAGCTTCCTGTTCATGAAGGTGGGCAACGAGGCGTTCGCGCCCCTCCAGGTCACGCTCGGCCGGATGGTCTTCGGCACGGCGGTGCTGGCCGTGGCCGTCGCGGTCAAGCGGGAGCGGCTGCCGCGCGGACCGCGCGTCTGGCTGCACCTGGCGGTCGCCGCGGTACTGCTCAACGCGCTGCCGTTCTCGCTCTTCGCCTACTCCGAGCAGACCATCCCGTCGATGCTGGCGGGGATATGCAACGCGGCGACACCGCTGTTCTCGATGCTGGTGTCCGTGGTCGCGCTGTCGGAGGACCGGCCCTCGCGGCAGCGCTTCGCGGGTGTCGGCCTCGGCTTCATCGGCGTGCTGACCGTGCTCGGCGCCTGGCAGGGCTTCTCGGGACAGGACCCCAAGGGCACGATCATGGCGCTCACCGCGGCCTTCAGCTACGCGGTCGGCTGGGCGTACGTGCGCCGCACTCTGTCCGGCACGGACAGCTCCCACCTGGCCATGTCCGCGAGCCAGTTGAGCCTCGGCACCGCGCAACTGCTGCTGGTCACGCCGTTCTTCACCTCGATGCCCGACGCGTACCCGCTCAAGTCGGTGCTGTCGGTGCTGGCGCTGGGCGCGCTCGGCACCGGGGTCGCCTTCCTCATCCAGTACGGCCTGGTCGCGGAGAAGGGGCCGACGATCGGCTCGATGGTCACCTACCTCATCCCGATCGTGGCCACCGCCGCCGGTGTCCTGCTGCTCGGCGAGGCACTGAGCTGGAACGAGCCGGTCGGCGCCGCCGTCATCCTGATCGGCGCGGCCCTCACCCAGCGCCGCCCCAAGGCCGCGCCCGCACCGGAACCGGACCCGGCCGCCGTGCCCGTGGAGGCCGAGGTCCGGCTCCAGACGCTGATACAGACGGAGGACGCGCTGCCCGCCGCGGAGCCCCGGTCCGCGGCCGAGCCCGCGGCGACCGCACCCGCTTCGGCCGTCAGGGCTCAGCCGTAGCGGCCCGCGCCTGACGCCGCGCCCGGCCCCGCGGGGCGCAGTACGGCGGCGACGGCGTCGGCCAGCGGGACGACGTCGGCGGGGGCGAGCGCGGAGACGGTCAGCCGGATGCCCGGCGGTGAGGCCAGCCGGAAGCGGGCGCCCGGCGCCACCGCCCAGCCGCGCTGGAGCAGCCCGGCCACCGCGCCGGTCTCGTCACTGACCGGCACCCATACGTTCATGCCGCTGCGGCCGTGCGCCGTGATCCCGCGCTCGGCCAGCGCCCGCACCAGACCGTCGCGCCGCTCCCCGTAGGACCGCGCGGTGCGGGCCGGATCGACGGCGCCGGACTCCCAGAGGTGGACGACGGCCCGTTGCAGCAGGTGGCTGACCCATCCGGCGCCGAGGCGGTGCCGCCCGCGCACGCGGTCGACGGTCACGGCGTCGCCGGTGTAGAGCGCGAGCCGCAGGTCGGGGCCGTACGCCTTGGCGGTGGAGCGGACCAGCGCCCAGTGGTCGGTGACCCCGGACAGGCAGTGCAGCGGCAGGTCGACCAGTCCGTGTACGTGGTCGTCGTCGATGACCAGCACCTGCCGGTGGTCGGCGAGCAGGGCGCGCAACTCGCGGGCGCGGGCGGCCGAGACGGCCGCGCCGGTCGGATTCTGTCCCCGGTCGGTGACGACGAGCGCCCGGGCGCCCGCCCGGACGGCCCGCGCCACGTACTCGGTCAGCGGTCCCTCGTCGTCCACGCCGACGGGGACGGCGCGCAGCCCCATCGCCGGTACGAGGTCGAGGGTGCTGCCCCAGCCGGGGTCCTCGACGGCCACGGCGTCGCCGGGCCGCAGATGGGCGGCCAGGACGCGCTCGATGGCGTCCAGCGAGCCGGAGGTGATGCCGATCGGCCCGCCGGGAACGCCGTCCGCGTCGAACGCGGCGCGGGCCGCCGCCGCCAGTTCGGGATCGACCGGGACGGCGCCGTAGAGCGCGGGTGCCTCCGCGTGGCGGGCTGCGGCGGCGGCGAGCGCCCCGTCGAGCGGCGGCAGCAGCGCGAGGTCGGGGTTGCCGGAGGCGATGTCGCGGACGCCCGCCGGGACGTCGATCCGGATCTCGTCACGGGGCGCGGTGGCGGGCCGTGACCGTACCCGGCTGCCGCGCCGCCCCGCCGTCTCGATCACCCCGCGGTCGCGCAGCAGCCGGTAGGCGGCGGCCACGGTGTTCGGGTTGACGTCCAGTTCCTGGGCCAGTTCCCGCAGCGGCGGCAGCGCCTCACCGGGACGCAGCGCGCCCGTGCCGACCGCGCTCTCGACGCTGGCGGCGATATCCGATGCGCCCCGACCTGTGATCCGGTAATCTCCTAGCACAAACCTTATTATGCACTAGTGCAAAGGATCTCGCCATGGCCTCCGCACCTCCCGTCGGATATCCGCCCACCGACCGCACCGTCCCGACCCGCAGCCGCGAACGCGCCGCGTACGACCGGGAGATGGTGCACGGCATCCTGGACGAGGGCTATGTGTGCCACCTCGGCTTCATCCGCGACGGCGCGCCGGTCGTGCTGCCGACGCTCTACGCCAGGTCGGGCGAGCGGCTGTACGTGCACGGTTCGACCGGGTCCCGGCCGCTGCGCGGGGCGCGGGCCGACGACGGGCTCGCGGTCTGCCTCACCGTCACCCACGTCGACGGCCTGGTGCTGGCCCGCTCCGCCTTCCACCACTCGATCAACTACCGCTCGGTGGTGGTGCACGGCATCGCCCACCAGGTGACCGACCCGGCCGAGCGGTCGCTCGCGCTGGACGCGATCGTCGAGCAGGCCGTGCCCGGACGCGCCGCCGACTCCCGCCGGGCGGACGCGAAGGAGCTGGCCGCCACCGCCGTCATCCGGCTCGACCTGCTGGAGGTCTCGGCGAAGCTCCGCACCGGCGGCCCCAACGACGAGCCGGAGGACATCTCGCTCCCCTACTGGACCGGCGTGGTCCCGGTCGCCAGGACCTACGGCGCCCCGATCCCGGCGGACGACCTCGACCCGTCGATACCGCTGCCCGGCTACCTGCCCGGCCGACCGGGAAAGTGAGGGCCGCGGCATGCTGATCCACCCCTGGGACGCGCCCACCTCCGACAGCGAGTGGCAGGAGTGGCTGGCCGTCCACGACTTCGGCCAGCTCACCGTCAACGGCCTCGACGGAGAGCCGCCGTTCGTCCAGCCACTGCACTTCGCCTACGACCCGCGGGCCGGCGCCGACAGTCCCGGACCGGCCGGGCTGGGCGAGGCCGTCACGCACCTCGCCCGCCCGAACCCGATCTGGCGGGCCCTGGAGGCGAGCCCGCGGGTCACGCTCAGCGTCGTGGACGACTACACGTTCATCCCCGGCCCCTGGCACACGCCCGAGGGCGCCCCCACGGAACACGGCACACCGACCAGCTTCTACGCCGCCGTCCTGCTGTACTGCACCGCCCACATCGTGGACGACCCGCAGCTCAAGGCCGACCTCCTGCGGCGCCAGGTCGGCCACTTCCAGCCCCGAGGCGGCACCGCGCCCGTGGAACCGGGCCAGGAGCCGTTCGGCCGCATGCTGCCCGGCATCCGCGGTGTCCGCCTCGACGTCACCGACGTACGGGCGAAGTTCAAGTACGGCGGCAACAAGCCGGAGCGGATGCGGCGGCGCGTCACGGACCTGCTCGCGGACCGGGACGGGCCGCACGACGCGGCGGCCCGTACCCATCAGATCCGCCGCCTGTCCGCGGCGGCCGACGCCGGGACCGGCGCCTGAGGGCTCACCCCACGGGCGCCGCCCTCCGCTGCGCCGACGCGGACCTGGCCTCCTCGAGACCGAGACCGGTCACGGCCGCCAGCAGGACCACGGTGCCCGTCACCGTCGCGGCCGTGAGATGTTCACCGAGCAGTGCCACGGCGATGACGGCCGCCGAGACCGGCTCGATCAGGGCGATCACCGAGACGGTCGCGGCCCGCAGGACCGCGGCGCCCGCGAAGTACAGCCCGTACGCGGCGGCCGTCGGCACCGACGCCAGGTAGCAGAGCAGCAGTACCGTACGGCCGAGCCCCGCCGCCTGCGGCAACAGCCCCTCGGCCCAGGCCGCGGGCAGCAGCGCCACCGCGCAGATGCCGAACGACCACAGCGAGGTGTCCAGCGGGTCGCCCGCCGAGCCTGTGCGCCCCAGCCACCGGGTGAGCAGCGTGATCGCCGCGTACCCCGTGGCGGACAGCACCGCGAGCAGCACACCGAGCGGCCGTACGCCCGTACCGCCGTCGCCCAGTACCAGCACCGCGAGACCGCCGAGCGCGCCCGCCACGGCCGCCGTACCGCCGCGACCGAGCCGCTCCCCCATCGCCAGCCGCGCCACGACCGCGATCAGCACCGGGCCCGACCCGAGCGTCACCACCGTGGCCACCGCAAGCCCGGTGGACTTGACCGCGCAGAAGTACGCGGTCTGAAAGAGCGTCAGGCCCGCGCCGGTGACCAGGAGCCGCACCGCCTTGCGCCGCCGCGGCTCCGCCCGCACCACCCGCACCGCGGCGGCCGGACGCACCGCGCGCACCGCCGACAGCAGCAGAAAGCCGCCGGCCGCCCGCCAGAAGGTCAGCGACAGCGGGCCGAGCCCGCTCCCGTCGTACAACAGCGCCGCCGCGGCGCCCGCCGTGCCCCAGGCGGTGGCCGCGAAAACGACATAGATCAGGCCCCGGTTCGTCGACAGGGCAGCGTCGACCGGGGTGTGGACATGCGTGAGTGACACGAGAATTCTCCCGCGGAAGAGGTGGGGTGAGGTCGCCGGTCGCCATATGCGGACAGCGGCGACCCGGCCGTTCACCTCGAACGCGAGTCACCGCGCCGGGTCCGGCCCCAGGTCTTCCGAAATGTCGCCGCCCGCGTCAGACGGCAGGAGGCGGGAGAACGGTGAGATGCATGGGGGAAGCTTACGCGAGGGGGGTGGGGTCGGGGGGGAGGGGGCGGGGGGTGGGCGAGGGCAGGGCGGTGGAGAGAGGCGGGTTGGGGGGCGGGGGCTCTTGCGGGGGGGGGCGGGGGTGCGGGTGGCTCTCTTGCGGGGGGGGCAGGGGTGCGGGTCGCCCACTCGCGTCAGGTCACCGGTACGGCGAACCGTGCGTGGGAGCCCTCTTGCGCAGGCTCACCGTCCTTCCCTTTTTTTTGCCGCCCTCTCGCCTCCGGCGGCTTATATCCGGTGTCGACGCTCCTCTTCGACGGTCGCTCGTTCCTCGCTCCCTGCTCATCGTCGCTTTCGACACCGGCGCCGCCTTCGGCTCGCTGGCTACCGGCGAACCCCGGCGCGCAGCGGTACCGGAGGGGCGCAGGCCCTCACGCAAACGCACCCCACCGGCGAACCCCGGCGCGGAGCGGTGCTCGGTGGGGAGCTGTTTGGCGCTAGGCGTCGGCCAAGTCGGGTTCTGGGAGGGGGTCCGGCGTCGCCGCCGGCTTGGCGCGGCTGGCCGTTTGGGCCGTGAAGGCGCCCGCCAGGACGAGGGCGCCGCCGACGACCTGGGCGGCGCCCAGGTGCTCGTCGAGGAGGACCCAGGCGAGGACCGTGCCGACGATGGCTTCGAGGGTGGCGACGACCCCGGCGATCTGAGGGGTGAGGCGGCGGACGGCGAGGACGCCGGCGAGGTAGGCGACGACGGTGGAGACGAGGACGATCCAGGCGACGAGGAGAACGGCCGGGACCTCGCGCTCACCGAGCGCGGACTGCTGCCAGACGATCGCCCAGTCGATGTTCCAGGGGCGGGCGACGACCGAGAGGACGGCGGTGCCGACGAGGAGGCCATAGGCGATGACGGCGATGGGTTCCGGCGCGTCCGCGCTCTCCGCGCCGTCGTCGGCGAGGACGAAGTAGGCGACCTGGCAACAGGCGGCGCCGAAGGCGAGGAGCAGGCCGAGCGGGTCGAAGGCCAGGCCGGACCAGATCTCGACGACGGCGGCCATGCCGGCGATGGCGAGCACGACACCCAGGGCCGCGGACCGGCTGACGGGGCGGCGCTGGACGAAGCGGACCCAGCCCAACAGCAGGGCGGGGCCGAGGAATTCGACGAGGATGGCGACGCCGACCGGGATGCGGGAGATGGCCACGAAGTACAGGGCCTGGCAGCCGGTGATGCCGAGGAGGCCGAACCCGAGGATCAGTCCCGGCCTGCGGCGGGGCAGTTCGCGGTGGCGCAGGGCGATGGGGAGCAGGATGAGCGCGGCGCCCGCGACGCGCATCCAGACCACGTGCAGCGGGTCGAGCCCTGATTCGATCAGCGGTTTGGCGGCCACGCCCGAGCCGCCGAAGGCGAAGGCGGACACCAGAGCGAGCCCGAGGCCCTCGTTTCGCCGCTGAGTTACGTGCATCGGGTCATGATGTCAGCTCGCGACAGGACCGTCATCCCGGTAGCCGCTGACGTCGAGTCCGGCGGCGCGCAGCACGTCCACGGCGCGGCATTCGGGGTCGGAGGCGAGCGCGTCGAGCAGGTCGATGCCGTCGGCCTGGGTGCGGCCACGGCGGCGGGCGAGGGCGACGGCGTTGCGGATCGCGGCGGCGGCGGACGGGCTCCAGCCGGTGCCGGCGACGGCCTGGACGGTGGGCAGCGCGCCGGAGTCCTCGACGGTGCCGCGCCAGCGCAGCCCGTAGCCGATGCTGCGCTGCACCAGGTAGCCGAGCACGCGGACGACCTGTCCGGTCCCGGCGTCGCAGGCGGCCCGCGCCAGGGGGTCGATCTCCAAAAGGGAGTGCAGCAGGTGGGCGGTGTCGATCTGCTGGTCGCCGTCGCGCGTGGCCCGGCGGCGCGCGCTGGCCGCCACGGAACGCAGTTCGACCGTGAGGCGGAGGTCGTCCGCCAGGTGGCTCAGGTCGAGCGGCGGCCCGTGGTTGCTGTACACGCCATCCACTTCATCAGGCGGCCCCGGTGTGGCGCATCCGCACCGGGGGCCATCCGTGCCTCCGCCCATGGAGGGGGTTGGCCGGTTCCCGCGTCATCCCCAGGGATGAGTCATGGCCACAGCAGGGTCCGGGTCCAACCGCCGTCCGTGTCCGCGTCGCCGCGCCCGTCCCGGCCCTCCCCCGCCTGACCGGAGCGGGTGTAGCGCAGCCGTACGTGGAAGCGGCCGGGGTCGGCCTGGAAGAACTCCGCCTCCTGGGCACGCAGCCGGTACACGGTGTGGCCCTCGGGAATCCGTTCCGGTTCCGCGGCCACCAGGGCGTCCGCCGCGGCGCGCGCCCGCTCGTACTCCATCGCTCCGGTCAGCGGGCCGCTCATCCGCCCGGTGAAGCCGGCGGCGCGGGAGGCCGGGGAGCGGCCGAGGAAGTCCCGCCGGGCGGTCTCCTCGTCCAGTACGTCGACCGGTCCCGTCATCCGGATCTGCCGTCCGTGCGCGGGCCAGTACCAGGTCAGCGCGGCGACGGGGTGCGCGGCCAGGTCGCGGCCCTTGCGGCTGACCGCGTCGGACGCGAAGTCGACGGCGCAGTCGGCGGTGTCGACTCCGCGCAGCATCAGGACGCGGGCGCTGGGCGTGCCGTCGGCGCCGACCGTGGCGAGCGTCATGACGTGCGGTTCCGGCAGTGCGTCGGAAAGCGCCAGTTCCAGCCAGGTCGCGAAGAGCGGGCCGGGGGTGTCGGGGGCGTCGCCCGGGTCGAATTCCGGCAGCGGCCCGGCCAGTACGGGGGCGGCCCGCAGCCTGGCGAGCAGTGCCGCGTCGCCCGGCGTGGGGTCGCCGGGCGACGTTCGCCCGCGTCCCGGTCCGCCGGGTGCCGCCTCGTCCGGCGGCGCGTTACCGACTGCCGCCCCGGCGGGTGCCGCATCATCGGGTGACGCGCCCCCGGGTGACGCGTCGCTTCCGCCGTCGGGGGTAGCCGGACCGTCGTCTTCGCGCATATGTCCTCCCGTCCGACCCGCAACCGTACCGGCCGTCGCCTCGTCCCTCTCTGGCGACACACACCGACCTGCCCCGCCACCGGGGAAGGAGTTCCATGGTCCGACCGCTGCTCTTCCTGGATGTCGACGGTGTGCTCAATCCGGTGCTGCCCTCGCCGGACTTCACCGTGCACGACATCCTGACCCACACCGTGCTGCTGTCCGCCCGGCACGGCGTGTGGTTGCGCGAACTGGCGGATATGTACGACCTCGTGTGGGCGACCACCTGGGAGCACGAGGCGAACACGCACATCGCCCCGCGCCTGGGTCTGCCGCCGCTGCCGGTGGTGGAATTCAGCGGCTACCGGCCGCGGCCCGGCGATCCGCCGCTGCGCGAGGCGGAGCGGTACTCGGCGCGCAAGTGGGCGCCGATCCTGCGGTACGCGGCGGGGCGGCCCTTCGCCTGGACCGACGACGTGATCCCGCGCCGTCTGGTCCGCAGGGCCAGGTTCCGTCCTGACCGGCTGCTGCTGCCGGTCAATCCGGCGCACGGTCTGCCGCGGGCGCACGTGAACCGGCTGCTGGCCGCTCCCCCGACGCTGTCGCGCAGTGTCGGCAGGCCGCACTCCCCGTATCTGACGGTCCATCAGTATTGAGTGTTGCGGCGCCCGCGGTTACGGTGCGCGGCACGACCTGTACTCAGGGAGTGGACCGGTACTCAGGGAGTGATCGCATGGCCGAAGTCTCCGCACAGGCGCGTATCGCGGCCCCCGCAGGGAAGATCTGGGACCTGCTGACCGACTTCTCCTCCTACGGCGAGTGGAACGCCACCCACACCGCCTTCCCCGACGGCGGCCCGCGGCCGCTGACGGCCGGGGCCACGTACCAGGAGAGCCTGCGGATGATGGGCTTCCCCGCGGACGTGACCTGGACGGTCGACGAGTTCGAGCCCGAGCGGGTGCTGGGCAGCAGCGGCAAGGGGCCGATGGGGGTGAGCCTCGGGATGCGGTACGCGCTCACGCCCGACGGCGACGCCACCGAGGTACGGATCGACGGCACCTTCACCGGGGCCGCCGTCTCCCTCATGGCGGGCAAGCTGAAGGACTCGGCGACGACCGCGCTCAACGACTCGCTGCGCGCCATCGCCGGGCTCGTCGAACCGGCCGAGCCCCCCGCGCCGGGCGCGTGACGGTCCGCCCGTACGCGAGGCGCCGGGCCGCGCGAGGGGATCGTCCCTCACGCGGCCCGGCGGTGTGCGTGGATCAGCGGACCGTCACCGTGGCGGTCTGCGTCCCCGCCGTGAAGACGTAGGCGCCGCGTGCCACTTCCTGCTTGCCTGCGCCGTTGACGTCACCGGGGGTGACGGCGAGACGGCTCGGCGGCACGTCGAGCGCGACGGTACGGGACTGCCCGGCCTTCAGGTGCACCTTGGTGAAGGCGACCAGCTTCCGGGACGGGGCGAGCACGTCGCTCGACGGCTGCGACACGAACACCGGCACCACCAGATCGCCGTCACGGCCACCGGAGTTGGAGACCTTCACCTTCAGGTGGATAGTGTCCCGGGCCCGCACGGTGGACGAGTCGGCCTTGACCGAGTCGAAGCCGTAGGTGGTGTACGACAGGCCCGCCCCGAAGGGGTAGGCGGCGTCGACGAAGGACTCGGGGCCGCCGTTGGTGCCGGGCAACTGCTGGTAGTACATCGGCTCGTTGCCGATGTCCTTGGGCCAGGTCGCGTTGAGCCGGCCGCTCGGGTTGACCTTGCCGAACAGCACGTCGGCGACGGCGTTGCCGCCCTCGCTGCCGGGCAGCCAGGACATCAGCAGGCCCTGGGTGCCGTCCGCCTCGCCGAGCACCAGCGGGCGTCCGGCGAGGACCACGGTGACCACCGGCTTGCCGGTCGCCTTGAGGGACTTCACCAACGCCACCTGGTCGGCGGTCAGGGCTGGCCGCGGGCTGTCCGCCGCGCCCTCGGCCGCCGCCTTCTCGCCGACGACCACCACGGTCAGATCGGCGTTCTTGGCCTGCGCCACCGCGTCGTCCGCGGTCTTGGCCTGGACGACCTCCGTACCGGAGGGCGCCGCCTTCTTGATGCCCTGGAGCACGGTGGTGCCGGGCAGCGTCACCCCGTCGGGCACGCCCTGCCAGCCCACCGTCCAGCCGCCGACCTGGTCGTTGATGTCGTCGGCGTAGGAACCGGCGACCACGATCTTCTTGGCGGAGGACGAGATCGGCAGCACATTGCCGTCGTTGCGCAGCAGCACCTGGGACGCGTCGGCCGCCTGCCGCGCCAGCGCGGTGTCGGCGCCGAGCACCCGGCCGTTGGCCTTCGAGGCGTCCACGTAGGGGTGTTCGAACAGGCCGAGTTCGAACTTCATCTTCAGGATGCGGGACACGGACTGGTCGATGCGCTTCTCGGTGACCAGGCCGCGCTGCACGGCGGTCTTCAGGCCGGTGCTCCAGCCCTGCGCGTCGTACGGCTCCATCGCCATGTCCAGGCCCGCGTTGACGGCCTTGGCGATGGCCTCGGGGTAGTCGGCGGCGACGTGGTACGCGGTCTGCAACGCGGCGACGTCCGCCCAGTCGCTGACCTCGACGCCGTCGAAGCCCCACTGCTTGCGCAGCACATCGGTGAGCAGGTAGTGCGAGGCGGTCGCCGGAATGCCGTTGACGGCGCCGGAGTTGATCATCACCGACTGCGCGCCCGCGTCGATGGCCTGCTTGTACGACGGCAGCAGCGTGTCCTGGAGGTAGCGCATCGAGACGTCGCCGGGCACGCGGTCGTGGCCGTTGCCGGGCTCGCCGTAGCCGGGGAAGTGCTTGACGGTGGCGGCCACGTTCTTGGCGCCGTTGGCGCCCTCGATGCCGTCGACCGCCGCGGCGGCGAGCGTGCCCGCGAGCAGCGGGTCCTCGCCGAAGGTCTCGTAGTAGCGGCCCCAGCGCTGGTCGCGCGCGATGTCGGTGACCGGCGCGAAGTTCCAGTCGATGCCGGTGGCCGCGACCGCCTTGGCGGTGGAGGCGGCGGAGTTCTTGGCCAGCGTCGGGTCCCAGGCGGAACCGAGGCCGATCTCCTGCGGGAAAATCGTGGCGCCCAGCACGTTGTTGTGGCCGTGCACGGCGTCGACGCCGTAGATGATCGGGATGTGCAGCCGGGATTTCTCGACGGCGTATTTCTGCACCGTGTTGACCATCTTCGCCCAGTTCTCGGGCGTGTTGACCGCAGGTCCCGCGCCGCCGCCGGACAGTACGGATCCGGCCGCGTTGTCGAGAAGCACGCTCTTCATGCAGGATTCGGTGAATTCGCCACCGCTCCACTCGCAGTCGCCTTGCATTCTGACCACGGAGATCTGGTCCATCTGACCGATCTTCTCGGCCAGTGTCATCCGCTTCAGCAGATCCTTCACCCGGACGTCGACCGGTGCTTTCGCATTGGTGTACGTCGGATTGTCCCCGGCCTCCGCCGGTACGGAAGCGACCGCGGCCACACACGCCGCGGCGGTGGCGAGTGTCAGAATGACTCTGAGGCGTGGTCGTCGTCGTGCGTTCGTAGGCATCGCAGGCGTCCCGTTCCTGTCGGGGTCCCGGCCGGTTGTCGGGACCTAGTGCCGTAAACGTTTCCGATCGGCCGGAAGTCTGTCCTCGCCTTGACTGATCGTCAAGACTGTACGCAGGAGTCACCTTTCACCTGTCCCAAGTTTCCACGTTGTTCCCCTCGCGCAGAATCAGGTACGCCGTGAACATTCGTGAACTCGCCCGCCGCAGTGGTGTGTCGACCGCCACCGTGTCCCGGGCTCTCAACGACCGCGCCGAGGTGAGCGAGGCCACCCGCGCGCGAATCCGGCAACTGGCGATCGAGTTGGGTTACGCGCCCAATGAACCGGCCCGCACCCTGGTCAGGCGCCGCTCGGACACCATCGGTCTGATCTGGGACAGCGGACAGGAGGCACAGGGACTCCACAACCCTTTTCTGCTCGGCCTGTTGAGCGCGGTGCGCACCGCGCTGTCCGAGGCGGACTACCACCTGATGCTGCTGACGACGCCGGGCCCCGAGGACCCGGACGCCGCGCATCTGCAAGCGGTGCGGCGGCACAATCTCGAAGGCGTCATCGTGCTGACCACCCCCGCCGACGACCGCTGCCTGCGCGTCCTGGCCGCGTCCGCCGTGCCCTGCGCGGGCATCGACACCGCGTTCACCGGGCCGCGCACGGTACGGGTCAGCTCCGACAACGCGGCGGGCGCGGAGGCGGCGGTGGAGCATCTGTACGCGCTGGGGCACCGCAGGATCGCCACCATCACCGGTCCGCTGCACCTTCCCCCGGCCGCCGAGCGGCTGGCGGGCTACGAGCGGGCCTGCGCCCGGCTGGGGCTCCCGGTGCCGCCGCAGTACGTGACCGAGGGCGACTTCTTCCTCGACAGCGGCGAGGAGGCGGCCCGCAGGCTGCTCGCGGTGGCCGAGCCGCCGACGGCGATCTTCGCGGCGGGCGACCAGATGGCGGTCGGCGCGATGCACGCGGCGGCGGACGCCGGCCTCTCGGTGCCGCGCGATCTGGCGGTGGTCGGCTTCGACGACATCGACGCCGCCGCGCTGGTGCGCCCGGCGCTGTCCACGGTGGCGCAGGACCAGCGCGGGCTCGGTGAGGCGGCCGTGGAGGCGCTGCGCGAGCTGATCGACGCCGCGCCGGTCGACACGGCGGAGCCGCGGATCATCCCGACCCGCCTGCTGATACGCGGATCGAGTCGGCCCGGAGCGTGACGCCCAGGGCCGACTCGATGATTCG
The DNA here is from genome assembly GCF_044741185.1 of Streptomyces sp. NPDC088197. NCBI lineage: Bacteria > Bacillati > Actinomycetota > Actinomycetes > Kitasatosporales > Streptomycetaceae > Streptomyces > Streptomyces sp. NPDC088197. The sequence goes on from NZ_JBIUSD010000005.1 coordinate 483,509, forward strand.
CGGGCGGCGCCGGTACGGGACCGGGCGCCCGGTGACCGCCGACGTCACTCCTTGGTGAGGTCGGTGACGTCCTCGTCGGCCAGGATCAGGTAGAGCTTCTTGCGGGCGTCGTTCACCACGGTCAGCGCCTTCGCGCGCTGGTCGGGGGTGCCGGTGGCCCACACCTGGCGGAAGGCCTCGATGAGACCGCCGCCCGCCTTCCTTATCTCGTTCATGGCATCCCAGTCGACGCCGCGACCGGCGTCCTCCCACGGGGCCTCGGGGCCCGCGTCGGCTTCTGTTCTGCCGTTGTCGGTGAGCGTGAAGAGCTTCTTGCCGCCCTCGCTCGCGCTGCTGATCAGGCCCTCGTCCTCCAGCAGTTGCAGCGTCGGGTAGACCGAGCCGGGGCTCGGCTTCCACGCGCCGCCACTGCGTTCGGCGATCTCCTGGATCATCTCGTAGCCGTGCATCGGGCGGTCCTTCAGCAGCGCCAGGATCGAGGCGCGTACATCGCCCCGCCGTGCCCTGCCGCGCGGTCCGCCGCGCCCCCGGCCGCCGGGCCCGAAGGGGCCTCCGCCGAAGGGCGGTCCGAACGGCCCGAAGGCCGACCGTCGCTCGTCCCGCTCGCCCCAACCGTGATGTCCGGGGCCGCGGTGTCCATGTTCGTGTCCTTGGGAACGCATGATGACGCTCCTTTCATCGTTGATCGTTCGCGATGGCTCAACGATATATCGGAACTGTTCGGATGGCAAGGCCCCAGGTCGACGGCGGCGACGGGAGGGCGACAGGGGGGCCGCGGGGCGGGCGCGGCACGGGTCACCAGCGGGCGCGGTCACCGGAAGCGGAATCCGCCGAACACCGCCCGCCGGGCGTGGGGCGCGCCGCTACGCTCTCGCCATGCGCATCCGAATAGTCGACGCCTTCACCGACCGCCCGTTCACCGGCAATCCGGCGGGGGTGCTGCTGCTCGACTCGGAGGAGTTTCCGCCGGACCGGTGGCTTCAGCAGGTCGCGGCGGAGCTGAATCTGTCAGAGACCGCGTTCGCGCACCGGCTGGCCGACGCGCCGGAAGCGGACTGGGCGCTGCGCTGGTTCACCCCGGTCACGGAGGTGGGGCTGTGCGGGCACGCCACGCTGGCCACCGCCCATGTGCTGCGCACCAGCGGCGCGCACAAGGGCACGGTCTGGTTCCGTACCAGCGCGGGTGTGCTGTCGGCGGAGGCGGCCGGGGACGGCTCGATCACCTTGGACTTCCCGGCGGCCCCGCTCACGCCGGTGGCCGCGCCGACGGGTGTCGCGGCGGCGCTCGGCGCCAAGCCGCTGACCGTGCTGGACACCGGCCCCGACTGCGGTGACCTGCTGATCGAGGTCACCGACGAGAAGACCGTACGGGCACTGGCGCCCGACTTCGCGGCGCTCGCCCGGCACTCGCGGCGCGGGGTGATCGCCACCGCCGCGGCCGAGGACGACTCGCGCGGATACGACTTCGTCTCGCGCGGCTTCTTCCCCGCCGTCGGCATCGACGAGGACCCGGTGACCGGCAGCGCGCACACCGCGCTGGCGCCGTTCTGGTCGCAGCGGCTCGGCCGCACGACCCTCACCGGCTTCCAGGCGTCCCCGCGCGGCGGGCTGGTCCGTACCCGGGTGCGCGGCGAGCGGGTGCTGCTGACCGGTGCCGCGGTCACCGTGGTGGACGGCGAGCTGCACGCGGTGCCGTAAGGCTGCGGCGCGTCACAGCGCGGTGCCGTAAGGCCGCGGTGCGTCACAGCGCGGTGCCGTACGGACGCGGTGCCGTAAGACCGTAAGCGCCGTAAACGCTGTCGCAAGGGCTCCGCTCGCGCGTCACCCCGTGGGCAGCCACCCCACCTTCCCGGCCAGCAGCGCGTAGCCGACGAAGGCCACCGTGTCGATGAGGGAGTGGGCCGCCACCAGCGGCCCCACCCGGCCCCACCGCCGGTACAGCAGCACGAAGACGACGCCCATCACCATGTTGCCGACGAAGCCGCCGACGCCCTGGTAGAGGTGGTACGAGCCGCGCAGCAGCGCGCTCGCGGCCAGCGCGGCGGCCGGGCTCCAGCCCAACTGGCCGAGCCTGCGCAGCAGATAGCCGACCACGATCACCTCTTCGAGCACCGCGTTCTGCACGGCGGAGGCGATCAGGACCGGGATCTTCCACCACACGTCGGGCAGCGACTCGGGCACGACGGTGAGGTTGAAGCCGGCCGCCCTGACCCCGAGGTAGAAGGCGAGCCCGGTGCCGCCGATGACGGCCGCGACGGCCGCGCCCCGGGCCAGGTCGAGCCGCGGCCGGGTGCGGTCGAAGCCGATCACGGGCATGCCGACCCGCTCCCTGGCCAGCAGGTGGGCGACCAGCGCCACCGGGGCGAGCGCGGTGGCGATGGAGAAGACCTGCCAGGCCAGATCCAGCCACGGCCGGCCCGGTGCTTGGGAGCCGACGAGGGTGGCCGCCTGGTCCTTGAGCGCGCCCGGCCTCGTCACGGAACCGATGAAGTCGATCAGCGCGGCAACGCCGCTCGCTCCCAGCGACAGCGCCAAGACGATCAGGGTCTCGCTGCGCAGCGTCCGCCGCTGCAACCCTGCCTCCACCTCGTATGACTCTGCGTGCACGCGGACCTCCATTTACGTCATCCCGCTTCAGCGCCGTCCGCGCATGGCTATGGTCTCCGGCAAAGATACGAAGGCCGGGGTCTACTGTTCGTAGCCACCCCAGGAGAGGCACGGAGCGATGGGTCGTCACCGCATATCCGATGGCCGGGAATCGACGGGTGGAGCGCCGCCCGCCAGGACCCGGCGCCGTGCCACCGCGGCGGCCACCGCGCTGGTGATCACGGCGGGCGCGGGCACCTTCGCGGTGCTGCGCGGCGGACTGCTGCCGCTGAGCGGCGCGTGCCGCGGCGGCACGGTACGGATCGGCGCGGTCGCCTCGCCCGACATCGCGCCCGCGCTGACCGCCGTCGCCGACCGGGCGCGCCGCGAGCACGACACGACCGACGGCCGCTGTCTGGACGTCCGGGTGACCGCGCGGAACTCCGCCGACGTCGCCGCGGAACTGGTCGACAACACCAAGAAGCCGGATTTCGCGGTGTGGGTGCCGGACGACAGTCTGTGGGTGGCCCAGACGTCCGCCACCGGCAGCGCGAGGGCGCTGACGAAGCTGCGGTCGGTCGCCGAGTCCCCGGTGGTGGTCGGCGCGCTCCAGTCGCAGGCCAAGACGCTGGGCTGGCCGTCCAAGACGTACACCTGGGCGGAGTTGGCCGGGGTGGCGGGCAGCAGACCGGACCTGCGGTTCGGTACGGCCGATCCGGCGCTCAACTCCACCGGCATGCTGGCGCTGGCGATGATCAACGCGTCCATCGCGCGGGCCGACGGGAGCGAGGGCACCGACTCCGACACGGAGTCGGCGGCTGCCGCGAAGGCCCTCGCGCAGCGCACCGAGCCCAGCGACGAGCAGGCGGTCGCGACGCTGCCGCGCGACACGACGCCTGCGGAGCTGGCCGACCCCAAGCGGAGCCAGGCGCTGATCCTGTCCGAACAGGCCGCGTTCGCGCACAACGGCGGTTCCGCGCCGCCGCTGCGGCTGTTCTACCCCTCGGACGGCGCGGCGACCCTGGACTACCCGTACACGATGGTCGACGACCTGCATCTGAGCACCGATCAGGGCCGGGCCGCCAACCGCTTCCTGACCCTGCTGGGCAACGACGAGGGCGTGCGGACGATCGCGGACGCGGGTTTCCGTACGCCCGGCGGCGATCCGGACACGGAGACCGTGCGGCGCGCGGGCGGCCAGTCGCCGCAGCCCCTGTCGGCCACGCCCGCGCCCTCACCCTCCGCGCCCGAGCTCCAAAAGCTCCGGCTGATGTGGCAGATCACCGTGCAGAGCGCGCGGATCACCACGGTCGTGGACGTGTCCGGGTCGATGGCCGACGTCGTCCCCGGTTCGGGCGGCAGGTCGCGGCTCGACATCACCAAGGAGTCGCTGCGGCAGGCGCTGTCGCAGTTCACCCCGAGGGACGAGATCGGGCTGTGGCGCTTCTCCACCCGGCTCAGCGGCTCGCGCGACTACCAGGAGATCGTCCGCACCGGCCCGCTCGGCGGCACCGTCGCCAAGGGCGTCACGCGCCGCCAGCAGCTCGACAGCGCGTTCCATGACCTCCAGCCGGTGCCGGGCGGCTCGACCGGCCTGTACGACACGGCGCTCGCGGTCTACCAAAGCGCCGTCTCCTCGTACGGGACCGGCAAGTTCAACGCGGTGGTGATCCTGACCGACGGCGCCAACGAGGACCCGGGCAGCATCTCGCTCAACGCCCTGACGTCCAGGCTGAAGACGCTCGACGACCCGGCGCGGCCGGTGCCGCTGATCGCCATCGCGGTCGGCGCGAACGCCGACAAGGCGGCCTGCGACCGCATCGCGAAGGCCACCGGCGGGGCCGCGTATCAGGTCAACGACCCCTCGGAGATCCAGGCGGTCCTGCTGAAGGCCGTCGTGGCGGCGGCCACCAGCGCCGCCGCGAAGGCGCCCTGAGGCCGCTGTACGGGCCCGCGCCGCACGAGGCCCCCGTGCGCCACGGCTCACGCCACCGGCCAGGAGTGCACCGGCTCGCCGTCCAGCATGAGTTCGCGGTACCGCTGGGTCATCGCGGCGAGCGCGGGCCGCCGGTCGAGGCCGCGCTCCAGCATCCGGTGGAAGACCGCCGACTGCCATTCGGCGCCGTTGGTACGGCGGCGGCAGCGCTGTTCGATGATGCCGAGGTAGTGGTCGCGGTCGACGGCCTCGATGCCCCACGCGTCGAGCCCCGCCGCGGCCAGCGGCAGCAGTTCGTCGAGGATCAGGTCCGTGGCGGGGATCTCCGCGAGGCCGCCGTTGCGGCCGCGCGGCCACTGGAGGACCGCGCCGATGCCGTCGCGGCAGGACGCCTCGAAGTTGGCCGCGGCGGCGGCGAAGGGCAGCTTGTGCCAGACCGGGCGTGACGCCTCGGCCAGGGCGCGGACCAGACCGTAGTAGAAGGCGGTGTTGGCGACGACGTCGGCCACGGTGGGACCGGCGGGCATCACCCGGTTCTCCACGCGCAGGTGCGGGACGCCGTCGACCACCTGGTAGACGGGACGGTTCCAGCGGTAGATCGTGCCGTTGTGCAGGGTGAGTTCGCGCAACTGCGGCACTCCCCCGTCGTCCAGCACCCGCAGCGGGTCCTCCTCGTCGCAGATCGGCAGCAGCGAGGGGAAGTACCGTACGTTCTCCGCGAAGAGGTCGGCGGCGGAGTCGATCCAGCGCTCGCCGAACCACGTGATGGGCCGCACCCCTTGGGCCACCAGCTCCTCCGGGCGGACGTCGGTGGCCTGGAGGAACAGCGGTGCGCGGGTCTCGCGCCACAGCTCACGGCCGAAGAGGAACGGCGAGTTGGCGCCGACGGCCACCTGCGGTCCCGACACGACCTGCGCCGCGTTCCACACGTCGGCGAAGCGGCCGGGGGTGACCTGGAGGTGCATCTGGGTGGAGGTGCAGGCGGCCTCGGGCGCGATGGACGCGGAGGTGTAGAGCAGGCGTTCGGCGCCCTCGATGTCGAGGGTGATGTCCTCACCGCGCATCGCCAGTATCCGCTCGTTGAGCAGCGTGTACCGGTCGGCGCGGGAGAGGTTGGCGGAGACCAGGTCCTGGGCCTCCAGGGTGGGCAGAATTCCCACCATCACGATGTGCGCGCCCACCTCGCGGGCCATCCGGTCGGCATACCCGAGACCGATCCGCAGTTCCTCGGCGAGGCGGTCCATGACCCGGCCGGAAAGCCGGTGCGGCGCGATGTTTACTTCAATATTGAACTGCGCGAGCTCCGTCTGGAAATCCCGGCTCGCGATGCGCTCGAGCACCTCTTCGTTCATCATGCGCGGCAGCCCGTCGGAATCCGCGAGATTCAATTCGATCTCCAGACCCATCAGATTGCGCGGCCGGTCGAATCGCTTCTCGTCCAACAGCCGCTCCAGCCCCACGAGACACTGCCGCAGCTTGCGCCGGTACAGCCTCCGGTCGGCCAGGTCGAACCCGTTGGCAACGACCTTCTCGCCCATCGACGCGTCCTTCCTCGTACGGATACTCACGGGAGGATGCCCACCCAAATGATCGATAACGCCACGGCGGCCCCGCGTCTGCCACTAGGCTGTGCACAACGGCTAACACAGTGGGTTCCTGTGGCACATACCACGGTCACGGCGCGGCGTAAAAACTTCGTGAATACGACCGGCGGGATCCAGCCGTCCGCAGCGGGCAGAAATATGCGGCACACACCGCGCACCCTGCACGAATGCTTCGTGGGCCATCGCAGAAGAAGGCGATTTCTCGCCTTGCGCGTAATACTGGCTGCGACTAGACGAAACACGGAGCGAACACACGTCGTATAAACTCCGTGAACAAGGCAAAGCATCCGCCCTCGCCGGACGCGCCTGAGCCGATCCCCTTTCCGCCCTCATGCGCCGTCCGCACCCCTGCCCCCGCACCACTGTTTGTCTCCCAGTGAGAGGCGACACCATGCCGCTGCTTGTCCCCCCAGCACCTGCTCCCGCCCTGCGGAGCATCCTGGCCGCGCTCAGCTCTCCCACCGCGGTCCAGGAGGCCCGGACGCCCGCGCTGCGGAACGCCCAAGGGCCCCTCACCGCCGAACACCCGCTCCCTGTCCATGTGTTCGAACCGGCGGACGTCCCCGGCGGCCTGCCTCGCGCACGATTGACCGGCTGGCGGTTCCACATCCTCGCCGGGGGCTGGCCGCAAGGCACCGTCGCCGCGGGCGAGACCGTGGCGACGGCTGACGGCTGGGTCTTCTCGCGCTTCTCCGAGGGGCCGTTCCTGGCCTCCACCGAGCGGGCGCTGCGCCAGGGGGACACGCTGCCCGCCACTTACCAACCGCATCTGCTCTCCGTGCCGAGCCTGTACATGCTGGCGCTGTGGCTGCACTGCGACCCGCGTGCCGACGCCTCGACGGCCCAGCCCACCCCGGCGGACGTGCTGGTGCCGCTGGCCCCCGCGCCGCCCGGCATCGCCCCGCACCGCCTGCACCGGCTGGCGGAGCTGATGCCGCTGCTCTCGGTGCGGATGGCGCCGCCGCCGCTGCTGGGGTCGCCCGCCTGACGGCCTGTCGCCGCCTCTCCACGGTGCCCCCGCGAGCCACTGGGCCGCGGGGGCACCGTCGCGTCCCGCCCTCGCAACCGTCCGGCGGAGTGACGCGTCCTGTCCTCCAAGGGATTGCCTGCGTGAAATCCCTGCGGATCGACGTCAGTAGAGCAACACTGGGAACGGCCGTACCAACGGGGGAACGGAAATGAACCAGTCAGGCAGCGCAATCATCCGCACCAGCCACCTCTCGCAGCGAAAGACACCATCCATGTGCCAGCACAAGCCCCAGTGCCCCACCGCAGAGTGCCCCGACCGTGAGGCCGCGCACACCCTGGCCCACCACCCGGAGCAGGGCTGGAGCCTGCTGTGCAACGGCGTGCTCCTCTTCGAGGACACCGGCGAACTGCTGCCCGACGGGCAGATCATCGCGCCGCACCGCCCCCTGGGCACCGAGCAGATCACCGCCGCGGCCTGACCGGTACGGGGCCGCCCGCACACGAGACCGCGCCGCACCGCGCACCGCCCCACACACAGAGCCGGTTCCACTGCTGACAGCGGAACCGGCTTCGTCATGTGCGGGCGCCCTCGCGCGAGACCGCCGGGCCCGTACCACCGGACCCGGTCGGCCCAACGCGCTCAGCTCTCGTACGCGCCCAGCTCTCGTACACGCTCAGCTCTCGTACGCGTCCAGCGGCGGGCAGGAGCAGACCAGATTGCGGTCGCCGAAAGCGCCGTCGATCCGCCGTACCGGCGGCCAGTACTTGTCGGCCGCGACGACCCCGGCGGGGAAGACCGCCTCCTCGCGGCTGTACGGGTGCGCCCAGTCGCCGCCGAGCGCCGCCGCGGTGTGCGGGGCGTTGCGCAGCGGGTTGTCGTCGGCCGGCCAGTCGCCCGCGCCGACCCGGTCGATCTCGCCGCGGATCGCGATCATGGCGTCGCAGAAACGGTCCAGCTCCGCCAGGTCCTCGCTCTCGGTCGGCTCGATCATCAGCGTGCCCGCCACCGGGAAGGACATCGTCGGCGCGTGGAAGCCGTAGTCGATCAGCCGCTTGGCGATGTCGTCGACGCTGACGCCGGTCTCCTTGGCCAACGGCCGCAGGTCGATGATGCACTCGTGGGCGACCAGCCCGCCGGGGCCGGTGTAGAGCACGGGGAAGTGCGGCTCCAGCCGCTTGGCGACGTAATTCGCGCCCAGTACCGCCATCTGGGTGGCCTGCTTGAGCCCTTCCGCGCCCATCAGCCGTACATACGTCCAGGAGATCAGCAGGATGCCCGCCGAGCCCCACGGCGCGCCCGAGACGGGGCCGACGCCGGTGGCAGGTCCCGCGGTGGGCTGGAGCGGATGGTTCGGCAGGTACGGCGCCAGGTGCGCGCGGACCGCGACGGGGCCGACGCCGGGGCCGCCGCCGCCGTGCGGGATGCAGAAGGTCTTGTGCAGGTTCAGGTGCGAGACGTCCGCCCCGAACCGGCCGGGCCTGGCCAGACCGACCAGCGCGTTGAGATTCGCGCCGTCCACGTACACCTGGCCGCCCGCGTCGTGCACGGCCGCGCAGACGTCGGTGATGTTGTCCTCGAACACGCCGTGCGTGGACGGGTAGGTGACCATCAGCACGGCGAGCTGGTCGCGGTGCTGCTCGATCTTGGCGTGCAGGTCGGTGACGTCCACGTCGCCGTTCTCGCCGGTCTTGACCACGACGACCTTCATGCCCGCCATCACGGCGCTCGCGGCGTTGGTGCCGTGCGCGGAGGACGGGATCAGGCAGACGGTACGGCCGGTGTCGCCGTTGGCGCGGTGGTAGGCGCGGACCGCGAGCAGCCCGGCCAGTTCGCCCTGGGAGCCCGCGTTGGGCTGGAGGCTGACCTTGTCGTAGCCGGTGACCTCGGCGAGCTGGTCCTCCAGGCCGTGGATCAGCGCCAGGTAGCCCTCGGCCTGCTCGACCGGCGCGAAGGGGTGCAGCGCGCCGAATTCGGGCCAGGTGACCGGCTCCATCTCGGTGGTCGCGTTGAGCTTCATCGTGCAGGAGCCCAGCGGGATCATCCCGCGGTCCAGCGCGTAGTCGCGGTCGGCCAGCCGCCGCAGGTAGCGCAGCATCGCGGTCTCGCTGCGGTGCTGGTGGAAGACGGGGTGGGTCAGATACGCGTCGGTGCGCAGCAGTCCGGCGGGCAGCGCGTCCTCGGTGGCCGCGTCCAGCGCGTCGAGGTCGGCGGCGCTCCCCTGGACGCCGAAGGCGTCGAGGACGGCCGCGAGGCGGGCCCGGTCGGTGGTCTCGTCGCAGGCGATACCGACCAGGTCGGCGTCGGTCAGCCGCAGATTGACCCCGGCCTGACGGGCGGCGGCCACGACCTCGGCCGCGCGTCCCGGCACCCGCGCGGTGAGCGTGTCGAAGTAGCCGTCGTGCACGATCTCGACGCCGCCCGCGCGCAGACCCGCGGCGAGCACCGCGGCGTAGCGGTGGGTGCGGCCGGCGATCTGCGCGAGCCCGTCGGGGCCGTGGTAGACCGCGTACATCGCGGCCATCACGGCGAGCAGGACCTGCGCCGTACAGATGTTGCTGGTGGCCTTCTCACGGCGGATGTGCTGCTCGCGGGTCTGGAGGGCCAGCCGGTAGGCGCGGTTGCCGTCGGCGTCCACGGAGACGCCGACGAGGCGGCCGGGCAGGTTGCGGGCGTAGGAGTCGCGTACGGCCATGTATCCGGCGTGCGGTCCGCCGAAGCCCATGGGGACGCCGAAGCGCTGGGTGGTGCCCACCGCGATGTCCGCGCCCAGCTCGCCGGGCGAGGTGAGCAGCGTCAGCGCCAGCAGGTCGGCGGCGACGGTCACGACCGCGCCCAGCTCGTGCGCGCGCTCGATGACCGGGCGCGGGTCCCGTACGGCGCCCGAGGCGCCCGGGTACTGGAGCAGGACGCCGAAGACGCCACGCTCGGCGATCTCCGCCGGGATGCCCTCGGACAGGTCGGCGACGACGACCTCGACGCCGGTCGGCTCCGCGCGGGTCCGGATCACCGCGACGGTCTGCGGGAAGGTGTCGGCGTCGACCAGGTAGACGCCCTGCTTGACCTTGCCGACCCGGCGGGACAGCGCCATCGCCTCGGCCGCCGCGGTGCTCTCGTCGAGCAGCGAGGCGCCGGAGGTGGGCAGCCCGGTGAGGTCGGCGACGACGGTCTGGAAGTTGAGCAGCGCCTCCAGGCGGCCCTGCGAGATCTCCGGCTGGTACGGCGTGTAGGCCGTGTACCAGGACGGGTTCTCCATCACATTGCGCAGGATGACGGGCGGGGTGAAGGTGCCGTAGTAGCCCAGGCCGATCATCGGGGCCAGCACCTGATTGCGGTCCGCCAGCGCCCGCAGCTCGGCCAGCGCCTCGGCCTCGGTGCGCGCCTCGGGCAGCGCCAGGGCCTGCGCGCTCCTGATGGTGTCGGGCACGGCCGCTTCGGTGAGTTCGTCCAGGGAGCCGTAGCCGACCTGGGCGAGCATCTTCGCCTGCGCCGCTGCGTCGGGTCCGATGTGGCGCCTGGCGAACGGCACGCCCGCTTCCAGCTCGGCGAGGGGAATGCGACGGGAAGTCATCTGCGGAGGCCTCCTGGTCTGCGACGACCTTCGGGGGGTGCCGCGACGCGCGGACACCCGTACGGCCTCCCCCTCTGTCATCAGAACCTGAGAGCTTCACCGCCCCCGTGGGAGCGGCTTTCACCGTCGGTGAGGGCCCGTGCCGGAAAACCGCTCCCGGTGCGTGCCCTGCTTTCCAGAGTGACCTCGTCCATGCGGTACGGATGCCTGAGAGATTCCGGGGAGGATTTGCTCCTTCGGCGCCTCCGACACTGTCTCGGAGGCTCTCCCGCACGGGGTCTGCGGCCGATCACCAGCCTACCAGCGAGGCGGCGGGACCCGGCGGGGGCGGGGGGCGGTGATCACCGCCCGAGTCGACACCGGCCAGGATGTGCCTTTGGCTGTACCCAGACATCGCTCGTCATTGGTTGGAGGGACCGTGCAGACCGACATCGATCCGCGCAGCCTGATCGGCCGCCGCGTCTTCGACCATGACGGTACGAAGATCGGCACGGTGGACGAGGTGTACCTCGACGACGCGACCGGCATACCGGAGTGGGCGGCCGTCAGGACCGGGCTGTTCACGCGCGACGCGTTCGTACCGCTGGAGCCCAGCGAAGTGGTGGACGACGAATTGCGGGTGCCGTACAAGAAGGCGCTGATCAGGGACGCGCCGGACTTCGGTGTGGGGCGCCACCTGTCGCCGGAGCAGGAGTTGCAGCTCTACCACCACTACGGGATGGACGTGCCGACGTCCGGCTCGGAGCCGCCGCCGCCCCCCGACCGGGACTTCGGGCGGCTCGCGGGCGAGGACTGAGCGTCCTCCTCCCCCTTGTCCGGACTCTCTTCCTTCCCCCGGCCCGCACCCGCCGCCTCCCCCGGGTCGAGCGGCAGCGGATCGCGGTGCGCGAGCGCCGGGTCGTCCACGGCGAAGGTCCGCACCCGGCCGGGCACGGTGTCCGAGGGCACCTCGAAGCGCACGGTGACCCGTCCGACCCCGCTTCCCTGCACCCATCCGGAGCCGTACGTCTCGTGCTCCACGTCCTGGCCCGGCCACCAGAGCCTGGCCCGCTCCGGTGCGGGCGGCGGCGCCGAGGGCAGCTCCTCGGGCGCGTTCTCGTCCTCCTCGCCCTCCCCCGCCGCGTGCGCGAACAGATCCTCCTGCGTGAAGTCGGCGAGCCCGGCGACGCCCACCCCGAGCAGCCGCACACCGCCGGTGGTGTCGACGGCCTCCATCAGCCGCCTGGCGGTCTCCCGTACGAGTCCCGGGTCGTCGGTCGGCGCCCGCAGCGTCTCGGAGCGCGTCAGGGTCGAGAAGTCGTATCTGCGGACCTTGACGACCACCGTCCGCCCGGAGCGGCCCGCGCCGCGCAGCCGCTGCACGCAGCGCTCGGCGAGCCGGTCGATCTCGTACCGCACATGGGCGCGGTCGGTGAGGTCGGCGTCGAAGGTGTCCTCGACGGAGATGGACTTGACGTCGCGGTCGGCGACCACGGGGCGGTTGTCGAGGCCGGCGGCCATCGAGTGCAGGCCCGTGCCGTGCGCCTTGCCGAGCAGCCGGACCAGCTCCGGCTCCCCCGCGTGCACGATCTCGCCGACGGTGGTGATGCCCACGCGCCGCAGATGCTCGGCGGTGGCGGGCCCGACGCCGGGCAGGGTGCGTACCGGCATCGGTTCGAGCAGCGCGCGCTCGGTGCCGGGCTCGACGACGACCAGGCCGTCCGGCTTGGCCTGCTCGGAGGCGATCTTCGCCAGCAGCTTCGACCCGGCGAGCCCCACCGAGGCGGTGAGCCCGGTGCTGGCCCGGATCTCGGCGCGCAGCCGCCGGGCGACCGCCCGCGGGTCCGCGCCGTGCCCGCCCGCCTCCAGGTCCACGAACGCCTCGTCCAGGCTCAGCGGCTCTATCAGGGGTGACACCTCGTGCAGCAGCGCCATCACGGCCTCGCTGATCTGCCGGTAGATGCCGAAGCGCGGTACGAGATAGGCGGCGTTGGGGCTGAGGCGGCGGGCGTGGGCCATCGCCATCGCGGAGTGGACGCCGTGGACGCGCGCCTCATAGGACGCGGTCGATACGACGCCGCGGGGGCCGAGGCCGCCGACCACCACCGGCTTGCCCCGCAGGCTCGGCTTCGACGCCTGTTCGACCGCGGCGAAGAACGCGTCCATGTCCAGATGCAGGATCGTCGGCGCACTTCTCACAAGTACCGATCGTGCCGCACGACACCGACAATCGCCGTACACGTGTACGGCACGGCGTCGGTGAGCCGCTCAGACCGCCCGATTGCGCCGCTTCGCCAGCTCGTCGGACGGATTGTCGCCGACCAGGGTCTCGCCGGTGTCCACCCGCTCCCCGTGCATCTGGGACAGCGAACTCTCCACGTCCCGCCAGACCACGCCCACGGCGATGCCGAAGACCCCCTGGCCCCCCTGGAGCAGATCCACCACCTCGTCGGGCGAGGTGCACTCGTAGACCGTGGCACCGTCGCTCATCAGCGTCATCCTGGCCAGCTCCGTCGGCCCGACGGAGCGCAGGTGCCGTACCGCCGTCCGGATGTTCTGGAGCGAGACGCCGGTGTCCAGCAGCCGCTTCACTATCTTCAGGACGACGACGTCCCGGAAGCTGTAGAGCCGCTGCGTGCCGGAGCCGTAGGCGGGGCGGACGCTGGGCTCGACCAGGCCGGTACGGGCCCAGTAGTCGAGCTGGCGGTAGGTGATGCCGGTCGCCGCGCACGCGGTGGGCCCGCGGTAGCCGATCTGCTCGGGCGGTACGTCCTGTGCCGCCCCGCCGCCGCCCGCGTCAGCGGTGGCGCGCGCCAGTGCCCCCTGGGTCGGATACGGGCCGCCGGTCGCCAGACCGTCGCCGGTGCTTCTCACGCCGCCCTCCGTCCCTTCGCGTCCCGGGGCCGCGTGCACGTGCCATCGGGACTTTCCTCTCCGAAGGTAGGCAGTCGCCAGGGGTGCGTCAACGATCGCCACACTCGGCACGCCGAGTGATATTCACCCCACGAGTGGTTTGGCGTGTCCCGGTATCGGGAACGGCTCACTGGTTGCTCGTGCCGAAGTCCTCGGGCGAGATCTGGTCGAGGAACTCGCGGAACTTCTCCACCTCGTCCTCCTGCTCGTCCGGGATCGCGATCCCGGCGTCGTCGAGCACCCCGTCACTGCCGTAGATCGGCGTACCGGTGCGCAGCGCGAGGGCTATGGCGTCGGACGGACGGGCGCTGACCTCCACGCCGCTGGCGAACACCAGCTCGGCGTAGAAGACGCCTTCGCGCAGGTCGGTGATACGGACCTCGGTCAGCGTCTGTCCGACCGCTTCGAGTACGTCCTTGAAGAGGTCATGCGTGAGCGGTCGCGCAGGCGTCATGCCCTGCTGCGCGAAAGCGATGGCCGTCGCCTCTCCCGGCCCGATCCAGATGGGCAGGTACCGGTCGCCTCCCACTTCACGCAGGAGCACGATCGGTTGATTGGAGGGCATTTCGACCCGGACACCCACAACGTCGAGCTCGTTCACACAGCAACCCTAGGACGTGCCTGCCGGGTTTGGGTAGTCGGGCACCCCCTGGGCCGGACTTCGGCGGCTTCGTGAAGCCCGGCACAAAGTCGGCACGAGCCCCGCGGGAGACCGCTGAAAAGCCCGTACCCGCCCGGTACCGGCGCCTTTACAGGGCGTGGGAAAAACCGAAAAACCGCTCAGAGGAGCTTGACCCGCAGCGCGGACTGCACCATCGCCGCGTGCAGCCGAACGGAGAGCGCGGCCAGCTCGCGCGCGGTGACCTCGGCGTGGGTGCGCGTCTGCGGATTGCGGTGCCGCCGCAGCGGCGCCACGACCTGCTCCACCAGACCCGCCTCCCGGTCGGCAGCGGCCTTCACCGCCCGCAAATGGCGCGGTTCGAGCCCGAAACGGCCGAGGTCGACGATGAGCCGTCCGATGTTCACCGTGTCGGCGTCGTATCCGCCGTCCCGGCCGGCCTCGACCAGGCCGTAGGACTCCCACTGGTCCAGTTCCTCGCCGTCGGCCCCGGTGGCCGCCAGCAGCTCCGTACGGCCGATCCGCAGCTCCGCGGGCGCCTGGGGCTCGATGGCGGCCTCCTGGGCCTCCCTGGACTCCGCGGGACCCGGCAGCGCCACGTGCTCGCCGCGGTCGAGCGCGTCCAGGTGCTCCCTGATCACCCGCAGCGGCAGGTAGTGGTCGCGCTGCACGCGCAGGATGTAGGCGAGCCGCTCGACGTCACGGGCCGCGAACTTGCGGTATCCGGACGGGGTGCGCTGCGGCTCGACCAGACCCTCGGCCTCCAGGAAACGGATCTTCGAGATGGTGACCTCGGGGAACTCGTCCTGGAGCTGCCCCAGGACGGCGCCGATGCTCAACAGCGCGCTGTCGGCGGTGGCGGTGCCGTCTCCGGCACCGCCCTGCGTTCTCGGCATGAACACCTTCCCTGGGGTCCCCCGGACCGGGTCCGGGGGATAAAGAGCTAGATCCCCCGCTGGCTCGCGTAGAAGACCAACCTGTACTTGCCGATCTGGACCTCGTCACCGTTGGACAGCGGCACCGCGTCGATCCGCTCCCGGTTGACGTACGTGCCGTTGAGGCTGCCGACGTCGGAGACGGTGAAGCCGCCGTCCGGGCCGCGGCGGAACTCCACATGGCGGCGGGAGACCGTGACGTCGTCCAGGAAGATGTCGCTCTGCGGGTGGCGGCCGGCCGTGGTCAGCTCACCGTCCAGCAGGAAGCGGCTGCCCGAGTTCGGCCCCCGTCGCACGATGAGCAGCGCGGAGCCCATTGGCAGGGCGTCCACGGCCGACTGCGCCTCGGAGGAGAGCGACGGCGTCACATGCTGGCCGGTGACCTCCGCCTCGTACGCCTCGAGGCCCGAGATGGAAATCGTGGAGGTGGTCTCGGACGCGCGTTCCTGCCCGGCCCCTGAGCCGCGCAGCGGCGCACCGCAGTTGTTGCAGAAGCGGCTCGCCTCCGCGTTCGTGTGCCCGCACCGCGTACAAACCGGCAAGCCGAACCCTCCACCCGGGGTTGAGGTTGATGGTTCCCCGAAACCTATGCGGGGGGACGAGGCAGGGTCAACAGGCGCCACGCCGGGGCCACCGGAAAAGTCGCCGCCGCCTTGCTGGTCCTCGTGCCGGAACAGCGGGCGGTCGCCGGACTGGCTCTCCTCCCCGGTGTTCCGCGGAGCACGGTGGCGCGCCGTCGCCGGGTCACCCGACTGCCGCGCGCTCTTGCCGAAAAACTTCCCAAACAACTTCACGGGCGATTCCCCTTGAAAGAAACAGACCCGCCCGTGGGGCAGGACGAACCCTCGCTACACACAGTTTCCACCACACAGCACCCCACAGATGCCCCGACCCCCCGCCTCACTGGGATGACGACCGAGCGTAGTCAGGCTGCTTCGACGGCCGCAAGGCGGACACAACGATCTTCTGCGACCTGACGACATCGGCCGTGGCCTGCTCCTTCTCCAGCGTCTGCACGACCCCGCCCGGGATGTTGAGGGCGGGCTCCAGATCCTGCGGATTTCCGATCACCTTGAACTCGTACGGCTGGGACACCTTGTGGCCGTCGATGAGCACACCGTCCGTACCCTCCGTGAAGTACGTGTCGGCGACGACCCGTACATCGTTGATCTGGATCGCCTCCGCACCGGCCGCCCGGAGTTCCTGGAGGGTGTCCAGGAGCGAGTCTGCCTGGACACCGCCCTTGGGGTCGGAGATCGTCAGCGTGATACCGGGCCCCTGGGCGGCCACCGTGCCCGCCAGGATGCCGAGCTGCTGCGCCTTGGCCTGGGTCTGCTTGAGCGCCTCCGCGGCCTGGTTGGAACTGGTCTCCAGCTCCGACCGCTGGCTCTCCAGACCCCGCTTCTCGTCCTCGAGCCGCTGGGTGCGGTTGTCCAGCTCGGTCAGGATGCGGACCAGGTCCTCCTTGCGCGCGCCGCGCAGCGCGCCGCCGCTGTCGCTCGTGGAGCTGACCTGGATCGCCAGCCCGAGGCCGAGGACGAACAGCAGGACGGCCACGGTGAGCTGGGCGCGTGACAGCCGCGGCGGCCACAGCCCGGCGACCAGGCGCTGCCGCCCGGTGACCGGCGGCGCGGCGTGCTCCGGCTCATGGGCGTGCGCGGCGTGGGCGGGCTCGTGATCGTGCGCGGCGTGGGCCGGGCCGTGCTGCTGGCGGTCCCGCCCGTCGTCCGCGGACTCGTGGTGCTCGTCGCTCATACCGTCGTCACGCCCGGAAGACGTGGCGGCGGATGGCCGCCGCGTTGGAGAAGATCCGGATGCCGAGGACGACCACGACGCCGGTGGAGAGCTGCGCGCCCACCCCGAGCTTGTCGCCGAGGAAGACGATCAGCGCCGCCACCACCACGTTGGACAGGAAGGAGACCACGAAGACCTTGTCGTCGAAGATCCCGTCCAGCATCGCCCGCAGGCCGCCGAAGACCGCGTCGAGAGCGGCGACGACGGCGATCGGCAGATACGGCTCGACCCCGGTCGGCACCACGGGACGGACCACGAGCCCGACCACGACTCCCACGACGAGGCCCAGTACGGCGATCACTTCGAACCCTTCCCTGTTGTGGCGGAGTCCGCCTTCTGCTGGCCGGGGACCGGCTTGGCATACCGCACGATCAGACTGGGCGCGGCGGCCAGGTGCAGCGTGCCCTGGACGGAGATGCTCGCGCGGATGCCGTAGTTCTGCTCCAGGACGTGCAGGTACTGACCGTCCGCACTGTCCTGGAATGCCGCGCTCAACCGCTCCCCGTCCCCGATCGCCAGCACCGTGTACGGCGGCGCCAGCGGCTTGTTGTCGACCAGTATGGCGTCACCGGCGGCCCGGATGGCGGACAGTGCGGTGAGCCGTTGGCCGTTGACGGTGATCGCCTCGGCTCCCGAGGACCACAGCCCGTTCACCACGCGCTGCATGTCGCGGTCGCGGACCCTGCCGGTGTCGGAGAAGCCGCTGCTCTCCCGCGGGCCGCCTGTGCCGCCTTCTGACGCCTCCTTGGCGTCGTCCACGACCAGCTTGACGCCGGGACCGTCCACCGGAGTCGCACCCGACAGCAGCTCCACCAAGGCGCTGCTGTCGCCGCCGTGGTCCTCCAACGCGGCCCGCTGCTCGGCGGCCACGGTGTCGCGCAGGCCGTCCACACTGCTCTGGAGCTTGTCGGCGCTGTCGGTCTCGGTCTTCACCTGGTCGATGAGCTTCTGGCGCTCCTTGGCCTCGGTGGGCGCGGCCACCCGCGTCTGGGCCGCGCCCACCGTGACGACGATGGCGGCGAGTACGAGACCCGCGGCCAGGCCCAGCTTTCCGCTCAGCCGCTTCGGCAGCCTGGAGGTGCCGACCTCGCCGCGGCGCGCGGCGGCCTCCGCGTACCCGTCGTCGAGACTGTGCTCCATGACGTTGGTGAGCAACGACATCGAGGCGTCAGGACGCCGCCGGGCAGCCCCGGGGACGGGGCTGCTCCGATCGGGTTGCTGCTGCGGCATGCCGCACATCGTCGCACGTCGGGGCCGCCACACTCGAATGGCCCCCTCACGGCGCGCCGTTCGGCCGAAGGATCAGCGCCCGGCGCTCTCCACGACCTCCGCCCACTCGTCGAGCAGTGCCTCCGCGGAGGTGTCGTCGGGCCCTTCCGCCCACAGATGCGTGACGGCCTCCGCCGGGTCGGGCAGCACCATCACCCAGCGTCCGTCCGCCTCGACCACGCGCACGCCGTCGGTGGTGTCCACCGAGCGGTCGCCCGCCGACTCCACCACGCGCCGCATCACGGAACCCTTGACGGCCCACGGTGTCGGCACGTCCCGCTTGATGACATGAGCGCGCGGGATACGGGCGTCGATCTGGCTGAGCGTGAGCTGCGTACGCGCCACCAGTCCGATCAGCCGCACGAAGGCGGCCGATCCGTCGAAGACGCTGCTGAACTCCGGAATGATGAAGCCGCCGCGCCCGTCGCCGCCGAAGATGGTGCCCTCGGCCCTGCCGACCCTGGTCAGGTCGTCGGGCGACGTCGTCGTCCACTCGACCTGGGTGCCGTGGTACGCGGCGACCTGCTCGCCGATCCGGGTCGTGGTCACGGGCAGCGCCACTCGGCCGCTGCGGCGCTCGGCCGCGACGAGGTCGAGCATGACCAGCAGCGCCCGGTCGTCCTCGATGATCCGGCCCCGCTCGTCCACCAGTGACAGCCGCTCGCCCACGGGGTCGAAGCGCACGCCGAAGGCGGCCCGCGCCGAGGCGACGATCTCACCGAGGCGTACGAGTCCGGCCCGCCGGCTCTCGGTGGTCTCGGTCGGACGAGCCTCGTCCAGACCGGGGTTGACGGTGAGCGCGTCCACGCCGAGCCGTCCGAGGAGGCTGGGCAGCACGAGCCCGGCACTGCCGTTGGCCGCGTCGACCACGACCTTCAGACCGGCGTCGGCGATCCCGGAGATGTCCACGGCCCGCAGCAGCGCGCCGGTGTAGGAGTCGAAGACCGTGGCGGGGAACCGCAGGTCTCCGATCTCGCCGGGGAACGCCCTGCGATACTCCTGACGGGCGAAGACCCGGTCCAGCTTCCGCTGCCCGGCCGCGGACAGGTCCGCGCCCCGCTCGTCGAAGAACATGATGTCCAGCGAGTCCGGCCGCCCCGGCGAGGTCCGGATCATGATGCCGCCCGCGCTGCCGCGCGCGGTCTGCTGTCGTGCCACGGGCATCGGCACGTTCTCCAGGTCGCGCACGTCGATCGCGCTGGTCTGGAGCGCGGAGATCACCGCCCGCTTGAGCGCACGCGCACCACGTGAGTGGTCACGCGCGGTGGTGACCGTCGCGCCCTTCTTCAACGTGGTCGCATACGCGCCCGCCAGCCGTACGGCCAGCTCGGGGGTGATCTCGACGTTCAGAATGCCGGACACCCCGCGGGCGCCGAACAGATGCGCCTGCCCGCGCGATTCCCAGATGACCGAGGTGTTGACGAAGGCGCCGGCCTCGATCGTCTTGAACGGATAGACGCGTACGTTGCCGGCGATGTTCGATTCCTCGCCGATCAGGCACTCGTCGCCGATGACCGCGCCGTCATCGATCCGCGCGGCCCGCATGACATCGGTGTTCTTGCCGATGACGCAGCCGCGCAGATTGGTCTGCTGGCCGATGTAGACATTGTCGTGGATGACGGCCTTGTGCAGGAAAGCGCCTGTTTTCACGACCACATTGGAGCCGATGACGCTGTGCTCGCGAATCTCGGCACCCGCCTCGACCTTGGCGTAGTCGCCGATGAAGAGCGGGCCGCGCAGGATGGCGTCGTGGTGCACCTCGGCGCCTTCCGCGACCCACACGCCGGGGGAGATCTCGAAGCCGTCGATGTCGACGTCGACTTTGCCCTCGAGTACGTCGGCCTGGGCCTTCACGTAGCTCTCGTGGGTGCCGACGTCCTCCCAGTAGCCCTCGGCGATGAAGCCGTAGACGGGCTTGCCCTCCTTCATGAGCTGCGGGAAGACGTCGCCCGACCAGTCGACGGACACGTCGGCCTGGACGTAGTCGAAGACCTCGGGCTCCATCACGTAAATGCCGGTATTCACCGTGTCGGAGAACACCTGGCCCCAGGTGGGCTTCTCCAGGAAGCGTTCCACCTTGCCTTCGTCGTCGACGATGGTGATACCGAATTCGAGGGGATTGGGGACCCGGGTCAGGCAGACCGTGACCATGGCTCCCTTCTCCTTGTGGAATTCGATCAGCTCGGTGAGATCGAAGTCCGTCAGGGCATCACCGGAGATCACGAGGAAGGAGTCGTCCTTCAACGCCTCTTCGGCGTTCTTGACGCTTCCGGCCGTCCCCAGCGGCTTCTCCTCGTTGGCGTAGGTGAGCTCCATTCCAAATTCTTCGCCGTCCCCGAAATAATTCTTCACCAGGGAGGCGAGGAACTGGACAGTCACCACCGTCTCAGTGAGTCCATGCCGCTTGAGCAGTGTCAGAACATGCTGCATGATCGGGCGATTCACCACTGGCAGCAGAGGTTTGGGCATGCTCGAGGTCATTGGGCGAAGGCGAGTGCCTTCACCGCCGGCCATGACAACCGCCTTCATGTCGGAACGTCCTCCTCGTGACTCAGTCAGCCGTGGTGTCCGCCCGCACAAGTCGGCGGACCTGCACCACATAGAGGATCCCTGCCCACCAGTACAGGGTTGTACCCCAACCTGCGAACGCCCAGCCGAAAATAGACGCCAGTGTCGCAAGCCATCCGCTTCCGTCGCTCAGGAGGAGCAGCGGAAAGGCGTACATGAGGTTGAAGGTAGCCGCTTTCCCGATGAAGTTCACCTGGGGAGGTCCGTACCCGTGCCTCCGCAGAATCAGCAGCATCACCGCCATCACGGCCTCACGGGCCAGCAGCAGGACCGTTACCCACAGTGGGAGGATGTCGCGCCATGTGAGTCCTACCAGCGTGGACAGTACAAACAGCCGGTCCGCCGCGGGATCGAGAACCCGGCCGAGACTGCTGACCTGATTCCACCGCCGGGCCAGCTTGCCGTCCAGATAGTCACTGATGCCGCTCAGGGCGAGTACGAGCAGCGCCCAGCCGTCAGCCTTCGGTCCGCCGAACTCGGGCCACAGAATCAGCCACAGGAACACGGGTACGCCCACCAGGCGGGCCATACTCAGGATGTTGGGGATCGTGAAGATCCGATCCGTTTGCACCCTTGTCTCCTGGACCTCCACCGGGGCCCCTCCTGTATGTATGTCCTGACGTTTCCGGCCAGACTCTACCGCAGACGCAAAAGAGGCCCGGCGTCGGATCCTAAGATCCGAGGCCGGGCCTCTTCCATAAAAATTGTTCGGCGGTGTCCTACTCTCCCACAGGGTCCCCCCTGCAGTACCATCGGCGCTGAAAGGCTTAGCTTCCGGGTTCGGAATGTAACCGGGCGTTTCCCTAACGCTATGACCACCGAAACACCATGAAACACACACCCCACACCCCCCGTGAAGGGGGCATGGTGGTGGGCTGGTTGTTTCAGAACCACACAGTGAACGCGAGCAACAATGGACAAGCCCTCGGCCTATTAGTACCAGTCAGCTCCACCCCTCAC
>NZ_JBIUSD010000006.1:0-2618 GCF_044741185.1 Streptomyces sp. NPDC088197
GTTCGTCGGGCAGGGCCTCGCTGTAGGCCAGGCGGGAGTGGTCGTCGACGGCGGAGTGGATGTAGCTGTAGCCGATGACCGGTTTGCTGCTTTTGTGCTGACTGGTGGTTGCTTGCCGATTGCGGGCGCCGGTGCTTCTGCCGACGGTGCGCCAGCCGCCGCCGTCGGGGATGTTGCCGAGTTTCTTGATGTCGACATGGACGAGTTCGCCGGGCCGTGAGCGTTCGTAGCGGCGGATGGTCTGGCCCGTGGGCCGGTCCAGCCAGGCGAGCCGGTTAAGGCCGTGTCGGCTCAGGATGCGGTGCACGGTCGAGGCGGGCAGGCCCAGGATCGGCCCGATCCGGGCCGGGCCCAGCTTGCGTGTCCGGCGCAGTTCGCAGACCCGGGCCTCCACTGAGGCCGGGGTGCGGTGCGGTGTCGAATGCGGCCGGCTGGGGCGGTCGGCCAGGCCCGCATCCCCCTCGGCCCGCCAGCGGGCCGCCCACTTGTGCCCGGTCGCCCGTGAGATGCCCATCTCAGCAGCGACATGGGCGACCGGCCGACCCGACAGCACCCGCTCGACCAGGATCCGTCTGCCATGAATGGTCAGCCGGGCATTACGGTGAGACACGAAGACCTCCGGGCGGTGCGTTCCTAGACAGCTCCACCACACCGGAGGTCTTCGCCATGATCAAGACCCATGAGCGTCAACAACGCTCATGATCAATACACCTAGGGGCGGCGCAGCCGCTCGGCGATCTCGTCCAGGCGGACGGCGAGCGACAGCCGGAAGAACAGCTCGTCGTCGCGCCAGCCCTCGCCCAGGAGCCGGGTCAGCCGTTCGATCCGCTGGAGGATCGTGTTGGTGTGGAAACCCAGCTCCCGGCCGGTCCTGGTCGGGCTCGACTGGTTGCGCACGAAGGCGCGCAGGGTGGCGAGCAGATCCGTACCGTGCTCGGCGTCGTAGCGCCGTACCGGCCCCACCATCGTGTCGAGATACGCGGTCAGGGCGGCGGGGTCGGGCTCGAAGACGGCCGCGTAGGGGTGGTAGTCCTCGGCCCGCGCCGCGAGGTCGCCCGCCCCCAGCGCCTGGAGCAGCCGGACGGTGCGCTGCGCCGTCACCACCGCCGCGGGCAGGTCGCCGGACGCGGCGGCGCTCACCGACAGGACCGGGACCGACAGCGCCGCGCGCAGCTGGTCGTGGAGCCGCTGGACCGTGACGCCGGGCTGCCGGGACGACAGGGCGACGGCGACATGGCCGCCGTACTCGCCCACCAGCGCCCGGCTGTGCAGCGGACCGAGCAGCGTACGGGTCGCCTGCGGCCGGTGCTCGCCCGGCACGGCGAAGAGCACGAGGGTGTCGAGGTCCTGGACGGGGACGCGCAACCGCTTGGCCCGGCGCACCGCGTCGCGACGGCGGTCGGGCGAGCCGTCCAGCAGATCGGCCAGCAACTCGCCCTGCCTGCGGTGCTCCGCGTCGGCCACGGCCTGCCGCTGCATGGCCAGGAGTGTGCCGACCTGCGCACCCCGCTCGATGGTCCGCAGGTCGACGGAGCTGAGCGGGAAACCGCCCGTACCGAGCAGCACGGCGCCGAAGTAGTACGAGCCGGTCGTCAGGGCGGCGACCGCCCCGATGTCCCCGCCGTCCTCGACCAGGACGCAGCGGCCCGAGTCATGGCTGGCCCGGACGGCCTCGGCGACCGGTGCGCGGCGCAGTTCGTCGGCGGACAGGGCGCGCCCGGCCGTCACGATCACCTCGCCGTACTCGTCCACGACGGCCACCGCGCGGTCCAGGGCCTCGGCGAGCTTCTCGGCGATCGGCGAGAAGTCGCTGTCCTCCAACACGGACCGGATGAGCTGCTGATGCACCGCGTTGGCGCGGTCCCGCTCGACCAGGTGCTCCCTCAACCGCTCCAGGGCGTCGCGCGCCTCCTCCTGCGAGCGCTGGAGGCGCTGGAGCCGCTGCGCGGTCTGGAGCACCACCGAGGCGTGGTTGGCGAGCGCCGAGAGCAGCGCGACCTGCTCGGGGGTGAAGGCGTGCTCGTCGCGGGTCCCGACGAACAGCACCCCCAGGACGTCCTCGTCGGAGAGCAGCGGCACGCCGAGGAGCGAGACCAGGCCCTCGGCGGCGACCGCCTCGGACAGCGAGTCCTCGTGCCACCCGGCGGAGTCGTCCTCGTAGCGCGTCACCCACTGCGCGGCGCGGGTCTCGACCACGAGGCTGGCCAGTCCGCGGCCGGGCGGCACCACCAGGCGCTGGAAGCGCGGGCTGACCGAGCCCGCCGTCTTGCGGACCCGCAGCGTCAGGCTGGCGGCGTCGAACTCCGACAGATACGTGACGTCGGAGTCCATCATGTCGTGCGCGCGCTCCACCAGCCGGGCCAGCAGCGCGTCGGCGTCCCGCTCCTCGGCCAGCTCCCGGGCGCTGGAGAACAGGGCGGTCAGCTCGTGCTCACGGCGGCGCAGCCGCAGTTGGTCGCGCCGCAGCCGGTACAGCCGCTCCGCGGCGCCCGCCGCGGCACCGCCGGTCACGCCGAGGTCCGCGAGCGCGCCGTCCAGCCGGTAGGGGTCCACCGCCTGTTCGCCGACGGCCGCGTCCAGGACGACCGCCAGCGCCCGCGCGCGGCCGTCCGCCGTAC
>NZ_JBIUSD010000006.1:2712-449120 GCF_044741185.1 Streptomyces sp. NPDC088197
CCGTACCGCCGTCCGCCGTACCGCCGTCCGCCGTACCGCCGTCCGCCGTACCGCCGTCCGCCGTACCGCCGTCCGCCGTACCGCCGTCCGCCGTACCGCCGTCCGCCGTACTCCGGTCCGCCCGCTCGGCTCCGCTCTCCACCGCGACCGCTCCCTCCGCGCGCCGCGCCGGCCTCTGCCGTCGGCCGCTGTGCGCTGCGCACACTCAGCGTGCCGTACAGCGTGCTGATGGTCCATAGCGGGGGGTTCCGCGCCGTCATTAGCGTGACCAGCACCCGAGGGACGCGCCCCCGCGCGTCCCTCGGCACCACCGCTCCCGCCCGTGACCGCTTCCGGAGGAAGGCCATGGCATCGTGACCAGCCGTCTGTCGGGTTTCAGGAATCTCTCCGTCGACCAGCGCCGTGCCCGCGCCGCCGAGGCCATGGAGGTGCCCCCCGCCCTGTTCGACGCGCTCTCGCCGGACCGGGGCCTCTCGCTCGACCAGGCCGACCACATGGTCGAGAACGTCGTCGGCGTCCTCGGCCTCCCGGTCGGCATCGCGACCAACTTCGTGGTGAACGGCCGCGACGTCCTCGTCCCCATGGCGACCGAGGAGCCCTCGGTCGTCGCGGCGGCCTCGAACCTCGCCCGGATGACCCGCGACCACGGGGGCTTCCGTACCTCGTCCAGCGTCCCGCTCATGCAGGCGCAGGTGCAGATCCTCGACGTCGCCGACCCGGCGGGCGCGCGGGTGCGGCTGCTGTCCGCGGCCGGGGAACTGATCGCGCTCGCCAACGAACAGGACCCCGCGCTGGTCCGGTTCGGCGGCGGGGCGCGCGAGATCTCCGTGCGGCTGGTGCCCAGCAGGCGGCAGACCTACGTCGTGCTGCACCTCGTGGTCGACGTGCGCGACGCCATGGGCGCGAACGCGGTCAACACCATGGCCGAGGCCATCGCCCCCCGCGCGGCCGAGATCGCCCGCGGGCGGACCCTCCTGCGCATCCTCACCAACAAGGCCGACCTGCGCCTCACCCGTGTCTCGGCGACCTTCGACGCGGGCCTGCTCGGCGGCCCCGACGTCGTGGAGAACATGCTGGACGCGGCCGAATTCGCCGTCGCCGACCCCTACCGCGCCGCCACCCACAACAAGGGCATCATGAACGGCGTCACCGCCGTCGTCCTGGCGACCGGCAACGACACCCGCGCGGTCGAGGCGGGCGCGCACTCCCACGCGGTCGGTCCTGACGGCCGCTACACCGCGATGTCGCGCTTCGAGAAGAACGCCGACGGCGACCTGGTCGGCACGCTGGAGCTGCCCATGCCGGTCGGACTGGTCGGCGGCGCCACCAAGGTGCACCCCGTGGCGCGGGCCAACGTCACACTGCTCGGGGTGGAGACGGCGAGCGAGCTGGCCGAGATCATCGTGGCCGTCGGCCTGGCCCAGAACGCCGCGGCGGTGCGGGCGTTGGCCACCGAGGGCATCCAGCGCGGCCACATGTCGCTGCACGCGCGCAATGTGGCCGTCACCGCGGGGGCCACCGCCGCCGAGATCGACACGGTCGTCGCGCGGATGGTCGCGGACAGGTCCGTACGCGCGGACGCCGCCGAGCGAATCCTGGCCGAACTGCGGGACCGGCCGTGACCCGGTCACCGGCCGCGCTCGGACTGCCCGTCGCCCACCGGTCGCCAGGACTGCCGGACCGGGTGACGGTCTACGAGGTCGGGGCCCGCGACGGGCTCCAGGCCGAGCAGGCGCGAGTGCCCACCGCGGCCAAGGTCCGGCTGATCCGCGACCTGACCGCCGCCGGGCTGCCCGTGGTCGAGGCGACCAGCTTCGTCTCCCCGCGCTGGATCCCGCAGTTGGCGGACGCCGCCGACGTGCTCACCGCGCTGCGGGAGGCGGGCGCGGACCTGAGCAGACACCCCGTCCTGGTGCCGAACGACCGCGGTCTTGACCGCGCCCTGGACGCCGGGGCGTCGGCCGTCGCGGTCTTCGTCAGCGCGACCGAGACCTTCGCGCGCCGCAATCTGGCGATGGGCCGCTCGGAGGCGGTCGAGGTCGCGGGAAAGGTGACCGAGCGGGCACTGGCGGCGGGCGTCCGGGTCCGCGGGTACGTCTCGATGGTCTTCGGCGATCCCTGGGAGGGGCCGGTCCGCCCGGAGCGGGTCGCGGAGGTCACCCGGGCCCTGGCCGACGCCGGGTGCCACGAGGTGAGCCTCGGCGACACCATCGGCGTCGGCACACCCGGCCATGTGGGCGCGGTCCTGGCAGCCGTCGCCGAAGCGGGTGTGGCCCGCGACCGGATCGCCCTGCACTTCCACGACACCTACGGCCAGGCCCTGGCCAACGTGCACGCGGGACTGCTCGCCGGGGTCACGACCTTCGACGCCTCGGTCGGCGGCATCGGCGGCTGCCCGTACGCGGGCTCCGCCACCGGCAACCTCGCGACGGAGGACCTGCTCTGGATGCTCACCGGTCTCGGCATCGAGACCGGGGTCGACCTGGACGCGGCGATGCGCGCGGGGCTCCGCGTCACCGCGCTCCTCGGCCGGCCGTCCCCGTCACGGGTCGTCCAGGCCCTGGACCGCGACTGGCCGGACGGGGACGGGGACCACTGAGGCGCGGGCGGTCAGCGCTGGCGGACGGTCAGTACGGGCAGGCGGTCAGTACTGGTAGAAACCCGCGCCCGTCTTGCGGCCGAGGCGGCCCGCGTCGACCATCCGCTGAAGGATCGGCGGCGCCGCGTACAGCGGCTCCTTGTACTCCGAGTACATCGAGTCGGCGATGGCGGCGACGGTGTCGAGGCCGATCAGGTCCGACAGCTTGAGCGGGCCCATCGGGTGCGCGCAGCCCAGCTCCATGCCGTTGTCGATGTCCTCGCGGGTCGCGATGCCCGACTCGAACATCCGGATCGCGGAGAGCAGATACGGCACCAGGAGCGCGTTGACGACGAAGCCGGAGCGGTCCTGGGCGCGGATGGCGTGCTTGCCGAGCACGTCGGTGACCAGCGCCTCGGTCCGCTTGAGGGTGTCACTGCCGGTGGTGAGCGCCGGGATCAGCTCGACCAGGCGCTGCACCGGGGCGGGGTTGAAGAAGTGGATGCCGATGACCTGGTCGGGCCGCGAGGTCGCCACGGCCAGCTTGACCAGCGGGATCGAGGAGGTGTTGGAGGCCAGGATCGCGTCCTGCCTGCTCACCACCTGGTCGAGCACCCGGAAGATGTCGATCTTGACCTGCTCGTTCTCCACCACGGCCTCGATGACCAGGTCGCGGTCGGCGAACTCGCCCAGGTCGGTGGTGAAGGTCAGCCGGCCCAGCGTCTCGTCGCGCTCAGCCTCGGTGATCTTGCCGCGCTCCGCGGCCTTGCCGAGCGAGTTCGTCAGCCGGGTGCGGCCCAGCTCCAGGGCCTCACCGGTGGTCTCCGCGACCCGGACGTCGAGCCCGGCCTTCGCGCACACCTCCGCGATGCCCGCCCCCATCTGGCCCGCGCCGACCACTCCGACGCGCTGGATGTCACTCACTCGTCAGCCCCTGCCGCTTCCGTGCACCGCTTCCGTGTACCGGACAGACGTTACCTGTGTCCGGTACGCGCGGGACCGGCCGGGTGCCGGTCCCGCGCGCAGCCGAAGGAGCCGGGGTCAGCCCACGGAGCAGGCGGAACCGTTGAGCGAGAAGGCGGCGGGGGAGGTGTTCGTCCCCGGCGCGCTACCGGTGAAGCCGAAGGTCGCGGAGCCGCCCGCGGGCAGCACCGCCGCGTAGCTCGGCGCCGTGACCGTCACGGCCGCGCCGCTTTGCGTGTAGTTCGCGCTCCACAGCGACGTGATGGTCTGGCCGCCGCCGAAGGACCAGGTCAGCTTCCAGTTCGAGATCGCCGCCGAGCCGTTGTTCTTGACCGTGACCGACGTCTGGAAGCCGCCGGGCCAGGAATTGGTGACGTCGTACGCCACCGAGCAGGCGCCGGAGCCGGGCGGGGTGGTGGGAGGCGTGGTGGGCGGGGTCGTCGGAGGTGTGGTCGGGGGAGTCGTGGGCGGGGTCGTCGGGGGAGTGGTCGGCGCAGTCGTACCGCCGGAGCCGTCCGAGGTGTCGCCATAGATGATGCCGCGGCCGTTGGTCGCGATGTAGACGCGGCCGTAGACCCGGGGGTCGCCGGTGATCGCGGTGTTGGTCACGCCGTACTGGTGGGCGTTGTCGTTGATCCGCACCCAGTTCGCGCCCGCGTCGGTGGAGCGGAAGATGCCGCGGACGCCGCCGATCTTCGCGCTGGTGTAGAGCGCCTGGTAGGCCGCGCCGGGGGCGGCCTTGCCGAAGCCGATGGTGTCGGCCTCCTGCACGTTGGCCAGCTTGGTGAAGCTCGCGCCGGAGTTGGTGGAGTGCCACAGGCCGTACGCGCCGCCCGTGCTGCCGCCCGCCACCCACACGTCGCCCTCGGCGCCGGGCAGCGCCTTGAGCTTGCCCGCCTCCGCGGGCAGCCCGGTGGCCGCCGTCGCGGCGAAGGTCGCTCCGCCGTCGGTGCTCACGTAGAACTTGCCGCCGTAGACGCCGTAGAACTTCTTCGGGTTGACCCGGTCGGAGCCGATGGCCGCGCCGGTCGGGATGCCGGTGGAGTCGGACCAGGAACCGCCGAAGCCGACCGAGTACTTGACGCCGGTACCGGACGGGGCCCACAGGAAGCGGCTGCCGTCGGCCGCCGCGGCGACCGTACCGCCGCCGCTGACCCCGGACGGGTCGGTGCCCGCGAACCAGTTGGCGCCGTTGTCGGTGGAGAAGGCGACATGCGCGCCGCTGTCCGCGTTGCCGACCCTGACCATGGTGTTGGCGTTGGTGGCCGCGAAGTCCAGGCTCGTGGTGGTGGTGAAGTTGGGCTGGGTGAACATCATCGGGGGCACGGCGGTGAGGTCGGTGTGCCGGAAGCCGCCGATGTCACCGAGCGCGCTGATCAGCGGCGCGCCGGTCGGCGGGCTGATCAGGTCCTGGACCGACGTCTCCTCCAGGCCCTTGGCGTTGGGCTTGACGGTGAACTTCGCCCCGGTGTCCCAGTTGGTGAGGTTGTCGGTGCCGTAGACGGTGGCCCCGGTGCCGTACCACATGCGGTTGGAGTTGAACGGGTCGATCTCCAGCGACTCGGTCATCCAGCCGAGCTTGGGGGTCTCCTCCGGCGGCGACGGGTTGGCGCCCCAGCTCAGCCACGGTGACGAGGAGACGTCCATGGTGTAGCGGTCGGCGCGGTTGGGGTAACTGGTGAAGTCCCAGGCCCGCGTCCAGGTCGCGCCGCTGTCGGTGCTGCGGAAGATCTGGGTGTCGGCCCACCACGAGCTGTAGCCGGTGACCATGATCGTGCCGGGGTGCTGCCGGTCGACGGTCATACCGCTGTAGCCGAAGTACGTGTCCGCGTCCGACATCGGGCTGATGTTGGTCCACGCGCCGGTCGCGGTCGCGTACCGCCACACCTGGCCCTTGGCTCCGTCGTACGGGCCGCCGGTGTCGCTGGTGGCGAGGTAGAGGTAGCCGTTCACCGCGTCCAGCACGCCCTTGTGCGCGATGTACCCGGTGGGCTGGCCCGCCAGCCGGGACCAGGTGGCGCCGCCGTCGGTCGAGCGGTAGACGGTGTTGGCCTTGTCGGCCACACCTACGTAGACGGTCTGCGTGGTGGAGCCCTTGGTGCCGGTGCGCGGGTCGAAGGTCACCCACACATCGCCCTGGTTGTCGCTCTGGTAGCCGCTGCTGTCGGACGGATCGGCCACGTAGTTCCCGACGTTGGGGAAGGCGGTGACCTTCGCCCAGGTGACACCGGAGTCGGTACTGCGCCACAGCCCGTTGCCGCTGGGCGCGGCGAAGTACAGGACGCTGTCCTTGTTGGGGTCGATGGCCAGCCGCTCGCCCATGCCGCGGCCGGGCATGTTGCCGCCGAGCTTGAACGGCAGCGCGGTCGCCGCCCAGGTCGCGCCGCGGTCGGAAGAGCGCAGGATGGCGCCGTTGTCGGGGTCCCAGGAGTTGGTGTACATGCCGACGGCCGCGTAGACCTTGTCGGGCGCCAGCGCGTCGGTGGCGAGGCTGACCACGCCGTTCCTGTTCCAGTCGGTCCAGCCCACCGAATCCAGCAGCGGCGTCCAGGACTTGGTGGCCTCGTTCCAGCGGTAGGCGCCGCCGATGTCGGTCCGCGCGTAGGCGAGGTTCTTCTCCGACTGGTTGAAGACGATGCCGGGCACGAAGCCGCCGCCGTCGATCCTGACGTTCTTCCAGGAGTACGTGTCCGCGACGGCGGCCGGTGCGGCGGTGGCCGGGGCCGCGGTGGCCGTGGCGGTGACCGCGGCGACCGCGGAGGCGCCGCCTATCAGGGACAGGGCCGCGACGAGCGCGGCGAGTGGTCTGCGGAGCATGGAAAGGCGTCCTCTCCGTACGGACGCGGGCCGCGCCGGGCCCGCGCGTGCGGGTGGTGGGGGGATGGACGGTGGCGCTATACATAGGAGGTGTGGGAGCGCTCCCATGATGTTAGCGCCCGCGCCGACGCCCGAGAAGGGGTCGTCAACGCTCCGTCCCGGCGGGGGCCGCGCGAGGGAGTGGACCGAACGGCGGGTTGCCCCGGCGCCGGAAGTCACCCATCATCGGCGGATCATGACGGATAATCAGGAGGCACGGATGGACCGGCTCACCCGCAGGACCTTCACTGTCGCGGCGGCGGGCGCGCTGGCCGCCGTCATCCCCGGCTCGGCGGCGCGGGCGGCCGAACCCTCCCGCGCCCCCCAGGGCGCACCGGGTCCCGCGGGTCACGGCGGACCCGGTGGTCACGGCCGCGACCTGCGCGGCATGTGGATCGCCTCGGTCGCCAACACCGACTGGCCCTCGGCCCCCGGACTCCCCGCCGACCAGCAACGTCAGGAACTGCTCGACCTGTTGGACACCGCGGTCGAACGGGGGCTCAACGCGGTGGTGTTCCAGGTCCGGCCGACCGCCGACGCCTTCTGGTCGTCGGCGTACGAACCCTGGTCGCGGTACCTGACGGGCACTCAGGGGCAGGACCCCGGCTGGGACCCGCTGGGCACCGCGGTGCGCGAGGCGCACCGCCGCGGCCTGGAACTGCACGCCTGGTTCAACCCGTACCGCGTCTCGATGGACACCGACGTCACCAAGCTCGCCCCCACCCACCCGGCCCGCCTCCACCCCGAGTGGATCGTGCCCTTCGGCGGCAAGCTCTACTACAACCCCGGACTGCCCGAGGTCCGACGTTTCGTGCAGGACGCGATGCTGGACGCCGTCCGCCGCTACCCCATCGACGCCGTCCACTGGGACGACTACTTCTACCCGTACCCGGTCGCCGGCCAGGTCTTCGACGACGACGCCGCCTACGCGCGGTACGGCGCCGGATTCCCCGACCGCGACGCCTGGCGGCGGGACAACACCGACCGCCTGGTGCGCGAGACCGCCGCCAGGATCAAGCGGATCCGGCCGAGCACCCAGTTCGGCATCAGCCCCTTCGGCGTCTGGCGCAACGCCGCCACCGACCCGCTCGGCTCGGCCACCACCGCGGGCGTCCAGACCTACGACGACCTGCACGCGGACACCCGCAAGTGGGTCAGGGAGCAGTGGATCGACTACATCGTTCCGCAGGTCTACTGGAACATCGGCTTTGCGGCGGCCGACTACGCCGCCCTCGTCCCCTGGTGGTCCGACGTCGTCCGTGGCACCAACGTGCGCCTCTACATCGGCGAGGCCCTGTACAAGGTCGGGGTCGCGGGCCAGCCCGACGCCTGGCAGGACCCGGCCGAATTGACCCGCCACCTCGACTTCTGCGCCCGCTACCCGCAGGTCCGCGGCAACATCTACTTCTCCGCCTCGCAGGTCGTCGCCGACCCCTTGGGCGCGATGAGCCTGGTCGCCGCCCGCTACCACCACCGCGGACGCCGCTGACGGCGGGCGGTCGGTCCTTCCTGCCCGGCCACGTCCGTGCCGCCTGGTGTCAGCCGCCCCACGGCAGAAGGCCGGCTCAGGCGATGCGGGGCCGCGCCGCAGCGCCGGTCCGGCTCACCAGGGCCGGACCACGGCGCCGGTTTCCGCGTCTCACGGCGAGGGTGCGAGCACATTGCGTATGCGGGTGGCGATGTGCAGGTTGAGGCGCGTCTCGACGTCACCGAGGTCGTGGCCGGTGATCTCGCAGATGCGCTGGAGGCGGTAGCGGACGGTGCTGCGGTGGATGTGGAGTGCCTCGGAGGTCGCGTCGTAGCTGCCGCCGCTCTCCAGATAGCGCGAGAGTGTCGTCACCAGCCCGGTGCGGTGGCGGGAGTCGTAGTCCAGCAGGCGTCCCAGCCATTCGCGGACGAATCGGTCGGCTTCCCGTTCGCCTTCGCCGGTGCCCAGCATGCGGCACAGGCCCAGCTCCTCGAAGCCGGTGCTGCCGTACGGGTCCTGGGAACCGCGGCGGACGGCGAGGGCGCGGACGGCCTCGTCGTAGGAGCGCGGCAGATCGGCGACGACCTCGCAGCGGCCGCCGATGCCGACGGCTCCGGCCCCGGTGCCGAGCTCCTCCGAGACGGCCCTGTACAGCGCGCCTTCCGGGGCACCCCGGTCTTCCCGGGGCTCCAGGACGACCGTGGCCGAGCCACGGGAGCCGACGAGTACGTTCAGGCGCAGCCGCCGGGCCGCCCGCGCCGCCGCGTCGCCGAGCGCGGCCCTGCCGACCGTCCCGGCCCACTCCAGTACGGCGACCCTGTACGGCCGGTGCAGGTCGTGGCCGAGGACCGCCGCCCGGGCGAAGTCGTCGTCGGTCGTCTCGCCCGAAATCAGCCGGTCGACCAGGCCGTGGCGCAGCAGGGGCTCCAGCTCGGCCAGCCTGCGCTCGTGCGAGAGCGCGGGGGCCAGCACCAAGGCGGCCTGTTCGAGCGCTGAGCAGTCCGTTTCCGTCGCCCGCCGGTCAGGATCGACCAGCGCGGCCACGCCGAGCACTTCCCCGGCCATTTCGATGGGGACGAGCAGCCGGTCCCCGTCGCGGACGGCGCCGGGACGGTGGCGCGCGTCACGGATCAGGGCCTCCCGGTCCCGGTGTCCCGGGGCCGGGCGCGGCCCACTCCCGGGCCGCCCGGAGGGTTCGCCCCCGCCGTGCCCCGCCCAGGCCCGCGCGTTGCCGAAGCGGTCCTCGGTGAGGACCGCGAATCCCGTATGGTCGCGCAGGGCCTCCAGGACTCCCGACTCACCGCTGCCCGAGGCAGCGGCCCGGGAGAGCGCGTGGTCAGCGGCGAGCCGTGCGGCCAGGGCGGAGACGCTCGCGCCGGGGCCGGCAGCCGGCGAGAGGCTCTCTGCCGGCGGCGGCCCTGCGATCCCCGGCCAATGGTGTGAGCGGGCCCCGACCGGCTCTCCCCGGCGCCGGCTGAGGCGTGCCAGGGCGATCCCGGTCTGCTGCGCGAGCAGATCCGTCAGCGCGGTTTCGTCGGTCGAGGGTGCGGTCGCGCCCCCGACGACGAGATAGCCGAGGCAGTCGTCCCCGTATCGCAGCGCGACGGCCCGCGCCCACCGTCCGTCCGCCCGGTGCAGATTCCGGCTGCGGCCGTCGAGAGCGTCGATCCGCCGGTCGAGCCGATCGGCGGCCACCATCTCCGCGGCTGCCTCGGCCGGGGCCCGGCCGTT
This sequence comes from Streptomyces sp. NPDC088197, assembly GCF_044741185.1. Taxonomy (NCBI): domain Bacteria; kingdom Bacillati; phylum Actinomycetota; class Actinomycetes; order Kitasatosporales; family Streptomycetaceae; genus Streptomyces; species Streptomyces sp. NPDC088197. The sequence continues at coordinate 12,309 of NZ_JBIUSD010000006.1, forward strand.
CGGCTCCGCACCGGGCTCCCGCGCCACGGTGCTCCCCGGTCGGGCGTCGGCGGAGGCAGCCTCCGGGCGTGGAGGGCAGCGCCGCGCCGCACCATGGTGCACGGCGTACGCCGCTTCGGCGACGAAGGGACCGGCGGCGGCGATCGCCGCCATGGCACCCCACAGCACCTCTCGCTCGTCGTCGCCGTCGAGCATGACCGTCACCAGCCGTAGCAGCGCGTGACGCGCGGCCCCCGGCTGCGGCACGGGGTGAGGCGGGTCGGCGGTCGGAAACGGAAGAGCGTCCATCGCAGGTCCATTCGCGGCTCGAATCAGCCCCCTCTCAACGTACGCCGCTCGGCACGGGCCCTCACCTGCGAGCCGTCGCCGCCCCCCGTCCTCGGGGACCGGAAAGGCGGCGCGGATTGGTCACCCCGGGGCGAGGAAGTCCACCGCGTACTGCGTAAGGCTCGCAGACTGTGCGGGTCCGGCGCCGTGCGCCCGGCGGCCCGCCGGCCGGTTCCGCCTCGCGACGGAGGAGATTCTTATGGCGAAGGCAGTAGGCATCGACCTCGGTACCACCAACTCGGTCATCGCCGTCTGGGAGGGCGGTGAGCCCACCGTCGTCCCGAACGCGGAGGGGGCCAGGACGACCCCGTCGGTGGTCGCCTTCTCCGATGACGGCCAGCGGCTGGTCGGACAGCTCGCGCGCCGGCAGTCGATCCTCAACCCCAAAGGCACCATCACCTCCGCGAAGCGGTTCATCGGACGTCGCTACGACGAGATCTCCGACGAGGCCAAAGCGGTCTCCTTCGACGTGGTCGAGGGGCCCGGCGGGGTGGCCCGCTTCGAGGTGAGCGGCAAGCAGTACGCGCCGGAGGAGATCAGCGCGCAGGTGCTGCGCAAGCTCGCCGACGACGCCGGGAAGTCGCTCGGCGAGAAGGTGACGGAGGCGGTCATCACCGTACCGGCGTACTTCAACGACGCCCAGCGCCAGGCCACCAAGGACGCCGGGAAGATCGCCGGCCTCGAAGTCCTGCGGATCATCAACGAACCGACAGCCGCGGCGCTGGCCTACGGGCTGGACAAGCAGGGCCACGAGACGGTCATGGTCTTCGACCTCGGCGGCGGCACGTTCGACGTGAGCCTGCTGGACGTCGGCGACGGCGTCGTGGAGGTCCGCGCCACCGCGGGCGACTCCCATCTGGGCGGCGACGACTTCGACCGCCGACTGGTGGACCACTTGGCGGACGGCTTCCAGGCGTCCGAAGGCATCGACCTGCGTAAGGACCCGCAGGCATTGCAGCGCCTGTTCGAGGCGGCCGAGAAGGCGAAGACGGAGCTGAGTTCGGTCACCCAGACCCAGGTGAGCCTGCCCTTCATCACGGCGGACGCCTCCGGGCCGAAGCACCTCACCGAGACCGTCCGCCGCTCCACCTTCGAGCAGATCACCTCGGACCTGGTGGAGCGCTGCCTGGAACCGGTCAGGACGGCGATGAGCGACGCCAAGGTCACCGACAACGACATCGACGAGGTCATCCTCGTCGGCGGCTCGACCCGCATACCGGCCGTGCAGAACCTGGTCCGCCGGCTGACCGGCGGCAGGGACCCGAACATGAGCGTCAACCCCGACGAGGTGGTGGCGCTGGGCGCCGCCGTCCAGGCAGGCGTGCTCAAGGGCGAGGTCAAGGACGTCCTGCTCCTGGACGTCACCCCCCTGTCGCTGGGCGTCGAGACGGCCGGCGGTGTGATGACCAAGATCATCGACCGGAACACCACCATCCCCGCCCGCCGGTCCGAGACCTTCTCCACCGCCGAGGACAACCAGCCGGCCGTGGACATCGTCGTGCTTCAGGGCGAACGCGAACTGGCAGCCGACAACCGCGTGCTGGGCCGCTTCCGGCTGGAGAACCTGCGGCCGGCCCGGCGTGGGGAGACCCAGATCGAGGTCACCTTCGACATCGACGCCAACGGCATCCTCAAGGTCAGCGCCAAGGACCGGGACACCGGCGCCGAGCAGTCGATCACCATCAGCGAGGGCTCCAACCTCGACCCGTCCGAGGTCGAGCGGATGATCAACGAGGCCGAGAACAACCGCACCAGCGACCAGGCCCTGCGCGAGGCCATCGACGCCCGCAACGAGCTCGACGCCGCCGCCTACCAGGTGGAGCGCCGGCTGGACGACCTCGGCGACGCCGCACCGGAGCACGAGCGCGCCCGCGCCCAACTGCTCACCGACGAGGCGCGTACCGCCGTCAAGGAGGAGGCTCCGGCGGAACGGTCCCGGAGCCTGACCTCCGAACTCCAGCAGATCCACGCGGCGCTGGCCGCCCACGCCGCTGAACCGGGCGGAGCCGGGGGCGGCGGAGCCGAGCCCGGCCAGGGGCCCGGGGGCGACTCCCCGAGGGGCGACGACGACGTCATCGACGCCGAATTCGACAAGAGCTGAGGCGGCGACATGTCGGACCAGGAACAGACGCGTCCCGCCGAGGACCGCTCCCCGCCCGAGTCCGAGCCGACGTCGCCCGAGCCGACGCCGCCCGAGTCCGAGCGGACGCCGCCCGAGTCCGAGCGGACGCCGCCCGAGCCGACGTCGCCCGAGCCGACGTCGCCCGAGCGGAGTGCCGCACCGCGGACGCCCCCGCGGGCCCCGGAAGCCAGGGAGCGGGAGGCGGAATCCACGCGCCGCGGCCCCGGTGCGGAGGAGCTGGAGGACCGGTGGCGGCGAGCCCTCGCCGACCTCGACAATCTCCGCAAGCGCTACGCCCGTGAGCTTCCCCGGGAACGGGAGGCCGAGCGGGCCAAGGTGGCCGCGGCGTTCCTCCCGGTCGTCGACAACCTGGAACTGGCCCTCGCCCACGCGGGCGCCGACGACCGCGGCGCGATCGTCAGCGGAGTCCGGGCGGTACGCGACCAGGCCGTCGAGGTGCTGCGAAGCCTCGGCTACCCCCGCTACGAGGAGACCGGCGTCCCCTTCCACCCCGAGCAGCACGAGGTGGTGTCCGTGGTGGATGAACCCGACACACCTGCGGGCACCGTCGTCCAGGTGCTGCGGCCCGGTTACGGCGACCCCGGTCACCAGCTGCGGCCGGCCGCGGTAGCGGTCAGCCGCAAGCAGGAGTGAGGCCGCCATGGCAGAGGACTACTACGAGGTGCTCGGCGTCCCGCGCGGCGCCGACGCGGCCGAGATCCAGCAGGCGTTCCGTACCCTGGCTCGCCGCTACCACCCGGACGTCAACCGCGATCCGGCCGCCGAGGAGCGCTTCAAGCAGATCAACGAGGCGTACAGCGTGCTCTCCGACCCCGGCACCCGGTCGCGCTACGACCGTTTCGGCCCGGACTTCCGGCAGATCCCGGAGGACTACGACGAGCGCGTCGCGGCCGGCCAGGGCTTCGGCGGCGGAGCCGGCGCGTACCGCGGCAGTCCCTTCGCCGGCACCCGAGGCGACGGCCGGGCAGGCACCCGGACCTGGACCGAGTCCGACTTCGACGCCTCTGGCGTGGACTTCGAGGATCTCTTCGGAGGCGTGTTCGGCGGCCGGGCGCGCGGCGCCGGGCGGGGCAGCCCGATCCCCGGCGCGGACCAGGAGGCCGAACTCACCCTCAGCGTGGAGGAGGCGTACCGCGGCGGCCGACGGAAGATCACCCTCGGCGGGCCCGGCGGGGAGCGCAGTTACGACGTCACCATCCCGGCGGGCGTCGTCGACGGGCAGCGCATCCGGCTCGCGGGGGAGGGCGGCCGGGGCCGCGGCCCGGGTTCCGCCGGGGACCTCTATCTGGTGGTCCGTATCGCCCGCCATCCCCGCTACCGGCTCGTCGGGCACGACGTCCACGTCGATCTGCCGGTCACCGCCTGGGAGGCCGCGCTGGGGGCGACGGTGCCGGTCTCCGGTCCGGGCGGGACGGTCAAGGCGCATGTGCCGCCCGGTACCTCCACCGGCCGCCGGTTGCGGCTGCGCGGCGAGGGGATGCCACGCCCCAAAGGTTCCCCGGGCCACCTCTACGCCGAAATCCAGGTGATGGTGCCGCCCTCGCCCAGCCCGCGTGAACGTGAGTTGTTCGAGGAACTGGCCGCGGTCTCCTCCTTCGACCCGAGGAAGCAGACATGAGAGCCGAACACCGTTCTCCCGCCGAAGGCGCCGGACAGCCCGGCTCCAGGGCTGCCTATCCGCTGGTGCGCGTCCACCGGACCAGTACCACCCCTTATCAGCTCTCCATGGCCGCGGTGGCCGGCCGCAGTGGACTGCCGCCCGAACTCGTCAGGCGTTTCGTGGCTCTCGGTCTTGTCGACGCCGAGCGTGACGCCCGGGGCCGGCTGTGGTTCCGGGCGAGCGCGCCGTCGGCCCTCGCCCGAGTGCAGCGGCTGCGGGACGGACTGTGTCTCAACTACGCGGCCATCGGCGTCGTCCTGGACATGCTCGACCGCATCGAACGCCTGGAAACCGCACTGCGGCGCAGCGAACGAGCCGCCAAGGAGCCCACACCATGGACATGAATCGCCTCACCCAGAAATCCCAGGAAGCGCTCCAGGAAGCACAGAGCGCCGCGGTCCGTATGGGCCACACCGAGGTCGACGGGGAGCACCTGCTGCTGGCCCTGCTCGATCAGCGCGACGGCCTGACCACCCGTCTGCTGGCCGACGCCGGTGCCGACCCGGCCGCCCTGCGGGCCGCGGTCGAGGCCGATCTCGTCAAACGCCCCCGCACGACGGGGCCGGGCGCCGCCCCCGGCCAGGTGATGGTGACCCAGCGGCTGGCCCGGCTGCTCGACAGCGCCGAGCAGGAGGCCAAGCGGCTCAAGGACGAGTACGTCTCCACCGAGCACATGGTGCTGGCCCTGGTGGACGAAGGGGCGACCAGCGCGGCCGGTCGGCGACTCGGTGAACAGGGCGTCACCAAGGACTCCTTCCTCACCGCCCTCACCACGGTGCGCGGGAACCAACGGGTCACCTCCGCCACTCCTGAGGACGCCTACGAGGCCCTGGAGAAGTACGGGCGCGACCTCGTCGTGGAGGCCCGCACCGGCCGCCTCGACCCGGTGATCGGCCGGGACGCCGAGATCCGCCGGGTGATCCAGATCCTCAGCCGCAAGAGCAAGAACAACCCCGTCCTGATCGGCGAACCGGGTGTCGGCAAGACCGCCATCGTCGAGGGTCTGGCCCAGCGGATCGTGCGCGGCGACGTGCCGGAAGGGCTGCGGGACAAGACGGTGTTCTCGCTCGACATGGGGTCGCTGGTGGCCGGGGCGAAGTACCGCGGCGAGTTCGAGGAGCGCCTCAAGGCCGTTCTGTCGGAGGTCAAAGGCGCCGAGGGCCGGATTCTGCTGTTCGTGGACGAGCTGCACACCGTCGTCGGGGCCGGCGCCGCCGAGGGCGCGATGGACGCGGGCAACATGCTCAAGCCGATGCTGGCCCGCGGCGAGCTGCACATGATCGGGGCCACCACGCTGGACGAGTACCGCAAGCACATCGAGTCCGACGCCGCCCTGGAGCGCCGCTTCCAGACCGTCCAGGTGGACGAGCCGACCGTCGAGGACGCCATTTCCATCCTGCGCGGCATCCGCGAGCGCCTGGAGATCTTCCACGGCGTCAAGATCCAGGACAACGCCCTGGTCGCCGCGGCCACCCTCAGCCACCGCTACATCAGCGACCGCTTCCTCCCGGACAAGGCCATCGACCTGGTCGACGAGGCATGCGCCCGGCTGCGGACCGAGATCGACTCCATGCCCGCCGAACTCGACGAACTCACCCGGCGGGCGACCCGACTGGAGATCGAGGAGGCCGCGCTGGACCAGGAGACCGACCCGGCCAGCCGCGCCCGCCTGGAGGACCTGCGGCGCGAACTGGCCGACCTGCGCGGTGAGGCGGACGCCAAGCACGCCCAGTGGGAGGCCGAGCGCCAGGCCATCCGCAAGGTCCAGGAACTGCGCCAGGAATTGGAACGCGCCCGGCAGGAGGCCGAGCAGGCCGAACGCGCCTACGACCTCAACCGGGCCGCCCAGCTGCGCTACGGAACCGTCAGCGAACTGGAGCGCCGGCTGACCGCCGAGGAGGAACAGCTCGCCAACAAGCAGGGCGAGAGCCGACTGCTGCGCGAGGTGGTGACCGCCGAGGAGATCGCCGAGATCGTCTCGGCGTGGACCGGTATCCCCGTCACCCGCCTTCAGGAGGGCGAACGGCAGAAGCTGCTCAAGCTGGACGAGATCCTGCGCGAGCGGGTCGTGGGCCAGGACGAGGCCGTCCAGCTCGTCGCCGACGCGGTGATACGGGCCCGCTCCGGGGTGCGCGACCCGCGGCGGCCGATCGGCTCGTTCATCTTCCTCGGCCCGACCGGTGTCGGGAAGACCGAGCTGGCCAAGACGCTGGCCGCGGCGCTGTTCGACAGCGAGAGCAACATGATCCGCCTCGACATGAGCGAGTACCAGGAACGCCACACCGTCAGCCGCCTGGTCGGCGCGCCGCCCGGATACGTGGGTTACGAGGAGGGCGGCCAGCTCACCGAGGCGGTCCGCCGCAAGCCGTACTCCGTCGTCCTGTTCGACGAGATCGAGAAGGCGCACGCCGACGTCTTCAACACCTTGCTCCAGGTGCTGGACGACGGCCGGATCACTGACGCGCAGGGACGTACCGTCGACTTCCGCAACACCGTGATCATCATGACCTCCAACCTCGGGTCGCAGTACCTGCTCCAGGACGCCACCCAGGCCGGCGAGATCAAGCCCGAGGCGCGGGCGCTGGTGATGACCGAACTCAACGGTCATTTCCGCCCCGAGTTCCTCAACCGCGTCGACGACATCGTCCTCTTCCACCCGCTCGGCATCGCGCAGATCGAGCGCATCGTCGACCTGCTCCTCGACGAACTGCGCGACCGCCTCTCCGAGCAGCGCGTCACGCTCGTCCTCACCGAGCCGGCCCGCCACCTGATCGCGGCCGAGGGCTACGACCCGGTCTACGGAGCCAGGCCGCTGCGCCGCTTCATCTCGCACGAGGTCGAGACCAGGATCGGCCGCGCGTTGCTCAGCGGCGAGGCACGCGAAGGCGTGACCATCGTGGTCGACGCCGCGGGCGGCGAACTGACCGTCTCTCTCCAGGACCAGCCGCAGGAGGCGTGATGAGCACCTCTCAGGAAGGCCGCGACGACCGCCCGGCCCGTGACGGCACCACTGGCGCGCAGACCCGGGTACGGACCGTCGTCTGCGCCAACTGCGGCCGGACCAACCGCGTACCCGCCGCGGCGGGCGGCAGTCCGCGCTGCGGAAACTGCCGGGCGCCGCTGCCGTGGATCGCCGAAGCGGGCGACGCCGACTTCGGTGAGGTCGCCGAGCAGGCGAGCCTGCCCGTGCTGGTCGACCTGTGGGCCACCTGGTGCGGCCCCTGCCGGATGGTGAGCCCGGCCCTGGAACAGGTCGCCGAGGACCTCGCCGGCCGGATCAAGCTCGTGAAGGTCGACATCGACACGTCACCGGCCCTGGCCAGACGGTTCGAGGTCCAGGCCGTCCCCACCCTGCTGATCCTCGACCACGGCAGGCCCGTCGCCCGCCAGACCGGCGCCGCGCCCGCGAACGCGCTCCGCCAGTGGGTGAACGAGTCGCTGTCGACGTCCCCCGGACCGGCCGATCCCGCGACCAGGAGGCCGTGATGACCACTCTTCCCGACCCGCACCTGTCCATGGTCCGGCCCGTGACGCCCAGGACACCGCAGGGCTGCGAGGACTGCCTGCGCATGGGGACTCCGTGGGTGCACCTGCGCCTGTGCCTGACCTGCGGCCACGTCGGATGCTGCGACTCCTCGCCGATGCGGCACGCCCGTGCCCACGCGGCAGCCGACGGGCACCCGATCGTGCGGTCGTTCCAGCCCGGCGAGGACTGGCGGTGGTGTTTCGTCCACGAGTCGATGGTCTGAGCCGGGCGGGCTCCCACGGCGCCTCCGACACCGCGTCCGCCGCTGTTCCCCTCCTCTGCCGTACGCGTCCACCGCTGTTCCTGACGAAGGAAGCGAACCGCCGTGATGCCGCCCCTGACCCCGACCGCCGACGTTCACGACGCCTACCCGCGGCTGACGGACGACCAGATCGCGCTCCTGGACCCCGCCGGACAGGTGCGGCAGGTCAGGGAGGGGGAACACCTCTTCCGGGCGGGCGAACGCACTGAACAGTTCTTCGTCGTCCTCAGCGGCACGGTGGCCGTGGTCGAAGGCCAAGGCGACCAGGAGCACGTCGTCCAGGTGCACGGTCCGCACAGCTTCCTCGGCGAACTCGGCGTGCTGGAGGGCCAGACCGCCTTCGTCAGCGCGGTGGTGAGAACACCGGGCGAGGTCCTGGCGGTGGGCTCGGCGGCCCTGCGCGATCTGCTCAGCCGCGAACCCGCGCTCGGCGACGTGATCCTCCGCGCCTACCTGCTGCGCCGTACGATGCTGGCCGGCGCGGGCACGGGCTTCCGCATCATCGGCTCCGCCTTCTCCTCCGACACCCGGCGGCTGCTGGAGTTCGCCGCCCGCAACCGCCTCCCGCACCGCTGGTTCGATCTGGAGAAGGACACCGAGGCCGAGGCGCTGCTCACGCGCCTGGGGATCGCTCCGCAGGAGACCCCGATCGTCGTCTGGAACGACCACCGGGTGCTGCGCAATCCCTCCAACGCCGCGCTCGCCCGGGTCATCGGGCTGCGCGCCGGGACCGCCGCGAAGGCCGTCTGCGACCTGGTGGTGGTCGGTGCGGGACCCGGTGGCCTGGCCGCCGCGGTGTACGGCGCCTCCGAGGGACTCTCCACCGTCGTATTGGACGCCGTGGCGACCGGCGGCCAGGCCGGCACCTCCTCCCGGATCGAGAACTACCTCGGTTTCCCCGCCGGGATCTCCGGCATGGAGCTCGCCGAACGCGCCGTCGTACAGGCCAACCGGTTCGGCGCCCGGATCGACGTCCCCGCCGAGGCCACCGGCCTCGAACAGCGCGGCGGGAACAGCGTGGTGCGGCTCGCCGACGGCGGCACGGTCACCGCCGCCAACATCGTGGTGGCCACCGGCGCGCGCTACCGGCGGCTGACCGCCCCCGGCGTCGAGCGGTTCAGAGGACTCGGGGTGCACTACGCCGCCACCGTCTGGGAGGCACGGACCTGTCGTCTCGATCCGGTGGCCGTCGTCGGCGGCGGCAACTCCGCCGGTCAGGCGGCCCTGTTCATGGCACGCGAGTCGCCCGCCGTCCACCTTCTGGTCCGCGGCGACGACCTGGAACACAGCATGTCCCGCTACTTGATCGACCGGATCGAGCGGCACTCGCGGATTCATGTCCGGCCGCATACCGAAGTCCGGGAGGTGACCGGCGAGGACCGGGTCGAATCCCTCGTCGTCGAGGACAACCGCACCCGCGAGCAGCAGACGCTGGCGGTCCGCGCCCTGTTCGTGTTCATCGGCGCGCGCCCCGCCACGTCCTGGCTCGCCGACGCCGTCACCCTGGACCGGCGCGGCTTCATTCCTACCGGGCAGGACGTGGTCCACCTGGCAGCGGACCTCTGGAATCCCCTCGCCCGCGCCCCGCTCGCCCTGGAGACGGGTCTGCCGGGCGTCTTCGCCGTCGGCGACGTCCGCAGCGGCTCGGTCAAACGGGTCGCCTCCGCCGTCGGTGAGGGCGCCATGGCCGTCCGCCTGGCGCACGACCACCTCGGTGAGGTGGGGCCACCCGCTGTCCGCTGACCTCAGCCCATGCCCGCCGCGAGAGGGTGACACGGCATGCCGGGGCCTCGACCGCCGCGGACAGCTCGGACCTGACCCGCGGCACCTCGCGGCGACTCGCGGCACCTCGCGGCACCTCGCGGCACCTCGTGGCAAGGGGACACGTCAGCGAGGACCCGTACCGCCTTCCTCCACCACCGCCACCTCGCCCGCCGGAACGGCGACGACTCCCGGCACGCGGGCGCCGGACAGGAGGTCGGTCCCCGTGGCGGCCACATGCGCGGTCGCCTCGGTGTGGTTGACGACGAAGAGCCAGGACCGCTCCCCGGAAGGCCCGCTTCTGCGGATGACCTCCACGCCGTCGCCGGACCCCCGGGGCGCGGGCGCGCAACCGGCCTGCGCGGCCCACCGGGGAAGCAGGCGCAGGAGGGACGGGACGTCGGGGCGGGTGGCGAGATAGCGGACGTTTCCGCGGCGCAGGACCGCCGGGCCACCGGCCGCGGGTCCGTCGGTGAAGCGGCACTCCACCTCGGTCCCGGCGTCCGGGACGACCCGCTCGGCCCATACGTTCCCGGTCGAGCCGTCGTCCAGGGCGACGGTGGCTCCGGCCGTGAGCGGCAGGTACTCGTCCACGGTCAGGCCGAGCAGATCGCGGAGCGCTCCGGGGTACGGCCCGGGATGGACACGGTCGTCGGGGTCCACCACGCCGCTGAAGGGACCGACGACCAGGTGGCCGCCGCCTTCGACGTACGCCTCCAGGGCGCGCGCCGTCGAAGCGGACAGCGCGTACAGCGAGGGCACGAGCAGAAGCCGGTGCGCACCGGGGGCGGGAACGATGTCGCAGCCCGGACCGGCGGTCCACAGCGCGCGGTGCCAGGTGCGGAGCGCGTCGCCGCAAGTCAGGTCCGAGCTCGGCCGGTCGGGCAGCTCCAGGGCCCACATCGCCTCGTAGTCCAGGAGCAGCGCGACCGGGGCCTGCGGGCAGGTGCTCTCGGCGACATCGGCCAGACGCGACACGGCGTTGCCGAGGGCGCTGGCCTCCCGCCGGACCCGGGTGTCCTCGCCGCCGTGCGGGAGCATCGCCGAGTGCCATTTCTCCGGGCCGTACGCGGACTGCCGCCACTGGAAGAACAGCGTTCCGTCGGCGCCTCGGGCGAGGTGCGTCAGGGTGTTGCGGGCCATCTCGCCCGGGACTTTGGCGATGTTGCGGGGCTGCCACTGCACCCCGGAGGTGGAGTGCTCCATGAGCAGCCAGGGCCGCCCGCCGGCCAGCCCGCGGGTGAGGTCGGCGGCGAACGCGAGCTCGGCGGCGCGGTGCGGATCCTCGGACCCGAGGTAGTGGTCGTTGGAGACGATGTCGACCTCCCGCGCCCAGCGCCAGTAGTCGCTCCAACGCAGCGCGCTCGCCATGAAGTTGGTGGTGACCGGACGGCCGGGGGAGTGGGCGCGCACGATGTCGCGCTCGGCCCGGAAGCAGGCCAGGTGTTCGGCGTCGCTGAACCGGTAGAAGTCCAGCCACAGGGCGGGCGGGAGGCGGCTGGTGCTGGTGCGCGGCGGGGTCACCTGGCTCCAGTCGCTGTAGGTCATGCCCCAGACGCCGGTGCCCCAGCGGTCGTTGAGGGCGTCCAGGTCGTCGCCGTACGTGGTGCGCAGCCAGGTGCGGAACGCCGTCGCGGAGGTCTCGCACCAGCAGTGCGCGTTGCCGTTGGCGTACTCGTTGTTGACGTGCCACATCACTACCGCGGGATGGTCGCCGTAGCGCTCGGCGAGGCGGCGGGTGACGATCGCGGCGCGCTCCCGGTAGAGCGGTGACGACGGGCAGTACGCCTGCCGCGAGCCGGGCGCCAGCCGCCGTCCGTCGGCGGTCACGGGCAGCGACTCCGGGTGGGCGTGCGAGAACCACAGGGGCGGAGCGGCCGTCGGCGTGGCCAGGTCGACGGCGATGCCCGACGCGTGCAGCAGCTCGACGGCCTCGTCGAGGCCGGAGAAGTCGAAGGCGTCCCGCCGGGGCTCGATCCAGGACCAGGCGAAGACGCCGAGCGAGACCAGATTGACCCCCGCCTCGCGCATCAGGCGGACGTCGTCCTTCCACGTCGCCGCGTCCCACTGCTCGGGGTTGTAGTCGGCGCCGTATGCGGGGCGCGGAACACGGCCCCAGACGGAATGCTGCCGGTCGGGTCGCGACATGCGCGGGCTCCTGAATCCTGGAATACGAAAAGGGGTGGGGAATGCGAGGACGAGTGAGGACGAGAGAAACGACGAGAACGGGGACGAGAGCGGGGACGAGAGCGAGGATGCGTGACGGCGCGCGCGGGCTCGGTGGGCGAGCGGGGCCGGTGGAGGCACCGGTCCGGCCCCGCTCGGGTCAGGGGCGTACCGGGTGTCCCGTCCCTCAGCATTGAGCGGCGAATGCGCCCGGCGGCGAGCGGACGAGGCACTTGGAAGGGAATGCGAAAGGCGCCGGGGAAAGCGTCGTGAAAACGCGCGGCGCACGTCGCGTCCGGGCGCCGAACGCGAGTGAAAGCACGGCCGGCGCTGCCTGGCCATGACGTCAGGCGCCGGTGAAGTGCGTCGGCCGGTGCGCCAACTTAGAGCGATCACCCAGGGGTGTCAACGCCCGTCGGCGGTCATCCCCGGCGCGCCCGCCGGTCGTACGGGACGGTGGCCGGGAGAGCCCCGGGTGACGTCCCGGGGAGCCGGTCCGTCGTGTCCCAGGCGCTGTTGAGGTGGCTGGAAAATCTTCCCGTCACCGTCTTGACCCCTCCCGGCAACGTGCGTACGTTTCCGGATCATACGTAGAAGCAGAGGCCATGACAGCTCAGCCACTCGTGCTCATACGTATGTGCACCCCCTTTTGTGCGCTGTATCGCCACTCACGAGGAGCAGGAGTCAGCCATGCCCACCAGAAGAGCCTTTATCGCTCGCGCCGCCGGGGCGGCCCTCGCCATACCGCTGGGGGCGAGCGCTTGCAAGAGCGGTACGGCCGCCACGGGCGGTGCGGGCAAGGGCTCGGGCGCGCTGGTCTTCGGGAAGACCGACGGCGGGACGACCTTCATCCGCAACTACAACGTCTTCGGCCCCGCCATCCAGAAGTCGCCCAACGCCGAGATGATCTATGAGCCGTTGGCGCGGGTCGACTACAGCGACGGCGCGAAGGTCAAGCCCTGGCTGGCCAAGAGCCTGGAGTTCGACCCGACGGGCACCACGCTCACCGTGAAGCTGCGCGAGGACGTGACCTTCTCCGACGGCAAGCCCATGACCGCCGACGACGTGCTCTTCTCGCTGAACCTCCCGCTGAAGGACCCCAGTTTCAACCTCGGCGGCACCACGTACGACCGCGTCGCCAAGGTGGACTCCTCGACCGTCACGGTGCACTGGCCGCACGCCGCCTTCAGCGAGCTGAGCCAACTCGCCTCCATCCAGGTCCCGGTGGTGCCCGCGCACATCTGGCAGGGCAAGAACATCAAGAGCTGGTCCAACCCGGACCCGGTCGGCACCGGCCCCTTCACCCTGGACCGGTTCGCGCCCCAGCAGATCACCCTGCGCGCGCGGACCGACTACTGGGGCGGCCGGTTCGCCGTGAAGCAGATCAAGATCATTCCGACCAACGGAGACGCCCTGCGCGCGCAGTTGGTGCGCGGCGACGTGGACTGGGCGCTGGCGGCCTGGGGCAACGGCGAGCAGGAATACACCGCCAAGGATCCCCGGCACAACCTCTACCAGAAGTACGCGACCGGCGGCGCCTACTCCCTCTTCTACAACACCGCGAAGGCGCCCTTCGACAACGTCCACGTACGGCGGGCGCTGGCGATGACGATTCCCCGCAAGGACATCGTCACCACCCTGGAGCGCCCCGGCACCGAGGCGGGCCCGACAGGGCTGGTGGACCAGATCTACGGGGACGTCATCCTGCCCGAGTACCGGGGCAAGGTGCAGCAGGTCGACGCCGAGGCGGCCAAGAGGGAACTCGCCCTCAGCGGCTACGAGGTCAAGGGCGGCAAGCTCGTCAAGGACGGCGAGTCCTACGCTCCGAAGCTCTCGTTCAACCAGGACTTCGGGTGGGACCCCTACGCGAACATGATGGTCCGCGGTTGGCAGGAGCACCTGGGGATCAAGGTCAAGTCGGTCGGCGCGCCCGGCGCCAACCTCTACGAGCAGCAGCAGACCGGCGGGTTCGACCTCACCATCAGCACCTCGGGCGGAGCGGGCGTCGCCGGTGTCTACAGCGCCCTGAGCAGCCGGGCGTCGCGGCCGCTCGGGCAGACGGCCGCCACCAACTTCGGCCGGTGGAAGGACGCGCCGACCGACGCCGCGATCACCGACCTGCTGTCGTCGGCCGACCCGGCCGTCACCAAGAGCGCGGGCGAGAAGCTGCAACGGATCGTCGCCGAGCAGGTGCCGTACAGCCCGATCTACAACAGCTACTGGTTCGTCCTGATCAACGCCAAGCGCTGGAGCGGCTGGCCCACCCCCGAGCACTTCTCCTACGTGCCCTTCCCCGGCAACGGTCCCGACGCCACCCTCACCCTGCTCAACTTGAAGCAGGCCACCGCGTGACCGCGATCGCCGCCTCCGCCGTACCGGCGGCCGGCCGGTTCCGGATTCCGCGCCGCTGGGGATTCCTGCTGCGCCGACTGGGCTTCTACCTGGCCGCCACCTGGTCGGCGATCACCCTGAACTTCTTCCTGCCCCGGATGATGCCCGGCGATCCGTCGGCCGCGATCGTCGAGAAGCTCCAGACCGTCAGCGGTCAGCAGATGTCGCCGAGCGCCATGGAGTCCATCCAGAAGGTGTTCGGCAATCCGAACGCCGGTATCGGCCGCCAATACCTGGACTACCTCAGCCAGTTGGCGCACCTCGATCTGGGCGTCTCGATCAGCAACTACCCCACCCCGGTCACCAGCCTGCTCCGGCAGGGCCTGCCCTGGACGATGCTGCTGGTCGGCGTCACCACCGTGATCGCGTTCGTCCTGGGCACCGGCATCGGCGCGATGGCGGGCTGGAAGGCGGGCAGCCGGTTCGACACGATCGTCAGTCCGCTGACCACCTTCGTCTCGGCGGTGCCCTACTTCTGGATGGCGCTGATCGGCCTGTGGCTCTTCGCCTTCCAACTGGACTGGTTCCCGCTGGCCGGCGGATACGACGCCGACCTGACGATCGGCTTCTCGCCGTCGTTCGTCCTGAGCGTGCTGCACTACGGAGTGCTCCCGGCGGCGACCATCGTCTTCTCGGCCTTCGGCGGCTGGCTGCTGGGCATGCGCAACATGACCGTCACCACGGTCCGTGAGGACTACGTCCTGCTCGCCCAGGCCAAGGGCCTGTCCGGCCGCCGGGTGATGCTCCGCTACGCCGCCCGCAACGCGGTCCTGCCGAACTTCACCGGCTTCACCCTCGCACTCGGCCACGTCGTCGGCGGCGCCCTGCTCACCGAGGTCGTCTTCAACTACCCGGGCATCGGCTATCTGCTCTACACCTCTCTCCAACAGCGCGACTACCCGGTGATGCAGGGCGTGTTCTTCCTCATCACCCTCACCGTGCTGCTGGCCAATCTCCTGGCGGACTCCGTGTACGTGCTGCTCGACCCGCGCATCAGAGAAGGGGGGTGACCGGCCGTGCGTACCCTCTTCCTCCGCGGCTGGAAAGTCCGCATCGGCCTGGGCATCCTCGTCCTCTTCCTCCTGCTCGCCGTGTTCGGCCCCTGGCTGACGCACAGCCTGCTCGGCCTGGACCCGCGCGCCAACGACACCACCGCCATCTCCCGGTCGCCCGGCGGCGGACATCCGCTGGGCACCAACCAGTACGGGCAGGACATGCTCGCCCAGGTCGTGGCCGGTGCCCGCGGCTCGATGTACGTCGGCGTGCTCGGCGCGGTGGTCGGCACGGCGATCGCGATCTTGGTCGGCGTACCGGCCGGGTTCTACGGCGGCAAGATCGACGGCGCCCTGAACTTCCTGACGAATCTCTTCCTCGTCATGCCGACGCTGCCGCTCATCATGATCGTGGCCGGTTACCTCCAGGGCACAGGGCTCACCACGATCGCCCTGATCATCGGCTTCTTCGGCTGGTCGGGCGGCGCGCGCACGCTGCGCGCCCAGGCCATGAGCATCGCCAACCGCGACTTCGTACGCGCCATGCGGATGCTCGGCGAGCGCGGTCGCCGACTGGTCTTCGCCGAAGTGCTGCCGCATCTGACCGGCCTCATCGCGTCGATGTTCCTGCACGCGATGATCGGCGCCGTCATGGCCGAGGCGGGACTGGCCTTCCTCGGCATCTCCGACTCCTCGTCGATCAGTTGGGGGACGATGATCCAAGGAGCGCAGCAGCAGAGCGCGGTCCTGCGCGGCCTGTGGTGGTGGTTCGTGCCGCCCGGCCTGTGCATCGCCCTGATCGGCACCGCGGCGGCGCTGGTCAACTTCGGCATCGACGAACTGGCCAACCCCAAACTGCGCGTCGCCCGCCCGGTGTCCGCCCGGCGCACCAGGCAACTGGCGCGGACGGGAGGCGCGGCCTGATGACCGTCCACACAGAGCCGAAGCACCGGCCGCTGATCCCCGCGAGACAGACCGTCCTCGAAGTCCGCGGCCTGACCGTCGAATACGCCACCGGTGCCGATCCGGTGCGCGCCTGCTCCGACATCTCCTTCACCCTGCGCCGAGGGGAGATCCTCGGCGTCGCCGGAGAGTCCGGCTCGGGAAAATCCACGCTGATCACCGCCCTGACCCGGCTCCAGCGCCCGCCGGCCGTCACCACCGCGGGCGAGATCCTCTTCCACGGCAGGGACGGCGCGCCGCCGGTCGACCTCGCCGCGCTCGACGGCAAGCGGATGCGCCGCTACCGGTGGACGGCCCTGTCCATCGTGCTCCAGTCCGCGATGGACGCGCTGAACCCGGTGATGCGCATCGGCGCCCAGTTCGCCGACGTCCTGCGCGCCCACGACCGCGCGCTGAACAAGCGGGCCGCCTGGGCGCGGGCGGCCGAACTGCTCGGCCTGGTCGGCATCTCCGAGGACCGGATCCGCGACTACCCGCACCAGTTGTCCGGCGGAATGCGTCAGCGGGCCGCCATCGCCCTGGCCCTGGCCTGCGGGCCGGAGCTGGTGGTGATGGACGAGCCCACGACCGCCGTCGACGTGGTCATGCAGCGGCAGATCCTCGCCCAAGTGCTGCGCCTGCGCAAGGAATTGGGCTTCGCCGTCGTCTTCGTCACCCACGACCTGTCGCTGCTGCTGGAGCTGGCCGACCGTATCGCCGTGATGTACGCGGGCCGCATCGTCGAGGTGGGCGAGGCCGCGGCCATCTACGGGGCGCCCAAGCACCCCTACACCCAGGGGCTGCGCGACTCCTTCCCGCCGCTGCACGCCCCGCTGCGCGATCTGCACGGCATCCCCGGCACACCCTCCGACCTGCGCCGACTGCCGTCGGGCTGCCCGTTCCACCCGCGCTGCGCGCGGCGGACGGACGGGTGCGACGAGCGGCTGCCGCTGCTGCTGCCGGTGGGCCCCGGGCCGGGACACGAAGCGGCGTGCCTGCTCAACGAGACCGACGGCGACAACGGAGGCGAGACCCGATGAGCAAGCACATGACCGAGGCCGTGTCCGCTGCGGACGAAGAGGCCCGCACGCCCGACGCGGCGCACGAAGCGCCGCCGTATGTACTGGAGGCGCTGGACGTCTCCAAGCACTTCACCGCCCGCGGCGCGCTCGGCCGTACCTCCGTCGTCCGCGCGGTCGAGGACGCCACGGTCCGGCTGAAGCCCGGTCAGATCCTGGCGCTGGTGGGGGAGAGCGGCAGCGGGAAGACCACGCTCGCGCGGATGCTGGCCCGCTTCCACGAACCGACGCGGGGCGAGATCCTGCTGCGCGGCGAGCCGGTGAGCCGCAGCAGGCGGGGGCGGCGCGCCTACCACTCCGAGGTCCAGATGATCTTCCAGGACCCCTTCGGCTCCCTGAACCCGATGCACCGGGTCCGCTACAACCTCGACCGGGCGCTGCGGCTGCACCACCCGCACCTGTCCGCGGCCGAACGCGAGCAGCGGATGACGCTGCTGCTGGAGAAGGTCAGCCTCACCCCGGCCGCCGAATTCGCCGCGAAGTTCCCGCACGAGCTGTCCGGGGGCCAGCGCCAGCGCGTCGTCATCGCCCGCGCGCTCGCCGTGGAACCCAAGGTGCTGCTCGGGGACGAGCCGATCTCCATGCTCGACGTCTCCATCCGGCTGGAGATGCTCAATCTGCTCCAGCGGCTGCGCGCCGAGGACGGCCTGGCGCTGCTGTACATCACGCACGACATCGCCAGCGCCCGCTACCTGTGCGACGAGATCGCCGTGATGTACGCAGGGCAGATGGTGGAGTCGGGACCGAAGGAGGACGTCATCGCGTCCCCCCAGCACCCGTACACCAAGCTGCTCATCGAGTCCTCGCCCGACCCCGAGCGCGGTGTCGGCGACCGCGAGGCGTTCTTCGCGGGCGCCGACGAACTGGGCGAGCCGCCCAGCCTGATCGACCCGCCCGCGGGCTGCCGCTTCCACCCCCGCTGCCCGTTCGCGATGAAGGAGTGCGCCGAGCAGGCCCCACCGGTCACCGACCTGGGCGACGGCCACTGGGCGAAGTGCTGGCTGCACGCCAAGGGCCGGGCCGGGGTGATGGCCGACACGACACACGCCGCGGCGACCACCGCCCGGCGGGAAGCACTCCAGGGGGCGTGATGACAGGACAACGACGCGGCAGGGCGCCCAACCAGGCGGACGTGGCACGGCTCGCCGGAGTGTCCCAGTCGGCGGTGTCCCGGGTGATCAGCGGTGACGCGGCGACCGCGCGGATCTCGGAGGAGACCCGGCGGCGGGTCTTCGACGCCGTGAAGGAGTTGGGCTACGTCGCCAACCCCGCCGCCCGGGCGATGCGCAATCAGCGCAACAACCTGCTGGGCGTGCACACCTTCGAGCGGGTCTTCCCGCACGCGCGCGAGGACTTCTACTTCGAGTTCCTGCTCGGCATCGAGGAACGCGCGGAGGAGACCGGCTTCGACCTGGTGCTGTTCACCTCCACCGGAGCCGGCGGCGACGGCGAGCGCAAGATCTACCGGGGCGGCACGAACCGGCTGAATCTGGCCGACGGCAGCATCCTGCTCGGTGTGGCGACCGACCGCGGCGAGCTGGCCCGGCTCTGGTACGAGGGGTACACCTTCGTGCACATCGGCCGCCGCGAGGTGCCCGGCGCGGAGATCCCGCAGATCATCCCCGACTACCGGTCGGCCAGCGGACAGATCGTCGAGCGCCTCGCGGACCACGGCCACCGGCGGTTCGGCTACGTGCGCGACTGGCTGGAACTGGAACCGTACGCCGACCGCCGCACCGGCTACGCCGAGGCCATCGCGCGGCTCGGACTGACGGACACCTCCCCCGGCCACCTCGGCGCGGCCGACCTCGACCAGGCGTGGCTGGACGAGGTGGCGGACGGCGGCGCGACCGCCATCGTGGTGGAGAGCGTACGGCTCGCGGAATCGCTGCGTGACGGCCTCGCGAGCC
Organism: Streptomyces sp. NPDC088197; assembly: GCF_044741185.1. NCBI lineage: Bacteria > Bacillati > Actinomycetota > Actinomycetes > Kitasatosporales > Streptomycetaceae > Streptomyces > Streptomyces sp. NPDC088197. The sequence continues at coordinate 31,468 of NZ_JBIUSD010000006.1, forward strand.
GGGGCCGCAAGATCCCCGAGGACGTCTCGGTCGCCGTACTGGAAGGGGCTTCCGCGGACCTCGCCGGTCAGTGGGCCTCGCTGGAGATCCCCCGCAAGGAGATCGGCCGGATCGCCGTGGACCAGCTGCACGCGATGCTCGACGACCCCGGCAAGCGGGCCGAGAGCGTCCTCGTGCCGTGCCCGCTGGTCCCCGGCGCCACCATCGCGGCGGTGAGCTGACAGGAGCGGCCGCACAGCACGCATCTCACGACAGCGGGCGGCGTCCGTCGATCACGGCTGCCCTGAAGACACCCGGCACGACCACCGAGCCGGAACCGACCGTTCCGACCGGCAGAGACCGGTGACAAGGAGTTCTTGGGCACATGGCAGAGATACGAACAGAGATCCTCGTGGTCGGCGGTGGGCTGGGCGGCGTCGCGGCCGCGCTCACGGCGGCGCGGCTCGGCCGTACGGTGGTGCTCACCGAGCCCACCGACTGGCTCGGCGGGCAGCTCACCGCCCAGGCCGTGCCACCCGACGAGCACCCCTGGATCGAAGGCCCCGCCTGCCCACCCGGCTACGCCGACCTGCGCAGACGCGTGCGCGACTACTACCGCCGCAACTACCCGCTCACGCCCGGGGCGGCGCGGGACCCCCGACTCGATCCGGGTCTCGGCATCGTCAGCCGGATGTGTCACGAACCGCGGGTGGGCGCGGCCGTCATCGAGGAGATGCTGGCCCCCTGGCGGGCCTCCGGCGCGATCACCGTGCTGACCGGGTACGAGCCCGTCGCCGCGCACACCGAGGGCGACCGCGTCGAGGCGGTCACGCTGGCCGGACGGCACGACGACCGCCGGATCACCGTCCACGCCTCCTACGTCGCGGACGCCACCGAACTCGGCGACCTGCTGGAACTGGCCGGTGTGGAACACGTCATCGGCGCCGAGGGCCGCGACGAGACCGGCGAGCCCCACGCGCCCGACACCGCCGACCCCCTCGACCAGCAGGCCGTGTCCTGGTGCTTCGCCCTGGAACACCGGCCGGGCGAGGACCACGTCATCGACCGGCCCGACACCTACGACCACTGGCTCACCACCACCGCGCCCTTCTGGCCGGGACCGCAGCTCTCCCTCACCGACGTCGTTCCGATCACCCTCGAAGAGCGCACCTGGACGCTGATGGGCGCCGACCAGAGCGCGGGGGAGCACTTCGACCTGTGGCAGTTCCGGCGCGTCCTGGCCCGCGAGCAGTTCGCGCCCGGAGCCTTCGCCTCGGACCTCACCGTCGTCAACTGGCCCCAGATCGACTACTGGGAGGCGCCGCTGCTCGGTGTGAGCGCCGAGGCCCGGCAGGCGGCCCTCGCCGCCAGCCGCGACCTGTCGCTGTCCTTCCTGCACTGGCTCCAGACCGAGGCCCCGCGCCCCGACGGCGGCACCGGCTACCCCGGCCTGCGCCCGCGCCCCGATGTCACCGGCACCGCGGACGGCCTGGCCAAGACGCCGTACATCCGCGAATCCCGCCGTATCAAGGCGGAGTTCACCGTCCTCGAACAGCACGTCGGAGTCCAGGCGCGGCCCGAGGGCGCGGGCAGCGAGGTCTTCCACGACAGCGTCGGCCTCGGCAGCTACCGCATCGACCTGCACCCCTCCACCACCGGCCGGACCTACATCGACATCGACTCCTACCCGTTCCAGATCCCGCTGGGCGCGCTGATCCCGGTCCGGGTCGACAATCTGCTGCCCGCCAACAAGAACATCGGCACCACCCACATCACCAACGGCTGCTACCGCCTGCACCCTGTGGAGTGGGCCATCGGCGAGGCCGTCGGCGCTCTGGCCGGATTCTGCCTGGACCGGGCGCTGCCGCCGCGCAAGGTCCGGTCCGACCAGGCGCAACTGGCCGACTACCAAAGGCTGCTGAGCCGTACCCTCGGCATTTCGCTGGCCTGGCCCGAGGCGGTCAGGACCCGGACGGAGGACCGATGAACCAGGGAGAGCCCACGATGCCGAACCCGGCGCGCGCCGACGACCACGAGACCCGTATCGCCGACCTGCTCGGCCGGATGACCGTCGAGGAGAAGTTCGGACAGTTGCAGCAGCTCGCCTGGGCCTGGAACACCGGTCCCGGCGGGGGCAGTACCGGCGCGGTCGAGGCCGCGGCGCGCAAGGGCCTGCTCGGCTCGGTGCTCAACGTGGTCGGCGCCGCGAACAGCAACGCCGTTCAGCGCATCGCGGTGGAGGAGTCCCGGCTCGGCATTCCGCTGGTCTTCGGCCTGGACGTGATCCACGGATTCCACACCACGTTCCCCATTCCGCTGGCCCAGGCGGCGGCCTTCGACCCGGCCGTGACGCGGACCGACGGCGAGGTCTCGGCGGCCGAGGCCCGGTCCAACGGCGTCCACTGGACGTTCTCGCCGATGGTGGACGTCACCCACGAGCCCCGGTGGGGCAGGATCGCCGAGAGCCCCGGCGAGGACCCGTATCTGGCCGCGCGCTACGCGGTGGCCAAGGTGCGCGGGTACCAGGGGGACGACCTGTCCGCGCCGGACCGGGTGGCCGCCTGCGCCAAGCACTTCGTGGCGTACGGCGGCGCCGAGGGCGGGCGCGACTACAACACCGTGGACGTCTCCGAGCAGCGGCTGCGCAACCTCTACCTGCCGCCGTTCGAGGCCGCCGTCGCGGCGGGAGCGGCCACCGTCATGGCCGCCTTCAACACCGTCAGCGGCGTTCCCGCGCACGCCGACCCCCGTACGCTGACCGGCGTTCTGAAGGACGGCTGGGGGTTCGACGGGGTCGTGGTCAGCGACTGGACGGGGGTCCAGGAGCTGATCGCGCACGGCAGCGCGGCCGACGAGGCCGACGCCGGGCGGCTGGCGCTGTCGGCGGGTGTGGACCTGGAGATGGTGTCCACCACCTTCGTCGACCACGGCCCGGCCCTGCTGGAGCGCGGCGAGTTGAGCCAGGAGCGGCTGGACGACGCCGTGGCCCGCGTCCTGCGGCTGAAGCTGCGGCTCGGTCTGTTCGAGCGGCCGTACGTCGAGGAGTCCGCCGAGATCACCGCCCCGACCGCCGCCGCACGGGCCGCCGCCCGCGAGGTGGCGGGCCGCTGCGTGGTGCTGCTGAAGAACGACGGCGGAGCGCTGCCGCTGGACGGGACCGCCATCGGGACGCTCGCCGTCCTCGGCCCGTTCGCGGACAGCGGCGATCTGCTGGGCACGTGGGCGCTGCCCGGAGCGCCCGAGGCCGTCCCGGTCCTGCGGAGCCTGCGCGAAGCCCTGCCGCACGCGGTTGTCACCCACGCCCCCGGCGTTCCCGCGGACGGCTCCGACGTCTCCGGCCTTCCGGAGGCCGTCGCGACGGCCGCGGCCGCCGACGCCGTCGTCCTGGTGGTGGGTGAGCCCTCCGAGATCAGCGGAGAGGCGGCGGTCCGCAGCGACCTGGGACTTCCCGGCCGCCAGGAGGAGTTGATCAGGGCGGTCGCCGCGACGGGCACGCCGTGCGTGGTGGTGCTCGTGGGCGGGCGGCCGTTGACGATCGGGGACTGGGCGGACCAGGTGCAGGCGGTCGTCATGGCCTGGCACCCCGGCATCGAGGCGGGCCCGGCCATCGCCGACGTGCTCACCGGGGCTGTCGTCCCGGGCGGCAAGCTCCCCGTGACCTTTCCGCGGACGGTGGGCCAGGTCCCGCTGTACTACAACCACGAGCGCACCGGCCGCCCGTACGACCCGGCCGTGCCGGAGGAGAAGTACGTCTCGAAGTACCTCGACGTCCAGGACGGCCCGCGATTCCCCTTCGGCCACGGCCTGAGCTACACCGACTTCGCCCTCGACGAGCCGACGCTCAGCCGCGAGCGGATCACGGTGCGCGAACTCCTGGCGGGCGAGACGGTCGAGGTCACCGTCCGCGTCCGCAACACCGGCGAGCGCGAAGGGGAGGAGGTCGTCCAGCTCTACGTCCAGGACCCCGTGGCCGCCATCGCCCAGCCGGTCCGCCGCCTGCGGGGCTTCGACCGGGTCCGGTTGGCCGCGGGGGAGGAGCGGACGGTCCGCTTCACGCTCGGGGCCGACGACGTCGGCTTCTGGACGAACGACCCGGCCGGGGTCTTCACCGTGGAGCCGGGCGAGATCCACGTCCACACCGGCAACAGCTCGCGCACCCAAGCGCGCCGGACCTTCCGGATCACCTGACCAAAGCGATACCCGACCATCCCGATACCCGGCCTTCCGGCCCGCCTGACCATCGGGATACCTGACCAGAGCCTCCGCGCAGAGGCGTACCGCCCGCGCGGGCACATCATCTCGACCCACGGAAAGGAGCGCGCACGAGGTCCCGTGGAGCCGGATCCGGGGTCCGCGACGCCGTGAACGTCGCGGCCCGGAAGCGCACACGGACTGCCCGGCACCGCGCCGGTACACGCCGGACGCGGTTGGCCGAGGCATGCCCCCACCACGATTCATCGACTGCGTGCCTGTGCGTCGACATACGCACGCAGTGAGGGAGAACCATGAGAGCAAAGGCGCTCACACTCGCGATCGTACCTGTCGTCCTCGGCTGTCTGCCCGCCACAACGGTCGCGGCACACGCCGCGACGGCGACGTACTACGTCTCGCCGAGCGGCAGCGACAGCAACACCGGACTGTCACCCGCCCAGGCGTGGAAGACCGTCGCGAAGGTCAACGGCTCCACCTTCCCCCAGGGAAGCTCCGTCTCCTTCGAAGGCGGGCAGACCTTCACCGGCTGCCTGGTCTTCAACTCCGTCAACGTGCCCTCGTCGTCCGCGTCCACGCCGTTCGTGGTGAACTCCTACGGCACCGGGCAGGCCACCCTCACCTCGAACTGCACCGGCGACTACTCGGCGGCCGTGACGGCCGACAACGTCAGCGGCTTCCAGTTGACCGGACTGAAAGTGGTCAACGGCTCCACGACCGCGGCCGGCGTCCTGCTGGAGAACCAGAACGGCACGGCCGCCACCCAGGGGCTGGCGGTGTCCGGCTCCGACATCTCCGGATTCTCCACACCCGCCGGAAGCAGCAGCTCGTTCGGCGGGGAGATCATGATCCTCGGCTACGCGGTCAACGGGCACAGCGGGCCCCTGAACGACGTCCAGATCCGTCACAACAAGCTGCACGGCGCGAGCGTGACCTCACCGGACGGCCCCGGCATCTACGGCTGGGGCTCCGGGGAGAACATCACCGACGTCACGGTCGAGGGCAACACGGTCTACAACCTCGGCATGCCCGCGAAGGATACGGGTGCGGGCATCACCGGCAACGGCTGGGACGGCGCGGTGATCCAGCACAACGTGATCCACGACGTGGGCGCGAACGTGACCTCCTGCGGCGGCGCGAGCGGCATCGAGACGTACACCTCGAACAACGTCACCATCAGGTACAACGAGGTCTACAACGTGCAGCCGTACCCGGCGTTCACGGCCGGGTGCGACTGGGACGGCATCGACCTCGACGGCGGCACGACGAACTCGGTGGTCGAGTACAACTACACCCACCACAACGCCGGCAGCGGCCTGCTCGCCTACACCTCGACCGTCGACTCCAAGGTGTGGGGTCCCAACACCTACCGCTACAACATCTCCGAGAACGACGACTGGGCCAAGATCCAGGGCGGCCTGATGACCGTCGTGCCCAACGCGCCGAAGAACGCGCTGTCGGTCTACGGGAACACCTTCTTCACCAACGTCGCCCAGAGCACCAAGTCCACGGCCAGCGCCTGCTTCAACTTCGGCTACAGCGCGGGCACCTGGGCCGGCGGCTCACTGATCGCGGACAACATCTGCGACATGGGCAACAGGGACCAGTACGGTCACCCCGGCCAGTTCTACTACAACGCCTACGGCCAGACCGGCATGACCCTGTCGCACAACCTGTACTCCGCGGCCAGCTCCCCGGCCTGGCGCTGGGGCGGCACCACCTACAGCACCTTCGCCGCGTGGCAGGCCGCGGGAGTGGAGACCGGACCGGTCTTCGGCGACCCGCTGTTCACCTCGCCCGGCACCGGCGGCACCTGCGCCTGGACGCCGTCCTCCGGCGCGGGACCGCAGCCGTGCCCGCAGGCGTACACGCTCGCCTCCGGTTCCCCGGCCGCGGGTTCGGGAGTCGCCGTCTCCGGCAACGGGGGCGTGGACTACTACCAGAACGCCATCCCCGGCGCCCCCAACATCGGCGCCGACGCCGGTTAGCACCCTGCCCCCGCACCTGCCGGGGCGGCCCGTCGCACGCGATGAGCGGCGGGCCGCCCCGGCGCGGCGAAGTGACCATCGCACGGCCCGAACTGACGCCACCTCAACCAGCAGATTCCTAAGGAGCGCTGAAACGGCATGACCGCACCGCGCACTCTCCTCACCACCGAACCCGCCCGCGACAGCCGGGACTTCCGCACCGAGCGGCTCAGCGCCGACCTGGTGATCGTCGGCGGCGGAATGGCCGGTACGTGTGCGGCCGTGACCGCCGCGCGGGCCGGGGCGCGGGTCGTCCTGGTCCAGGACCGGCCCGTGCTGGGCGGCAACGCCTCCAGCGAGATACGGCTCTGGGTGCTGGGCGCCACCGCGCACATGTTCAACAACAACCGCTGGTCGCGCGAGGGCGGCGTGCTCGACGAGATCCTCGTGGAGAACATGTTCCGCAACCCCGAGGGCAACGCCGTGCTGTTCGACACCGTGCTGCTGGAGAAGGCGGTCGCCGAGCCGGGCATCACCCTCCTGCTGAACACGGCGGCGACGGCGGTGTCCAAGGACGGCGACCGGATCGCCTCGGTGAGCGCCTTCTGCGCCCAGAACTCCACGCGCTACGAGCTGACGGCCCCGGTGTTCTGCGACGCGTCGGGTGACGGCGTCCTCGGCTACCTGGCCGGCGCCGCCTACCGGATGGGCGCGGAGTCCACCGAGGAGTTCGGCGAACTGTTCGCGCCCGAGGAGTCGTACGGCGGCCTGCTCGGCCAGTCGATCTACTTCTACAGCAAGGACGTCGGACGGCCGGTGACCTTCGTGCCGCCCGGCTACGCGCTCGACGACATCACCGAGATCCCCCGCTGGCGCAGCTTCGACACCACGGTCCAGGGCTGCCGGCTGTGGTGGATCGAGTACGGCGGCCGTCTCGACACCGTGCACGACACGGAGGAGATCAAGTGGGAGCTCTGGAAGGTGGTCTACGGCGTCTGGAACCACCTGAAGAACTCCGGTGACTTCCCCGAGGCGAAGACCCTGACGCTGGAGTGGGCCGGGCTGATTCCCGGTAAGCGGGAGAGCCGCCGGTTCGAGGGCCTGTACATGCTCCGCCAGCAGGACATCGTCGACCAGCGCCCCCACGCCGACGCCGTCGCCTCCGGCGGATGGTCCCTCGACCTGCACCCGGCCGACGGCGTGTTCAGCGAGCACGCCGGGAGCAACCACCTGCACGCGCGCGGGGTCTACCAGGTGCCCTACCGCTGCCTGGTCAGCCGTGACGTGAGCAATCTGCTGCTGGCGGGCCGGATCATCAGCGTCTCGCACGTCGCGTTCGCCTCGACCAGGGTGATGGCCACCTGCGCCCAGATCGGACAGGCCGCCGGGATGGCCGCCGCCGTGTGCGCGCGTGACGGCGTACTCCCGGCGGAGCTGACGAAACCCGACCGGATGCCCGCCCTTCAGCGTGAACTCCTGCGTGCCGGGCAGCACATCCCCGACCTGCGGCTCGACGATCCGGACGACCTCGCCGGGCAGGCCGCGCTCACCGCGTCGAGCGAGCTGACCGTGGGGTCGCTCCCCGGCGACGGTCCCGCGGCGCCGCTCGACCACTCGCGCGCCCAACTGCTGCCGCTGGACGCGGGAAAGCTGCCGAGGATGACGCTGACCGTCGACGTGGCCGCGCCCACCACCTTGCGGGTGGAGCTCCGTACCGGCAACCGGCCGGAGGACTACACCCCCGATGTGGTGCTGGCCGCGCGGGAGTTCAGTCTCGATGCCGGCGCCGGGCAGCGGATCGAGGTCGACGTCGAGGCGACGGTCGACCGGCCGCGGTACGTCTTCCTGACGCTGATCCGCAACGACGACGTGTCGGTGCGGACCACCACCCGGCGCGTCACCGGCCTGCTCTCGGTCCGGCACACGGGCACCCAGGAGGCGGACGACGCCGTCGGCAAGCCGCGCGTGGAGTTCTGGACCCCCGAACGGCGCCCCGGCGGACACAACTTCGCCCTGACGATCGACCCTCCGCTCAGGGCGTGGAGCGTGGAGGGCGTCCGCAACGGCCACCACCGGCCCACGGCGCGGCCCAACGCGTGGGCCGCCGCGTACGAGGACCGCCGTCCCACTGTCCGCCTGCGCTGGCCGGAACCCCGACGCATCGGCCGGCTCCACCTGACCTTCGACACCGACGCCGACCACGCCATGGAGTCCGTCCTGTGGGACCACCAGGAGCGCGCGGTGCCGTTCTGCGTATGCGATTACGTCGTCCGCGCCGGGGACCGCGTGGTCGCAGAACGCGCCGACAACCACCAGACCCACAACGTCCTCACCTTCGACACCCCCCTCGAAACGGACGAGCTGTCCGTCGAGGTGGTGTCCACCCACGGCGCCGCCCCCGCCGCGCTCTTCGCCGTCCGCTGCTACGCGGCACCGTCGTGACGCCACCGCGGGGTGGACGACGTTCTACCGCGCGCGGTGCCGCAGGACGCGGAGCTGGGACATCAGCAGGCGGATCAGCGGCGTGCGGTTGCGGTGGCTGTTCTCGTAGCGCAGCACCGTTTCCAGTTCTTCGCGCTGGAGTGAGGGGACGATCCCCTCGATCGTGAGCTTGGGCAGATGTTTGTAGTCCGCGATCGGCAGTGCGCCGGTGGGCGGCGAGCCGGTCTCGTCATCGAATATGTCCAACGAAGTCACCTCTTGGGTCACGTATGCGCGTGCCCGGAGGAGGACCGGGGAAACGGGTGTTCGAGTGGGGATCGTCACAAGGGCGTCTCCTCGGCGTGCGCGGGACCTCGCCCGCCCGCCGTCCGGGGCCGCGCGGCCCCGGACGGCGGAGGCGCCGTCGCTCCCGGTCAGCGTGCGAGGGCGGCCAGCCGGTCCCGTACTCCGGACATGTCCCAGCCCTGGGAGCGGTGGGAGATGAAGCGGTCGGGCCGGAGCAGGCACAGGCCGGGGCCGGTGGCCGCGAACGCCTGGTGGCAGGCGCCGTGCCGGTCGCCGAGCAGCGACCGGTCGGGGTCGCCCTTCCCGCGGGTCCGGCTCACCGCGACGACGGTGCCGAAGTCCCCGAGCGCCTCGCGGCCCGCCCGCGTCACCTCCGCGATCCGCCGCTCGTCGTCCTCGTACCCGAGGAACACCAGCAGGGCGTGTTCGCTGCCGCGCAGCCGGTGCCGCAGCGTGGTGAAGCCCGTGCCGTCGTGGACGAACGCGTCGGGGGAGAGGTCGCCGGGGCCGGGGCCGCCCGCGCCGGACCTGCGGGCGCGGTCGACCTGCGGGCTGTGCTCGTAGTCGACGAAGAGCTCGGTGACGCCGAGGGCCAGCCGATGCCGTACGGGAGGGGTCCTGCTGATCAGCCGCAGTGCCTGCGCTCGCAGCGTACGGGCGACCGGGGCGTGCGTCGTGGCCACCTTCGTGGCGCGGGTCGTGGCGTGCAGCACCCGGTCCGCCACCGGACGGCGCTCCTGCTCATAGGAGTCCAGCAGCCCCGCGCCCGCCCGCCCCTGCACGACCAGCGCGAGCTTCCAGGCCAGATTGTGCGCGTCCTGGAGGCCGACGTTCATGCCCTGTCCGCCGACCGGGCTGTGGGTGTGCGCCGCGTCCCCCGCCAGCAGGATGCGCCCCTGCCGGTAGTGCTCGGCCAGCGACTCGCGCACCTCGAAACCGCTCAGCCAGTCCACACGGGAGATCGCGCTGCCGCCGTCGGCGCCGGAGAGCGGGGTGCGCTCGGCGAGCAGCCGGTTGAGCATGTCCTCGTCCGGTTCCGGCGCGTCGGAGCCGGACGGGACATCGGCGATGACACGCCAGTGGCCGGGCTTGGGGAGCGGAAGCAGGACGAGGATGCCGTGGCCGCCCAGCCAGGGATGCAGCCGGTCCTGGGGAAGGTCCCAGTCGGCCGCGACATCGGCGAGCAGGAAGGCGCGGTGCAGATCCCGGTGGTCGCCGGCGATCCCGGCCGTCCGCCGTACGGTGCTGTGCGCCCCGTCGCAGGCGATCAGCCAGTCGGCGCGAACCGTGCGCTCCGCGCCGTCGGGCATCCGCAGGGTCGCGGTGACGCCGTCCGCGTCCTGACGGCACGTGGTCAGTTCGGTGCCGCGCTCGGCGACCGCGCCCTGCCGCCGCGCGGCCGTCTCCAGTAAATCCGCCACCTCCGGCTGCGGGAGGGAGAGCGCGAAGGGGAACGGCGAGCGGATGCCGTCCAGTTCGAGCGGGATGACGTCGTCCGGGCCGGGATGGACGTCGATACGGCGCAGGATCCGGCCGCGGTCGACCGCCTCCTCGGCGATCCCGAGGTCGTCGAGCACCTCCAGGGTGCGGGCTCCCACCACCAACGCCCTGCTCTGCGTGTTCTCCTCGGTGGACCGCTCGATCAGCCGGACCCGCACACCGCGCCGGACCAGCTCCTCGGCGACCAACAGCCCGGTGGGCCCCGCACCGACCACCAGAACCTGGCAACTCGCGCCGCCGTCAACGGTGTTCGCTTCCATCGATCCTCCGCGAGACCTCATGCGTGTCCTGCCGACACGGCCTGGCCCTCGCCTACCCCGTCCCGCCCTCCGCCCGCGCGGCAAATTCGGCCGGGGCCCGACGCGCCACCGCCGCCGGGCGGGCAGCCGGTCGAGCGGTCCTCGCGGATTGCCGGTTTCGGCCACCCCTGCCTCGCCATTTTCCGTTCATAGGGGTGGCGCTCGCCGGATTAGGGGTTACTGGCGAGTGCGGAGCCGAACTAGTTTCGAAACCGCATGCATGGCACTCCTTGGGCACGTTGGGCGGATTTGTACGAATTGGAGATGTGTGTGAACCGCGAGGCATGGTTCAGCCGCTATCACCCAGCTCCGCCCGGAAGTGAACCCCGCAGACTCGTCTGTTTTCCGCACGCCGGAGGCTCGGCAAGTTTTTACCTCCCCGTTTCCAGCGCGCTGCAACCGGATGTCGAAGTCATCGGGGTGCAGTATCCGGGACGGCAGGAACGCAGGACCGAGCAACCGGTCCAGGACCTGCACGACCTGGCCGACCTGGCCGCCGAGGCGCTGGCCCCCATGGTCGACCGGAGGACCGCGTTCTTCGGCCACAGTATGGGCGCGGTCGTCGCCTACGAAGTGGCCCTGCGGCTGAAACGGAACCATGGGGTGGAGCCGACCCGGCTCTTCGTCTCCGGACGCCGCGCGCCCTCCGCCCACCGTCCGCTGCCCGATCCGGTCCACCGGCGGGACGACGCCGGCATCGTCGCCGAACTGCGCCGACTCGCCGGTACCCACGCCGATCTGCTCGCCGACGACGAGATCGTGCGCATGATCATGCCCGCGGTCCGCGGTGACTACCGGGCCATCGAGACCTACGCGCCGCGCCCGGCGCCGCCGCTGGAATGCCCGGTCACCGCGTTCGTCGGCGACCGCGACCCGCAGGTGGAGATCGCGGAAGCGGAGGCGTGGGCGGGGCACACCGCGGGCCCGTTCGACATCGAGGTCTTCCCCGGCGGCCACTTCTACCTGGTGGCCGAGGGGCCGGCGGTGATCGCCGGGTTACGCGACCGGCTCGGCGTGCCGGTGTGACCGATCCGGCGGTGACCGGGTTGGCGGTGACCGGGCCGGCCGTGGCCGGCCCGGATGCGGCCGAGTCGGAGATGGCCGACTTCTTCCGCTTCCTTAACGCGCCGGGGTTGCCCGATCTTCGGAAAGCCGCGATAGAGTCGAATCGGCTTTCGGATACGGTGGGAGTTGGCTGTTTGGGATAGATGAGGATCATCTGTGCCACGGGGTTCACACCCGCAGGCGCTTTGTTGCGTTCCCGGTGTCTTTTGGGTAATGCGAATTGAACGGTTTGAACGGGGGCTGTTCACTGTCGTGGAATTTATTCAGCGTGAAGCGCAGTTAGAGTTTTTGAGCAATTCCTTGCGGGATGTCATGTCCGGCAGCGGGAGAACGGTTCTGGTCGAGGGCGCGATCGCCTGCGGCAAGAGCCAGACCCTGGAATGGGTCATCGACGAGGCGACCAGGTCCGGGGTCACCCTGCTGTGCGCGGCGGGGTCGCCCGCCGAGGCCGGCACACCCCTGGGCGCCGTCTCCCAACTGATGGACGGCGTGCCGCCGTCGACCGCGCCACCGGTACCGCCCGACGGGGCCACCGACCAGGGAACCGGCCGGTTCGCCCGGCAACTCGCCGCGGCCGTGAAGGACATGGCCGAGCAGGCACCGGTGGTCATCGCCGTCGACGACCTCCAGCACGTCGACGCCGAGTCGCTGCGGTGTCTGCTCCAGCTCGCCCGGCTGACCCGGCGCGGACGTGTCCTGATGGTGCTCACCCAGCCGCTGCACGGCGGACCGCGGGACCCGCAGTTCGCCGTCGAGCTGCTGCGTCAGCCCGAGGTGCACCGGCTGCGGCTGCTGCCCCTGGACCAGGACGGTGTGGCCCAGATCCTCGCCGCGTATACCGATCTGCCCGCCGGAGCGGTCAACGCCGCGGAGCTGTACCGGCTGACCGGCGGCAATCCGCTGCTGCTGCGGGCGTGTCTCGAGGACTGCCACCGCGCGGTGGCCCACTGGCCGCCGGGCATCGCCCCGCCGCTCGCCGGGGAGCTGTTCGGACAGGCGCTGCTGACCTGCCTGCGCCGCGGAGGCGAGGACACCTGGGAGGTGGCCGCCGCCGTCGCGGTGCTGGGCGAGGCGGCCGACACCGAGTCCGTCGGGCGCGTCTCCGAGGCCACCTCCTGGAGCGTCGACGAGGCGTTGCAGGCACTGGAGTCCGCGGGCATCGTGGACGGCCCGCGCTTCCGCGACCCGGTGGCGCGGTCCGTGGTCCGCGACAGCCTGGACGCGGCCGAGAGCGGCCGGTTGCACCGCGAGGTCGCCGGTCTGCTCAGGGACCAGGGCGCCCGCCCCTCGGCGGTGGCCGCGCACCTGCTCGCGGGGGGCGAGGTGCCCGGCTCCTGGGGAGCGGCCGTACTGCGGGAGGCCGCGGAGGCCGCGCTGCACGAGGACGACGCCCCGCTCGCCATCGACTACCTGGAGCTGGCCTGCGCCGGGTGCGACGACGAGCGGGTGCGTACGGACATCAGGCTGCGGCTGGCCGCCGTGCTGTGGCGGATCAACCCCGCCGCGGCCGAGGCCAGGCACCTGCCGGAACTGGTCGCCTCCGCGGCCACCACCCGGCTGCCCGCGCACACCGCCGCCGGTCTCGCCGACCTGCTGATCAGCCACGGCCGCTTCGAGGAGGCCCGCGCCATCCTCGGCGGCCTCAAGGCGAGGGCGTCGTCCGGCCAGTGGGGCGCGGCGCAGGCAGCGCTCGGTCAACTGACACCCCTGGCCGGGCAGTGGTGCGGCGAGGGCGGCGACCCCGGGTTGCAGGACCACCCGATATCCGCGGACGCGGTGGCGCATCCGTCCCCCGACGGGTCGCTGCGCTGCCCGGTCCTGTCGCCCGACACCGGCGTGGAGACCTCGGCCGAACGCTTTCTGCGGGTGTCCCCGCTGATGGACGTGACGCTGACGCCGATCGTCAACGCCGTGGTGTCGCTGTACTTCGGCGACCGGCTGGAAGCCGCCGACGACGCCTGCCGCAGATTCCAGGAGGAGGCCGACCGGCGGCGGGCGCCGGGCTGGCGGGCGGTGTTCGCCGGCCTGCGGGCCGACATCGCGTTGCGCGGTGGGCGGCTGGAGGCCGCCGCGCAGTACGCGCAGGAGTCGCTGAACAGCGTCTCCGCCCACAACGGGAGCTTCTTCGTCGGCGGTCCGCTGGCCGTGCTGATCCTCACGCACACGGCCGCGGGCGACTACACGGCCGCGGCCCGGCGGCTCAACCAGCCGATTCCCGACGCGTTGCTCAAGAGCGTCTACGGTCTCGGATACCTGCGGGCACGCGGCCACTTCTACCTGGCCACCGGCCAACCCGAGGCCGCGCTCACCGACTTCAAGACCGCGGGCCGCTTCGCCGTCCGCTGGGGCGTCGACCGACCGGTGCTGCTGCCCTGGCGCACCGACGCCGCGCAGGCCCTGTGCCGTCTCGAACAGCCCGACCGCGCCGAGCGGTTGATCGTGGACCAGCTGCGGATGCCGGACGCGGTGCACCCGCGGGTGCGCGGCGTCACGCTGCGGCTGCGCGCGCAGAGCGTCGACCTCAAGCTCCGGCCGTCGCTGCTGGCCCGGGCGGTCGAGGACCTGCACCGGTCGGGCGACCGGCTCGAACTGGCCCGCACCGTGGGCGTGCTGGGCGAGACGTACCGCGAACTGGGAGAGACCACACGGTCGATCGCCGTCACCCGCCGGGCCCTGCACCTGGCCCGCGAGTGCGGCGCGGAACCGCTGTGCGCGGAGTCCGGGCAGCGGCTGCGGGAGGGCGAGCGGGAACGGGCCCAGGATCTCGCCCCGGCCGCCGCCGCGCTCGCCGAACCGGTCGCCGCCGACGCGCTGGGCGCGGAGGCCGAGGCGAAGCTCAGCGATTCCGAGAAGCGGGTCGCGGCCCTGGCGGCCTGCGGATACACCAACCGGGAGATCTCGGCGAAGCTGTTCGTGACGATCAGCACCGTCGAGCAGCACCTGACCCGGGTCTACCGCAAGCTCAACATCACCAGGCGGCACCAACTCCCGCTGGAAGTGCACATGCCGACCAACGAGATCGCCTGACCGCCGGGTCACAACGGGAGGACCGCTCATGCAGCAGATCATCGACGCCGTGCGCGCGGGTGCCGGAGCCGAGGACTTCCTCGCGCTCCCGGTGCCGGAGAGCTACCGCGGCGCGGCCGTGCTCCGCGAGGAGACCGACATGTTCGAGGGGCTGGAGACCCGCGAGAAGGACCCCGCCAAGTCCCTGCACACCATCGACGTCGCCACCCCGGAACCCGGCCCCGGTGAGGTGCTGATCGCCGTGATGGCCAGCGCGATCAACTACAACACGGTCTGGAGCGCGATCTTCGAACCGCTGCCCACGTTCACCTTCCTCGACCGGTACGCGCGCAGCAGCCCCGAGGCGGCGCGCCACGCGCAGCCGTACCACGTCCTCGGCTCCGACGTCGCCGGGGTGGTCCTGCGCACGGGGCCCGGTGTGCGCAACTGGAAGCCGGGTGACCGGGTGGTCGCGCACTGCCTGAGCGTGGAGCTGGAGTCGGCCGACGGGCACGACGACACGATGCTCGACCCCGAGCAGCGGATCTGGGGCTTCGAGACGAACTTCGGCGGCCTCGCGGAGCTGACGCTCGTCAAGTCCAACCAGTTGATGCCCAAACCCGCGCACCTGACGTGGGAGGAGGCCGCGTCGTCCGGGCTGGTCAACTCCACGGCCTACCGCCAGCTCGTCTCGCGCAACGGCGCCTCGCTCAAGCAGGGCGACGTGGTCCTGATCTGGGGCGCGGGCGGCGGCCTCGGCTCGTACGCCACCCAACTGGCCCTGAACGGCGGGGCGGTGCCGGTGTGCGTGGTCTCCGACCCGCGCAAGGCCGAGCTGGTGCGGGCCATGGGCGCGGAGCTGGTCATCGACCGGGCCGCGGAGGGCTACCGGTTCTGGAAGGACCCGCAGACGCCCGACCCGCGCGAGTGGAAGCGGTTCGGCGGCCGGATACGGGAGTTGACCGGCGGCGAGGACCCGGACATCGTGCTGGAGCACCCCGGCCGGGAGACCTTCGGCGCCAGTGTCTTCGTCACCCGCCGCGGCGGCACCGTCGTCACGTGCGCGTCCACCTCCGGATTCCGGCACGAGTACGACAACCGGTACCTGTGGATGTCGCTGAAGCGGATCGTCGGCTCGCACTTCGCCAACTACCGCGAGGCGTGGGAGGCCAACCGCCTCATCACCAAGGCGATGGTGCACCCGACGCTGTCCACGGTCTACCCGCTGGAGGCCACCGGGGAGGCGACCCGCGCCGTCCACCGCAACGAGCACAGCGGGAAGGTGGGCGTGCTGTGCCTGGCGCCCCAGGAGGGGCTCGGCGTGACCGACCCCGAGACACGTGAACGGCACCTGCCGGAGATCAACCGGTTCCGTACCCCGGTGGGCTGACAACGGCGGCGGGGGGGCCCCCCCCCGCGGGGGGGCCCCCCCGGGGGCCCCCCCCCCCCCGGGGGGGGGGGGGGGCGGCGCCCCACGGCGGGGGGCGGCTACCCCCCCCCCGTGACTGCTCACGCCCACCGGCGGGCGATCACCGGGGTGGGGGCCGGGGGGGGGGGGCGCGGGGGGGGGCGCCCCCCGGGGGGGGGGCCCCGCCACCGTGTCGCTCCGCCCGGCCGGGGGCGGTCAGCGGTCCGTCACTTCCGGTCGATGAGGGTGACGTCGGAGCTGCCGTACAGCGCCATCATCCGGTCGACCAGGCCGACTTCGTTGACGTGGATCGTCATCACGATGTTCACCCGGATCATCTTCTCCTCCGGGTCCTTGGGCGGGACCGGCGGCAGCAGGCCCGACTCGGTCATCGCGGGACCCGCCAGCGGCAGGTAGTTGAAGGTCGAGACCATCGGCACCGACGCCCACTGGCCGTCCTTGGACGCCACCGGCATGGCCGCGTCCTCGAAGGCGCCGGAGAAGACGGCGGCGGCGGCGCGCTGGCTGAGCGCGTGCAGGCCGTGCTGCTCGCCGTTGCCCACCGGGTCCTCGAAGGTGCAGTCCTCGGCGTAGAGCTGGAGCAGGCCCTCCACATTGCCGTCGTTGATCATCCGACAGTGTTCGAGAATGAGCCACTTGGCCCGTTTCTCGTCGGTCATCGTGGCTGCTCCGATGGTCGGGAGGGCGGTGGGACGGGCGGTCGGGGAAGGGGTGGGACGGGAAGTCGGGAGAGGGATGGGACGGGAGTTCGGGAGAGGGGTCGGGAAGGCGTTCGGTCGGCCGGGCGCAGGGCGAGGGCCGTCGGGACCTGAAGGGGAGGCCACGGCGGTCACGTGTGGACGACCGACACCGGCAGCGACTTCACACCGAAGAAGTTCCGGTCGTAGAACTCCAGCGGCTCGCTGCGGTCGAGCCGCACGTCCTGGTAATGGTCGAGGAGGAGATTGAGGGCCACGCGCCCCTCGAGCCGGGCCAGCGGCGCACCGATGCAGAAGTGGATGCCCTTGCCGAACGCGACGTGCGCGTTGGGCGTACGGGTGATGTCGAACCGGTCCGGGTCCTCGAACTGCCGCTCGTCGCGGTTGGCCGACGCCAGCCACGGGATGACGATCGACCGCTCGGGGATGACCACACCGCCGATCGGCACGTCCCGGGTGGTGTACCGGCCGGTGATGGTGAACGGCGGCCGGTAGCGCATCACTTCCTCCAGCGCGGCCGGGATCAGCGAGCGGTCGGCGCGCAGCGCGGCGGCTGCCTCCGGGTGCTCCTCGAAGCACAGGATCGCGCTGCTCAGCATCATCGTCGTGGTGATGTGCCCGGCGATCAGCAGCAGCCGGGCGAAGTTGACGGCCTCCTCCGACGACAGCGGCTCGCCGTCCACCTCGCTGGTGGCCATCTTGCTGAGCAGGTCGTCACCGGGACGGGACCGCCGCTCCTCCAGCATGCCGTCGAGGTAGTAGTCCATCTCCTCGATCGCGGTCCGCAGGCGCTCGTAGTTCTCCGGCAGGTCGATGCCGACGATCTTGGCGGCGATGATGCGGTCCGCCCAGTGCCGGAAGATCGGCCGGTCCTCGGCCGGTACTCCCAGCAGCTCGGCGATCACGATCACCGGCAGCGGATGGGTCAGATGCCGCACCAGGTCGAAACGGTCCATGCCGTCGGTGGCGCCGAGCAGTTCCCGGCCGATCTCGGCGATCCGCGGCTCCAGTTCGGCCACGGTGCGGGGCGTGAACACCCGGCTGATCCCGCGCCGCAGATGGTGGTGCTCGGGCGGGTCGATCTGGGCCAGGTCACCGCGGGCGATCTCCGCCGCTTTCGGTGACACCGGGGTCGGGTCGGAGGAGAAGTCCTTCTGGTCCGACAGCACCCGCTGCACGTCCGCGTACCGCAGGACGTGCCAACTGCCGCTCTCGTCGCGGAACACCGGATGGTCGTCGCGCATGCGGCGCAGCCACGCG
Source organism: Streptomyces sp. NPDC088197 (assembly GCF_044741185.1). Classification (NCBI taxonomy): domain Bacteria; kingdom Bacillati; phylum Actinomycetota; class Actinomycetes; order Kitasatosporales; family Streptomycetaceae; genus Streptomyces; species Streptomyces sp. NPDC088197. Next base: position 49,607 of record NZ_JBIUSD010000006.1, read on the forward strand.
AACAGTTCAGCGCCGCCGTCGGCGGCAGACGGCGGGCTCAGCGACACAGCGGAATCGGTCACGCGAGACTCCCAGCGTATGACGCGCGGCGTGCGGATGCGGCCGTGGCCGGACACTTGTTTCACGCCGCGAATGAGGAATTATTCCGAATTTCATCGCCCGTGGACGGTAACAGCGTGCGGCAGTGGCTCAAACCCCGGAATGGGTATAGGGGGTGGGGGCCGTGTTTTAGGGGGTACCCCCGCGGGGGCAGGGGTCGTGCGGTCAATGACCCCGGTTGACTGGCCAGTTGAACGCTGATGGGATCGATTACCGGTCCACGTCCGTCCTGTCCGCAACCACGGATGACGGCGCGGAGGGCGACAATTCCGAGGCGATCGGGACGCGCACTCCGCATTCCACCGAGGCGGTGGAAAGTCTGGCGTTTTCGTGCGACCTGTATCACCCCCCGGGTCGTGGGATTCCGAAGGAGCTCTGACGTACTGGTGGCGGACACAAATGCCGACCGGAATTCGCTGAACGGACACGGCGGCGACCCCGCCGGGCCGGGCGAACCCATCGCCGTCATCGGGGTCTCCTGCCGACTGCCGGGAGCGGACGACCCGACGGCGTTCTGGGACCTGCTGCGCGGCGGCGCGGACGCCGTGACCGAACTCGCCGCCCCCCGTTGGCCCGTGGAGGGCGACGTGGACGCCGAGCCGGACGTCGAATCGGACGTCGATTCGGACATCGGGAAGGGCGGTCCGGGCGGTCCGGGAGATCCGGGCGGTCCGGGCGCGGCCGGTCCGCAGCGCGGCGGCTTCCTGGACGCCGAGCGGATCGAGGGCTTCGACGCGGAGTTCTTCGGCGTCACGCCCCGCGAGGCCGCCCAGATGGACCCCCAGCAGCGGCTCGCGCTCGAACTGGGCTGGGAGGCACTGGAGGACGCGGGCCTCGCCGCCCTGCACCCCGCCTCCAGGACCGGGACCCCCGAGGCCGCCTCGGCGGCGCACCGGCGGAAGGCCGCTCGACGGCCCGTCGCCTACGGGGTGTTCCTCGGCGTCATCGCCGACGACTACGCGACCCTCAGCGCCCGGTCAGGACCGGCCACCGCCCACACCCTCACCGGCCTGCACCGCAGCCTCGTCGCCAACCGCATCTCCTACGCGCTGGGCCTCAACGGCCCGAGCCTGACCGTCGACGCCGGGCAGTCCTCCTCGCTGGTCTCGGTCCACCTCGCCTGCGAGAGCCTGCGCTCCGGCGAGTCGGCGGTCGCCCTGGCCGGCGGCGTGAACCTCAACCTCGTCCCGGAGACAACCGAGCGGATCACCGCCTTCGGCGCGCTCTCTCCCGACGGCCGCTGCTACACCTTCGACGAGCGCGCCAACGGCTACGTCCGCGGCGAGGGCGGCGCGGTCCTGGTCCTCAAGCGGCTGAGCGACGCCGTCGCCGACGGCGACCCGATCCGCTGCGTGCTGCTCGGCAGCGCCGTCAACAACGACGGCGGCGGCCCCGGCCTCACCAGCCCGCACCAGGCGGCGCAGGAAGACCTGCTGCGCAGCGCCTACCGGCAGGCCGGGGTCGCGCCGGACGAGGTGCAGTACGTCGAACTGCACGGCACCGGCACCCGCGTCGGCGACCCGGTCGAGGCCCGCGCGCTCGGTACGGTGCTCGGCGCCGGCCGCGACCCGCGAGCGCCGCTGGCCGTCGGCTCGGTCAAGACGAACGTCGGCCACCTGGAAGGCGCCGCGGGCGTGACCGGCCTGCTCAAGCTGATCCTCAGCGTCCAGCACCGGGCACTGCCGCCGAGCCTCAACTACCGCCGCCCGAACCCGGAGATCGCGCTGGCGGACCTCCGCCTGCGGGTGCAGACCGGCGACGGGGCGACCGCCTGGCCCGACGCCGACCGGCCGCTGCTGGGCGGTGTCTCCTCCTTCGGCATGGGAGGCACCAACTGCCATGTGGTGGTGGGCGAATGGGCCGCGGCCTCGGCCTCCGTCGTCCCCGAAGCGGTTGCCCCGGGCGCCGCCCCCGCGACCCGGTCACCGCTCGGTGAACTCGACCTTGTGCCCTGGCCGGTGTCCGCGCGGTCCGCCGCCGCACTGCGAGGCCAGGCCGAACGCCTGCTCGCCGTCGCCGAATCCGCCGATGCCGATGCCGATGCTCATGCCGGCTCCGACTCCGACTCCGGCTCCGGTTTCGCCTCCGCCGACGGCGGCGGCCCGTCGAGCCTGCGCCCGGTAGGCCGGGCCCTCGCCCTCTCCCGGGCGGCGTTCGAGCACCGCGCTGTCGTCCTCGCGGCCGGACCCGCGGACGCCCGTAACGCCGTCGGCATGCTCGCCACCGGCATGCCCGCGGCCGGCCTCGTGAGCGGCGCGGTGCGCGCCGGAGGCAGCCGGGTGGCCCTGGTGTTCCCGGGCCAGGGCTCGCAGTGGGCGGGCATGGCGATGCAACTGCTTGCCACCTCACCGGTGTTCGCGGCCCGGATGGGGGAGTGCGACACGGCGCTGGCGCCGTATCTCGGCAGCTCGGTGGTCGAGGCGATCCGGGAGGGCGCCCTGGACGACGTGGTCGTCGTCCAGTCGGCGCTGTGGGCGGTGATGGTGTCGCTGGCCGAGGTGTGGCGCGCCGCCGGTGTCGAACCCGGCGCCGTCATCGGGCACAGCCAGGGCGAGATCGCCGCCGCCTGCGTCGCGGGCGCGCTGTCCGTCGAGGACGGGGCGAAGACGGTCGCGCTGCGGGCGAAGGTGATCGGCGCGTCGCTGTCGGGCCGCGGAGGGATGCTCTCGGTCGGGCTGCCCGTCGGCGCGGTCCTCGAACGCCTCAAGCGCTGGGGCGACCGGCTGTGCGTCGGATCGGTCAACGGGCCTTCTTCCACCGTGGTGTCGGGCGAGCTGGACGCGCTCGCCGAACTGCGCGCCGTCTGCGACGCCGAGGGCATCCGCGCCCGGCGCGTCGACATCGACTACGCGTCGCACTCGGTCCAGGTCGACGCGATCCGGGAGGAGGTGCTGGACGCCCTCGCCGGCATCACCCCGGTGGCGTCCGACGTGCTCTTCTACTCCACGGTCACCGGCGGCCGGCTCGACACCCGGGAGCTGGACGCCGCGTACTGGCTCGCCAACCTCCGCGGGCAGGTGCGGTTCGACGAGACCGTACGCGCGCTGCTGGCGGACGGGTTCGGCTACTTCGTGGAGGCCAGCGCGCACCCCGTGCTGGCGGTGGGCCTGGCCGAGACGTTCGAGGACGCCGGGTTCGACGCGGTGGCGCTCGGCACGCTGCGCAGGAACCAGGGCGGCCAGGAACGCTTCCTGACCTCGCTGGCCGAGGGCTGGGTACGCGGCCTGCCGGTCGACTGGCAGGCCGTGTTCGCCGACACGCCCCCGGCCCAAGTGGCCCTGCCCACCTACGCGTTCCAGCGCCGCCGCCACTGGCTGGACACCGCGACCGGCCGCCGTCGCCGACGCGCGGGAACCGCCGCCGTACCGGCCCACCGCACCGTCCGGGACGCCGAGCACGGCGAGGACCGGGACTCCGGCGCCGAACCGGCCGCCGCCTCCTCGTTCGCCGCCCGACTGGCCGCGCTGCGCCCGGCCGAGCGGGATTCGACGCTGCTGCGCTTCGTTCTGGCGCACGCGGCGGCGGTCGCGGGACAGCCGTCGCCGGACGCGCTCGACCCCGAACAGACCTTCAAGAACCTCGGGTTCGACTCGCACCTGTCGGTCCAGCTCCGCAACCGGATCGCCGAGCAGGCCGAGGTGGCGATGCCCGCCACCGTCCTCTTCGACCAGCCCACGCCGTCCGCGCTCGCCCGCCACCTGCGCGCCGCCCTGCTCGACGCGGGACCCGCGGCGAACGACACCGCGGCGCCCCCCGCTGACCACCCGGACGCCGACGACTCCCCGATCGCCATCGTCGCCATGGCCTGCCGACTGCCCGGCGGCGTCGACTCGCCCGAGGCGCTGTGGGACGTCGTCGCGGACGGCCGGGACGTCATCGGCGACTTCCCCGACAACCGCGGCTGGGACATCGAGCGCCTCTACGACCCGCAGGCGCGGCGCGCGGCCACCAGCTACGTCCGGCACGGCGGATTCCTCGACGGCGCACCGGACTTCGACGCCGGGCTGTTCGGGATCTCGCCGCGCGAGGCCCTGGCCATGGACCCGCAGCAGCGCCTGCTGCTGGAGACCTCGTGGGAGGCGGTGGAGCGCGCCGGGATGGACCCGCTGTCCTTGCGCGGCACCCGCACAGGCGTCTTCTTCGGCGCGATGTTCCAGGAGTACGGGCCGCAGCTCCAGTACGGCGCGGACGGCGTCGAGGGCCACCGGCTCACCGGCACCCTCACCAGCGTCGCCTCGGGACGGCTGGCCTACACGCTGGGCCTCGAGGGCCCGGCCGTCACCCTGGACACGGCCTGCTCGTCGTCCCTGGTCGCACTGCACTGGGCGGTACGGTCGCTGCGGTCGGGCGAGTGCACGATGGCGATCGCGGGCGGCGTCACGATCATGTCCACGCCCGGCATGTTCGTGGAGCTGAGCCGACAGGGGGCGCTGTCCCCCGACGGCCGCTGCAAGGCGTTCTCCGCCGCCGCGGACGGCACCGGCTGGTCCGAGGGCGTCGGCGTCCTCGTGGTCGAGCGGCTCTCCGACGCGCGCCGCAACGGCCACCAGGTGCTGGCCCTGATCCGCGGCTCCGCCACCAACCAGGACGGCGCGAGCAACGGCCTGACCGCGCCGCACGGCCCCTCGCAGGAGCGGGTGATCCGTGACGCGCTCGCCGACGCGCAGGTCGCCGCCGCCGACGTGGACGTGGTCGAGGCGCACGGCACCGGCACGACGCTCGGCGACCCGATCGAGGCGCAGGCGCTGCTGGCCACCTACGGGCGGAGCCGCCCCGAGGACCGGCCGCTCCGGCTCGGCTCGGTCAAGTCCAACATCGGGCACACCCAGGCCGCGGCGGGCATCGCGGGCGTGATCAAGATCGTGCAGGCCCTGCACCACGAGGAGCTGCCCCGCACTCTGCACGCGGACGTTCCCTCGCCGCACGTCGACTGGTCCGGCGCCGTCACGCTCCTCACCGAACCGGTGGCGTGGAAGCGCGGGGACCGGCCGCGGCGCGCGGGCGTCTCGTCGTTCGGCATCAGCGGCACGAACGCGCACCTGATCCTGGAGGAGGCGGAGGCTCCCGTAAGCGCTCCGGCCGCGCCCGGCGCGTCCGAGGCCGAGATGGAGGCCAAGTCCGTATCCGCTTCGGCATCCGTATCCGTATCCGCTTCCGCTTCCGAGGGCGGGGCCCGGGACCCGCGGGCGCTCCCGATCCTCACCGGAGCCCCCGCACCGTGGCCCGTGTCAGGACAGTCGGCCGCCGCGCTGCGCGCCCAGGCCGCCCGTATCCGCGACTGGACGGGCGAGGCCGGGGGAGACGGCCCCGCGAGCACGGGTGACGGCCGGGCCGCCACCGGCCATGCCCTGGCCACCGCCCGCGCCGTACTCGAACACCGGTCCGTCGTGCTCGCCGCCGACCCCGACGGGACCCGTGACGCGCTGACCGCCGTCGCCGTCGGCGCGCCCACCCCCCACGCCGTCGTCGGCGCGGCCGACCTGCGCGGCCGGACGGTGTTCGTCTTCCCCGGCCAGGGCTCCCAGTGGCGCGGCATGGCCGCCGAACTCCTCGACACCTCACCGGTGTTCGCCCGCCGCTTCGCCGAGTGCGAGCGGGAGGCGGCCGCCTACGTCGACTGGTCCGCCACCGCTGTGCTGCGCGCCGCCCCGGACGCGCCGCCGCTCGACCGGATCGACGTACTCCAACCGGTGCTGTTCGCCGTCAACGTGTCCCTGGCCGCGATGTGGCGCGCCGCGGGCGTCGAGCCGGCCGCCGTCGTCGGCAGCAGCCAGGGCGAGATCGCCGCGGCCTGCGTCGCGGGCGCCCTCACCCTCGCCGACGCCGTCCGTATCGTCGTCCTGCGCAGCGCGCTCTTCGGCGAGGAACTCGTCGGCAACGGCGCCGTCGCGTCGGTCGCGCTGAGCGCGCAGGCGCTGGAAGAGCGGCTGGCCGCGTGGGACGGCCGCCTCACCGCGGCCGGACGCAACGGACCCACCGCGCAGACCGTCGCCGGGGACGAGACGTCGCTCGCCGAATTCGTCGCCGCCTGCAAGGACGAGGGGATCAGGGCCCGCGTCATCGGCTCCACCGTCGCCTCGCACTGCGCCCAGGTCGACCCGCTGCGCGACCGCATCACGCAGATGTTCGCCGACGTCACGCCCGCCGCGGGCGACGTCCCGTTCTACTCGACCGTCACCGGCGGCGCGCTCGACGGAGACGGGCTCGACGCCGACTACTGGTTCGAGAACGCCCGCAGGCCGGTCGACTTCGAGACCGCCGTCCACACGCTCCTCGACGACGGCTTCCGGTTCTTCGTCGAGATCAGCGCCCACCCCGTACTCACCCCCGCCATGCAGGAGACGTTCGAGTACGCCGGGACCGACGCCCTCGCCCTCGGCACGCTCCGCCGCGACGAAGGCGGCGCCGACCGCTTCCTCACCTCCGTCGCCGAAGGCTGGGTCCGCGGCCTGCCCGGCGTCGACTGGACCCGCCTGCTGCCCGCGACCGACGGGCGCCGCGTCCACCTGCCCACCTACGCCTTCCAACGGGCGCGGTACTGGCTGGAGTCGGCGGCGGGCGCGGGCGCGGGAACGGACGGCCTCGGCCTGTCCGCCACCGGGCACCCGATGCTGGGCGCGGCCGTACAACTCGCCGACACCGACACCCTGTTGCTCACCGGCCGGATCTCGCTGCGCACCCATCCGTGGCTGGCGGACCACGCCGCTCTCGACACGGTGCTGCTGCCCGGCTCGGCGTTCGCCGAACTGGCCCTGCACGCCGCTGAGTTGACCGGATGCGCCCAGGTCGAGGAACTCACCCTCGAAGCACCGCTGGTCCTCACGGGCCAGGACGGCGTGCACCTCCAGCTCACCGTCGGCGCACCGGACACCACCGGCCGCCGCGAACTGCGAATCCACTCACGACCCGACCGTGCCGACGCGCACGACGACTCCGGAAGCGTCGACACCGGCCCCTGGGTCCGGCACGCCGCGGGCGTCCTCGCCTCCGAGGCGCCCGCCGCTCCCGAACCCCTGACCGCCTGGCCCCCGGCCGACGCCCGGCCGGTGCCCGTCGAGGAGTTCTACGCGGACCTGGACGCGACCGGTTACGGCTACGGTCCGGCCTTCCGCCGCGTCCGCGCCGCCTGGCGGTCGGGCCAGCACCTCTACGCCGACGTCGCCCTCGCCGACGAGCAGGCCACCGACGCCGGATCGTACGGCGTCCATCCCGCCCTGCTGGACGCCGCGTTGCACATTTCCCTGGCCCATGTCGACGGCCTGCGGCTGCCGTTCGCCTGGCGCGGGCTCGCCCTGCACGCCGTCCACGCCTCGGCGGTCCGCGTCCGCGTCACTCCCGACGGCCCGGACACCGTCGCCCTGACGCTCGCGGACGCCACCGGCGCGCCCGTCGCGTCCATCGAGGCGCTCACCCTGCTGCCCGTCGGCGAGGCGCAGTTGAGCCCCGCTGGGCGCCCCGCGAACACCCCCGCGGACCAGGCGCTCTTCCGGCTCGACTGGCAGCCCGCCGCGACCGCGGAGCCCGCCGCCGAATGGCTGGCCGTCGGTCCCGGCACGGGCGACGACGGCGTGCCCGACATCGCGGAACTGCTCGCCCGCATCGACGCGGGCACCATCGAGGCGCCGCCGACGGCACTGGTACGGCTCGGCGGGTGGGGGCACGAGGAGCCGGGCGGCGCGAAGGGTGCGCCGGGCGACGGCGACCGCTACGGGAGCGAGGCGTCGGGCTACGACAGCGGGCAGCTTGTCGGCGCGAACGGTGTCCTCGGCGACGGGAGTGGGACGGCGGCCCACGAGGGCGGGACGCCGGGCCGTACGCCGGTCGACGCGGCACTGCCCGCCCGCGCCCACGCAGCGACGGCCGAGGCGCTGGCCCTGCTCAAGACCTGGCTCGGCGACGAGCGGCTGAGCACGTCGCGCCTGGTCGTGCTGACGCGCGGGGCGGTGGCGGCGGGACCCGACGAGGCCGTCGCCGATCTGGCGACGGCACCCGTCTGGGGCCTGATCCGCAGCGCCCAGTCCGAGCACCCCGGCCGCCTCGTCCTGGTCGACACGGACGACACACCGGCGTCCCGGGACGCACTGGCCACGGCCGTCGCCACCGCCGTCGCGCGGGACGAGGCGCAGATCGCCTTGCGCGCGGGCGAGACACGGCTGCCCCGGCTGGTCCGCGCCACCCCCGGCGCCGCGTCCGAGACGCCCGGCACCCAGAGCGACCCACACCCCGCCGAGGCCGACCCGCACGGCACGGTCCTGATCACAGGCGGGACCGGCGCCCTCGGCTCGCTGCTGGCCGGTCACCTGGTCACCGAACACGGCGTCCGGCACCTCGTCCTGACCAGCCGCCGCGGACCCGACACGGACGGCGCCGCCGACCTCAGGGCCCGGCTCCGCGCCGACGGCGCGGAGACCGTCGACATCGTCGCCTGCGACGCGGCCGACCGAACGGCGCTGGCCGCCCTGCTGGACTCCGTTCCCTCCGACCGGCCGCTGACCGGCTTGGTGCACGCGGCCGGTGTGCTCGACGACGGACTCGTGCTGTCCCTCACCGACGACCAACTGTCCCGCGTGCTCACGCCGAAGGTGGACGCGGCGGTCCATCTGCACGAGCTGACCCGGCACTTGGACCTGTCGCTGTTCGTGCTGTTCTCCTCCATCGCCGCGACCTTCGGCAACCCCGGCCAGGCCGACTACGCCGCCGCCAACGCCTTCCTCGACGCCCTCGCCGCGCGCCGCCGCGCCGAGGGCCTGCCCGCGCACTCCCTCGCCTGGGGCCTGTGGGAAGAAGTCGGCAGCATGCGCGCCCACTTGGACGACGGCGACCTCGCCTGGCTGCGCGCCTCCGGCGTCCGGCCGCTGGCCGCCGACCTCGGCCTGGCCCTGTTCGACGCGGCCACGGCCACCGACACGTCCTGCCTCGTCCCCGTCTCGCTCGACCTGTCCGCCCTGCGCACCGAGGCCGCCCGCGGCTCCCTGCGGCCCGCCTTCCGCAGCCTGGTCCGCGCACGGCGCACCGCCGCCGCTTCCGCACCGGCCGACAGCGCCAGCGACCTGCGGCACCGCCTCACCGGCCTCGACCCGCAGGAACAGGACCGGCTCCTGCTCGATCTGATCCGTGAACAGGCCGCAGCCGTCCTCGCGTTGCCGACACCGGACACGATTTCCGCGCGCCGCAGTTTCAAGGAGTTCGGCTTCGACTCGCTGACCGCCCTGCAACTCCGCAACGCCCTCGCCACGTCCACCGGCCTCCGGCTCCCCGCCACCCTCGTCTTCGACTACCCGACGCCCCAGGCGCTCACCGGCTTCCTCCGCACCCTCGTGCTGGGCGCCGACCGGCCGGGCCAGCCGGCGGCAACGGCCCCGGCCGACACGGCAGTCCGGGCGTCCGCTCCGGACAGTGACACCGACCCGGTGGTGATTGTGGGGATGGCGTGCCGGTATCCGGGTGGTGTGGGTTCGCCTGAGGAGTTGTGGTCGCTGGTTGCTTCGGGTGGGGATGCGGTGTCGGGGTTCCCGGTGGACCGGGGGTGGGATGTTGAGGGGTTGTTTGATCCGAATCCTGGTGTGGCGGGGCGGAGTTATGCGCGTGAGGGCGGGTTCCTCTATGGCGCGGGGGAGTTCGATGCGGGGTTCTTCGGGGTGTCTCCGCGTGAGGCGTTGTCGATGGATCCCCAGCAGCGGTTGCTGCTGGAGGCGTCGTGGGAGGTGTTGGAGCGGGCGGGTATTGATCCCGGTTCGCTGAAGGGCAGTTCGACGGGTGTCTTCACCGGAGTCATGCACCACGACTACGGCTCCACCGGCGACCGCCCCGAAGAACTGGAGGGCTACGCCGTCACCAGCACGCAGGGCAGCGTCGCCTCCGGCCGGGTCTCGTACACCTTCGGGTTCGAGGGTCCGGCGATGACGGTGGACACGGCGTGCTCGTCGTCGCTGGTCGCGATGCACCTGGCGGCGCAGGCGCTGCGGTCGGGGGAGTGCTCGCTCGCCCTGGCCGGCGGCGTCACCGTCATGGCGACCCCGTGGGTCTTCGTGGAGTTCAGCCGCCAGCGGGGCATGGCGCCCGACGGCCGCAGCAAGGCGTTCTCGGCAGCGGCGGACGGTGCCGGGTGGGGCGAGGGCGTCGGTGTCCTGCTGCTGGAGCGGCTGTCGGACGCCCGGCGCAACGGCCACCGGGTGCTGGCGGTGATGCGGGGCTCCGCGGTGAACCAGGACGGTGCGTCGAACGGGCTGACCGCGCCCAACGGGCCTTCCCAGGAGCGGGTGATCCGGGCCGCCCTGGACAGTGCCGGTCTGACGGCCGCCGATATCGACGCCGTCGAGGCGCACGGGACCGGCACGGCACTGGGCGACCCCATCGAGGCGCAGGCGCTGCTCGCGACGTACGGGCAGGAGCGGGCCGGTGAACTGCCCCTCTGGCTGGGCTCGGTGAAGTCGAACATCGGCCACACGCAAGCCGCCGCCGGGGTCGCGGGCGTCATCAAGATGGTCCAGGCGATGCGCCACGGTGTGCTGCCGCGCACGCTCCACGTGGATGAGCCGACGCCGCACGTCGACTGGTCGAGCGGCGCCGTCGAGTTGCTGACCGACTCCCAGGACTGGTCCCCGGGCGACCGCCCGCGCCGGGCCGCCGTTTCGTCGTTCGGCATCAGCGGGACGAACGCGCACGTGATCCTGGAGGAGGCTGAGCCGTCGCGGACCTACGAGCCCGAAGTCGGTTCGGAGACAGGCCCGTTGGGATCGCTGACGGTGGTGCCGTGGGTGGTGTCCGCGCGGTCGGCGGACGCGCTGCGCGGCCAGGCCGGACGCCTGGCGTCCTTCGTCGAGGCGGGCGGCGCGGAGAACTCCCCGGCGGACGTCGGCCTCTCCCTCGCGACGTCCCGCACCGCCCTGGAGCACCGGAGCGTGGTGCTGGCCCCCGACATCGCCGAGGCCGTCTCGGGGCTCGGCGCCCTGGCCGACGACACCCCGGCCGCCCGCGTGGTGTCGGGCACGACGGTGCGGGACCCCGGCCGGGTGGTGTTCGTGTTCCCGGGTCAGGGGTCGCAGTGGGCGGGGATGGCGTTGGGGTTGTTGGATTCCTCGCCGGTGTTCGGGGCGCGGTTGGCGGAGTGTGATGCGGCGCTGCGTCCTTATGCGGGGTCGTCGGTGGTGGAGGCGATTCGCGAGGGCGTCCTGGATGACGTGGTGGTGGTTCAGGGGGCGTTGTGGGCGGTGATGGTGTCGCTGGCGGCGGTGTGGCGGTCGGTGGGCGTTGAGCCGGGTGCGGTGATTGGTCACAGTCAGGGTGAGATCGCAGCGGCGTGCGTCGCTGGCGCGCTTTCCGTGGAGGATGCGGCGCGCGTGGTGGCGTTGCGAGCGAAGGCGATTCGCGGGTCGTTGTCGGGCAACGGTGGGATGGTGTCGGTCGCGCTCCCGGCGGATGCGGTACGGGAGCGGATCGCGCGGTGGGACGGCCGGATCGGTGTGGCTTCGGTCAACGGGCCTTCCTCCACGGTCGTTTCGGGCGAACCTCAAGCGCTCGCTGAGCTGCTGACGGTGTGTGAGGCCGAGGGTGTACGGGCGCGTCGTATCGATGTGGACTACGCGTCGCACTCGGCACAGGTGGACGCGATCCGTGACGAGGTCGTGCAGGCTCTGTCCGGCATCGAGCCGCGATCGTCGCAGGTGCCGTTCTACTCGACGGTGACCGGCGGCCGTATCGACACGAGCACGCTGGACGCTGCGTACTGGGTGACCAACCTCCGTCAGGAAGTCCGTTTCGACGAGACCGTCCGGGCCCTACTGGCGGACGGGTTCGGCTACTTCGTGGAGTCCAGCCCGCACCCGGTCCTGGCTGTCGGTCTGGCCGAGACGTTCGAGGACGCGGGCTCCGACGCCGTCGCCCTGGGCACCCTCCGCCGCGAAGAGGGCGGCCAGGAACGCTTCCTCACCTCCCTCGCCGAAGGCTGGGTACGGGGCCTGCCCGTCGACTGGCGGTCCGTCTTCGCCGGAACCCCCGCCCACCACGTCGACCTGCCCACGTACGCCTTCCAGCACGAGCGCTACTGGCTGACCGGTGAGGGCGGCCGCAGTGGCGATCCCAGCGGGCTCGGGCAGGAGGCCGTCGATCACCCGCTGTTGGGTGCGGTGGTGTGCCTGGCGGATTCGGATCAGGTCGTGTTCACGGGCCGGTTGTCGCTGGCGTCGCACGCGTGGCTGGGCGATCACCGGGTGGAGGGGACCGTCCTGGTGCCGGGCGCGGCCCTGGCCGAATGGGCGTTGCGCGCGGCGGACGAGGTCGGGGCCGGGCGGGTCGAGGAGTTGACGCTCCAGGTGCCGTTGGTGGTGCCGGAGGGCAGCGGCGTACAGGTGCAGGTCTCCGTCGGCGCGCCCGACGCGGACGGACGGCGCGAACTCGGCATCCACTCCCGCGCGGAGAGCGCCGCGCCGGGCGACCGGCCCTGGACGCGCAACGCCGCCGGCACGCTGCTCGACGGCAGCCCTGAGACCCCGGACACGCTCACCGCGTGGCCGCCGCCGGGCGCCGAGCCGGTGCCGGTCGACGGCTTCTACGAGCGGGCTGCGGCGGCCGGTTACGGCTACGGCCCTGCCTTCCAGGGCCTGCGGGCCGCATGGCGCGACGGCGACGAGCTGTACGCGGAAGTGGCGTTGCCGGAGGCCGCAACCAAGGACGCGGCCCGGTTCGGCATCCATCCCGCCCTGCTCGACGCCGCGATCCAGGCCGTACTGCTGGAGCACCCTCACGGCTCGCCGGTCCGGCTGCCGTTCGTCTGGTCCGATGTCGTGCTGGGCGCGGTCGGCGCGACCTCCGTACGCGTACGGCTGCGGGCCTCGGGACCTGACACGGTGTCAGTGACGGTGGCCGACACCGCAGGCGCCCTGGTTCTGTCGGTGACGTCCCTCGTGCTGCGCGCGGTGTCGGGCGACCAGCTCCGCGGTACCGGCGCGGACACGGTCGACGGCCTGTTCCGGGTGGACTGGGTCCGCGCGACGCCTACGGAGGCCGACGCGGCGACGGCCGACTGCTTCCTCGTGCCGGGGGCAGCGGGCCTCGCGGCACTGGCCGCCGCCTCAGAGTCGGTTCCGCCGCTGGTCGGCGTGGTCCTGCCCCCGGCCTCAGTCTCCGATGGCGTGCCGGGTGCGGTGGCGGACGCGGTGACCGGCGTGCTGGGTCTGGTCCAGGAGTGGCTGGCCGAGGAGCGGTTCGCTGGTTCGCGGTTGGTTCTCGTCACCCGTGGTGCGGTGTCCACTCACAGCGGTGAGCCTGTCGCTGATCTGGTCCACGCCCCGGTGTGGGGCCTGGTGCGCAGCGCGCTCGCCGAGAACCCCGGGCGCCTGCTGCTGGTCGACACCGACCACGACGTGGAGACGGCCGCGGATCTCGGTGCGGTGCTCGGTGTCGCGGTGGCGGCGGGTGAGCCGCAGGTGGCGGTGCGCGGTGGTGAGGTGCTGGTGCCGAGGCTGGTGCGGGCGCCTGCCGGTGGCGGGGGTTTGGTGCCGCCCGCCGAGGGCGCGTGGCGACTGGTCGCCTCCGAAGGGACGCTCGACGGGCTCGCCCTGGCCCCCCACCCCGCTGCCGACGCGCCGCTCGCCCCCGGCCAGATCCGGGTCGGTATCCGCGCGGCCGGTGTCAACTTCCGTGACGTCGTGGTCAGTCTGGGCATGGTCGGCACTGAGGAGTCGCTCGGCTGCGAGGGTGCGGGTGTCGTGGTCGAGGTCGGTCCTGGCGTCGCGGGTGTCGTGGTGGGTGACCGGGTGATGGGTCTGCTGCCGGAGTCGTTCGGGCCGTTGGCGGTGGTGGACGAGCGGTTGGTCGTGCGGGTGCCGGAGGGCTGGAGCTTCGAGCAGGCCGCCGCCGTCCCCGCGGTGTTCCTCACGGCGTGGATCGGTCTCGCCGACCTCGGCGAACTGCGTTCCGGGCAACGGGTGTTGATCCACGCGGCGACCGGCGGTGTGGGCATGGCGGCCACGCAGCTGGCTCGCCACTGGGGTGCCGAGGTCTTCGGGACCGCCAGCGAGGGCAAGTGGGACACCCTCCGGGACATGGGCTTTGACGCCGAGCACATCGCGTCCTCCCGGACCCTGGCCTTCGAGGACGCCTTCATGACCGCCACCGGGGGCGACGGAGTCGATGTCGTACTGGACTGCCTGGCGCGGGAGTTCGTGGACGCGTCGTTGCGGTTGCTGCCGCGTGGCGGCCGGTTCCTGGAGATGGGCAAGACCGACATCCGCGACCCGGAGGCTGTCGCCGCCGAGCACCCCGGTGTGACCTACCGGGCCTACGACCTGGCGAAGGCGGACCCGCAGCGAGTCGGCGAGATCCTGCGGGAGTTGGCGGGGTTGTTCGCGGAGGGTGTGCTAGAGCCGTTGCCGGTGCGGGTGTGGGACGTACGGCGGGCGGACGAGGCGTTGCGGTTCATGTCGCAGGCGCGGCATGTCGGCAAGGTCGTGCTGCGTCTTCCGCGTGCGGTGGATGCCGCGAGTGCGGTGGTGATCACGGGTGGTACGGGTCTGCTGGGCGGGCTGGTGGCCCGGCATCTGGTGGCCTCGTACGGGGTGCGCGATGTCGTACTGGCGGGTCGGCGTGGTGCGAACGCGCCTGGTGCGGATGCGCTGGTGGCGGAGTTGGGGGCGGCCGGTGCGCGGGTCGAGGTCGTGGCGTGTGATGTCGCGGTCCGGGACGATGCGGCCGGGCTGCTCGCGCGCTTCGGCGGGGACCGGCCGTTGGGTGGTGTGGTGCACTGCGCGGGCGCGCTGGACGACGGTCTGGTGCCGGACCTGGACGCGGAACGTATCCGGAGTGTGCTGGGCGCGAAGGTGGATGCGGCGTGGCATCTGCATGAGCTGACCCGGGACCTGGACCTGTCGTTGTTCGTGCTGTTCTCGTCCCTCGCGGGCGTGGTGGGCACGGCGGGGCAGGGCAATTACGCGGCGGCGAACACGTTCCTGGACGCTCTGGCGGGCGTGCGCCGTACGAGCGGCGCTGCGGCTGTGTCGATGGCATGGGGACACTGGGCCACCGACTCCGAGTTGACCGGTTCGCTCGATGAGGTTGACCGGGCACGTCTGGCCCGTAGCGGCGTGGTGCCGATGAGCGTCGAGCAGGGGATCGGGCTGTTCGACGCGGCCGTCGGCTGGGACACGCCGCTCGCCGTCACCGCCCGCCTCGCGCCCGAGACGGCGGACGAGCAGACCGCGGGAGAAGCCTTCCGCGCTCTCGCGCGCGGCCTGACGAGCCGTGCCCCGCAGCGCCGTACCGCAAAAGCCGCTGTCCCTGCGGAGCGTTCGGGCGGCGCGGACCTGGCCGCGCGCCTCGCCGCGCTCGGCGCCGCCGAGCGCAGCGCCGTACTCGTCGACATGGTGCGCACCAACGTCGCGGCGGTGCTCGGCCACGGATCGTCGGCCGCCGTCGATCCGGCGCGCGCGTTCAAGGAGCTGGGCTTCGACTCGCTCACCGGAGTTGAGCTGCGCAACCGCCTCGGCACCGCCACGGGACAGCGGCTCGCGGCAACCGTGGTCTTCGACCACCCCACCCCCGACGCCCTCGCCGCGCACCTGCTCGGCACGCTGCTGCCCGACGAACGACCGCCAGGTGCCGATGAACTCCTGGCCGAACTGGCGGCGTTGGAGACCCAGCTCGCCACCGTCGCGGCCGAGGAGGTGGACGCGGACCAGCGCGCCGCGGTCGGCCGCCGACTGGAGACACTGCTCGCTTTCTGGCGCGACTCCGGCACCGAAACCGGCTCAGGCACACGCGAGACCGGTGCCGCCGACCGGCTGAAGTCGGCATCCGCCGACGAGGTGCTGGATTTCATCAACAACGAGCTCGGGATCTCCTGAGCGGCCTCGCCCGGCGCGGCGCGCGAGCGCCGGGCGGGCCACACGACGCAGGACATCCCGTAACCGCTCGGAGGAGGAACGCCTCGGATGACGAACGACGACAAGCTGGTCGACTACCTGAAGCGCGTCGCGGCCGACCTGCACCAGACCCGGCAGGAGTTGCAGGAGGTCAAGGACCGGGAGAGCGAGCCGATCGCGATCGTCGGCATGGCCTGCCGGTTCCCCGGTCACGTCGGCACCCCCGAGGACTTCTGGCGGCTGCTCGACACCGGCGGCGACGCCATCGCCGACTTCCCGTCCGACCGGGGCTGGGACACCGAGGCCCTTTACGACGCGGACCCCGACGCGCCCGGCAAGACGTACCTCCTCAAGGGCGGATTCCTCGACGGGGCAGGGGACTTCGACGCCGAGCTGTTCGGCGTCTCGCCGCGTGAGGCCCTGGGCATGGACCCGCAGCAGCGGCTCGTCCTGGAGTCGTCGTGGGAGGTGCTGGAGCGCGCCGGTATCGACCCCAGCTCGCTCAAGGGCACCAAGACCGGCGTGTTCGTCGGCGCCGCGGGGACCGGCTACCTCACCAACATGCAGCAGGTGCCCGAAGGCGTCGAGGGCTACACCGGCACCGGCTCCTTCATCAGCGTCATCTCCGGCCGCGTCTCGTACTCCCTGGGCCTCGAAGGCCCCGCGCTGACCGTCGACACCGCGTGCTCGTCGTCGCTCGTCGCCCTGCACCTGGCCGTGCAGTCCCTGCGCAACGGCGAGTCCACGCTCGCGCTCGTCGGCGGTGTGGCCGTGATGCCCACGCCGTGGGTCTTCGTCGACTTCAGCCGACAGCGCGGTCTCGCGCCCGACGGCCGCTGCAAGGCGTTCGCCGCCGGGGCCGACGGCACCGCTTGGTCCGAGGGCGTCGGCATGCTCCTTGTCGAACGGCTCTCCGACGCACGCCGCAACGGCCACAACGTCCTTGCGGTGGTGCGCGGTTCAGCCCTCAACCAGGACGGCGCGAGCAACGGCCTCACCGCGCCGAACGGCCCCTCCCAGCAGCGCGTCATCCGCGCGGCCCTCGCCAACGCCGGTCTGACCGGCGACGAGGTCGACGCGGTCGAGGCGCACGGTACGGGCACGACGCTCGGCGATCCGATCGAGGCGCAGGCGCTGCTCGCCACGTACGGCAAGGGCCGCACGGGAGGCCGCCCGCTGTGGCTCGGGTCGGTCAAGTCGAACCTGGGCCACACCGCGCACACCGCAGGCATGGCCGGCGTCATCAAGATGGTGCTGGCCCTCCAGGAGGGGAAGCTGCCTCGGACCCTGCACATCGACGCGCCCACCTCGAACGTCGACTGGTCCGCGGGCGCGGTCCGTCTGCTGGAACAGCCGGTCGGCTGGAAGCGCGGGGACCGCCCGCGCCGGGCCGCCGTGTCCTCGTTCGGCATCAGCGGGACGAACGCTCACGTGATCCTGGAAGACGCACCCCAGGCCGACGAACCCGCGTTCGTGGACGAAACACCCTCGGTTCAGGGCCCGTTGGGCGAGCTGGCAGCGGTGCCGTGGGTGGTGTCCGGGCGGTCCGCCGCCGCGCTGCGCGGCCAGACCGCGAGGCTCGCCGCCTTTGCGGCCGACTCGAACGAGCTGCCCGCCCCGGCGCACATCGGGCGCGCACTTGCCGTCTCCCGCGCGGCACTTGAGCACCGCGCGGTGACCCTCGCCGACGACGTCAAGGCAATGGTGCCGGGGCTGGCGGCCCTGTCGGAGGGCGTTGCGGCCTCGGGTGTGGTGTCCGGTGTGGTGCGTCCGGGCGCGGGTCGGGTGGTGTTCGTGTTCCCGGGTCAGGGGTCGCAGTGGGCGGGGATGGCGTTGGGGTTGTTGGACTCCTCGCCGGTTTTCGGGGCGCGGTTGGCGGAGTGTGATGCGGCGTTGCGTCCTTATGTGGGGTTGTCGGTGGTGGAGGCGATTCGTAGCGGGGCTCTGGACGATGTGGTCGTTGTTCAGGGTGCGTTGTGGGCGGTGATGGTGTCGCTGGCTGCGGTGTGGCGGTCGGTGGGCGTTGAGCCGGGTGCGGTGATTGGTCACAGTCAGGGTGAGATCGCGGCGGCGTGTGTGGCGGGTGCGTTGTCGGTGGAGGATGCGGCGCGCGTGGTGGCGTTGCGGGCGAAGGCGATTCGCGGGTCGTTGTCGGGGCGTGGTGGGATGGTGTCGGTCGCGCTGCCCGCGCAGGACGTACGGGAGCGGATCGCGCGCTGGGACGGTCGTATTTCTGTCGCGTCGGTGAACGGGCCTTCGTCCACGGTTGTTTCGGGTGAACCTCAAGCGCTCGCTGAGCTGCTGACGGTGTGTGAGGCCGAGGGCGTACGGGCGCGTCGTATCGATGTGGACTACGCGTCGCACTCGGTGCAGGTGGACGCGATCCGGGACGAGGTTGTTGAGGCTCTGTCGGGCATCGAGCCGCAGTCCTCGCAGGTGCCGTTCTACTCGACGGTGACCGGCGGCCGTATCGACACGAGCACGCTGGACGCTGCGTACTGGGTGACCAACCTCCGCCAGGAAGTCCGCTTCGACGAGACCGTCCGGGCCCTCCTCGCCGACGACTTCACGTACTTCGTGGAGTCCAGCCCGCACCCCGTCCTCGCGGTCGGTCTGGCCGAGACGTTCGAGGACGCGGGCTCCGACGCCGTCGCCCTGGGCACCCTCCGCCGTGACGAAGGCGGCCAGGAAAGGTTCCTGACGTCTCTCGCGGAGGGTTGGGTACGCGGCCTGCCCGTCGAATGGCGGTCCGTCTTCGCGGGAACCGCCGCCCACCACGTCGACCTGCCCACGTACGCCTTCCAGCATCAGCGCTACTGGCTGGAGTCCGGCTCGCTCGGCAGCGCGGACGCCTCGTCGCTGGGACTCGGGGCGGCCGACCATCCGCTGCTGGGCGCGGCCGTACAACTCGCCGACGAGAACGCCCTGTTGCTGACCGGCCGGATCTCCCTGCGTACGCACGCGTGGCTGGCCGACCACGCCGTGAACGACACCGTACTGCTGCCCGGCGCGGCCTTCGTGGAACTCGCCTTGCGTGCCGGTGAGGAGATCCGCGCCGAGCAGATCGACGAGCTGATCCTTGAGGCGCCGCTGGCGATCCCCGAGGGCGGTGCCGTCCAGCTCCAGGTGGCGGTGGGCGGCCCGGACGCCGACGGACGCCGCGAGATCACGATTCACTCGCGCGGCGAGGACGGCAGCGCGGACGACGAACCGTGGACACGGCACGCCGTCGGCGTCCTCAGTACGGAACGGTCCGCTGAAAGCGCCGGGTTGACCGACTGGCCGCCCGCCGGTTCCCGGCCGGTCCCGGTCGAGGACTTCTACGCCCGGGTGGCGGCGGCGGGTTACGGCTACGGTCCGGCGTTCCGGGGCCTGCGCGCCGCGTGGCGGCAGAGCGACGACGTGTACGCCGAGGTCACGCTGCCCGACGCGGCGGCCAAGGACGCCGAACGCTTCGCCCTCCACCCCGCCCTGCTCGACGCGGTCCTGCACGCCGTGTCCCTGCTCGACGGCGGTACGCCGGAGTCGGCGCCGCTGCGGCTGCCCTACGCGTGGGAAGGCGTGGCGCTGTCCGCCGTCGGCGCGAGTCGGCTGCGGCTGCGGGTCCGCCCGCTGGACGGCGGTGCCGTCGCGCTGACGCTCGCCGACGCGGCAGGGGCCCCGGTCGCGGAGGTGCAGTCCGTCGTCCTGCGTGAGACCACCCCCGAGCAGCTCCGGCAGGCCGACGGCACGGCCGGCCGGGACGGCCTCTTCGCCCTGGACTGGACACCGCTGCCCGTTTCCGCCGGGGCCGCCGTCCCCGCGCCGGGACCGGTCCTCACTCTGGGCGGTGGCCAGGACGTCACGGATGTCGCCGCGCTGCTGGCGGGCCTGGACGCGGGCACCCTGGAACCCCCCGCCCATGTGATCACCCGGCTGGGTCCCGGGAACACCCGGTCGGAGGTCGACAGCGAGCTGCCGTCGCGGGTGCGCACCGCCGTCACCGACGCGCTCGCCCTCGTCCAGGCGTGGCTCTCCGACGAGCGGCTGAACGCCTCGCGGCTGGTCGTCGTCACCACCCGTGCGGTCTCCACCGGGCCGGACGACGAGGTGGCGGACCTCGTGCACGCACCCGTGTGGGGGCTGCTGCGGACCGCCCAGTCCGAGGCGCCGGACCGCTTCCTCCTGGTCGACACCGACGGCACCGCTGGCACCGACGACACCGCTGGCACTGACGGCACCCGTGGCACCAATGCCGCTTCCGGCACCCTGGCCGCCGCTGTCGCCTCCGCCGTCGACCTCGGCGAACCGCAGATCGCGATACGCGACGGCGTGCTCCTCGCGCCCCGTTTCGCCCGCGTCGCCCCGGCCGGGCCCGCGCCGGTGCCGCTGCGCGACGACGGGACCGTGCTTATCACCGGCGGAACCGGCACCCTCGGACGGCTCCTCGCCGAGCATCTGGTCTCGGCGCACGGGGTGCGGCATCTGCTGCTGGCCGGCCGCCGGGGCCGGGCGGCCACGGGCGCACCGGAGTTGGAGCGGCGCTTGCTGGACGCGGGCGCGTCGAGCGTCGAGGTCGCGGCGTGTGACGTGGCCGACCGGGCGTCGTTGGCCGCGCTGTTGGAGGCGATTCCCTCCGACCGGCCGCTGACGGGTGTGGTGCACGCGGCCGGTGTGCTCGATGACGGAGTGGTGTCGGCACTGACGCCCGATCAGGTGGCCCGAGTCCTCGCGCCGAAGGTGGACGCGGCGGTGCATCTGCACGAGCTGACACGGCACTTGGACCTGTCGCTGTTCGCGCTGTTCTCCTCGATCGCCGGTGTGCTCGGCAACCCGGGCCAGGCCGGTTACGCGGCGGCCAACGTCTTCCTGGACGCCCTCGCCACGCGCCGCCGCGCCGAGGGACTGCCGGTCACCGACCTGATCTGGGGCTACTGGGCAGAGGCCAGCGAGCTGACGGCCCACCTCGGCGACGCCGACGTGGCCCGCTACCTGCGAATGGGCGTCACGCGGATGTCGCCCGAGCAGGGCCTGGCGCTCTTCGACGCCGCCGCGTCCGCCGACGGCGGCTCCGGGGTCCACGTCGTCAGCCGCCTCGACCTGCGCGCCCTGCGCAGCGCGGCCCGCGCGGGCGAACCCGTCCTCCCGCTCTACCGGGGCCTGGTCCGCGGCCGACCGCGCCGCGCCACCGACGTCGGCGGCGACTCCGGCAGCCTTTTGCGCGCCCTCACCGGCCTGACCGAGGAGGACCAACTCCGCTATCTGCTCGACCTGGTCCGAGGCCGCGCCGCGACAGTCCTCGGATACGCCGACCCGTCCGCCGTCGAACCCGCCCGCAGCTTCAAGGAGTTCGGCTTCGACTCGCTGACCGGCCTGCAACTGCGCAACGCGCTCGCGGGAGCGACGGGCCTGCGGCTCCCCGCCACCCTCGTCTTCGACTATCCGACGCCACGGGCGTTGGCCGGTTTCCTCCGCACGCTGGTGTTCGGTGACGAGCGCACCGGTCAGGTCGCCGCCCGTAGGGGTACGGCGGATCCCCTGTCGGCGCGTGAGGCGGCCGATCCGGTGGTGATTGTGGGGATGGCGTGCCGGTATCCGGGTGGTGTGGGTTCGCCTGAGGAGTTGTGGTCGCTGGTTGCTTCGGGTGGGGATGCGGTGTCGGGGTTCCCGGTGGACCGGGGGTGGGATGTTGAGGGGCTGTTTGATCCGAATCCTGGTGTGGCGGGGCGGAGTTATGCGCGTGAGGGCGGGTTCCTCTATGGCGCGGGTGAGTTTGACGCGGGGTTCTTCGGGGTGTCTCCGCGTGAGGCGTTGTCGATGGATCCCCAGCAGCGGTTGCTGCTGGAGGCGTCGTGGGAGGTGTTGGAGCGGGCGGGTATTGATCCCGGTTCGCTGAAGGGCAGTTCGACGGGCGTCTTCACCGGAGTCATGCACCACGACTACGCCGTTGGCGCCGATGCCACGGCCAACGACACCGAGGGCTACGCCCTGATGGGCTCGTCCCCGGCCGCCGTGTCCGGCCGCGTGTCGTACACCTTCGGGTTCGAGGGTCCGGCGATGACGGTGGACACGGCGTGCTCGTCGTCGCTGGTCGCGATGCATCTGGCGGCGCAGGCCCTGCGGTCGGGGGAGTGCTCCCTCGCCCTGGCCGGCGGCGTCACGGTGATGTCCACGCCCACCCTTTTTGTGGAGTTCAGCCGTCAGCGGGGCATGGCGCCCGACGGCCGCAGCAAGGCGTTCTCGGCAGCGGCGGACGGTGCCGGGTGGGGCGAGGGCGTCGGTGTCCTGCTGCTGGAGCGGCTGTCGGACGCGCGGCGCAACGGTCACCGGGTGCTGGCGGTGATGCGGGGCTCCGCGGTGAACCAGGACGGTGCGTCGAACGGGCTGACCGCCCCGAACGGGCCCTCCCAGGAGCGGGTGATCCGGGCCGCGTTGGACAGCGCGGGGCTGACGGCCGCAGATGTCGATGTGGTCGAGGCGCACGGTACGGGGACCACGCTCGGGGACCCGATCGAGGCGCAGGCGCTGCTGGCCACCTATGGCCAAGAGCGTGGCGGCGAGGACCCGTTGTGGCTGGGCTCGGTGAAGTCGAACATCGGCCACACGCAGGCCGCCGCCGGGGTCGCGGGCGTCATCAAGATGGTCGAGGCGATGCGCCACGAGGTGCTGCCCAAGAGCCTTTACGCGGACGAGCCGACGCCGCACGTCGACTGGACGAGCGGCGCGGTCGAATTGCTCGCCGAGGCGATGCCGTGGACCGCCGACACCCACCCGCGCCGCGCGGGGATCTCGGCCTTCGGGGCGAGCGGGACGAACGTGCACGTGATCCTGGAGGAGCCAGGGGGCGACGCTGGGGCCGACACCTCTTCGGAGCCAGAGCGCGAGCCCGAAGTCGGCTCGGAGGCAGGCCCGTTGGGGGCGCTGACGGTGGTGCCGTGGGTGGTGTCCGCGCGGTCGGCGGACGCACTGCGCGGCCAGGCCGGACGCCTGGCGTCCTTCACAGGGACGGACGACGCACCTGCCCTCACCACGGTCGGCCGCGAACTGGCCCTCTCCCGAGCGGCGTTGCCCCACCGCAGCGTGGTCCTGGCCGCCGACGCCGAACACGCCCAGGACGTCCTCGGCGCGCTCGCCGAAGGAGCCCCGGCCGCCCGACTCGTCACCGGCGCGACGCGCTCGGGCGAAGGCCGGGTGGCGTTCGTGTTCCCTGGCCAGGGGTCGCAGTGGGCGGGGATGGCGATGGAGTTGCTTGCTTCGTCCCCGGCGTTCGCGGAGCGGTTGGCGGAGTGTGACGCGGCCCTGTTGCCTTACGTCGGCTCGTCGGTGGTGGAGGCGATCCGCGACGGCGCTCTGGATCACGTGGTGGTCGTTCAGGGCGCGTTGTGGGCGGTGATGGTGTCCCTGGCCGAGGTGTGGCGGTCGGTGGGCGTGCGGCCCGGTGCGGTGATCGGTCACAGTCAGGGTGAGATCGCGGCGGCGTGTGTCGCTGGCGCTCTTTCCGTGGAGGATGCGGCGCGGGTCGTGGCGTTGCGGGCGAAGGCCATTCGCGGGACCTTGTCCGGCAACGGTGGGATGGTGTCGGTCGCCCTCCCGGCGGAGGCGGTACGGGAGCGGATCGCGCGCTGGGACGGCCGGATCGGTGTGGCTTCGGTCAACGGGCCTTCCTCCACGGTCGTTTCGGGCGAACCTCAAGCCTTGGTTGAGCTGCTGACGGTGTGTGAGGCCGAGGGTGTACGGGCCCGTCGTATCGATGTGGACTACGCCTCGCACTCGGCACAGGTCGACGCGATCCGGGACGAGGTCGTCCAGGCCCTGTCCGGGATCACACCGACCTCGTCCGAGGTGCCGTTCTACTCGACGGTGACCGGCGCCCGTATCGACACGAGCACGCTGGACGCCGACTACTGGGTGACCAACCTCCGCCAGGAAGTCCGTTTCGACGAGACCGTCCGGGCTCTGCTCTCCGACGGCTTCGGCTACTTCGTGGAGTCCAGCCCGCACCCGGTTCTCGCAGTCGGTCTCGCGGAGACCTTCGAGGACGCCGGGTCCGACGCCGTCGCGCTCGGCACCCTCCGCCGTGATGAAGGCGGCCAGGAAAGGTTCCTGACCTCTCTCGCGGAGGGCTGGGTACGCGGCCTGCCCGTCGACTGGCGGTCCGTCTTCGCCGGTACGCCGGATTCGACGGGTGCCGGGCAACTCGCCCTGCCGACGTACGCTTTCCAGCACGAGCACTACTGGCTGACTGCCGACGCCGCGCGCGCCGGGGATCCGAGCGGGCTCGGGCAGGCCGCTGCGGACCACCCCCTGCTCGGCGCGGTGGTGCGGCTGGCCGGTTCGGATCAGGTGGTGCTCACGGGCCGGTTGTCGCTGGCGTCGCACGCGTGGCTGGGCGATCACCGGGTGGAGGGGACCGTCCTGGTCCCCGGTGCCGCGCTGGCGGAGTGGGCGCTGCGGGCCGCTGACGAGGTCGGGGCCGGGTGCGTAGAGGAGCTGACGCTTCAGGCACCGCTCGTCGTTCCGGAGAGCGGCGGCGTGCAGGTGCAGGTCTCCGTCGGCGCGCCCGACGCGGACGGACGGCGCGAACTCGGCATCCACTCACGGCCCGAAGGGACGGGGGAGTCGGCGCCCTGGGCACTGCACGCGGTCGGCACTCTCGCGGTCGCGTCCGACACCGCAGAGGCGACCGAGGACTTGACCGCGTGGCCGCCGCCCGGCGCCGTGCCGGTGCCGGTCGAGGACTTCTACGCCGAGGTGGGCGCGTCCGGTTACGGCTACGGTCCGGCGTTCCAGGGGCTGCGCGCCGCGTGGCGGCACGGCGACGACGTCTACGCCGAGGCCGCGCTGCCGGACGAACTCCACCAGGACGCGGCCAAGTTCGGCATCCACCCGGCCCTGCTCGACGCGGCCCTGCACGGGATCGTCCTGCTGCGCGGCGGCTCGCCCGCCGAACTCACCGCCCTGCGGCTGCCGTTCGCCTGGACCGACATGGTGCTGGGCGCGGTCGGCGCGACCTCCGTACGCGTACGGCTGCGGCCTGCGGGCGAGGACGCCGCCTCGGTGCTCCTGGCCGATGCCGAGGGGGCTCCCGTGGTATCGGTGGCATCGCTCGCGCTGCGCACGGCGACCGCCGACCAGATCCGCGTCGCCGCCGCGAGTGCGGCAGGCACGGCCGACGGCCTGTACCGCGTGGACTGGGTGCCGGCCGCGCTGTCCGCCGACAGCGGCGCGCCCGATGGATGCGTGTTCCTGGAACGGCTTTCCGACATCGACGCGGCGCAACCGGTTCCGCCGCTGGTCGGCCTGGTGCTGCCCCCGGCTTCAGTCTCCGGCGATGTGCCGGGTGCGGTGGCGGACGCGGTGACCGGCGTGCTGGGTCTGGTCCAGGAGTGGCTGGTAGAGGAGCGGTTCGCAGATTCTCGGTTGGTTCTCGTCACCCGTGGGGCCGTGTCCACTCACAGCGGTGAGCCTGTCGCCGATCTCGTCCATGCCCCGGTGTGGGGCCTGGTGCGCAGCGCGCTCGCCGAGAATCCCGGGCGTTTCCTGCTGATCGACTCAGACGCCGACGTCGATGTCGACGTCCACCTCGCGTCGGGACAGGCCGCGGTGCGAGACACGCTCGCCTACGCGGTCGGTGTCGCGGTGGCGGCGGGTGAGCCGCAGGTGGCGGTGCGCGGTGGTGAGGTGCTGGTGCCGAGGCTGGTGCGGGCGCCTGCCGGTGGCGGGGGTTTGGTGCCGCCCGCCGAGGGCGCGTGGCGGCTGGTCGCCTCCGGCGACGGCACGCTCGACGGACTGTCCGTCGAGCCGGACCCGGCCGCCGAGGCGCCGCTCGTCGCCGGTCAGGTGAGGGTCGACGTCTGTGCCGCGGGAGTCAACTTCCGCGATGTGCTGATCAATCTGGGGATGTACCCCGACCCGGACGCGTACCTCGGAACCGAGGGTGCGGGTGTCGTGGTCGAGGTCGGTCCTGGCGTCGCGGGTGTCGTGGTGGGTGACCGGGTGATGGGTCTGCTGCCGGAGTCGTTCGGGCCGTTGGCGGTGGTGGACGAGCGGCTGGTCGTCCGGGTGCCGGAGGGCTGGAGCTTCGAGCAGGCCGCCGCCGTCCCCGTCGTCTTCATGACCGCCTGGTTCGGCCTTGCCGATCTCGGCGAACTCCGGTCCGGACAAAGGGTGTTGATTCACGCCGCTGCCGGTGGTGTGGGGATGGCGGCCACGCAGTTGGCCCGGCACTGGGGTGCCGAGGTCTTCGGGACGGCCAGTGAGGGCAAGTGGGACACGCTCCGGCTGGCGGGTCTCGCCGAGGACCACATCGCCTCGTCCCGCACCCTCGGCTTCGAGGACGCGTTCCGGCAGGCCACCGATGGCCACGGCATGGACGTCGTTCTCAACTCGTTGGCGCG
This sequence comes from Streptomyces sp. NPDC088197, assembly GCF_044741185.1. Taxonomy (NCBI): domain Bacteria; kingdom Bacillati; phylum Actinomycetota; class Actinomycetes; order Kitasatosporales; family Streptomycetaceae; genus Streptomyces; species Streptomyces sp. NPDC088197. The sequence continues at coordinate 75,939 of NZ_JBIUSD010000006.1, forward strand.
GGAGTTCGTGGACGCGTCGTTGCGGTTGCTGCCGCGTGGCGGCCGGTTCCTGGAGATGGGCAAGACCGACATCCGCGACCCGCAGGCCGTCGCCGCCGAGCACCCCGGCGTCACGTACCACCCGTACGCCCTCACCGACATCTCTCCGGACCGACTCGGCGAAATCCTGGGGGAGTTGGCGGGGTTGTTCGCGGAGGGTGTGCTGGAGCCGTTGCCGGTGCGGGTGTGGGATGTGCGTCGCGCCGGCGAGGCGTTGCGGTTCATGTCGCAGGCGCGGCATGTCGGCAAGGTCGTGCTGAGCCTTCCCCGCCGGGTGGATGCCGCGAGTGCGGTGGTGATCACGGGTGGTACGGGTCTGCTGGGCGGGCTGGTGGCCCGGCATCTGGTGGCCTCGTACGGTGTGCGCGATGTCGTGCTGGCGGGTCGGCGTGGTGCGAACGCGCCTGGTGCGGATGCGCTGGTGGCGGAGTTGGGGGCGGCCGGTGCGCGGGTCGAGGTCGTGGCGTGTGATGTCGCGGTCCGGGACGAGGTGGCCGGGCTGCTCGCGCGCTTCGGCGGGGACCGGCCGTTGGGTGGTGTGGTGCACTGCGCGGGCGCGCTGGACGACGGTCTGGTGCCGGACCTGGACGCGGAACGTATCCGGAGTGTGCTGGGCGCGAAGGTGGATGCGGCGTGGCATCTGCATGAGCTGACCCGGGACCTGGACCTGTCGTTGTTCGTGCTGTTCTCGTCCCTCGCGGGCGTGGTGGGCACGGCGGGGCAGGGCAATTACGCGGCGGCGAACACGTTCCTGGACGCTCTTGCGGGTGTGCGCCGTACGAGTGGCGCTGCGGCTGTGTCGATGGCATGGGGACACTGGGCCACCGACTCGGAGCTGACGGGCTCCCTCAGCGAAGTGGACCGGGCACGCCTGGCCCGTAGCGGCGTGGTGCCGATGAGCGTCGAGCAGGGGATCGGGCTGTTCGACGCGGCTGTCGGCTGGGACACGCCGCTCGCCGTCACCGCGCGTCTGACGCCCGGCGACGCCCAGAGCACCGGGGAAGCCTTCCACGCCCTCACCCGTGAACTGACCACCGCGTCCGTCCGCAAGTCCCGTGCCGTGGCGACCAGTTCGGCCCGTGCCGACTCCTCGGCCCTGGTCCGGCGGCTCTCCGCGCTGTCGGCCGCCGAACGGACCGAGGCCCTGCGCGACGTCGTACGCACGCACGTCGCGGCGGTGCTCGGCCACGGGTCGCCGGCCGCCGTCGACCCCGAGCGCGCGTTCAAGGAGCTGGGCTTCGACTCGCTGACCGGTGTCGAGCTGCGCAACCGCCTCGGTGCCGCGATCGGGCATCGGCTCGCGGCCACGGTGGTCTTCGACCACCCGACCCCCGACGCCCTCGCCGCGCATCTGGAGGACGAACTGGGCCTCGGCGCCGCGACCGCCGACGACCGTGCCCCGGCCGGAGCCCTTCCGACGGCGGCCGGGCTCGACGACGATCCCGTCGCCGTCGTCGCCATGACCTGCCGCTTCCCGGGCGGCGCCGATTCGCCCGAGCAGTTGTGGGACCTCGTGGCGTCGGGCACCGACGCGATCTCCGGGTTCCCCACCGACCGGGGCTGGGACCTCGCGGACCTGTACGACCCGGATCCGGCCAGGTCGGGCAAGAGCTACGCCCAGCAGGGCGGTTTCGTGCGCGGCGCGACGGACTTCGACGCCGAGCTGTTCGGCATCTCGCCGCGCGAGGCGCTGGCCATGGACCCGCAGCAGCGGCTTGTACTCGAGGCGGCCTGGGAGGCCGTGGAACGCGCCGGGATCGACGTGGCCACGCTGCGCGGCAGCCGTACCGGTGTGTTCATCGGCGCGGTCGGCACCGGCTACGGCCAGGACCCCGACCTTCAGCAGCGCGTCGAGGGGTACTCGGTCACCGGGAACGTGCTGAGCGTCATCTCCGGCCGCGTCTCGTACGTCCTCGGCCTCGAAGGACCGGCGATGACGGTGGACACGGCCTGCTCGTCGTCGCTGGTCGCCCTGCACCTGGCGGCTCAGGCGCTACGGGCGGGGGAGTGCTCGCTGGCCCTGGTCGGCGGCGTGACGGTGATGCCGAGCCCGTTCGGCTTCGTGGAGTTCAGCCGCCAGCGCGTGCTGTCGCCCGATGGCCGGTGCAGGGCGTTCGCCGCGGACGCCGACGGCACCGGCTTCTCGGAGGGCGTCGGCATGCTGGTGGTCGAGCGGTTGTCGGAGGCCCGCCGCAAGGGCCACCGCGTCCTCGCCGTCATGCGCGGCTCCGCCGTCAACCAGGACGGCGCGAGCAACGGCCTCACCGCGCCGAACGGCCCCTCCCAGCAGCGCGTCATCCGCGCGGCTCTCGCCAACGCCGGTCTGACCGGCGACGAGGTCGACGCGGTCGAGGCGCACGGCACCGGCACCAACCTCGGGGACCCGATCGAGGCGCAGGCGCTGCTCGCCACCTACGGCAGGGACCACGCGCGGGACCAGCCGCTGTGGCTGGGCTCCATCAAGTCCAACATCGGCCACACGCAGGCCGCGGCCGGTGTCGCGGGTCTGATCAAGATGGTCATGGCGATGGGCCACGGCACGCTGCCCAGCACTCTGCACGCCGAGGAGCCCTCGCCCGAGGTGGACTGGTCCTCCGGCAGGCTCCGGCTGCTCAACGCGGCGACGCCGTGGCCCGACCGGGGCCGCCCGCGCCGCGCCGCGGTCTCCTCGTTCGGCATCAGCGGAACGAACGCGCACGTGATCCTGGAAGAGCCGCCCGCGGAGCCGGTCGAGGCGGTCGAACTGGCCGATCCTGGCTCCGAGTTCGGCGAGAGGGCCGAACCTGGTACGTCCGACGCGCCCGCCGTACCCGCCGCCCCGGCCGCCGTCGTGGGCGACCCGCCCGGCACCGTCGTCCCCTGGGTGCTCTCCGCCAAGTCCGCGGCGGCGCTGCGCGCGCAGGCCGGACGCCTCGCGGCCTTCGTGGCCGACCGGCCCGACACCACGGACGCCGAGATCGGGCACGCGCTGGCGACCACCAGGACCGTCCTGGAACAGCGGGCCGTCGTCCTGGCGGGTGACCGCGCGCAGGCCGCCGCCGCGCTCGGCGGGCTCGCCGACGGTACGCCGACCGCAGGGGCGGTCACCGGCGCCGCCGACGTACGCGGCAGAGTGGCCTTCGTCTTCCCCGGACAGGGCTCGCAGTGGAAGGGCATGGGCGCCGAACTCCTCGACACCTCAGCGGTGTTCGCCGAGCGGTTCGCCCAGTGCGACGCGGCGCTCCGCGTCCACCTGGACTGGTCGGTCACCGACGTCGTGCGCGGAATGCCCGGCGCGCCCTCGCCGGACCTCATCGAGGTTCTGCAACCCGTGCTGTTCGCCGTCAACGTCTCCCTGGTCGAACTGTGGCGGTCGGTCGGTGTCGAACCCGCCGCCGTCGTCGGCAGCAGCCAAGGCGAGATAGCCGCCGCGCTGGTGGCGGGCGCGCTCACGATGGAGGACGCCGCCGAGATCATCGCGCTGCGCAGCGCCCTGTTCGCCGCCGAACTCGTCGGCAACGGCGCGGTCGCGTCGGTGGCGCTGCCCGTCGCCGAGGTCGAGGCGCGAACAGCCGCGTGGGGCGGACGACTTGACATCGCCGGACGCAACGGCCCGACCGCCGTCACCGTGGCTGGTGACACCGAGGCGCTGACGGAATTCGTCGCGGCCTGCGAGGCCGACGGCGTCCGAGCCCGCGTCGTCGGGTCGACCGTGGCCTCCCACTGCGCCCAGGTCGAGCCGCTGCGCGAGCGGATCATGGAACTGTTCGCGCACATCACACCGCGCCGCGCCACCGTCCCGTTCTACTCGACCGTCACCGGCGGCCTCGTCGACACGACGACCCTCGACAACGCGTACTGGTACCTCAACGCCCGCCGCCCGGTGGACTTCCAGGCCGCGGTGCTGGCCATGGAGAGCGACGGCTTCCGGTTCTTCGTCGAGGCCAGCGCGCACCCGGTGCTCACCACCGCCATGGCCGCGACCTTCGAGGACGCCGAGCGCGACGGCGTCGCGGTCGGCACGCTGCGCCGTGACGAAGGCGGCATGGCGCGCTTCACCACCTCCGTGGCCGAGGGCTTCGTCCGCGGCCTGCCCGGCGTCGACTGGCGGCCCCTGGCGCCCGGTTCGGGCGGCACGCCGCTGGCCCTGCCGACGTACGCCTTCCAGCGCCGCCGCTTCTGGCTGGACGACCTGCGGGACCGAACCGAGCCCACCACCAGCGGCGCCGGCGACCTCGCCGACGCCGGATTCTGGGCCGCCGTCGAACGCGGCGACCTGGAGCACCTGGCCGGGGAACTCGAACTCGACGCCGGAGAGGACGAGTTGGCGACAGTCCTGCCAGCGCTGTCGTCCTGGCGCCGCCGCAGCCTGGACCGTACGGCCCTGGACCGCTGGCGTTACGGCATCGCCTGGCGCGCCCTGGACACCGCGAACGCCCGTGCGCCGCGCGGGCGGTGGACGATCCTCAGCTTCCCGGACGAGCCGTGGGCCGCCGCGGCGGGCGACGCGCTCGCCGCCGCGGGCACCACGGTCACCCACATCGAGATCCCCGCCGACCGGACCGACCGGGCGGCCCTCGCCGAACTCCTCCGGACGGTCGAGGCCGACGGGGTGCTGTCCCTGCTCGCCCTCGGGGACTCCGAGACCGGCGGTCAGGGGGCGGACGGGTCCGAGACGGGTGTGCCGAAGGCGGGCGGTTCCGAGTCGGTTGGCGCCACCAATGGCGGTGCCGAGGAGGCTGCCGCGCACGAGGTGCCCGGAGCGTCCGCCGTCGACGGCACCGGCCCTGCGGTCTCCGACGCCAGCGCGCCCGGCCACGCCCCCGCTGGCTCCGGGACGACCAGTCATGCCCCCGTCAGCTCCACCGCGCTCCGGGGCCACGACCCGGCACCGGCTGCCGCCGGTCTCTCCCCGGCCGCCCGCGTCACCCTCGCCCTCGCCCAGGCCGCCGCCGACGCCGAACTGACCGGGCGGCTGTGGGCGGCCACCGCGGAGGGCGTCAGGACGGCACCGGGCGACGCGGGGCCCCGCTCCGGCCAGGCCGAGGTCTGGGGCCTGGGCCGGGCCATCGCGCTGGAGCAGCCCCGCCAGTGGGGCGGCCTGGTCGACCTGCCGCCCGTGCCCGACGCGTCCGCCGCCGTCCGGCTCGCCGCCGTCCTCGGCGGACTGCCCGGCCCTGACGGGACCGCCGACCCGGCAGCCGCCGACGCCCTGGCCGTGGACCCAGCGTCCGGCGGCTCCGCGTCCGCCGTCGAGGACCAGGTCGCCGTACGGGCCTCCGGAGTCCACGGGCGGCGGCTCATCCGTACGCCTCTCGGGTCCGCGCACTCCGCACGAGCCGCCGCGTGGCGGCCCGACGGCACCGTTCTGATCACCGGGGGAACGGGCGGGATCGGCGCGCGCGTCGCCCGCAGACTCGCCGCCGAAGGCGCCCCGCACCTGCTGCTCGCGGGCCGCCGCGGCCCCGACGCGCCCGGCGCGGCCGAACTGCGCGCGGAGTTGGAGGCGGCGGGCGCCGCCGTCACGTTCGCCGCGTGCGACGTCGCCGACCGGTCCGAGGTGGCCGCGCTCCTCGCGGGCGTCCCCGCCGACCGGCCGCTGAGCGCGGTCTTCCACGCGGCCGGCGCCCCGCAGACCTACCTGGCCGCCACCGACACCACCGACGAGGACATCACCCGCATCGCCTCGGCCAAGATCGCCGGAGCCCGCCACCTGGACGACCTCCTCGGCGGCACACCGCTCGACGCCTTCGTGCTCTTCTCCTCCAACGCCGGGGTCTGGGGCAGCGGAGGGCAGGCCGTCTACGCCGCCGCCAACGCGCACCTCGACGCGCTCGCCGAGCGGCGCCGCGCTCTCGGTCGTACCGCGATCTCACTGGCCTGGGGCGCCTGGGACGGCGGCGGCATGATGGAGGCCGAGGGCGCCGCCGCCTACATGGAGAGCCGCGGCGTACTGGCCATGGATCCCGAACGAGCCGCCACCGCACTGCTCCAGGCCGTCGCGCACGACGAGACGTTCGTGGCCGTCGCCGATGTCGACTGGGAACGGTTCGTCCTCGGCTTCACCGCGCTGCGCCCCAGCCCGCTGCTCGCCGAACTCCCCGAGGTACAAGCGGCGTTGCGCACCGAGACCGATCAGGCCGACTCCGCCGCCCCGACCACCGCGGGCGCCGAATTCGCCGCCCAGTTGGCGACGCTCTCCGAGCCCGACCAGCTCAAGAACGTCCTCGACCTGGTACGTGACCAAGCAGCCAGCGTCCTTCAGCACGCCGACAACTCCTCGGTACGGGCGGGCCGCACGTTCAAGGATCTCGGCTTCGACTCGCTGACCGCCGTCGAACTGCGCAACCGCCTGTCCACCGCGACCGGCCTGAAGCTGCCCGCGAGCCTGGTGTTCGACCACCCCACGCCCACCGCGCTCGCCCAGCACCTGCGGACCCGCTTCACCACCGGCGCCGCGTCCGCGGCGACCGGTCCCGTGAGCACCGGCGGGCCCGGCACCGGATCCGTCCTGGACGAGCTGGACGCCCTCGCGGGCGCGGTCGCCGCTCTGCCCGCGGACGGTGAGGAGACCGCCGAAGTCGTCGGCCGCCTGGAGGAACTGCTGTGGCAGGTACGGCAACGACGCGACGGCCGGGGCGAGATCGAGTCGGCCACCGCGGAGGAGATGTTCGACCTGCTGGACCGCGAACTCGGCAACCCCTGATCCGCCGCACGCGGACGGGACATTCCTGAACCGGAGAGCCTGGAGTCGAAAAGGATGGCAATGGCGGAGAACGAGGCGAAACTGCTCGCGTACCTGAAGCGGGTGACCGGCGACCTGCGCGAGTCCCAGCAGCGGCTCCGCGACGCCACCGCCGCCAGGAACGAGCCGATCGCGGTCGTCGGCATGGCCTGCCGCTACCCGGGCGGCGTCGAAACCCCCGACGACCTCTGGCAGTTGGTCGCCGAGGGCGGCGACGCCATCACCCCGTTCCCCAAGGACCGGGGCTGGGACATCGACGACCGCTACGACGAGGACGCCGCGCGGCCCGGCAGCAACTACGTGCGGGGCGGCGGATTCCTCACCGGAGCAACCGAATTCGACGCGTCGTTCTTCGGCATCTCCCCCCGCGAAGCCCTCGGCATGGACCCGCAGCAACGGCTCCTCCTGCCCTGCACATGGGAACTCTTCGAACGGGCAGGCATCGACCCGCTGTCCGTCAAGGGCAGCCCCACCGGCACGTTCATCGGCTTCAGCTCCGCCGACTACGGCTGGGAACTCCCCGCCATCCCCGAGGAGGTCGAGGGCTACTACGCGACGGGCAACTTCGCCAGCGTGATGTCCGGCCGCGTCGCCTACACCTTCGGGCTCGAAGGCCCGGCGATCAGCGTCGACACCGCCTGCTCGTCGTCGCTGGTCGCCATGCACCTGGCCGCCGGGGCACTGCGCAGCCGCGAATGCTCCCTGGCCGTCGCCGGCGGAGTGACCGTCATGTCCACCGCCATCGGCTACCCCGAGTTCAGCCGCCAGCGCGCCCTGTCCCCTGACGGCCGCTGCCGCGCCTTCGCGGCCTCCGCCGACGGCTTCGGCCCCGCCGAGGGCCTGGGCCTGCTCCTGCTGGAACGGCTGTCCGACGCCCGGCGCAACGGCCACCGCGTCCTGGCCCTGATCCGCGGCTCCGCGGTCAACCAGGACGGTGCGAGCAACGGCCTCACCGCCCCCAACGGCCCCTCCCAGGAACGCGTCATCCGCGCCGCGCTGCGCAGCGCCAGGATCGCCGCCACCGACGTGGACGTGGTCGAGGCGCACGGCACCGGCACCTCCCTGGGCGACCCGATCGAGGCGACCGCCCTGCTCAACACCTACGGCGCGGGACGCGACGGCCAACGGCCGCTGTGGCTCGGCTCGGTGAAGTCCAACATCGGCCACACCTCCGCCGCGGCGGGCGTGGCGGGCGTGATCAAGATGGTGCAGGCCATGCGGCACGGAGTCCTGCCGAGGACCCTGCATGTCGACGAGCCGACGCCGCACGTGGACTGGTCCGGCGGCGGGGTGCAACTGCTGACCGAGGAGCGGGAGTGGGTCAGGAGTGACGGACGTGCGCGGCGGGCGGGCGTGTCGGCCTTCGGCATCAGCGGGACGAACGCGCACCTGATCCTGGAGGAGGCCGGTGAGCCGACGGACGACGCGGGCGGCGTCGGCGGTGCGGCCGGCTCGGCGGACGCGCGCGATCCGGAAGGCCCGGGCGATCGGGCCGGTACGCCGGAGGCCCGGTCGGAACCCGCGAACGGGCCGCTCGGGCCGCTGGGGTCCACTGTTCCGTGGCCGGTGTCCGCGCGGTCCGCCGCCGCACTGCGCGACCAAGCCGAGCGGCTGCTGGAGTACACGTTGGCCGGCCACGGCCCGGCCGCGCCGGAAATCGGCCTCGCCTTGGCGACGACCCGGGCCGCGTGGGAGCACCGCGCGGTCGTGCTGGACCCGGACCACCCCTCGGCCCTCGGCGCCCTCGCCTCAGGCACCCCCACAGGTGCCACCGTCACGGGCCTGGCCACGGTGGACGACACCGACGGCCGACCGGCCGACCACGTGGTCTTCGTCTTTCCTGGTCAGGGGTCGCAGTGGGCGGGGATGGCGACTGAGCTTCTGGGGTCGTCTCCGGTGTTCGGGGCGCGGTTGGCGGAGTGTGATGCGGCGCTGCGTCCTTATGTGGGGTCGTCGGTGGTGGAGGCGATTCGTAGCGGGGCTCTGGACGATGTGGTCGTTGTTCAGGGGGCGTTGTGGGCGGTGATGGTGTCGCTGGCTGCGGTGTGGCGGTCGGTGGGTGTCGAGCCGGGTGCGGTGATCGGTCACAGTCAGGGTGAGATCGCGGCGGCGTGTGTGGCGGGTGCGTTGTCGGTGGAGGATGCGGCGCGCGTGGTGGCTCTGCGGGCGAAGGCGATTCGCGGGTCTCTGTCGGGGCGTGGCGGGATGGTGTCGGTCGCGCTGCCCGCGCAGGACGTACGGGAGCGGATCGCGCGCTGGGACGGTCGTATTTCTGTCGCGTCGGTGAACGGGCCTTCGTCCACGGTTGTTTCGGGTGAGCCCGGCGCGTTGGCTGAGCTGCTGACGGTGTGTGAGGCCGAGGGTGTACGGGCGCGTCGTATCGATGTGGACTACGCGTCGCACTCGGCACAGGTGGACGCCATACGCGACGAAGTTGTTGAGGCTCTGTCGGGCATCGAGCCGCAGTCGTCGCAGGTGCCGTTCTACTCGACGGTGACCGGCGGCCGTATCGACACAAGCACGCTGGACGCCGACTACTGGGTGACCAACCTCCGCCAGGAAGTCCGCTTCGACGAGACCGTCCGGGCCCTCCTCGCCGACGACTTCACGTACTTCGTGGAGTCCAGCCCGCACCCCGTTCTCGCAGTCGGGCTCGCCGAGACGTTCGAGGACGCGGGCTCGGACGCCGTCGCCCTGGGCACCCTCCGCCGTGACGAGGGCGGCCAGGAACGCTTCCTGACTTCCCTCGCCGAGGGCTGGGTACGCGGCCTCCCCGTCGACTGGCGATCCGTCTTCGCCGGAACCCCCGCCCACCACGTCGACCTGCCCACGTACGCCTTCCAACCGCGCCGCTACTGGCTGGACATCGACCGCTCCGGCCCCGCCGTCCGCACGACGGCGCGGACCGAGGTGCTGGACGACGGTCCCGACGTCGACCCTGACGCGCTGACCGTGCGGCTGGCGGGACTCGACCGCGAGGAGCGGGAGCGCGTACTGCTCGACCTGCTGCGCGTGGAGGTGGCGACGGTGCTGCGGCACGCCACTCCGGACGACGTCGCGGCCGAACGGGCCTTCAAGGAACTGGGCTTCGACTCGCTGACCGCAGTCGAACTGCGCAAGCGGCTGAGCGCGGCCACCGGATTGAAGCTCCCGGCGACTGTCGTCTTCTCCTACCCGACGCCGATCAGCCTGGTCCGCTTCTTGCTGGACGAGATGGAAAGTGCGCCGGTCGACGGTGAACACGCCGAGGTCTTGAACGAGTTGGACGGGATCGCCACGCGGCTCGGCGGTATATCGCCGGACGGCGAGACGCGTGAGCGGATCACCCGGCGTCTGGAGTCGCTGCTCTGGGCGTGGCGCGGAGACGCGGCGACCGGTGCGGAGGCGGGCGCCGACACCGGCGCAATCGCGCTGGACACCGCGTCGGACGACGAGATGTTCGCGCTGATCGACAAACAGTTGGGCACAGGCTGAGCCGCTCCGGTCACCGCTGTCGGACAAACGTCGCAGATCGTCGAAGGAGCGAGGGGAATGGCCACCGGTAACACGGAGGAGAGGCTTCGGGAGTACCTGAAGCGGGTGATGGCCGACTTGGGCGTCACGAAGCAGCGGCTGCGGGAGGCCGAGGCCGCCGCCCAGGAGCCGATCGCGATCGTCGGCATGGCCTGCCGCTACCCGGGCGGTGTGCGATCGCCCGAGGATCTGTGGCGGTTGGTGGACGGCGAGCGTGACGCCATCGGCCCGTTCCCCGACGACCGCGGCTGGGACCTGGCCGGACTCTTCGACCCCGACCCGGAGAGCCGTGGCACCAGTTACGTCACCGAGGGCGGATTCCTCGACGGAGCGGCCGACTTCGACCCCGCGTTCTTCGGCATCACCCCGCGCGAGGCGCTCGGCATGGACCCGCAGCAGCGGCTCATGCTGGAGATCTCCTGGGAGGCGTTCGAGCGTGCGGGCATCGACCCGCGCGCCGTGCGCGAGGAACGGGTCGGCGTCTACACCGGAATCGTCGCCAACGGATACGTCTCGCGGCTGCGGCGCACGCCCGAGCCGGTCGAGGGCTACGTCATCACCGGCACCATGTCGAGCGTCGCCGCCGGGCGGATCGCGTACACGTTCGGTCTCCAAGGGCCCGCGCTCAGCGTCGAGACGGCGTGCTCGTCGTCGCTGGTGGCCCTGCACCTGGCCGTGCAGGCGCTGCGTTCCGGCGACTGCACGATGGCGCTCGCGGGCGGCATCGCGGTCATGCCGACTCCGGACGCCTTCGTGGAGTTCAGCCGCCAGCGCGGCCTGGCGCCCGACGGCCGGATCAAGGCGTTCGCCGCCGCCGCTGACGGCACCAACTGGGCCGAAGGCGCGGGCGCGTTGCTCGTCGAGCGGCTGTCGGACGCGCGCCGCAAAGGCCACCGTGTACTGGCCGTCGTCCGTGGCACCGCGCTCAACCAGGACGGCGCCAGCAACGGACTGTCCGCCCCCAACAACCTCGCTCAGGAACGGGTGATACGCGACGCGCTCGCCGACGCCCGCCTCAGCGCCGCGGACGTGGACGTGGTCGAGGCGCACGGCACCGGCACGACGCTCGGCGACCCCATCGAGGCGCAGGCGCTGCTCGCGACGTACGGGCGGGAGCGGACCGGCGAACGGCCTTTGTGGCTGGGCTCGGTGAAGTCCAACATCGGGCACTCGGGACCCGCGGCGGGCGTGGCGGGTGTGATCAAGATGGTGCAGGCCATGCGGCACGGAGTCCTGCCGAGGACCCTGCATGTCGATGAGCCGACGCCGCACGTGGAGTGGTCCGGCGGCGGGGTGGAGCTGCTGGCGGAGGCGCGCGAGTGGGTCCGGGGCGAGGGGCGTACGCGGCGGGCGGGAGTGTCGGCCTTCGGGATCAGCGGGACGAACGCGCACGTGATCCTTGAGGAGCCGCAGGCCGCAAGCGAGGACATCGCCGAACCCGGCCCGGCCGAGGGCCCGTTGGGATCGCTCAACGTCGTTCCGTGGCCGGTGTCCGCACGGTCGACCGCAGGGCTGCGCGGGCAGGCGGACCGGTTGGCCGCCGACCTGGCCGCTACCGCCGCAGCCGCGGACATCGGCCTCTCGCTGGCCACCACCCGCTCCGCGATGGAGCACCGCGCGGTGGTCCTGGCCGCGAGCAGCACACAGGCCCTGGACGTACTCGGCGCGCTCGCGGCGGACACGCCCGCCCCCGGCCTGGTGAGCGGAGCGGTTCGCTCCGACGCGGGTCGGGTGGTGTTCGTGTTCCCTGGTCAGGGGTCGCAGTGGGCGGGGATGGCGTTGGGGTTGTTGGACTCCTCGTCGGTGTTCGGGGCGCGGTTGGCGGAGTGTGACGCGGCGCTGCGTCCTTACGTGGGGTTGTCGGTGGTGGAGGCGATTCGTAGCGGGGCTCTGGATGACGTGGTGGTTGTTCAGGGGGCGTTGTGGGCGGTGATGGTGTCGCTGGCTGCGGTGTGGCGGTCGGTGGGCGTTGAGCCGGGTGCGGTGATCGGTCACAGTCAGGGTGAGATCGCGGCAGCGTGTGTGGCGGGTGCCCTTTCCGTGGAGGATGCGGCGCGGGTCGTGGCTCTGCGGGCGAAGGCGATTCGCGGGACCTTGTCGGGGCGTGGCGGGATGGTGTCCGTCGCCCTCCCGGCGGCAGACGTACGGGAGCGGATCGCGCGGTGGGACGGTCGTATCTCCGTCGCGTCGGTGAACGGGCCCTCGTCCACGGTCGTTTCGGGTGAGCCCGGCGCGTTGGATGAGTTGCTGACCTCATGCGAGGCCGGGGGCGTACGGGCCCGTCGTATCGATGTGGACTACGCCTCGCACTCGGCACAGGTGGACGCCATACGCGACGAGGTCATTGAGGCCCTGTCGGGTATCGAGCCGCAGTCCTCGCAGGTGCCGTTCTACTCCACGGTGACCGGCGGCAAGCTCGACACCACCGCGCTGGATGCGGCGTATTGGGTGACCAACCTCCGCCAGGAAGTCCGTTTCGACGAGACCGGCCGGGCCCTACTGGCGGACGGCTTCGGGTACTTCATCGAGTCCAGCCCCCACCCGGTTCTCGCAGTCGGTCTCGCGGAGACCTTCGAGGACGCCGGGTCCGACGCCGTCGCCCTCGGCACCCTCCGCCGCGAAGAGGGCGGCCAGGAAAGGTTCCTGACGTCTCTCGCGGAGGGTTGGGTACGCGGCCTGCCCGTCGACTGGCGGTCCGTCTTCGCCGGAACTCTCGCCCACCGCGTGGACCTCCCCACCTACGCCTTCCAGCGGCAGCGCTACTGGCTGGAGGACGACGATCCTGAGCGGGCAGCGGCGGGCGGCGCGGCGAACGCCGGGGTGCCCGATGCCGTGGAGGAGGCGTTCTGGGCGGCCGTGGACGGCGGAGACGCCGACACGGTGGCCGGTGAGCTGGGCGTCGTCACCGATCTGCCGCTGCGCGAGGCGCTGCCCGCGCTGTCCACGTGGCGCAGGCGCCGCCGTGAGGCGTCGGCGGTCGACGGCTGGCGGTACCGGATCGGCTGGCGGCCGGTCGTGTCCCCGGCGCGGGTACGGCTCACCGGCCGCTGGCTGCTGGTGCTGCCCCCGGCCGACCGGTGTCCCGCCGAATGGGCCGACCTCGCGGACGCGGCCCTGACCGGCCACGGCGCCCAGGTCGAACGGCTGCACCTCGACGCGACCACCACAGCGGGAAGCGCCGACGCCCTCGCCGCGGAGCTGCGGTCCCGCACCGACGGCGACACGACCGAGCGGACCACCCCCCTCACCGGCGTCCTGTCCCTGCTCGCGCTGGACGAGACGCCCGATCCCGAGCGGCCGGCGGTCACGGAGGGCCTGGCCGCCACCGTTTCCCTGGTCCAGGCCCTGGTGGCGGTGGCCGAGGAGTCCGGGACGCAGCCGACGCTGTGGTGCGCCACCCGTGGCGCGGTGTCGGTGGCGGCGGGGGACAGGACGGTCTCGGCGGCGCAGGCGCAGATCTGGGGCCTCGGCCGGGTGGTGGCGCTGGAGCACCCCTTGCTGTGGGGCGGGCTGCTGGATCTTCCGGCCACGCCGCTCGCGGAGCTGTCCGATGAGGCGACGGTCCGGGCCGGTCGTACCCTCGCCGCCGCCCTCGCCGGGATCGCCGACGAGGACCATGTGGCGCTGCGCCCGGACCTCGGCGGGCTGCTGGGCCGTCGCCTGCTGCGGGCCCCGGCCGCCGACTCGGCCGCCGTCCGCACATGGCTGCCCGAGGGCACCGTGCTGGTCACGGGCGGTACCGGCGGGATCGGCGCGCACATCGCCCGCTGGCTGGCCGCCGGGGGAGCGCCGCACCTGGTGCTGGTCAGCCGTCGCGGGGCGGACGCGCCGGGCGCCGCCGCCCTGGAGAAGGAGCTGGTGCAGGCCGGCGCACGGGTCACCTTCGCCGCCTGCGATGTCGCGGACCGCGACGCGCTCGCCGCCGTACTCGCCGCGATCCCGGCGGAGGAACCGCTGTCGGCCGTGTTCCACGCCGCGGCCGTTCTGGACGACAGCGTGGTGGCACATCTGACCCGTGATCAGATGGAACGGGTGCTGCGCGTCAAGGCCGGTGCGGCGGTGCATCTGCACGAGCTGACGCGGGACATGAACGTGTCGGCGTTCGTGCTCTGTTCGTCGTTCGGAGCGACCTTCGGCATGCCGGGACTCGGCAACTACGCGCCAGGCAACGCGTTCCTGGACGCGCTGGCCGAGCGCCGCCGCGCCGAGGGACTTCCCGCCACCTCCGTGGCATGGGGTACGTGGGCCGGTACCGGTATGGCCGCGGGGGACGTCGGTGCCCGGGGCCGCCTGGAGGGCATCCACGAGATGGCGCCCGCGCTGGCCGTGACCGCCCTCCAACAGGCGCTCGACCGCGACGAGACCGCCCCGGTGGTCATCGACCTGCGCTGGGAGCGGTTCGCGCCCGTCTTCCACGCCAAGCGCCCGACCGCGCTGTTCGCGGAGATCCCCGAGGCGGTCGCCGCACTGCGGTCCGGTGCCGCGGGCGACACGGAAGCCGCGGGGACCGGTGCGGCCACGGCGGGGGAACTGCGGTCCCGGCTGGCGGGCCGCCCGGCGGCGGAACAGGAGCGCGAGCTGGTCGAGTTGGTGCGCGGGCACGCCGCCGCGGTCACCAGCCACGTGACCCTCGACGGCGCCACGGGGGAATCCGTCGACCAGGACCGGCCGTTCCGCGAGCTGGGCTTCGACTCCCTCATGGCGGTCGAACTGCGCAACCGGATCGGTACGGCGACCGGCCTGGCCCTGCCGTCGACGCTCGTCTTCGACTATCCGACGGTCGCGGTCCTCGCCCGCCACCTGCGCGAGGAACTGGGCCTCGGCGGCGAGGACACCGCCGGGACGCCGGGCCTGGCCGAACTCGACCGACTGGAAAGCGCGTTGGCGGCCGGACTGCCCGAGGGACCGGCCCGCGCGAAATTCGTCAAGCGCCTTGAGCGCCTGCTGTGGAAGGTCGGCGACGACGAGGCCGCGGACGACGAGGCACCCGAAGGCCACGGCGGGAGCGCGACGGACGAGGACGCGCTGGGCGCCGCGAGCAACGAGGAGATCTTCGCCCTGATCGACCGTGAGCTGGGCACGTGATGACCCGCTCGTTCTCTGGAAACCCCGCCCGCAGGTCCCCACGATCCCCGGAGTGCACGCGATGACGAACCAGGCCCCGTCCACCGACGAGAAGAAGCTCCGCGACTACCTCAACAAGGTCATGACCGACCTGAGGCGCACGCAGCGGCGGCTCCGGACGGTCGAGGCGCAGAGCCACGAACCCGTCGCGGTCATCGGCATGGCCTGCCGCTATCCCGGCGGTGTCACCTCCCCCGAGGACCTGTGGGACCTCGTCGCGGGGGAGGGGGACGCGATGACCGGCTTCCCCGGTGACCGCGGCTGGGAGACCGACGACCTGAGGCTGTTCGACCCCGAGGGCGTCGAACTCGCCTGCGAGGGCGGCTTCGTGGACGGCGCGGCCGACTTCGACGCCGAGCTGTTCGGCATCTCGCCGCGCGAGGCGCTGGCCATGGACCCGCAGCAGCGGCTGGTCCTGGAGTCCGCGTACGAGGCGTTCGAGCGGGCCGGTATCGCGCCCGCCGACCTGCGCGGCAGCCGTACCGGCGTGTTCGTCGGCGCGTCCTACACCGGGTACGGCGCCGATGTCGCGCGGATACCCGAGGGCCTTGAGGGCTACACGATGACCGGGTCGGCCAACAGCGTGGTCTCCGGCCGTGTGTCCTACGCCTTCGGCCTGGAGGGCCCGGCGCTGACGGTGGACACCGCGTGCTCGTCGTCGTTGGTCGCCCTGCACCTGGCCGTGCGGTCGCTGCGCGACGGCGAGTCCGAACTCGCCCTGGCCGGGGGCGCGATGGTGATGCCGAGCCCGATGGAGTTCATCGAGTTCAGCCGCCAGCAGATGCTCGCGCCCAACGCCCGGTGCAAGGCGTTCGCCGCCGCCGCGGACGGCACCAGCTTCTCCGAGGGCGCGGGCCTGGTGCTGCTGGAGCGGCTGTCGGACGCCCGGCGCAACGGCCACCGCGTGCTGGCCGTGGTCCGCGGCACCGCGGTCAACCAGGACGGCGCGAGCAACGGCCTGACCGCCCCCAACGGCCCCTCGCAGCGCCGGGTGATCGAGGCCGCGCTCGCCGACGCCCGGCTGACCGGTGACGAGGTGGACGCGGTCGAGGCGCACGGTACGGGTACGACGCTCGGCGACCCGATCGAGGCGCAGGCACTGCTCGCCACCTACGGCAAGGACCGCCCCGCCGACCGGCCGCTGTGGCTCGGTTCGGTCAAGTCGAACATCGGGCACGCGCAGGCCGCCGCGGGTGTCGCGGGTGTGATCAAGATGGTGCAGGCCATGCGGTACGGACTGCTCCCGCGCACCCTGCACGTGGACGCGCCGACCCCCCAGGTCGACTGGTCCAGCGGTACCGTCGAGCTGCTGACCGAGGCCAGGCAGTGGCCGACCGCCGATGACCGGCCGCGCCGCGCGGGCGTCTCCGCCTTCGGCATCAGCGGCACCAACGCGCATGTCGTCCTGGAAGCCGCCACCGACTTCGCCGAGCCCGACGAGGCCGAATCCGCGGTGGACGAAGGCCCGTTGGGCCCGCTGAACGCCGTCCCGTGGCCCGTGTCGGGCCGGTCCGCCGCCGCCCTGCGCGCACAGGCCCGCCGACTGAGCGGATACGCGGGCGACTCCGACGCCCCGGACTTCGCCTCCATCGGCCGGGCGCTCGCCCTCACCCGCGCCGAGCACGAGCACCGCGCCGTCACCGTCGCCACCGACACCAAGTCGGCGCTCAGCGCGCTCGGTTCGCTGTCGGAGGGCGTCCCGGCGCCGGGTCTGGTGTCCGGTGTGGTGCGTCCGGGCTCCGGCCGGGTGGTTTTCGTCTTTCCCGGTCAGGGGTCGCAGTGGTCGGGGATGGCTACGGAGTTGCTTGCTTCGTCTCCGGTGTTCGCGGAGCGGTTGGCGGAGTGTGACGCGGCGCTACGTCCTCACGTCGGCTCGTCGGTGGTGGAGGCGATCCGCGACGGCGCTCTGGATGATGTGGTCGTTGTTCAGGGGGCGTTGTGGGCGGTGATGGTGTCGCTCGCCGAGGTGTGGCGTGCTGCCGGTGTCGAGCCGGGTGCGGTGATCGGTCACAGCCAGGGTGAGATTGCCGCCGCGTGCGTCGCGGGTGCTCTTTCCGTGGAGGACGCGGCGAAGGTCGTGGCGCTGCGGGCGAAGGCCATTCGCGGGACTTTGTCGGGCAACGGTGGGATGGTGTCGGTCGCGTTGCCCGCGCAGGACGTACGGGAGCTGATCGCGCGCTGGGACGGCCGGATCGGTGTGGCTTCGGTCAACGGGCCTTCGTCCACGGTGGTCTCGGGCGAGCCGGAGACGCTGGACGACGTTCTCGCCGCATGCGAGGCCGGGGGCGTACGGGCGCGTCGTATCGATGTCGACTACGCCTCGCACTCGGCACAGGTCGACGCCATCCGTGACGAGGTCGTCCAGGCCCTGTCAGGCATCGAGCCGCGATCGTCGCAGGTGCCGTTCTACTCCACGGTCACCGGTGCCAAGCTCGACACCACCGCGCTCGATGCGGCGTATTGGGTGACCAACCTCCGCCAGGAGGTCCGTTTCGACGAGACCGTCCGGGCTCTGCTCTCCGACGGCTTCGGGTACTTCATCGAGTCCAGCCCCCACCCGGTTCTCGCAGTCGGTCTCGCGGAGACCTTCGAGGACGCGGCATCGGACGCCGTCGCCCTGGGCACCCTCCGCCGCGAAGAGGGCGGCCAGGAACGCTTCCTGACCTCCCTCGCCGAAGGCTGGGTACGCGGCCTGCCCGTCGACTGGCGGTCCGTCTTCGCCGGAACCCCGGCCCACCCCGTGGACCTGCCGACCTACGCCTTCCAGCACCAGCGCTACTGGCTGGAGGGTGACGCCGCGCGCGCCGGGGACCCGAGCGGGCTCGGGCAGGAGTCCGTCGATCACCCGCTGCTGTCGGCCGCGGTCCGCGTCGCCGACGAGGACCGGATCGTGCTGACGGGCCGCCTCTCGCTGCGCACCCACCCGTGGCTGGCCGACCACAGTCTGCACGACCGTCCCGTGCTGCCCGGCGCTGTCTTCGCTGAACTCGCCCTCTACGCGGGCGAGATGGCGGGCTGCGGCCGGATCGAGACGCTGGAGCTGACCGTGCCGCTCGCGCTGCGGGGAAAGGCCGCGGTGCACGTCCAGGTGTCCGTCGGCGCGCCCGACGAGGACGGTGGCCGCCCGCTGGCCGTGCACGCCCGCGCCGAGGACGCCGAGCCGGACGCGCCGTGGGTCAGGCACGCCACCGGCGTCCTCGTACCCGAGGAACCGGACGCGTCCGGCCCGGCCGACGAACTCGAAGGCTCCGTCTGGCCGCCCAGCGGCGCGCAGCCCGTCAGCCTCGCCTACTTCCACCGCCGGATGGCCGACCTGGGCCAGGTGTACGGCCCGGCGTTCGAGGGCCTGCGCAAGCTGTGGCGGGTCGGCCGCGAGTACTACGCCGAGATCCGGCTGCCCGAGGAACACGCCCGCGACGCGGCGCGGTTCTGCCTTCACCCGGCTCTGCTGGACGCGGCACTGCAACCCGCCCTGGTCAACCGGAACCAGAACGCTCAGTGGACGCGGTGGTCCGGCTTCTCGCTGCGCGCCGCCGGGGCGACCGCGCTCCGCGCCCACCTGCGTCCGACCGGCCAGCCCGACGAGTTCACCGCGACGTTCACCGATCCCGACGGCGGCCCGGTCGCCGTCCTGGACGCCGGGCTGCCGCAGCCGGTGACCGCCGACGAGGTGAACCACTCGGCCGCCGGCCGGCCGGACAGCCTCCACCGCGTGGAGTGGGCGCCGGTTCCCGTCTCCGGCCAGAGCGCCGACTGGCTGCTGCTCGGCCCGGTCGACGACCGGCTCACCGAAGCCCTGGAGGAGTCCGGGGCGTACCCGCAGGCGTACGACGATCTCGGCGCGCTCACCGAAGCTCTCGACGCGGGGCTTCCCGCGCCCGAACTCGTCGCCGTCAGCCACGGGTTCGCTCCGCACGAGCGGGACGACGCCTCGGCCGCCCGTGCCGCCACCGTCGACCTCCTCGCCACGGTCCAGAGCTGGCTCGCCGAGGACCGGCTGGCACCGTCCCGGCTGGTCGTCTTCACCCGGCACGCGGTCGCCGCCCGCGCCGAGGACCGGATCGGCGACCTCGTCGGCGCCGCGCTGTGGGGTCTGATCCGTTCGGCGCAGGCCGCGCACCCCGGCCGGTTCGTCCTGGTCGATGTGGACGACGACCCGGGCTCGCTGGCGCTCTTCCCCACCTCCGTACCCGCCGCTGTCGGCTCCGGCGAACCCCAACTCGCCCTGCGCGCGGGCACGGTCATGGTGCCCCGGCTCGCCCGTGCCACGTCGTCGGCGGCAGGCGGCACCCCGTGGCGGCCCGACGGCACCGTCCTGATCACCGGCGGCACCGGCGCCCTCGGCGGCCTGATCGCTCGTCACTTGGTCCAGCGGCACGGCGTACGTCATCTGCTGCTGGTCGGCCGCCGTGGCGAAGAGGCCCCCGGTGCGGCCGAATTGCGGGATGAGTTGACCGGGTCGGGTGCAGCGACCGTCACCGTCGCCGCGTGCGACGCCGCGGACCGCGACGCGCTCGCCGCCCTTCTCGCGGCCGTCCCCGAGGAACACCCGCTGACCGCCGTCCTGCACTGCGCGGGCGTGCTGTCCGACGCCTCGCTGGAACGGCTCACCGCGCAGGACATCGACCGGGTCTTCGCGCCCAAGGCCGCCGCCGCTCTCCATCTGCACGATCTGACGCGCGACGCCGACCTGTCCGCGTTCGTGCTGTTCTCCTCCGCCTCCGGCGTCCTCGGCAGCATCGCCCAGGCCAACTACGCCGCCGCGAACGCCTTCGTCGACGCCCTCGCCCGGCAGCGCCGCGACCTCGGGCTGCCGGGTCAGTCACTCGCCTGGGGCCTGTGGGCGCAGAGCAGCGCGATGGGCGCCGACGCCGACGCGGCCAAGGTCGCGCGGGCCGGGGTCCTGCCGCTGTCCGCGCGCCAGGGCACCGACCTGTTCGACGCGGCCGTCACCGATGGCGAGAGCCTGCTCGTCCCCATCCGGCTCGACACCGACGCGCTGCGCGTACGGGCCGCGTCCGGCACGCTCCCCGACCTCCTGCGCGGCCTCGTCCAGGCCGTCGCACCGGCCAGGCGCAAGGTGGAGGCACCGCGCGCGGAGACCGCGGCGGCCGACTGGTCGGCCCGGCTCGCCGGGCTGTCGCAGGCCGAACAACTGCACAGGCTGGAGGAGTTGATCCGCGGCCACGTCGCCTCGGTGCTCGGCCACGGCTCACCCGAGGCCATCGAGACCGACCGGGCCTTCAAGGAGCTGGGCTTCGACTCCCTGACCGCGCTGGAGCTGCGCAACCGGCTCCAGGCGTCCATCGGTGTCCAGTTGCCCGCCAGCATCGCCTTCGACCACCCGACCATGACCGCCGCGGCCCGCTTCATCCGCGGCCAACTCGCCCCGGGCGAAGCCGCCGAGACCGTCCCGGCCCTCGCCGAACTGGACCGCCTGGAATCGGTGCTGCTGGACCTGCCGGCCGCCGACGACGAGCTGCGGCGGAAGGTCACCGCGCGGCTGCACGCCCTGGCCTCCAAATTGCAGGACGCGCAGGACCCCGGCGCCGCCCGGTCCGCCGGCAACGCCGCCGACGACCTCGATCTCGAAGCGGCCACCGATTCCGAACTGCTCGCCATGCTCGACGACGAACTCGACACCCCGTGACGGCGCCCACCGTACGGCTGTGACCTCACCGAACCCGAACACGAATAGGTGTGACTCCTGATGGACACCACGGTCAGCAGCGCCGGCGCCGGCCAGGTCGGCGAGGACAAGCTCCGCGAGTACCTCAAGCGCGCCACCGCCGACCTGCGCAAGGCGCGGCGCCGGGTCCGCGAGCTGGAGGACCCGCAGCCCATCGCGATCGTGGCGATGGCCTGCCGCTACCCGGGCGGCGTCGAAACCCCCGACGACCTGTGGCAGTTGGTCGCCGAGGACGGCGACGCCATCACCCCGTTCCCCGTCAACCGCGGCTGGGACCTGGACAGCCTCTACGACGCCGACCCCGACGCCGAGGGCAAGAACTACGTGCGCGAGGGCGGATTCCTGCACGACGCGGACCAGTTCGACGCCGACTTCTTCAGCGTCAACGCCCGCGAGGCCCTGATCATGGACCCGCAGCAGCGGCTCATGCTGGAGATCTCCTGGGAGGTGCTGGAGCGCGCGGGCATCGACCCGCTGTCCGTCAAGGGCAGCCGCGGCGGGGTGTTCGTCGGCGCCGCCACCGTCGACTACGTCACCGGCAACCACAAGGTGCCCGAGGGCCTTGAGGGCTACATCGGGGTCGGCTCCTTCGCCAGCGTCGTCTCCGGTCGCGTCTCCTACAGCCTCGGCCTGGAGGGCCCCGCGCTCACCGTCGACACCGCGTGCTCGTCGTCACTGGTCGCGATGCACCTGGCGGTGCAGGCGCTGCGGTCGGGAGAGTGCTCCTTCGCCCTCGCCGGCGGTGTCGCGGTGATGCCGACACCGCAGGGCTTCATCGCCTTCAGCAGGCAGCGCGCCCTCGCGCCCGACGGCCGCTGCAAGTCCTTCGCCGGGGCGGCCGACGGCTTCGGCCCGTCCGAGGGCGCGGGGGTGCTGCTGCTGGAGCGGCTGTCGGACGCGCGGCGCCAGGGCCACCACGTGCTCGCCGTGCTCCGCGGCTCCGCCCTCAACCAGGACGGCGCCAGCAACGGGCTCACCGCCCCCAACGGCCCGTCCCAGGAGCGCGTCATCCGCGACGCCCTCGCCGACGCACGCCTGTCCGCCGACCAAGTGGACGCGGTCGAGGCCCACGGCACGGGCACCCGGCTCGGCGACCCCATCGAGGCCCAGGCCCTGCTCGCGACCTACGGGCGGAACCGCGCCGACAGCGACACCCTCAAGCTCGGCTCCATCAAGTCCAACATCGGCCACACCGCCCACGCGGCGGGCGTGGCGGGCGTCATCAAGATGGTCCAGGCGATGCGCAACGGACTGCTGCCGCGCACCCTCCACGTCGACGAGCCGTCCCCCTTCATCGACTGGTCCGGCGGCGGAGTCGAACTTCTCACCGAACCACTCGAATGGAAGCGCGCCGACCGGCCGCGCCGGGCCGCCGTGTCCTCCTTCGGGATCAGCGGGACGAACGCGCACGTGATCCTGGAGGAGCCGGAGGACGACGGTGCGCAGGCCGTTGCGGAACCCGAAGTCGGCCCGGACAGGAGCCCGTTGGGGCCGCTGACGGTCGTCCCGTGGCTCGTGTCCGGGCGGTCGGCGGACGCGCTGCGCGGCCAGGCCGAACGGCTCGCGCACCACGTCGGCGACAGCTCCCGCCCGGCCGACGTCGGGCTGTCGCTCGCCACGTCACGGGCCGCCCTGGAGCACCGCGGCGTGGCGCTCGCCACGGAGGCGCACCAGGCGCGGGGCCTGCTGGGGTCTGTCGCGGAGGGTGTCGCGGCCTCGGGCGTGGTGTCCGGTGTGGTGCGTCCGGGCTCCGGCCGGGTGGTTTTCGTCTTCCCTGGTCAGGGGTCGCAGTGGGCGGGGATGGCTACGGAGTTGCTTGCCTCGTCTCCGGTGTTCGCGGCGCGGTTGGCGGAGTGTGACGCGGCGCTGCGTCCTTACGTGGGGTCGTCGGTGGTGGAGGCGATCCGCGAGGGCGTCCTGGATGACGTGGTGGTCGTTCAGGGGGCGTTGTGGGCGGTGATGGTGTCGCTCGCCGAGGTGTGGCGTGCTGCGGGTGTCGAGCCGGGTGCGGTGATCGGTCACAGCCAGGGGGAGATTGCCGCCGCGTGCGTCGCGGGCGCGCTGTCGGTGGAGGACGCGGCGAAGGTCGTGGCATTGCGGGCGAAGGCCATTCGCGGGTCGTTGTCGGGGCGTGGCGGGATGGTCTCCGTCGCCCTCCCGGCGGAAGCGGTGCGGGAGCAGATCGCGCGCTTCGACGGGCGGATATCCGTCGCCTCAGTGAACGGCCCGTCGTCCACGGTCGTCTCCGGTGAGCCGGAGGCGTTGGACGACCTCCTCGCCGGATGCGAGGCCGGGGGCGTACGGGCGCGTCGTATCGATGTCGACTACGCCTCGCACTCGGCACAGGTCGATGCCATACGCGACGAGGTAGTTGAAGTCCTGTCGGGCATCGAGCCCCGGTCGTCGCAGGTGCCGTTCTACTCCACGGTGACCGGCGGCAAGCTCGACACGACCGCGCTGGACGCCGACTACTGGGTGACCAACCTCCGTCAGGAAGTCCGTTTCGACGAGACCGTTCGGGCCCTGCTCTCGGACGGCTTCGGGTACTTCATCGAGTCCAGCCCCCACCCGGTTCTCGCAGTCGGTCTCGCGGAGACCTTCGAGGACGCGGCATCGGACGCCGTCGCCCTGGGCACCCTCCGCCGCGAAGAGGGCGGCCAGGAACGCTTCCTGACCTCCCTCGCCGAAGGCTGGGTACGCGGCCTCCCCGTCGACTGGCGGTCCGTCTTCGCCGCAACCCCCGCCCGCCCCGTGGACCTGCCCACCTACGCCTTCCAGCACCAGCACTACTGGCTCGCCGAGGGCTACAAGAACTCCGGCGACGCCTCCGACCTCGGGCTCGAAGCCGCCGGACACCCCTTGCTGGGCGCCGCGTTGCCGGTCGCGGGCGCGGACCGGCTGCTGCTGACCGGGCGGCTGTCGACCGCCACCCACCCCTGGCTGGCCGACCACCGGGTGGGCGGCCGGCTGCTGCTGCCCGGTACCGCTTTCGTGGAGCTGGCGCTGCACGCCGCCGACCTCGCGGGCTGCGGCACGGTGGCGGAACTGACCCTCGGCAGCCCGCTGGTGCTGCCCGAACGGGGCAACGTCCAGGTGCAGTTGTCCGTCGCCGCGCCCGACGCGCGGGGCCGCCGCGAGTTGGAGGTGCACGCCCGGCCCGAGGGCGGTGAGACCCCCGCGGAGTGGACGCGGCACGCCACCGCCACGCTCGCGCCCGCCGCCGACGCGGCGGACGGCGGTGCCGACGCCGCGCTGGGCGGGACCGCGTGGCCGCCGCCGGGCGCCGTGGCCGCCGACACCGAGGGGATGTACGAGCGGGCGCAGGAGACCGTCTACGCCTTCGGCCCGGCCTTCCAGGGGCTGCGGTCCGCTTGGCGGCTCGGCAACGTCGTCTACGCCGAGGCCGCGCTGCCGGTCGAACTCCACCAGGACGCGGGCAGGTTCGGCGTCCACCCGGCACTGCTGGACGCGGCGCTGCACGCCACCGGCTTCGGCGACTTCCTCGATTCCTCGGCCACCTATCTGCCGTTCGCCTGGCGTGACGTGACGCTGCACGCGGTCGGTGCCGGGGCTGTACGGGTGCGGGTCACGGCGGCCGAGGGGCAGGACAGTCTGCGGCTGACGCTCGCCGACGCGGACGGCGCCCCGGTGCTCTCCGTCGGCTCGCTGGTGATGCGGCCGGTCAGCGCGGCTCAGTTGGACGCGGCGGGTCCGGACGCCGACGCGGACATCAAGGACGCGCTGTTCCAACTCGACTGGCAGCGGCTCCCGTTGGACGCGGGCGCGCCGACCGGCGCGGGCTGGGCCGTACTCGGCGACGACGTCCACGGTCTGCTGCCCGCGCTGCGCGCGGTGGACGCCGTGGCCGAAGTCCGCACCGGCCCAGTCGAATTGGCCGCCGCGATCGCCGAGGGCGCGCCCGCGCCCGGCCTGGCCCTGCTGTCGTTCGGTACGCCGAAGCCCGGCGGCGACCTCGCGGCCACCACCCGTGACGTCGTCACCGACGCGCTCGCCCTGCTCCAGGAGTGGCTGGCCGACGACCGGCTGCGGGGCACCCGCCTGGCGCTGGTGACCCGGCGGGCGGTCGCCGCGGCCGAGGACGAGGACGTCGAGGACCTGGCGCACGCCGCGCTCTGGGGGCTGCTGCGGTCGGCGCAGGCCGAGAACCCGGGCCGGTTCCTGCTGCTCGACCTCGACGGCCGCGACGAGTCCCGGCTGCGCGTCGGCGCCGCCCTCAACAGCGCGATCGCCGCCGACGAGCAGCAGATCGCGCTGCGCGTCGGGGTGGCCACCGTGCCGCGCCTCGCCCCGGCCGACACCACCCGCCTGCTGCGCCCGCCGGCCGGCGCCGCGGCCTGGCGGCTCGACACCACCGCGCCCGGCACCCTGGACGCACTCGCGCTGATTCCGCACCCCGAGGCGCTGGCACCGCTGGAGGAGGGGCAGGTACGCGTATCGGTCCGCGCGGCCGGTGTGAACTTCCGTGACGTGCTGGTGAGCCTCGGCATGGTGCCGGGCCAGGCCCGGCTCGGCAGCGAGGGCGCGGGTCTGATCACCGAGGTCGGGCCCGGCGTTGCCGGGTTGGCCGTCGGAGACCGGGTGATGGGCCTGCTGCACGACCCGTTCGGACCGTACTCGGTCACCGACCAGCGGCTGGTGGCTCGGATACCGCGCGGCCTGTCCTTCGAGCAGGCGGCGGGCGTGCCCGCGGTGTTCCTGACCGCCTGGTTCGGGCTCGCGGACCTCGCGGGCCTCGCCGAGGGACAGCGGCTGCTGGTGCACGCCGCGACCGGCGGCGTCGGCATGGCCGCAGCCCAACTCGCCCGCTACTGGGGCGCGGAGGTCTTCGCCACGGCCAGCGAGGGCAAGTGGGACACGCTCCACCGGATGGGCTTCGAGGAGTCCCGGATCGCCTCCAGCCGCACCCTGGAGTTCGAGGAGAAGTTCCTCGCGGCCACCCACGGGCACGGCATGGACGTCGTACTCAACTCGCTGGCGCAGGAGTTCATCGACGCCTCACTGCGGCTGCTGCCCGAGGGCGGCACATTCCTGGAACTGGGCAAGACCGATCCGCGCGACGCGGACACGGTCGCCGCCGACCACCCCGGGGTGGCGTACCGCCGCTACGACCTGATCGACGCGGGCGCCGACCGGATCGCGGAGATCCTCGGCAAGCTCGTCGCGCTCTTCGAACGCCGTATCCTGCGCCCGCTGCCCGTCCGCACCTGGGACGTGCGCCGCGCGCCCGAGGCGTTCCGGCTGATGAGCCAGGCCAAGCACACCGGCAAGCTGGTGCTGACCGTGCCCAAGCCGCTCGACCCGGACGGCACGGTGCTGGTCACCGGAGGCACCGGCACTCTCGGCTCGATCGCCGCCCGGCACCTGGTCACCGCATGGGGCGTACGGCACCTGCTGCTGACCAGCCGACGCGGTCCCGACGCCCCCGGCGCCGTACAACTGCGCGCGGAACTCCTGGAGTCGGGCGCCGAGAGCGTCACCGTCACCGCGTGCGACGCGGCGGACCGCGACGCGCTCGCCGCCGTACTGAACGCCGTCCCGGCCGACCGCCCGCTGACCGCCGTCGTGCACACCGCCGGTGTCCTGGACGACGGGATGGTCGGCTCGCTGACCTCCGAACAGGTCGACCGGGTGCTGCGGCCCAAGGTGGACGCGGTGGTCAACCTCGCCGACCTGACAAGGGAGTCGGACCTGGCCGAGGTCGTGCTGTACTCGGCGGGCGCCGGTGTGCTCGGCAACCCCGGACAGGCCAACTACGCCGCCGCGAACGCGTTCCTGGACGCGTACGCGCACCATCGCCGCGCCCACGGTCAGCCCGCGCTCTCCCTGGCCTGGGGTTACTGGTCGGAGGTCAGCGAGCTGACCGGACGGCTGGACGAGCAGCAGGTCGCCCGGATGACCGGCTCCGGTGTGCTGCCGATCGACGCCCGGCGCGGCATGGCCCTGCTCGACGCGGCGCGCGGTACGGGCACGGCCCTGGCCGTCCCGACCCGGCTGCACCTGCCGACGCTGCGCGACCAGGCCGGGCAGGCGCCGGTGCCCGGCATGCTGCGCGCACTGGTCGCGGGCGGCAGGCCCGCGGGACGCCGGGCCGCCGCCCGCTCCACCGCCCCGGTGGAAGCGCGCTCGCTCGCCGCGAAACTGGCCGGACGGCCCGCGGCCGAGCAGCGCGAGCACCTGCTCGATCTGGTCCGCTCGCACGCCTCCGCGGTGCTCGGGCTCAGCGGCACCGACCCGGTCGGGCCGTCGCGGGCCTTCAAGGACCTGGGCGTCGACTCGCTCACCGCGGTGGAGCTGCGCAACCGGCTCAACGCCGCGACCGGCCTGACACTCCCCAGCACCCTGGTCTTCGACTGCCCGTCCCCGTCCGCGCTCGCCGCCCGGCTCCACGAAGAGCTGGTGGAGGGCTCCGCCGATGTCGCGGGACCCCCTTCGGCCGACTCCGAGGAGGCCAGGATCCGCGGACTGCTGGCCACCGTCCCCTTCGCCCGGCTCCGCGCCGCCGGCGTCCTGGACACGCTGCTGCGGCTGGCCGACACACCCGACGCGCCCGAGGAACCCGAGGCGCGGGAGGAGCGGCGCGAGGCCATCGCCGACATGGACGTCGACGACCTGGTGCGCGCCGCGCTGGGCGAGCGGTGACGGCGTGCGCCCGGTACGTACGGCAGCGGTCGGCACGGCAGCGGTTCGTACAGCAGCGGTCGGTACGGCACCGGACCGCACGGACCGGCCTCGCCCCTCGACCCGCGGTACGGAGCCGGACCGCGAGCCACCGGGGGCCGTGGCAGGAGCGGTACCGGTTCTGAACGCCCGAGCAGCCGCCCGGAGGCGGCCGACGCGAGAGCCGAGCCCGGGGCCCCGGCCCACCGGAGATCACGACACGCGGCGCGAGCGGCGCCGGGCCCCACGGAAGTCCCAGCAGAAACGGAGTCACTGATGGCCATGGAGACCGGACGCATCGTCGAGGCGCTGCGCGCGGCCCTCACCGAGACGGAACGGCTGCGCGAGGAGAACCAGCGGCTGCTGTCGGCGGCCACCGAGCCCCTGGCCGTCGTCGGGATGGCCTGTCGCTTCCCCGGCGGCGCGGACACCCCGGAGAAGCTGTGGGAGGCGCTGGAGTCCGGCCGGGACATGATGACCGACATCCCGGACGACCGCGGGTGGGACCTGGGCATGCTGCTGGGCGACGGCGACACCCCCGGCGCCTCGATCGCCCGCCAGGGCGGCTTCCTCACCGACCTGCCGCGCTTCGATGCCGAGTTCTTCGGCATCTCGCCGCGCGAGGCGCTGGCCATGGACCCGCAGCAGCGGCTCGCCCTGGAGGTGTCCTGGGCGGCGGTCGAGAACGCCAGGATCGACCCGCACTCCCTGAAGGGCAGTGCGACCGGCGTCTTCCTCGGCGTCTCCTACGCGGGCTACGGCACCGACGCCGAGGAGCTGCCGCCGCAGATCATGGGCTACCAGCTCACCGGCAACGCCAGCAGCGTGGCGTCCGGCCGGATCGCGTACGTCATGGGCCTGGAGGGGCCCGCGGTCTCCATCGACACCGCCTGCTCCTCGTCGCTGGTCGCGCTGCACCAGGCGTCGCAGGCGCTGCGCTCGGGCGACTGCGCCATGGCCCTGGTCGGCGGCGCGAGCGTGATGCCCACCCCCACCCTCTTCATCGAGTTCACCCACCAGCGCGGACTCGCCGCCGACGGCCGCATCAAGGCGTTCGCCGCCGCCGCCGACGGATTCGCCTGGGCCGAGGGCGCCGGCGCGATCGTCGTGGAACGCCTGTCGGACGCGCGCCGCAACGGCCACCGGGTGCACGCGGTGATCCGCGGCTCCGCGATCAACCAGGACGGTGCCAGCAACGGCCTGGCCGCGCCCAGTAGCCGCGCGCAGGCCAAGGTGATCCGCGCCGCGCTGCGCAACGCCGGGCTGTCCGCGCACGAGGTCGACATCGTGGAGGCGCACGGCTCCGGCACGACGCTCGGCGACCCCATCGAGGCCAGCGCGCTGCTGGCCACGTACGGTCAGGAGCGGCCCGCCGACCAGCCGCTGCGGCTCGGTTCCATCAAGTCCAACTTCGGGCACACCGGGGCCGCCGCGGGCATCGCCGGGGTGCTCAAGATGGTGCTGGCGATCAGCAACGGCGCGATGCCGAAGTCCCTGCACATCGACGCCCCGACGCCCGCCGTCGACTGGGACTCCGGTGCGGTGCGGCTGCTCACCGAGACCATCGCGTGGCCCGAGGCCAA
Organism: Streptomyces sp. NPDC088197; assembly: GCF_044741185.1. Taxonomy (NCBI): domain Bacteria; kingdom Bacillati; phylum Actinomycetota; class Actinomycetes; order Kitasatosporales; family Streptomycetaceae; genus Streptomyces; species Streptomyces sp. NPDC088197. The sequence continues at coordinate 105,289 of NZ_JBIUSD010000006.1, forward strand.
GCCCGCCGACGAGTCGGGGCACCAGCCGCGACCGCGCCGCGGCGCCGTGTCCGGCTTCGGCATCAGCGGCACCAATGTGCACGCGATCTTCGAACAGGCCCCCGCGGAACTCGCGGATCCGGCCCCGCCGACCGGCGTACGCGCTCCTGCGGCGGCCGGTGAAGGGACCGTCGGAGCAGGGGCCGCCGATGCCGACGCCGTAGCCGCCCCCGCCGTGCCCGTCCTGCTGCCCGTCTCGGGCGACGGCAGCCGCGCGCTGCGCGCCCAGGCCGCCCGGCTCGCGGACCACCTCGCCGCCCGGCCCGAGCTCGCGGTGGCCGACGTCGGCTACTCCCTCGCCACCACCCGCGCGGAACTCACCGCCCGCGGCACGGTCCTGGCCGCCGACCGCGAGGAGGCGCTGCGCGGACTGCGGGCGCTCGCCGACGGCGTGCCCGACCCGGACGCGGCCGTCGGGCCGCCGTCCGCGAGCGGTCGCCCGGCCTTCCTCTTCACCGGCCAGGGCGCACAGCGCGCGGGCGCGGGACAGGAGCTGTACGCCACCTTCCCGGCGTACGCGGCGGCCTTCGACGGCGCCTGCGCGGCGCTGGACCCGCACCTCGAACGCCCCTTGCGCGAGCTGGCGTTCGCGGCGCCCGGATCACCGGACGCGGCCCTGCTGGACGAGACCCGGTACACCCAGCCGGTGACCTTCGCCGTCCAGGTCGCGCTGTACCGGCTGCTGGAATCGTGGGGCGTGCGGCCCGGCCACCTCATCGGCCACTCGGTCGGCGAGCTGTCCGCCGCGCACCTGGCCGGGGTGCTGTCGCTGCCCGACGCGGCCGAACTGGTCGCCGCGCGCGGGCGGTTGATGGGCGACCTGCCGCCCGGCGGCGCGATGGCCGCGATCCAGGCGTCCGAGGCCGAACTGGCGCCGATGCTCGCCGGACGCGACCACGAGGTGTCGCTCGGCGCGGTCAACGGCCCCCGGGCCGTGGTCGTCTCCGGGGACGAGGCCGCGGTGGACGAACTCGTCGCGCACTGGGCCGAGCGGGGCCGCAAGACCCGGCGGCTGGCGATCAGCATCGCCTCCCACTCCACGCGGATGGACCCGATCCTGGACCCCTTCAGGGACCTGGCCGCGACGATGACCTTCGCCGAACCGGAGATCCCCGTGCTCTCCAACGTCACCGGCACGATCGCCGGGCCCGGCGAGCTGACCTCACCCGACTACTGGGCCCGCCACATCCGTTCGGCCGTCCGGTTCCTCGACGGCATGCGGACGATGGCGGCCGCCGGTGTGACCACCTACGTCGAGCTGGGCCCCGACTCCGCGCTCAGCTCCATGGCGCGCGACAGCCTGGGGGAGGCCGCCGCGGGCGCCGTCGTCGTCCCGGCGCTGCGCCGCGACCGGCCGGAGGCCCGCACGCTGCTCGCCGCGGTCGCCGCGGTGCAGACCCGCGGCGTCCGGCCCGACTGGGAGGCGGTGTTCGCGGGCACCGGCGCCCGCGTCGTCGACCTGCCCACCTACGCGTTCCAAGGCGCCGGTTACTGGCTCGGCGCTACGGGCGCTACGGGCGCGACGCGCCGGACCGCCACCTTCCCGGCCCCTTCCGTCAGCCCCGCGCCCGCCGCGGAACCGGCGGCGCCGCAGGAGTCCGGCACCTTCCGGGAACGGCTCGCCGGGCTCGGCCCCGACGAGCGGCCGGCCGAACTGCTGGGCGTGGTACGCCTCCAGGTCGCCCGAGTGCTCGGTCACCCGTCGGGCGAGCACGTCGACCCGGACCGCGAACTGTCCACCCTCGGCTTCGACTCGCTGTCCGCCGTCGAACTGTCCACCACGCTCAGCGCCGTCACCGGCATCGCGCTGCCCAGCACCCTGGTCTTCGACCACGCCAGCGTTGACGCGCTCGCCGCCCACCTCGACCGCGAACTCGGCGACGCCGCCACGGGATCCGCCGCCCCGGCGGCGCCCGCCGTGCGCTCGGCCGAGGGCCTGAGCGGCCTGTTCGAACGCGCCGTGGAACTCGGCCGGGGCGAGGAGGCGCACGACCTGCTCGCCCGGTTCGCCGACTACCGCGCCCAGTTCACCACCACCGCCGAACTGACCCGCCCCCTGCGGACGGTGAAACTCGCCGACGGCCCGGACGAGCCGCTGCTGATCTGCTTCCCGACCTTCATCTGGCGGCAGAACTTCCACCAGTACGCGCGGTTCGCCGCCGGCCTCGGCGGACGGCGCGCCACCACCGTCGTGGGCCTGCCCGGCTTCGTGTCCGGCGAGGAACTGCCCTTCTCCGTCGACTCGTTGACCGAGGCGCTGGCACAGGCGGCCCAACAGGCCGCCGGGGGACGGCGGTTCGCGGTCCTCGGCTACTCCGGCGGCGGCAACATCGCCGCCGTCACCGCGGCCCGACTGGCGGCGGACGGACACGCCCCGGCCGGACTCGTACTCATCGACACGCCGACCTGGGGCGGCGGGCACGGGCTCGGCGCCGACTGGACGGACACCTTGCAGAATTCGCTGCGCGAGCGCCGGGAGGTCGTGGAGACCTCCGCCGACGACGCGGGCGAGGCATGGCTCACCGCCCGCGCCCGCTACGCCGGGTTCGACTACGGCCTCGACGCCCTCACCGCGCCCACTCTGCTGGTACGGGCGAGCGAACCGATCGGCGGCCACCAGGGCGGTGCGGCCGAGGGCTGGCGGGTCGACTGGGCGCTGCCGCACGACACCGTCGACGTGCCGGGCGACCACTTCTCGATGATCGAGGCCGAGCACGCCGCGGCCACCGCGGCGGCCGTGGACGGCTGGCTGTCCGCCCTCGACCCCGACTGACGCGCCCGCGGCGCCGGCCGGAAGGACCTCCGGCCGACGCCGCGCCCGGACCCCGATCCGGCGCGGCGGCCCCGCGCGGGCGCGACGGCAGCCCCGGCATCCCGTGGCCCCGCGCGGGCGCCACAGGAGACCTGGCCGCCACCGGCATCCACCCCCCGTACGCCCACCGCTCCATCCGCCGTCGCCGAACCGGCCCGGCGGCGCTGAGGAGGAAACCATGACCGCCTGGGACCTGAAGACCGGTCCGTGGATCACCCGTTACACGCCCGCGGCGCCCGGTCCCGGCGCGGTGCAGCTCGTCTGCCTGCCGCACGCCGGGGGATCGGCGACCTTCTTCAAGCCGCTGAGCGCGCACATACCGCCCGGCGTGGAGGTGCTGGCCGCCCAGTACCCCGGTCGGCAGGAACGGCGCAACGAGCCCTGCACCGAGGACATCGGACGCCTCGCCGACGCCGTCGCCGACGCGCTCGGGCACCTGCCCGACACCGCTCCGCTGGCGCTCTTCGGACACAGCATGGGAGCCCTGGTCGGCTGGGAGGTGGCACGCCGCCTGGAGGCGGGCGGCAGGACCCGCCCCGTGGCGCTGATCGCCTCCGGGCGGGGAGCGCCCGCCGTGCACCGCAACGCGCACCTGGGCCGCCGCAGCGACGCCGAACTCGTCGCCGACCTCACCGCGTTGAGCGGCACCGCGGGCGCGCTGCTCGCGGACCCGGGCATCCTCGCCATGGTCCTGCCGGTGCTGCGCGGCGACTACCGCGCGCTGGACGCCTTCGCCTACCGTCCCGGCGTGCCGCTGCGCTGCCCGATCAGCGTGTTCCTCGGCGAGGACGACCCCTGGGCGCGCGGTGCGGACGCCGAGGGATGGCGCCGGGAGACCACGGGCGGGACGTCCTTCCGGCGCTTCCCCGGCGGCCACTTCTACCTGGCCGAGCAGTGGCCCGCCGTGGCCACGGCCGTCGCCGCCTGCCTCGGCCGGGTCCCCGCGTCATGAGCCGGCCGTCTGCCGGGAGACGCCGGGCCGCCCAGGACCCGCCGCCGGGCCCGGTTACGGACCGCGACCGCCGCCCGTACGCGCGACGACCGGCCGAGGCCTAAGCCCCGGCGTGAGTCCCGGCCGAGGTCCCCGCCCCGAGGCGCACCCCAGGGCATCCATCAGGAAAGGAACGTGAGAGGACACCATGGTCGGAACATCCACGGGGCCCACGGGACCCACCGGACCCGTCGCCGGAGGCCGCGCCGTCGTGCTCGGCGCGGGCATGGCCGGAATGCTGGCGGCCGTCGCGCTGCTGCGCCACGTCGACACCGTCACGGTCCTTGACCGGGACCGGCTGCCCGACGGGCCCGACCCGCGCCGCGGAGTCCCGCAAGCCAAGCACACGCACGTCCTGTGGTCCGGCGGCGCGCGACTCATGGAATCGCTGCTGCCCGGCACCGTCGACCGGCTGCTCGCCGACGGCGCCCACCGGATCCGGCTGCCCGAGGACCTCGTCTCGCTCACCGCCTACGGCTGGCAACAGCGCATGCCCGAGACGCAGTTCATGATCGCGGCCAGTCGGCCGCTGCTCGACTGGACCGTGCGGGACCAGGCGCTGCGCGACAAGCGGATCACCGTGCTCGCCGACACCGACATCATCGGCCTGCGCGGCGACGCCGACCGGATCACCGGCGTCACCTACAAGCCCCGTACGGGCGGCGGGATGTCGGTCGTCGAGGCGGACATCGTCGTGGACGCTACCGGCCGCGGCTCCCCGATGAAGCGCTGGCTCGGCGTGCTGGGCCTGCCGCCCGTCCAGGAGGACGTCATCGACTCGGGCATGGCCTACGCCACCCGGATCTTCGCCGCACCCGAGGGCGCCCGCGGTCCTTTCCCGCTCGTCAGCGTCTACGCCGACCACCGCGCCGGGGTGCCGGGCCGCAACGGCATCCTGCTGCCGATCGAGCGGGGACGCTGGATGGTCACCCTCTCCGGGACCCGCGGCGCAGAACCGCCCGGCGACGAGGACGGGTTCCGCGACTACCTGGACTCCCTGCGCCACCCGCTGATCTCGCAACTGCTGCGCCACGCAGAGCCGTTGACCCCCGTGCAGGCATCCCGCTCGACGGCCAACCGCCGGCTCTTCTACGAGCGCCTGGTGCGCTGGCCCGACGGGCTCGCGGTCGTCGGCGACGCCGTCGCCGCCTTCAACCCGGTCTACGGACACGGCATGAGCAGCGCCGCGCTGGCCGCCGCCGCCCTCGACCGGACGCTGTCCGAGTGCGGCGGCCTGGTCCCCGGCGCGGCGCAGGCCGTGCAGCGCGCGGTCGGCGCGGTCGTCGACACGCCCTGGATCCTCGCCACGTCGCAGGACGTCTGCTACCCCGACGTGCAGACCAGGTCCGAGGACCCGCGGCTGACCCGCTACGCCGCCGAACGCCGCCGCCAGGCCGACACGATCGGCGAGGCGGCGCTGCTCGACCCCGTCGTCTGCTCCGCCGCGCTGCTGGTCAACACGCTGTCGGGCGAGGCCGACGCGCTCGGCGCACCGGACGTCCAGGCCGCGCTCGCCGCCGTCGCCGGCACGGTCGCGCCCGCGGAACCCACCCTGACCGCCGCCGAGTGGCGCGCCGTGACCGCCGACGACCGTGCGGAAGCCGTATCTTGACGTTACATTGATGACTGAAACGAGTAGCGGGTACAGCAACAACGAGAAGGTTCCGTACGATGGCAGACATGACCGGTCCGGGTCCTGACCCCACACCCCAACCCCTCGGCCAGGGCGGGGAGTCGAGGCCGGGCCCGGACGTCGAGGCGTGGATGGAGCGCGTCACGTCCTGGTTCATGAGCCAGGCCGGGTGGCCGCCGATCATGGGGCGGACGGTGGCCTGGCTCATGGTCAGCGAGCCGCCGGCCCAGACCCCCGCGCAGATCGCGCAGGCGGTCCAGGCCAGCCGGGCGTCCCTGACCACCACGCTGAAACTGCTGACCGAGGCGCGGATGGTGCAGGCCGTCACCCGGGCAGGTCAGCGCTCGACCTACTACCAGATCACCGAGGACGCGTGGTCGGGCGTGCTCAAACGACGGCTGGAGAGTCTGACGTCCTTCGTGGACATCACCGGCGAGGGGCTGGCGCTGTTCCCGGAGGACTCGGAACGGGCCGGGCGCGTGCGGGCGGCCCACCGGCTGTTCGCCTGGCTCGACTCCGAGGCCGACCCCATGTGGAAGCGCTGGGACGCGGTGAACACCGACGGCCCGGCCGATCTCCCCGAGACCTAGGAGCGGCGGAATGAGCAGCACGGAGACCAGGAAATGGTGGGCACTCGGAGCGATCGGGTTAAGCCTGCTGGCCGTCGGCGTCGACTCGACCATCCTCAACGTCGCCGTCCCCACGATCAGCAGTGACCTCGGCGCCTCGACCAGCCAACTCCAGTGGATCGTCGACAGTTTCACGCTGGTCCTGGCCGCGGTCCTGCTGCCCGCGGGCCTGATGGGCGACAAATACGGCCGCAAGAAATTCCTGCTCGCCTCGCTGATCCTGTTCGGCGTGGCCTCGCTCGCCTGCGCCTACTCCAACACGGCGACCGAACTGATCGCCTCCCGCGCGCTGTTGGGCCTGGCGGGCGCCTTCCTCGTGCCGCTGAGCACATCGGTGCTGCTCAACATCTTCGAGAGCGAGGAGGAGCGCACCAAGGCCATCACGGTCGTGGCGATCTCCACAATGCTCGGCCTGCCGCTCGGCCCGATCGTCGGCGGCGCGCTGCTCAACCACTTCTGGTGGGGCTCGGTCTTCCTGGTCAACGTGCCGCTCGTGGCGCTCGGCAGCTTCGCGGTCGCGAAGCTGGTCCCCGAGTCCCGCGGCAGCGCGGGCATCGGCATCGACTACGTCGGCGTCCTCATCTCCAGCCTCGGCCTGACCGCGATCACGTACGGCACGATCGAGGCCGGTGTGCGCGGCTGGGGCGACACCGTGGTGGTGCTGGCGATCGTCGGCGGCGCGCTGGCCCTGGTGCTGTTCACCTTCTGGGAGCGCCGGGTCACCGCCGCGGGCGGCAGCCCGCTGGTGGATCTCGAACTGTTCCGCAGCCGCGGCTTCGTGTGGGGCTCGGTCCTCGCCACCGTCGTCAGCTTCGCGATGTTCGGCCTGATCTTCGCCCTCCCGCAGTACTACCAGGCGGTGCTCGGGACCGACGCGCTCGGCACCGGCCTGCGGCTGCTGCCGCTGATCGGCGGCCTGCTGGTCGGCGCCAGCGTCGTCAACAAGCTCCCCGCGCAGCTCGGTCCGCGCGCCGTACCGGCGCTCGGGTTCGTGCTGATGGGCGTCGGCCTGTTCATCGGCATGGCCACCTCGACCACCTCGGGCTACGGGTTCATCGCCATCTGGCTCACGATCATCGGCGCCGGACTCGGCATGTCCCTGACCCGGACGATGGCGGCGGCCCTCAACTCGCTGTCCAAGGAACGCAGCGGCGTCGGGTCGGCGTTCACCCAGGCGGTACGGCAGGTCGGCGGTGCGATCGGCGTGGCCGTGCTCGGCTCCGCGGCCAACTCCACGTACCGCGGCCACCTGGACCTCGGGCAGTCGCCCCAGCAGATCCAGGACGCCGCCGGTCGCAGCCCCGCGGCGGGCGTCGCCGTGGCGGCCAAGCTCAAGAGCCAGGCTGTTCTCGACGCCGTCCGCGACGCGTTCGTCGTCGCGATGCACACCGTGCTGCTGGCCTGCGGCGTCATCGTCGTCGTCGCGGCCGTCCTGGCCCTGGTGTTCCTGCCCAAGCGCGCCGCCCTGCCGCAGGACAGCGACGACACGGCGGCGTCCGCCGCCTCCGAGGGCGGAGACCCGGGCGGCCCGCCGCCCGGCCGCGCCTCCGGCTCCCTCGCCTGACGCCTGACGCCTGACGCCTGACGCCCGATGCCTGACACCTGACGCCCGTCGTCCGTCGCCCGCCGGAACGGCCCGCCGCCGAGCCCTCAAGGGGCGGCGGCCGGGCCCCGGCTCCGGGGTCAGTTCAGCGACGACCGCGCGACGGGGAAGTCGAAGTAGGTGTCCGGGTAGGGCTCGTGGTCGAGGGTGTAGTGCCACCACTCGACCGGCAGGTTGGTGAAACCGGCGGCGTCCATCGCGTTCTTGAGGGTCAGCCGGTTGGCCAGTTGGACGCCGGTGATCCGCGGGTCCAGCGTGTTCGCGAGGGTGTCGAAGCAGTCGAAGCCGGTCCCCATGTCGATCGAGTTGTCGGGAAAGCGGTCGGCGCGGGCGCCGTAGCACGGGGTCAGCGGCTCGCCGGGGACGTAGGCGCGGGTCTTGGCGGCCGGAAGTCTGACGATGGTGAGGTCCATCGTGCTGCCCCGGCTGTGGCCGGACTTCGCCGCGATGTAGCCGTCGGTGAACAGATCGGCCTTGTTCTCGTCCGGGTAGAACTCGCCTTTCATCTTCTGGTCGTTCAGATCCTCCGCCCAGCGGACGAAGTGGTCGACGGCGCGCTGGGGGCGGTAGCAGTCGTAGACCTTCAGCGAATACCCGGTCTTCAGCAGTGCGCGCTGCACCTTGTGGAGTGCCAGTGCCGCCGGGCGGGTGAGGAGGCACATCGGCTGGACGTAACCGTCCACCGGCGCTCCGACGAAGTCGTGCGCAGTGGCGTAACGCATTTCCTGGATGATCGAGCGGTCGACCGAACCGAGGGCGACGAATCCGGGCGGTGCCTTCACGTCGTCCGCGACCGCCGCGGGTGCGGAGAGGGCCAGGGTCGACGCTAAGCTGACCAGCGCGAGGAAAAGCGCGCGCGGCGTCATGGAATGCGCTGTGCGTGACATGCGTGCAGGTATACCAGCCTGGATACGAGCCGATCAACGATGCGAGATTCTCCGGCAATTGCGTGGGGTATGTCGAAATATCGGGTCGTGACTTTCGCATTCGTCACGGAGGAGGACTTCTCATGCGCAAGGTGACCTATTCGATGAACGTCTCACTCGACGGTTACATCGTCGGGCCGGACGGCGACTTCAACTGGACGGAGCCGGACCCGGACGTCTTTCGCTCCTGGATCGACGAGATCCGGCAGATCGACGTCCATCTGCTGGGGCGGCGACTGTACGAGACGATGCTGTACTGGGAGACCGCCGACCACGATCCGCCGATGGACGCCGCCCAACTCGAATGGGCCGCGCTCTGGAAGCCGCTGCCCAAGGTGGTGTTCTCCACCACGCTGTCGGAGGTGGAGGGTCACGCCCGGCTGGCCTCCGGCGACCTGGCCGGGGAGATCGAGCGGCTGCGGGCCGAGCCGGGGGACGGGGACATCGCGATCGGCGGCGCGACGCTCGCCGCCCAGGCCGCCGCCGCGGGCCTGATCGACGAGTACCGGGCACGCGTCTACCCGGTACTCGTCGGCGGCGGCGTCCCGTTCTTCCCCCGGGACGAGCACCGGGTGGACCTCGACCTCGTCGAGACCCGCGCGTTCAGCTCCAGCGTGCTCTACCTGCGCTACCGGGTGGCGCGCCGGGCGTGAGCCGCGTCCCGCGTGCGGGAGCGCACCGCGCGGCTCAGCGAGCGGCGTCCCCGGCGAGGGCGCGGTCCGCACCGTGACCCCGCTCCGGTAGCGGCACGCTCATGTCCCGCAGTCCGTCCAGGAGTCCCGCGAGCGCGTCCAGGTCACGCGCGACCCACGACGACACCGACATCACCGCGAGGTTGTCGACCAGCGAGGTCACCGCCACGACCGGCACACCGGCCGAGAACGCGGCCTGCATCTCCATGGCGGTGCCCATGCTGAGCGTGCGGCCCGGCAGGAAGGCGATGCACAGGTCGCAGTCGGCCGCCTCCCGGGTCATCTCGTTGAACGTGGCCCGCAGCGCGGCCAGTTCCGCGGGCAGCGACCCGAGGTCGAGCACCGGGGGAACGTCGCCGATCAGCTTGCCGATCACCGACATCGTCGTCGGGTCGGCGAGCTGACGGGTGACCCCGGTGCTCGGGTCGAAGCACTCCGCCTCGGGGAAACGCGCCCGCACCAGAGCCGCGATCTGCTCGCGATAGCCCTGGTCGTCGATCCGCAGATCGGCGTTGGCCCCCTGGATCGTGCCGGCGATGAAAACGCGCCGAAGCTCCATGCGCTCCCGATTCGTCATGCGTCCTGCAAGGAGTAGCCCGGCAGGTCCGTCCGGTGATCGGCGATCTTCTGATACACCTGCGCGGCCGACACCAGATGCTCCTCGATGTCCGCGCGCCCCAGGCCCGTACTGCGCTCCAGGTCCGCCCAGACCGCCGAGGCGTGCGCGCCGTCGCCGTTGCGGGACGCCACGCCCTGGCCGGACCGCAGCCAGATGTCGGCGGCCGAGAACTCGCGGTCGGCGAAGCCCTTGAGCGGGATGATCGCCTCGGCGGTCACCTCCGCCCCGGCCACCAGCGCCCGGATCGACACGCTGTTCTGCTCGGGATGGGTGAGCAGCCCCAGCATGTCGGACGAGAAGTCGGCGTACACGAACTCGTTCTCCGAGCGCAGCGTGAAGTGCCTGCTCAGGATGTACGTGTCCTTCTCCACGCTGTACTTGGAGTAGCTCAGCCGGATCCGGTAGCCGTGGTCGGAGGACCGGTACACCGCCGCGAGCCGGCCGGGGTGCCGCCCGCCCCGGGCGTCCAGCCTGACCGGCGCGGCGTCGACCTCGACCGACGAGTGCCCGGCCGCGACCTCCCGCGCGGGGAACCGGATCGGCGTCAGGTGCAGGAGGTACGGGTCGAGCACCACGACGTCGCCGCCGGTCTCGAAGACCGCCGCTATGTGCCGGAGATCCTGGAGGATCTTCGCCTCGGGCGCGCCGAGCGCCGTCGCGCGCTCCGCCACGTAGAGCGTCTGGTAGATGCACGCCAGCCCGTGCCGCGGATCGGGCGCGCTCTTGTGGTACCAGTGCAGGTATTCCGTCCCGCTGTTGTACGGGACGGTCCGCAGCACCGACTCCAGGGCGGTGCCGTACGGATCGCGCGTCGCTGTCACGTGAATCGCTCCTCCAATACGGTGTCGTCGGCGCTTTCCTCGAACACCATCGAGCGCAGTTCCTTACGGCGCACCTTCCACGTGGACGTCCGCGGAAGGCGGTCCCAGGGGATGAACACCGGGGCCGCGAGCGGTGCCAGACCGCGCGTCACCTCGGCCCACTCCTCGGCGGTGAGGTCCGGTCCGTCGAGGCTGACGACGGGGACGGGACTCTGGTCGCCGCGGGTCAGGACGATCACCTCGACGGCGTTGTCGATCCGGTCCAGCAGCTCGCTCTCCAGCTCCGTGGCGCTCCCGCCCGGAATGGCGTCCACCGCGCGGTCCACGAAGTGGATCCGGCCGAGGGCGTCCCGGTGGCCGACGTCACCGGTGTTCCACCAGGCGCCCTTCCACTTCTCCGCGTAACGGTCGGACTCGCCGACGTAGTCGACGCAGATCGACTTGGCCTTGGCGAACAGCACGCCGACCTCGCCGCGCTTGACCGGCTCGCCGGTCTCGGGGTCCGCGGCCTTGACGCTCACCAGCCCCGGCCAGGGGTTGCCCATCATGTTCATGTTCCCGCCGGAGGCCGCACGGCGGTTGATCTGACCGCGGGTGTAGCCGAAGCCGGCCATCGGGCCGACCTCGCTCTGGCCCCAACTGTGCCCCCACAGCACGAACCGGCGCTCGGAGGCGTTCACGAACGGCCGGGCGATGGACGGGTGCATCAGGTCGAAGGTGTTCATGTAGTAGCGGACCCGCGCGAACAGCTCCGGCCTGCGCCGTACCAGCGGCACCCAGCGCTGGAAGACGTTCGGGGTGGCCTCGATCGTCGTCGGCCGGGCCCGGTCGAGCACCCGCTCGACGTCGTCGGCCTCGTGGCTGCTGGCGATGACCAGCGCTTTCGGTGCCCACCGGAGCTGCGCCATGGCCCAGGCGTAGGCGCGCGAGTGCGCGAACGATATGGAGCTGAGCGCGATGTCCTTCTGGCCGTTGACGGCGAGCGGCATCGGCAGCAGCTCCAGGCGGGTGCCGGCCCGGCAGGAGTCCGCGGTGTGCGCGACGAGCTTCGGCGTGTTCGTGGTGCCCGAGGTGTGCGTGATCATCATCGGCTCGCTGTCGGCCCGTAGATCGAGGGCCGGGACGGCGCTGCCCCGCAGCCCGTCGATCGTGAGCAGACCGGCTCCCGCGTCGGCGCCGTCGATCAGCACGGTGGTGCCGAACGACCGCAGGTCCACCCCGACGCGGTCGGCCGCCTCCAGCACGTACGAGGAGATCACGGTGACCGAGGGGTCGAGCCGCTTGAGCATCACCGCCAGGTGCTCGGGGTAGTTGGCCCCCGAGATCGTCGCCGCGGTGGCGCCGATCCGCGCGGCCGCGGCGGCCAGCAGGATCATGTCGAAGTGATTGCGCTTGACGACGGCGATCCGGTCGCCCTTGCGCGCGCCGGCCTCGTACAGCCAGGCCGACGCCTCCCGCACCAGTTCGGCCAGCGCGGCGGCGTCGTAGTCCGCGCCGCAGTCGGGGGCGATGTCGAACGGCCGGTCCAGGATCAGCTCGGTGGTGCGGGACTGCTCGACGTGCCAGTCGAACAGCAGCCCCAGGTTCTTCGGCGGCTTCTTCATCCGACGCCTCCTCAGACCGCGAACGAGACGATGAAGGCGGCGACGGCGATGGCCAGGAACCCGAGGCAGTTGACCCAGAACTCCTGCTTCAGGAAGCGCGCCCGGATGTGCGCGAACGACGCGCACAGGAAGTAGACGATCACGCCGACGTTCGCGGCGAAGCCGATGCCGTCGTGCTTGATGCCCACCAACAGGCCCACGATGGCGAGGGTCTTGACGACGATCAGCACCCACCACCAGTCCCGCGGCAGGTTGACTCCGTCGAGGCAGACCTGGATGAACTTCGGCGGGCGCAGCGACATCAGGACATCGGAGGCCAGCAGTACCGCGAGCACGATCTGCGGCCACGACGGGCTGGGGCTGAGGTGCATTCTCGTTTTCCTTTGGTTCGGTCGGCATCTGCGGGGGAGGGGGGACCCTCCGGGCCGGAGCGTCCGGCGGTCGGAAGGCGGGGGTTCGAGCGGATGACGGCTGGTGTGCGGGCGGACGACGGCTGGTGCGGGCCGACGGCCGCCGGGGCGGGGCGGAAGGTCGACCGCCGGGTTCGCGTGGGCGGCGGCCGGTGTGTTCCGTCAGGCCGGTTCCGACCGCGGCCCGAGCGCGTCGAGCAGGTACGCCACGAGCGCGTCCACGGTCCTGTGGTCCCACGCCACCGTGGGCTCGACGACCAGGTCGAACTCGTCCTCGATGTCACCGCAGAGGCTGAGCGCCGCCACGGAGTCGAGGCCGTAGTCGGTCAGCGGCGCCGTCGGATCGATCTCGTCGGCGGACAGCCGGGTGTAGGCGGCGACGTGGCCGACCAGCCACCCGGCCAGCGACTCGGCCGTGTGCGGCCGCGGTGTGCTGTCGGGGCGGGGCGCCGAACTGCCGGTAGTCGTGTCGGTCACGGGTTCCTCCAGATCCGAGTAGGGGTTCTTGGTACGGGGCGGCGGGCGCCGTCAACCGGCCAGGGCGGTGTCGTAGAGATCGAAACCGCGGCGCTCGGTGTGGCGGCGCAGCAACTCCTCCCACACCCGCCCGGCGCAGTCGGGGGGCAGCCCGGCGGGACGGCGGCCCAGTCGCCGGACGAGGCGGTCCAGGGCCGCGGCGGCCCACGCCGGGTCGGCGAGGAAGGAATCCCCGCCCCGCGCCCGTGCCCGGCGCCACACGCCGAGCACCGCGGCACCCGCCAGCACCACCGCGTAGCGGTCCGACAGCGCGAAACTCGCGGGCGAGGCCAGCGCCGTACGGTCCAGCGGCACGAGCGCGAGGCTCTCCGCCTGGATCAGGCGCAGTTCGTCGGTGAGGTGAAGCGCCAGCGCGCGCACGGCCGCCTCGTGCGGGGTGCCGTCCGGCGCCGTGTCCGCAGCGGCGACCAGCGACGCGCTCAGGCCGTCCCGGTCGCCGGTCAGGGCGAGTCGGTCGAACGGAATCCCCGGCAGATCGGCGCGCGGGTCGAACAGGGCGTCGGGGGCAGGTTCCGTCCTGAACCAGGAACGCCGGGCCAGCCGCGGCAACTGCGGGATGATCGTCGCCTGGCACGCCGCCGCGCCCGCGTGGCCCAGGCTGAGCACCGGCAGGTCCCTCAGGTGCTTCTGGAAGACGCCGAACTCCCCGTCGCGCAGGTAGAACCGGGCGCCCAGCACGACCGAGAGACCGTGGACGGCCTCGCCCAGCAGTGTCGGCACCAGATACTTCACCGCCGAGGCGTAGACGCTCGCCTCGTCCGGCAGCAGGTGCACGGCGCGGGTCCCGACCAGGCAGAGGCAGTCGCTGATGAGCAGGTCCAGGAACGCGCCGCCGAGCGTGGCCCGCGCCTGCGGTATCTCGGCCACCGTCCGCTTGTAGAGGTGCCGTCCCCGCGCGAAGGACACCACCGTGCGCAGCGCCGTGTCCGCCGCGCCCAGCGCCATTCCCGGCAGCGCGCCGCGGGTGAGCTGGAAGGAGCGCAGGGCCACGTCGGCGCCGTGCCCCAACTGCCCGACGAGCGCGTGCTCCGGGACCGGTGCCCGGTCGAAGTCCAGGCCGGACAGCAGGCAGCCGCGTACGCCGACGGTGCCGTAGCGGGGCAGTACGGTCAGCCGCTCGGGCGCCACCTCGGCGCGCTCGACCATCAGCACCGAGTGGCTGCGCGGCCCCGGCGCCGGGTCGGTGCGGCTGAACAGCAGCCATGCCTGGGCCCGTTCGGCGTTGTTGATGACCTGCTTGGCGCCGTGCAGGACGAACGAGCCGTCGGGCCGCACCCGCGCCTCGAACTCGTTGCGCAGGAAGTCGTTGCCGTGCGCGAGTTCGTGGTACGCCACGGAGACCCGGCCGCCGCCCAGCAGGATCTCCGCCAGCCGGGCCCGCTGCCGTGCGTCGCCCTCGGTCCACACGTTGACCGCGGCCATGAACGACGTGACGCCGTAGCCGAGTCCGAGCGCCACGTCCCGCCGGAACACCTCGCGCAGGACGCGTGCCAGCGAGTCGATCCGCTCCAGCCGGCCGCCGAGCGCCGTGGGCACGAACTCGGCGTTGAGGCCGAACGCGTCCAGCAGCTTCTCGCCGTCCGCGGACAGCTCACCGGCCTCGTCGGCCGCCAACAGCCTTGCGTTGCCGACCGGGTTGGCCGGGTCGGCGGGATCGCCGAAGGCGGCGTTGAGTTCGGCGACCCGGGCCGCCACGCGCGCTTCCTGACCGTCCGTCATGTCGCGCTCCCCGCTGCCGCCGCCGAAGGGGGTGCCGGTGTCGGCGCGTGGCCGGTCGCGGCGGTCCGGTCGGCCTCCCGCGCGGGGCCGTCCGGGCGCAGCGACAGCGGCAGCAGCGAGACCAGCCGTCCCCGCGCGTGCAGGGCGCCCGCCGCGTCGAGCACGTCGTCCAGCGCCTCGGGGTCCGCCGCGTCGGGCACGCCGAGCGCGGTGAGCAGCCGGGCGAGGGCGGCCCGCAGCCACAGGGCGTCCCGCCACAGGGGCGCCGTCGCGCCCGTCTCCGCCTCGACGTGGCTGTGGGTCCACAGGCCGACGCAGGCCGCCGCGGCGAAGCACAGCGCGAAGCGGCGGGCGGCCTCGAAGGCCGCCGGCGGCGTCTCGGTCTGCGCGTCCTGGAACCCGGCCATCTCCGCGTGCACCTCGTCCACGACGGTCAGCAGCCGCCGCGCGGCGCGCAGGGCGGGCTCGACCGCGCGATCGCGCGCGGCGAGGCCGCGCAACTCCTCGACGCAGTCGGGCAGCGCGGCCAGGACACCGCTGCCGTGGCGGGCGATCAGCGAGAGCCGGTCGACGGCGACGGCGGGCAGCGGCGCGGACAGGCGGAAAGCGGTGACCGCTCCCGGCACGTCCCCGGTACCGCGCTCGTGGGCCCGCACCAGCAAACGGAACTGACTGATCAGCGAGTTCAGGTTGACCAGGGTGTTGCCGTCGAAGAGGCCGACGATCCGGTGGTCCCTGTCCACCTTCTGGAACCGGCCGCCCGCGTAGACGTCCTTGAGGAAGGCGCGGGCGCCGAGCAGCCGGGTCAGCGCGGTGACGACCGCCTCGGTACGGGTCGGCACCAGGTACTTGGTGACCGCCGAGACGACCGAGAGTTCCGCCGGGAGGGTCTGCACCGCGCGGGCCACGACCAGCGTCAGCGCCTCGTCGGCCAGCACGTCGGCGGCGCTCTCCGCCAGGGTCCTGCGCGCCTGCGGCAGTTCGATCAACGACCGGCCGTACAGGCCGCGTTCGGCGGCGAAGTCGAGACCGAGCGCGAGCGCGTGGTCGGCGGCGCCCAGGGAGAGCGCCGCGCACATGGTGCGCGTCAGCTGAAGCGCCTTGAGCACCGTCTCCAGGCCGCCCCCCACCTCGCCGACCACGGCGTCGGCGGGGACCCGGGCCCGGTCGAAGGCGATCCCGGAGATGTCCGCGCCGCGGATGCCGTGCGTACGCACCTTGTCCAGGTGCCGGTAGGCGTCGGCGGGCATGTCGCGCTTGTCCACCAGCAGGACGGAGTAGCCACGGGGGCCGCCCGCCGGATCGGTACGGCAGAGCACGGACAGCAGGGCGCCGCGCGTGGCGTTGTTGATCAGCCACTTCTCGCCGCTGAGCAAATAGCCCGCGGCAGGCGCCCCGGTGGGCGAACCGGTGGGCGCGGTAACGGCGGCCGGTGTCCCGGTGGACGGCTCCGCGACGACCTCGCCCGCCAGCAGGTCACTGCCGTGGGCGCGCTCGGTCAGCGCGAGAGCGACCGGCAGCCGGGAGGCGATGGCCGCACCGAGGCGACGGGACTGCTCCGCCGAGCCGTTCACCCAGACGCACACCGCGCCCAGATACGTCTTGCCGTGCGCGATCGCCACCGTCAGGTCGCGGCGCGCCACCGTGCGCATGAGCTGCACCAACTGCTCGTAGTCCGTCAGCCGGCCGCCGTGGGCGGCGGGGACGTAGAACTCGTGCAGGCCGAGCCCGTCCAGGAGGTCGCAGAGCGCGGCGGGGAACTCCTCGCGCTCGTCCAGCTCCAGGCTGCGGGCATGGCTGAAGAGCGTGCCCGGCTCCCTCGGATCGCCGAGATCCCATTCCAGCCGCTCGGCGAGGCAGTGAGGTGTGTGGTCCACGGCTCAGCCCGCCGAGGTGACCAGTGGCCCGGCCACGAGGTTGGCCACCTGTTTGTCGAGATCCTGGTGGACCGCGTCCAGCCGGTCCTCCAGCAGCAGCGACCGCATCAAAGTGCGCTGGATCTTGCCGCTGGTGGTCTTGCGCACCGTGGCCGGGCGGACCAGCAGCACACTGCAACTGGCCTGGAATTCGCGGCGGACGTGGGCGCGTACCTCGGCGCACAGCTCCGCCGGGTCCTGCGCGGCGCCGCGGCGGAACTCCTGCACCAGCACGAGGTGTTCCTCGCCGTCGTCCACCGAGAACGCCGCTCCGGCGCCGCCGCGGAAGGCCGGGTGCAGGGACTGCACCTCGCGCTCGACGTCGTGCGGGTAGATGTTCCGCCCGTTGATCAGGATCATTTCCTTCAGACGGCCGGTCACGTAGAGCTGCCCCGCGTCCAGGACGCCGAGGTCGCCGGTGCGCAGCCAGCCCGGGTCCGAGCCCGCCGCCGACACGATCGCGGCGTCGAAGATCTCGGCGTTGGTGTCGGGACGCTTCCAGTACCCGGAGGACACGCTGGCGCCCTTGACCCAGATCTCGCCGACGCCGCCCTCGGGCTGCTCGCAGCGCTCGTCCGGATCGACGATCTTCACACTGAAGTCGGCCGGGTCGACCACGCCGCTGCCGACCAGGTCGCGGGTGCCGCCGCCCCGCGGCGCGTCGCGCAGCCGCCCCTGCTCCAGGGCCGCCGCGTCCACGGTACGGAAGACGGGGTTCTGGTCCGCCCGCACGCCGGAGATCAGCAGTGTGGTCTCGGCCATGCCGTAGCAGGGGCTGACGGACTCGGGCCGGAAGCCCGCGGGCGCGAAGCGCTCGGTGAACGCGCGCACCGTCTCCGCCCTGATCGGCTCGGCCCCGTTGGAGGCGTGCTGCCACTTGCTCAGGTCCAAGGTGGCCAACTGCTCGTCGGTGACCCGGCGCAGGCACAGGTCGTAGCCGAAGTTGGGGCTGCCGCTCACGGCGACGCCGTACTCGCTGATCATCTGCAACCAGCGCACCGGCCGCATGAGGAAGGAGACCGGGGACATCAGCGCGGTCGAGCCGCCGACGTACAGCGAGTGGAGTATGTGCCCGATCAGGCCCATGTCGTGGTAAGCGGGCAGCCAGCACCCCATGCGGCTGTCCTGGTGGGTGCCGAGGACGTGCTGGATGGCGAGTTGATTGGCCATCAGGTTCCCGTGGGAGACCATCACACCCTTGGGCTCGCTGGTGGAGCCGGAGGTGTACTGGAGGAACGCCAGCGAATCGGCGGTGAGTTGCGGACTGGTCCACGCCCGCGCGTCGCCCTGGGCGGGGTCGTCACTGGCCAGGACGGCGACGCCGGTCACGCCCGACTCGCGCAGCCAGGCGCTGACGGCGGGTTCGTTGGCGGAGTCGGTGAGCACCGCGCGGACCTCGGCGTCGCGCACAATGCCGGTGAGCCGGGCGGCCTGGTTGCCCTGGTCGCCGGGAAGCGGCGCCGGTACAGCGACCGAACCCGCGTAGAGGCAGCCGACGAAGGCCGCGACGAAGTCCAGGCCCGAGGGGTAGAGCAGGAGCACCTGTCCTGCGACGGCGCCGTGTTCCTGTAACCAGGAGGCGATCCGCTTGGCCTCGGCGTCCAGCGCCGCGTAGGTCAGCCGCTGAGCCTCGGCGCCCGGCGCGCTGCCGGGCAGGAAGAAGTACGCGTCCTTGTCCGGCAGCTCAGCGGCATGACGCAGCACAAGCTCGGTGAAATGATTCGGCCTTCGCAAGATCGCCCCCGATCTCAATCTCGCCCACGGCTGAACCTCCAGCCGGCAGCGACCAATAGACGTTGTCGCGATCGGACGGCGCACCCCCGTATTCGGGCGCGGTCGATCGCGGCAACGACACTCAAAAATCTATTGCGAATTCACATCGCTCGGCCCGTGGATCCCCGGGAAGCACTGCGCCGAGCTCTGATTCCTACCCCGTGTCATCAGTCAGATCCGTCGTTGAAGACCGACCTATGGCTGACTGGCGGTCGTGACAGTACCAGACGCCCGAGGCGTGCGCGCCGGTAACGACCAAGCTCTCAACGGGACTTCGTCCATAATGTGCGGTTACCTGCGGGGGAGTCGGCGTCGGGTCGCGGCGGAAGTGAGGCGTGGGGTTCCGGAGTCGGCGGCCGGGCGGGACATTCGAAGCCCGGCACCGCGAAAACCGGTCGAACGCGTGGTCGGCGCGCTGTTACGGTCTGTGTGTGGCGAAACTCAATCAGATCATCGCAGTCGAGAAGGGCGTCAAGTCCAAGGCGCAGCAGGAGCTGACGACCGCTCATCACGACTTGCAGAAGCCCGCGTTGCTTTCCGGGATCTCGCGGAGCTATCAGCCGAAGGACGAGGAGGGCGAGCAATTGCCGCCCGAGTCCACCCGGGTGCAGGTCAAGGCCGAGAATGTGCTGCGGGACACCGCCGCGGCGCTCACCCGGCTCTTCGACGTGACCGCCACCAAGGACTGGGCCAACTGCGAGGCGCGCGCCGATGTCACGGTCGACGGCCGCACCGTCGTCAGCGACGTGCCCGTGTCGTATCTGCTCTTCCTGGAGAAGCAGCTCACCGACCTCAACACCTTCGTGCGCAAGCTGCCGGTGCTGGACGCGGCCGAGGGCTGGAATCTGGACGCCTCCACGGACGCCTGGAAGACCGAGCCGGTACGGACGATCCGCACCAAGAAGGTCCCGCGCAACCACGTGAAGGCCGAGGCCACCGAGAAGCACCCGGCCCAGGTCGAGGTGTACTACGAGGACGTGGCGGTCGGTTACTGGACCACGGTGAAGTTCTCCGGCGCGCTCCCCGCCCGCCGGGTGAACGAACTGCTGGACCGGGTCGAGAAGTTGCAGCAGGCGGTGAAGTTCGCCCGCGAGGAGGCCAACGGCACGGAGGTCACCGACCGGCGCGTCGGCGAGGCCGTGTTCGGGTTCCTGTTCGCGCAGTGACCCCCCTAGATCCCCTCCGCCGGAGCGCGGAGGGTGCGCCAGGAGCGCAAAGCTGAAGCTGAAGTTTGTCGTGAACGACGCGGTTCCAGTGGGGGTTCGAGTCCCTCGCCCCGCACCACTCGCGGGGGTAGCCCAAATGGCAGAGGCAGACCGCGATCAATCTCAGACTCTCGCTCCAGACTCAGCAGTCGCCGCCGATCACCGGATCGATCGGCCGCGGGCAAGGTCGTCAGGTGCAGGTTCGAATCCTGTCTGGTCCTCTTTCACGGGCCGGTAGTTCAACGGTAGAACGAGTCGACATCAGATTGACCCGCGGCCTCAAGTGCGCCGGTGTGTGCACGGGGCGGCACTTCGAGGGGCCCGGGGGCTGGACATGCCTCCGGGTCCCGCTCCTTGCCCGCGTGGAGCCCAGCGCCCGGCCCGCGGCGGTGAAGGAGCCGCGCCCCGCCAGCTCGGTGAAACCCCCGCGGAAGCGGCTCCGAGGGGGGCCTGAAGGGGGTCCTGAGGGGGGTGGCCCGACCCCCGTCCGACGCCTCACGGCCACCGGCCGACCGCTCAGTGGTGGCGTAGCGGTTAGCCTGTGAGCACCATGATCCGATTCACGACGCCCTGGGGTGACCTCGACCTCACTCGCTTCCCGCAGGACCCGCGCGACCAACTGCGGGCCTGGGACGCCGCCGACGCGTACGCGCTCCGGCATCTCGCGGACACCCGAGCCGACACGAGAGCCGACGCTCGGGCGGACCCGCGGGCCGACGCGCGAGGCGACACCCGCACCGGTCAGCGGGCCGATCCGCCGGGCGACGCCCGCGCCGGTTCCCGTTCCGCCGCGCAGGCGGCCGGCGCGGCCGGCGGGCGTACGGCGGCCGGGTCCGTGGACCTGTCGGGGACCGTCGTCGTGGTCGGTGACCGCTGGGGCGCGCTGACCACCGCGCTGGCCGCGCACCGCCCCACCCAGATCTCGGACTCCTTCCTGGCCCAGGAGGCGACCCGCGCGAATCTGCTGCGCAACGCCCCGGAGGAGGCCGACGGCGTCCGGCTGCTGTCCACCCGCGACACCCCGCCGGACCGCGTCGACGTCCTGCTGATCAGGGTCCCCAAGAGCCTCGCGCTGCTGGAGGACCAGCTCCACCGCCTCGCGCCCGCCGTGCACGAGGGCACCGTCGTGGTCGGCACCGGCATGACCACCGAGATCCACACCTCGACGCTCAACCTCTTCGAGCGGATCCTCGGACCGACGCGTACGTCACTGGCCGAGAAGAAGGCGCGGCTGATCTTCTGCGCCCCGGCCGCGGGCCGGACCCGTACCGCCAGCCCCTGGCCGATCACCTACGCGCTGCCGGACGGCATCGGCGCGGTCTCCGGCCGTACGGTCACCAACCACGCGGGCATCTTCTGCGCGGAACGGCTCGACATCGGCACCCGCTTCCTGCTCCAGCACCTCCCCGTCCGGCACGGCCCGGACCGCGTGGTCGACCTCGGCTGCGGCAACGGCGTCGTCGGGACGGCCGCCGCGCTCGCCAACCCCGAGTCCGCCGTGCTGTTCGCCGACGAGTCGCACCAGGCGGTGGCCTCGGCCGAGGCCACCTTCCGCGCCAACGCCGACCCCGCGACCAAGGCGGAGTTCCTGGTCGCCGACGGCCTGACCGGGGTCCCGGCCGAGAGCGCCGACCTCGTCCTTCTCAACCCGCCCTTCCACTCCCACCAGGCCACCACCGACATCACGGCCCGCCGGATGTTCACCGCCGCCCGTACCGTCCTGCGCCCCGGCGGTGAACTCTGGGTGATCGGCAACCGCCACCTCGGCTACCACCTCCGCCTGCGCCGCCTCTTCGGCACCTGCGACATCGTCGCCTCCGACCCCAAATTCGTGATCCTCCGCGCCACCAAGTCCTGACCGCGCCGCGCTCAGAACGGCTCGAAGGCGGAAGGGGTACGGGATGTGCTCGGTGTCGCCGTCGCTCACGGCGCTGTCCCGCCGCGCGGTGAACATCGCGTTCGTCCTGCGCGTGCGGTCCAGCAACGGGCTCGATCCACGGGGGTGGAAGACGACGAGTTCGCCGGAGACGACTCCGCTGCCGTAGGCGTCGAGGAACCCGGTGAAGTCGCCGGGCAGCGCGGAGCCCACGTACTGCTCGACGTCGCGCCAGCCCTCCGGATCCGGCCGCCGGTACGGGGGTTCGCCCAGCAGGGACCACAACTCGTCCAACGACGACATGCGCTGCTCCAAGGCCGGTGCGGCGGTGAGGTGACGCCGCCAACCCAGCGGCGACCGCCGTCAGTCGCTGCCGCTGCCGGACCGGTTCAGGCGTCGGCGCTCCCGCTGTCGCCGGTTGCGCTCGGAGCCGCGCACCAGTTCACCGGCGGCGAGGGTCACCGACGCCACCGCGCGCACCCAGCGGGGCCCGCCGCGACTCGCCCACACCACGCACGCGCACCCGCCGACGACGACCACCAGCACGCCGACCAGCACCAGAGCGATCATGTTCCCCCATCTCCACGTCGGCCGGCCGGAGTCGGCCGGGCGACACCTCAAAGATCTCACGCGGGAGGCTACTTGAAACGACGGCACGAGGGCACGACGGCGCTTACGGCACACGGTTCGACGGTCTGACGGTTCGATGCCCCGATGCCCCGATGCCCCGATGACCCCGACCGCGCAACGCCGGTGCCCTCAGTGCGAGTTGTCGCCGGAGCTCCGGACGATCTCCTTCATCTTGGCGACGGCGAAGCCCCAGCCCTGCTCGACGGTGGGCTTGGCGGGAACGGCGATCTCGTCCGGGTTGGTGAGGACGTCCAGGAGCACCGGGCCCGGCGCGGCCAGCGCGGTGCGGACGGCGTCGTCCAACTCGTCGGGGTCGGTGACCCGGATACCCGTCAGGCCCAAGGCGGTCGCGACCGCCGCGAAGTCGGGGTTGTCCAGGACGGTGCCGAACTCCGGCAGGCCCGACTGCTCCTGCTCCAGTTTGACCATGCCGAGCCGGCGGTTGTCGAAGACGACGAGGGTGACCGGCAGGTCGTACGTCTTGAGCGTCATGAGGTCGCCGAGCAGCATGCTCAGGCCGCCGTCGCCGCAGAACGCCACGACCTGCCTGCCCCGGTCCAGCATCTGCGCGCCCAGCGCGTGCGGCATGGCGTTGGCCATCGAGCCGAGGTTGTACGAGCCCAGGAGGCGGCGGTCGCCGCGCATCTCCACGAAACGCGACAGCCACACGGTGGCCATGCCCGTATCGGAGGTGAACACCGCGTCGTCGGCGGCGTGGCGGTCGACCGCCGCCGCGAGCGCCTCGGGACGGATGCCGTGCTCGCGGTTGTCCAGGGCGGAGCGGACGCGGCCGATCAGTCCCTTGTCGTGGTCGGGGGCCGCCAGCCGGGCCTGCCCCTCCCGCCAGGACGCGAAGCGCTCCACGGCCTGGTCCAGGTGCTTGCGGTCACGGGCCTTCGCCGACGCGGACGGTGCGGCGTCCAACTGGACCAGCAGGTCCCGTACGGTCGCGCCGACCTC
This sequence comes from Streptomyces sp. NPDC088197, assembly GCF_044741185.1. NCBI lineage: Bacteria > Bacillati > Actinomycetota > Actinomycetes > Kitasatosporales > Streptomycetaceae > Streptomyces > Streptomyces sp. NPDC088197. The sequence continues at coordinate 128,684 of NZ_JBIUSD010000006.1, forward strand.
GCCGACGAGGCCGATCTCGACCGGGACGCGGCGGCCGATGTGGGTGGGCTCGGTGTCGACCTGGACCACGGTGCGGCCCTCGGGATACCAGTCGCGGTAAGGGAAGTCGGTGCCCAGCAGAAGAAGGGTGTCGGCGTCCTGGAGTGCGGAGGCCGCCGCGGGGTTGCCGATCAGACCGGTCTGTCCGACCTGGAACGGGTTGTCGCCCTCGAAGCCCTCCTTGGCCTTCAACGTGAGCACCATCGGCGCCGCCAGCCGGTCGGCGAGGGCCATGACCTGGTCGCGGGCGCCCCGGGCGCCGCGGCCGACCAGCAGGGTGACGCGCTCGGCCCGGTCCAGCAGATCGGCGGCGGCGCGGACGGCGTCCTCGTCCGGCCGGGTGCTCGGCGTGGTGAGCGAGAAACGGGCCGGCCGGTCCGTGGACAGTTCCTTCTCCCCGATGTCGCCGGGGACCGACAGCACGGCGACGCCCTTGCGTCCCAGGGCGGTGCGGACCGCGGTCTCCAGCAGCAGCGGCATCTGCTCCGGCGAGGTGACGGTGGCCCGGAAGACCGCCACATCGCTGAAGAGCGCGTCGTTGTCGACTTCCTGGAAGTAGTCGCTGCCCAGCTCGGACAGCGGCACTTGACCGGCGATGGCCAGCACCGGGGTGTGGCTCTTGGCCGCGTCGTACAGGCCGTTGAGCAGGTGCACTGAGCCGGGGCCGACCGTGCCCATGCAGACGCCGAGGCCGCCGGTGAGCTGGGACTGCGCGCTCGCGGCGAAGGCCGCCGCCTCCTCGTGCCGACAGCCCACCCACTCCACGCCCTCGGTGGTGCGGATCGCGTCGGTCAGGGGGTTGAGGGCGTCGCCGACGACGCCGAAGACCTGGCGTACGTTCAGTTCGGCCAGGGCGTCCACGATGACGCGGGCAACGGTACGGGCCATGATTCCTCCAGCTCAGGCGGTGGGACGGTGGGGCGGTGTGGCGGTGGGGCGGTGTGGCGGTGCGCGCTTCGGGGTGCGGCGCGGTGCGCGGGGCAGCCGGTGCGCACAGCGGTACGGCTCAGACGGTGAAGCGGTCGGGGTCGGCGGCGGCCCAGTCGGCGGCCCACGAGGCGGGCGGTTCGGCGAGCAGCTGACCGGGAGCCAGCCACTCGTACAGTTCGTCATAGGAGCGGACGGTGTAGGGGTCGACACGCTGGCGCAGCATGTGCGGGCGCAGCTGCGACGGATCGGTGACGCCCATCGACGCCATGATCTGAAGAGCGCTGGCGACGGTGGATTCCTGGAGCCTGCGCACCCGGACGGACTTGTCGCCGACGTCCAGCGCGCGGGCCCGCCGCGGGTCCTGGGTCGTGACGCCGACGGGGCAGGTGTTGGTGTGGCAGCGCTGCGCCTGGATGCACCCGACGGCGAACATCATGGCGCGGGCGGCGTTGCCGTAGTCCGCGCCCTGGACCATGCGCTTGACGAGGTCGCTGCCGGTGGCGATCTTGCCGCTCGCGCCGATCCTGACCCGGTCCCGCAGACCGGCGCCGACCAGCGCGTTGTGCACGGTGGTCAGGCCCTCGGTGAGCGGGGTGCCGACGTGGTCGGCGAATTCCAGCGGCGCCGCGCCGGTACCGCCCTCGGCGCCGTCCACGATGATGAAGTCCGGCGCGGTGCCCTCCTCGACCATCGCCTTGCAGACGGCCAGGAACTGGCGGCGCGAACCGACGCACAGCTTGAAGCCCGCGGGCTTGCCGCCCGACAGCTCCCGCATCCGGGCGATGAACCGGATCAGCTCACGGGGCGTGTCGAAGACCCGGTGGTACGGCGGGGACACGACGGTCTCGCCCTGCGGGACGTCCCGCACCCGGGCGATCTCGGCGTTGACCTTGGCCCCTGGCAGGACGCCGCCGATACCGGGCTTGGCGCCCTGGGACAGCTTCAGCGACACGCACTTGACGCTGTCGTGGGCGGCCTTGTCGGCGAACTCCCCGGCGTCGAAGTCGCCGTCGTCGGTGCGGCAGCCGAAGTAGCCGGTGCCGATCTCCCAGACCAGGTCGCCGCCGTGCCGCAAGTGGTACTCCGACAGGCCCCCTTCACCGGTGTCGTGCGCGAAACCACCGTCCGCCGCGCCCTTGTTGAGCGCCAGGACCGCCTGGGCCGACAGCGAGCCGAAACTCATCGCCGACACGTTCAGCAGCGCCATGTCGTACGGCTTGGCGCAGTCGGGACCGCCGATCCGCACCCGCGGCGGATCGTCCGGTACGGGCCGCGGCGCCATCGACGGCACCAGGAACTCGTGACCCGAGCGGTAGACGTCGAGTTCGGTGCCGTACGGCTCCTCGGCCGCGGTGCCCTTGGCGCGTTCGTAGACGATGCTGCGGGTGTCGCGGTCGAAGGGGCGGCCGTCGAAATTCCGCTCGACGAAGTACTGCTGGAGCTCCGGGCGGATCTTCTCCAGCAGGTAGCGGGCATGGCCGATCACCGGGTAGTTGCGCAGCACCGAGTGGCGGCGCTGCGTCAGGTCGTACAGGCCGAGCAGCCCCAGCAGGGCCAGGACGGCGGCGGCCGTCCACCACCAGGGGCCGACCGCCACGGCGGCGACCGCCGCCGCGACGGCCACGAGCAGGGTCAGGGCCACGGCACCGGTTCTCATCACGTCGGGCTCCTTGCCCGCCCCGATCCCCCCATGCTGCCCGCCGGGTCAAGCTCCGGTCATCCCCGGCCCATGGTCGCGTCGGGCCGCCTTCGCGGCCTTGCGTCAGGGGCGGAGCAGGACCTTCGTCCAGCCGTCGTCGCGCTTGTCGAAGTGCCGGTAGGCGTCGGGGGCTTCGTCCAGCGGGAGTTCGTGGGAGACCAGGAAGGACGGGTCGGCCCGGCCGGTGACGATCAGATCGCGCAGGGCGCGGTTGTAGCGCAGGACGGGGCACTGGCCGGTGCCCATGTGCTGACCCTTGGTGAAGAAGGTGCCGTAGTCGAAGGCGATCCGGCCGTGCTTGGCGCCCTCCTCGGCGGCTTCCGGGTCCTCGGGCATGTAGACGCCGACCACACCGATGCCGCCGGTGGTACGGACGGCCTTGACCAGGTTGTCCAGGACGAGTTCCGGGTGCTCCTGGCCGGACGGGTCGTGCGCCTGGTAGCCGACGGCTTCTACGCCGCAGTCCGTGCCGCGCCCGTCGGTGGCGTCCAGGATCTGCTCCACGGGGTCGGCCTCGGAGAAGTCGACGGGGGTGGCGCCGATGGACTCGGCCAGGGCGAGGCGGTCGGCCTGCCGGTCGACGACGAAGACCTGGGACGCGCCGCGGATCAGGGCGCTGTGCGCGGCGAGCAGTCCGACGGGTCCCGCGCCGAAGACGGCGACGCTGTCCCCGGCGCGCTGGCCGGCGAGTTCGGTGCCGTGCCAGCCGGTGGGGAAGATGTCGGAGAGCATCGTGAACTTGGCCTCGTGCTCGTCACCCGCGGGCAGTTCGAGCAGGTTGAAGTCGGCGTACGGCACGCGGAGCAGTTCGGCCTGGCCGCCGTCGTAGGGGCCCATGTTGGCGTAGCCGTACGCGGCGCCGTTCATGCCCTCGGTGGGGTTGACGCGCTGACAGAAGGCGGTCCAGCCGTTCACGCAGTTGCGACAGCTTCCGCAGGCGATGTTGAACGGCACCGACACCCGGTCGCCGGGCTTGATCCGGGTCACCGCGGGCCCGGTGTCCTCGACGATGCCCATGTTCTCGTGGCCGAGGATCTTGCCCCGCTCGACGGTCGTGCGGCCCTCGTACATGTGCAGGTCGGAGCCGCAGATGTTGGTGGTGGTGATCCGGACCAGCGCGTCGTTGGGCTGCTCGATCCGCGCGTCCGGCGCATCCTCGACGGAGACGTCGTAAGGGCCGTTGTAGACCAGCGCTTTCATGTCGTCGTTCCTTTCGGGAGCGGTCGAAACGGAACAATCACCTACAGAAGTGACAATTCCCTACTGTCCGCGTACCCGCGTCACGTGATTGACACGTGTGACGGGGGCCCGAGAGCGGGAAACTTTCCGCGACGGCGTCGTGACGCCACGCGTACGCCGGCCCGGCGGCCGGTCATCGGGGTGGCGTGGCGAGGACGCTGTCGTCCAGGTGGGTGAGCAGGTCCGCGACGGATTCGTAGACGGTTTCGGCTCCCGCTTCGCTCAGCTCCTGGCGCGTCCAGCCGCCGGTGAGCACGCCGAGGCAGCGCACGCCCGCCTTGGAGGCCGCCTGCGCGTCCCAGGCGGCGTCGCCGACGAAGACCGCGCGCCCGGCCGGGACCCCCGCCTTCTCCAGCGCCTGCCGTACGAGGTCGGGGGCGGGTTTGCTGGAGGACACGTCGTCGGAGGTGGTCACGGCGGTGATCGCCTCATCGGCGTCGAGGGCGCGGAGCATCACGTCGGCCTCCTCGCCGTTCGCCGACGAGGCGAGCACGACCTGCCAGCCGCGCGCCGCGCAGGCCCTGAGCAGGTCGGAAGCCCCGGGCAGCGGCACCAGCCGGGACCAGTACTGGGCGTAGAGGCTGTCGTGAGCGGCGCTGATCGTGTCGTCCTCGCCGTGGTCGCGGTCCTCGCCGAGCAGCGCGTCCAGCAGATGGTCACTGCCCATCCCGATCAGCCGGTGGATCCGGGCCGTGCCGACCCGGTGGCCGTGCTGGCTCAGGGCCTCCCACCAGGCGACGGTGTGCAGATAGACGGTGTCCATCAGGGTGCCGTCGACGTCGAACAGCACCGCTCCGTCGGCGCGCCGCGTCTCACTGCCGGTGGGCTCTGACTCTGTCATGTCTCGCTTCTTTCCGTGTCCTGCTCCCCTGCGGGAACGTCGAGGTCAGTCGGACCCGTCCGCCGACAGGGCGCGGTGTCGCGCCACCGCGGGGAGGACGAGCCAGGCGAGGCCGAACCATACGACCATTCCCGCCACTATCGGGATCGCGACCGTCGCGCCACCGGCGACACGCAGGACGAGGAGCAGGGCCGTGGCCATGGTGCACACGAGCAGGACGAGACCCACCACGGTCAGACGCGACGCCCACGCGACCGTCTCGGGCTTCAGCCGCTGTCCCGTCAGCATCCGGTGCAGCGAGACGGGCCCCACCAGGGCGCCCGTCGTCGCCGCGCCCAGCATCACCGTCACGATGTACAGCGTGCGCTCGCCGTCGGACAGGTGCGCGAAGCGCTGCTGGAACGGGACCGTCAGCAGGAAGCCGAAGAGGATCTGCACACCGGTCTGGACGACCCGCAGTTCCTGGAGCAGCTCGCCCCACTGCCGGTCGGCGCGCTGCTCCGGTGTCTCGTCCCTGCCGGGTGCGGCACTGCCGCCGGTCCCGCTTGTCATCCTGAAGCCACCTGCCCGTGTGTGATCGCGACGTGTCCTGACCGGGGGACCGGTCCCCCTCCTGCCCGTCCGTTACGCCTACCCCCGCACCGCCCCCTCAGCCGAGCGGGAGGTTTCCCGGCCGGGAAGATCGGCTAAACGCCTCGCATGGTGCAATTCGGATACACGATGATGACGGAGCAGGCGGGCCCCCGCGCGCTCGTGGACCATGTGGTCGGCGCCGAGCGGGCCGGATTCGACTTCTCCGTGACCTCGGACCACTACTTCCCCTGGCTCGATTCCCAGGGGCACTCCCCGTACGCCTGGAGCGTGCTGGGAGCCGCGGCCCAGGCCACGTACCGCATCCCGCTCATGACCTACGTGACCTGCCCGACCAAGCGGTACCACCCGGCGGTGATCGCGCAGAAGGCCGCGACGATGCAGTTGCTGTCCGAGGGGCGCTTCCGGCTCGGGCTGGGCTCGGGTGAGCAGCTCAACGAGCACGTGGTCGGCGGTGGCTGGCCCTCCGCGCGGACCAGGGTCGAGATGCTGGAAGAGGCGGTCGGGATCATCCGCGCCCTGCTCGCGGGCGATGTCGTGAACCACCGGGGCGCCCACTTCGAGGTGGACAACGCCAAGCTGTGGGACCTCCCGGACACCCCGCCGCCCCTCGGCATCGCGGTCTCGGGCGAGCGCTCCTGCTCGCTCGCGGGCCGGCTGGCCGATCTGGTGATCGCCACGGAGCCGAAGAGTGAACTGCTCGACGCCTTCGACGCGCACGGCGGTACGGGAAAGCCGAGGGTCGGCCAGCTCCCGGTCTGCTACGACCCGGACACCGACGCCGCCGTCGCCCGGGCGCACGAGCAGTTCCGCTGGTCCGTGGGGCCCTGGCCGGTGAATGCGGAACTGCCGAATCCGGCGGCCTTCGCCGGAGCCAACGAGCACGTGCGCCCCGAGGACATCGCCGAGGCCATTCCCTGCGGCAGCGACCCCGACGTGTTCGCCGAAGCGGTCGCGTCCTACATCGAGGCGGGCTTCACCGAGATCGCCCTGATCCAGATCGGCGGCGACCACCAGGAGCCCTTCCTCGACTGGTCGCAGAAGACGCTCCTGCCCGCCCTGCGCGCCCTCTGACTCCGCCGAGGGCCGCGCCGACGTACGGCTCGGCCGCTGCGACCGGGGCCCTCGGTCCTACGCGGATGCCGGGCGCGGCGGGCGCAGGCCCAGCCACTGCTCGGCGTCCCAGGCGTGGAACCGCTCCACCTCGGTGAACCCGAGCTTGGCCGCGAGGCGCATCGAGGCGAGGTTGGCGCTCTGGGTGGCCAGGATCACCGGCTCGCCGGGCAGGACGCCGTCGAACCAGTCGAGCGCCGCCGCGCACGCCTCGGCGGCGTACCCGAGGCCCCACGCCCGCGGCAGGAACAGATAGCCGAGATCGGCCTTCCCCCGGGCGGCCGGGCGGTGGCTCTCCGCCGCTCGCCTGAGCAGGAGCTGGCCGATCATCGCGCCGTCCAGCTCCACGACGAAGCTTCCCGGCCACTGCTCGGGCACCTCGGGCAGCTCGCGCTCCAGCTCGGCACGCGGCCGGGGGCCGCCGAGGTAGGTATGCACCTCCGGCGACGCCAGCAGCTCGATGAACGCCGCCCGGTCACGCGCCTCGGACCCGCGCAGTACGAGCCTCGCGGTCCTGATCGGCTCGGGCGGCCAGACGACGGGCCCCAGGTGCGGCATGCGCGCAGCTTAGCAACGGGGGCAGTGCCGGTAGGCGGGGTGACGGGACCTTTGCATAATACTGCGTTGAAACGTATAGTCATGCCATCGACGAGGAGGGTTCGATGGTGGTGCGGGCAGCGGTGGCCGGGGGCAGCGGGTACGCGGGCGGGGAGGTGCTGCGCCTGCTCGCGGGGCACCCCGAGGTCGAGATCGGGGCGGTGACCGGGAACTCCAACGCCGGGCAGCGGCTCGGCGCGCTTCAGCCGCACCTGCTGCCGCTGGCCGGACGGGTGCTGGAGCCGACCACGGCGGAGGTGCTGGCGGGACACGACGTGGTCTTCCTCGCGCTGCCGCACGGCCAGTCCGCCGCGGTCGCGGCGCAGCTCGGCGACGAGGTGCTGATCGTCGACATGGGCGCCGACTTCCGGCTGGCCGACGCCGCCGACTGGGAGAGGTTCTACGGCAGCCCGCACGCCGGGACCTGGCCGTACGGGCTGCCTGAACTGCCGGGCGCCCGCGCCGCGTTGGAGGGGTCCAAGCGCGTCGCGGTGCCCGGCTGCTACCCGACGGCGGTCTCGCTCGCGCTGTTCCCCGCGTACGCCGCCGCGCTGGTCGAGCCGGAGGCCGTCATCACCGCGGCCTCCGGCACCTCGGGCGCGGGCAAGGCGGCCAAGCCGCATTTGCTCGGCTCCGAGGTGATGGGCTCGATGAGCCCGTACGGAGTCGGCGGCGGCCACCGGCACACGCCGGAGATGATCCAGAACCTCAGCGCGGCGGCCGGCGAGCGGGTCAGTGTGTCCTTCACGCCCACCCTCGCCCCCATGCCGCGCGGCATCCTCGCCACGTGCAGCGCCAAGGCCCGCCCCGGCGTCACCGGCCACGATCTGCGGGCGGCGTACGAGAAGGCCCTCGCCGACGAGCCGTTCGTGCATCTGCTCCCCGAGGGGCAGTGGCCCGCGACCGCCGCCGTCTACGGCTCGAACGCCGTCCAGATCCAGATCGCGTACGACGAGAGCACCCACCGCCTGATCGCGATCAGCGCCATCGACAACCTGACCAAGGGCACCGCCGGCGGCGCGGTGCAGAGCATGAACATCGCCCTGGGACTCCCCGAGGCGACAGGACTCTCCACCATCGGAGTCGCACCGTGACGCACTGGGCCGCGGAGTGGTGGACGGCGACGATCGGCGCGGCTCTGTGCCGGGCGGGCGGAGAAGGGAACGAGGAGAACCGGTGACCGACGCACGCGAGGCCGCCGGGCGGCAGGCAACGACGATCGGCGCGGGTTCGTGCCGGGCGGGCGGAGAAGGGAACGAGGAGAAGCAGTGAGTGTCACGGCAGCCAAGGGATTCACGGCGGCGGGGATCGCCGCCGGGATCAAGGAGAACGGCAACCCGGACCTGGCCCTCGTGGTCAACACCGGACCGCGCCGCGCCGCCGCGGGCGTCTTCACCTCCAACCGCGTGAAGGCCGCGCCGGTGCTCTGGTCGGAGCAGGTCGTCAAGGGCGGCTCCGTCGCCGCCGTGGTCCTCAACTCCGGTGGCGCCAACGCCTGTACGGGCCCGCAGGGCTTCCAGGACACGCACGCGACCGCGGAGAAGGTCGCCGAGGTCCTCGGCGCCGACGACCACGGCGCGGGCGAGATCGCGGTCGCCTCGACCGGCCTGATCGGTCTGCCGCTCCCGATGGACAAGCTGCTGCCGGGAGTCGAGAAGGCCGCGGCCGAACTGTCCGAGTACGGCGGCGAGAAGGCCGCCATCGCCATCAAGACCACCGACACCGTGCACAAGACGGCCGTCGCGGGCGGCGCGGGCTGGACCGTCGGCGGCATGGCCAAGGGCGCGGGCATGCTCGCGCCGGGCCTGGCCACCATGCTGGTCGTCCTCACCACGGACGCCGACGTGGAAGCCCCCGCCCTGGACACGGCGCTGCGCGCCGCCACCCGGCTGACCTTCGACCGGATCGACTCCGACGGCTGCATGTCGACCAACGACACCGTGCTGCTGCTGGCCTCGGGGGCGTCCGGAATCGCCCCGGAGCACGAGGAGTTCGCCGAGGCGGTCCGCGCGGTCTGCGGCGACCTCGCCCGCCAGCTCATCGGCGACGCCGAGGGCGCCTCGAAGGACATCAGGATCGAGGTCGTCAACGCGGCCTCCGAGGACGACGCCGTCGAGGTGGGCCGCTCCATCGCCCGTAACAACCTCCTCAAGTGCGCGATCCACGGCGAGGACCCCAACTGGGGCCGTGTGCTGTCCGCGATCGGCACGACCTCGGCCGCCTTCGAGCCCGACCGGCTCAATGTCGCCATCAACGGCGTGTGGGTGTGCAGGAACGGCTCGGTCGGCGAGGACCGCGACCTGGTCGACATGCGGTTCCGCGAGGTGGTCGTCACGGCGGACCTCGCGGCCGGTACGGAGTCCGCGGTGATCTGGGCGAACGACCTCACCGCCGACTACGTCCACGAGAACAGCGCGTACAGCTCATGACCGACGATCGGAACCCCGGAGCCGCGAAGCCGGAGGGCCGGCCCACCGCGCGCAAGCACACGGCGCTGCCCAAGGCCCAGATCCTCATCGAGGCGCTGCCGTGGCTGACCCGCCACAACGGCAGGGTCGTCGTCATCAAATTCGGCGGAAACGCCATGGTGGACGAGGAGTTGAAGGCCGCCTTCGCGCAGGACGTGGTCTTTCTGCGGCAGGCGGGCCTCAAGCCGGTCGTCGTGCACGGCGGCGGCCCGCAGATCAACGCGCAGCTCGACCGGCACGGCCTGGTCAGCGAGTTCAAGGCCGGTCTGCGGGTGACCACGCCCGAGGCGATGGACGTGGTCCGGATGGTGCTGGCGGGCCAGGTCCAGCGCGAGCTGGTCGGACTGCTCAACCAGCACGGCCCGTTGGCCGTCGGCATGACCGGCGAGGACGCCCACACCATCACCGCCACCCGCCACCGCCCGCGTATCGACGGCGAGTTGGTCGACATCGGCCGGGTCGGCGAGATCACCGCCATCGACACCGGCGCGATCGAGGCGCTGCTGGCCGACGGCCGTATCCCGGTCGTCTCCTCCATCGCGCGCTCCGCCGACGACCACCACGTCTACAACGTCAACGCCGACACGGCCGCCGCCGCCCTGGCCGCCGCGCTGGGCGCCGAGACGCTGATGGTCCTCACCGACGTCGAGGGCCTGTACGAGGACTGGCCGAACAGCGACGACGTCATCAGCCGCCTGACCGCGACGGAGCTGGAGAAGCTGCTGCCCGACCTGTCCAGCGGCATGGTCCCCAAGATGCGGGGCTGCCTGTTCGCCGTGCGCAACGGCGTGAACACCGCCCGCGTCATCGACGGCCGGGTCCAGCACTCGATCCTGCTGGAGATCTTCACCGACGAGGGCATCGGCACGATGGTCGTGCCGGACGACGTCACCGACGCGGCCGGCGCACCGGCTGCGGGCACCGTATCCGACCAGGGAGAAGGAGAAGCGCGGTGAGCGGCAACGAGGGACTGACCCAGCGCTGGCAGGGCTCGCTCATGGACAACTACGGCACCCCGCGCATCCCGCTGGTCCGCGGCGCGGGCGCCAGATTCTGGGACGCCGACGGCAAGGAGTACGTCGACTTCCTCGGCGGCATCGCGGTCAACTCCCTCGGCACCGCGCACCCCGCGGTCGTCGAGGCGGTGACCCGGCAGATCTCCTCGCTCGGCCATGTGTCCAACCTCTTCGTCGCCGAACCGCCCGTCGCGCTCGCCGAGCGGCTGCTCCAGCTCTCCGGCCGCCCCGGCCGGGTCTTCTTCGCCAACTCCGGCGCCGAGGCCAACGAAGCGGCCTTCAAGATCGGCCGGTTGACGGGGCGTCAGCACATGGTCGCCACGAACGGCGCCTTCCACGGCCGCACGATGGGCTCGCTCGCGCTGACCGGCCAGCCCAAGAAGCGCGAGGCGTTCGAGCCGCTGCCCGGCGACGTCACGCACGTGCCGTACGGCGACGCGGACGCGCTGCGGGCGGCCGTCACCACCGACACCGCGCTGGTGATCATCGAGCCGATCCAGGGCGAGAACGGTGTGGTCGTGCCGCCGCCCGGCTACCTCGCCGCCGCCCGCGAGATCACCGCGGCCACCGGCACGCTGCTGGTGCTCGACGAGGTGCAGACCGGCATCGGCAGGACCGGCCACTGGTTCGAGTGCCAGGCACAGGGTGTCGAGCCGGACGTGGTGACCCTGGCCAAGGGCCTCGGCGCGGGCCTGCCGATCGGCGCCGCCCTCGCCTTCGGCCCGGCCGCGGAGCTGATGACGCCCGGCGCCCACGGCACCACCTTCGGCGGCAATCCGGTCGCCTGCGCCGCCGCGCTCGCCGTCCTCGACACGATCGCGGCCGACGGCCTGCTCGACCACGTCAAGCGGCAGGGCGAGAAGCTGCGGCAGGGCGTCGAGGCGCTGCGACACCCGTTGGTCGATCATGTGCGCGGTTCGGGCCTGCTGCTGGGTATCGTGCTCACCGAGCCGCTCTCAGCGCAGATCCAGAAGGCGGCTCAGGATGCCGGGTTCCTGGTCAACGCCGCCGTGCCCGACACGGTACGGCTCGCGCCCCCGCTGATCGTCGGCGACGACGACACGGACGCGTTCCTCCAGGCGCTGCCCGGCGTCCTCGACCAGGTGCACCGGGCCTCCGGGGCGAGCGGAGCCGGAGAATGACGGAGTTGACACGACGATGACCGAGGCGCAGCAGCACAACGGCAGCCAGGCCGTACCGCAGACCCGTACCGCGCGGCACCGCAGGATCGTGGACATCCTCGGCCGCCAGCCGGTCAGGTCGCAGAGCCAGCTCGCCAAGCTGCTCGCCGACGACGGGCTGAGCGTCACCCAGGCGACGCTCAGCCGCGACCTCGACGAACTCGGCGCGGTCAAGATCCGCACCAACGACGGCGAACTCATCTACGCCGTCCCCTCCGAGGGCGGCTTCCGCACCCCGCAGGCCCCGCTCGGCGAGTCCGTCAAGGAAGAGCGCATGCGGCGCCTGGCCGCCGAACTCCTCATCTCCGCCGAGGCGTCCGCCAACCTCGTCGTCGTCCGCACCCCGCCCGGCGCCGCCCAGTTCCTCGCCTCCGCCATGGACCAGGCCGAGGTCTACGACATCCTCGGCACCATCGCGGGCGACGACACCGTCGTCCTGATCAGCCGCGACCCGGCCGGCGGCCAGAAACTCGCCGACCACCTGCTCCGCCTCGCCCAGGGCGAGGCATAGCTCCGGTCCGGCCGGTTATACGGTCTCACACCCCCCTCTGACCTGCCGCGTTGACGAAGCATACGGTCGAGTGCATACTTATACCAGTCAGCGTATGCATCGTAAGGAGAGCCCCGTGACCGAGCGCGTCGTACTCGCCTACTCCGGCGGTCTGGACACGTCCGTCGCCATCGGCTGGATCGCCGAGGAGACCGGCGCCGAAGTCATCGCGGTCGCGGTGGACGTCGGCCAGGGCGGCGAGGACCTGGACGTCATCCGCAAGCGGGCGCTCGCCTGCGGGGCGGTCGAGGCCGAGGTCGCGGACGCCAAGGACGAGTTCGCCGACGAGTACTGCCTCCCGGCGATCAAGGCCAACGCCCTCTACATGGACCGGTATCCGCTGGTGTCCGCGCTGTCGCGGCCGGCCATCGTGAAGCACCTGGTGGCCGCAGCCAACAAGCACGGCGCCACCACCGTCGCGCACGGCTGCACCGGCAAGGGCAACGACCAGGTGCGGTTCGAGGCGGGCATCTCCTCGCTGGCGCCCGACCTGAGGTGCATCGCGCCGGTCCGCGACTACGCGATGACCCGCGACAAGGCCATCGCCTTCTGCGAGGAGAAGAACCTCCCGATCGCGACCACCAAGAAGTCGCCGTACTCCATCGACCAGAACGTCTTCGGGCGGGCCGTCGAGACCGGCTTCCTGGAGGACATCTGGAACGCGCCGATCGAGGACGTGTACGAGTACACGCAGAATCCGGCCGAGCCGCGCGAGGCCGACGAGGTGGTCATCACCTTCAAGCAGGGCGTCCCGGTGGCCATCGACGGCAAGCCGGTCAGCGTGCTCGAAGCCATCCAGCAGCTCAATGTGCGGGCCGGGGCCCAGGGCATCGGCCGGATCGACATCGTCGAGGACCGGCTGGTCGGCATCAAGTCCCGTGAGATCTACGAGGCGCCGGGCGCCATCGCGCTGATCACCGCGCACCAGGAGCTGGAGAACGTCACCGTCGAGCGCGAACTGGCCCGGTACAAGCGGCAGGTCGAGCAGCGCTGGGGCGAACTGGTCTACGACGGCCTGTGGTTCTCCCCGCTCAAGCGGGCGCTCGACGGCTTCATCGCCGAGGCCAACGAGCACGTCTCCGGCGACATCCGGATGACCATGCACGGCGGCCGGGCCGTCGTCACCGGCCGGAAGTCCGGCGAGTCGCTGTACGACTTCAACCTGGCGACGTACGACACCGGCGACACCTTCGACCAGTCGCTGTCCAAGGGCTTCATCGAGATCTTCGGCATGTCCAGCAAGATCGCCGCGAAGCGGGACCTGACGAAGTGACGGACACGAACACCGGCGGCTCCGGCGGCGGCGACGACAACCTGCGGCTGTGGGGCGGCCGGTTCGCCGACGGCCCCGCCGAGGCGCTGGCCAAGCTCTCCGCCTCCGTGCACTTCGACTTCCGGCTCGCGCCGTACGACATCGCGGGCTCCCGCGCGCACGCCCGGGTGCTGCACAAGGCGGGGCTGCTGACCGCCGACGAGCTGGACCGGATGATCGCCGGACTCGACGCGCTCGAAGCGGACGTGGCCTCCGGCGACTTCGCCGGCACCATCGCCGACGAGGACGTGCACACCGCGCTGGAACGCGGCCTGCTGGAGCGGGTCGGCGCCGACCTCGGCGGCAAGCTGCGGGCCGGACGCTCGCGCAACGACCAGGTCGCCACGCTCTTCCGGATGTACCTGCGCGACCACGCGCGGACCATCGGCGGGCTCATCGCCGACCTCCAGAGCGCGCTGGTCGGCCTCGCCGAGGCGCACCCGGACACCGCGATGCCCGGCCGCACCCACCTCCAGCACGCCCAGCCCGTGCTCTTCGCACACCACGTGCTCGCCCACGTACAGGCGCTGTCACGGGACGCGGAGCGGCTGCGGCAGTGGGACGACCGCACGGCCGTCTCCCCGTACGGGTCCGGCGCGCTCGCCGGGTCCTCGCTCGGCCTGGACCCGGAGGCCGTCGCCAAGGAACTCGGCTTCCAGCACGGCTCGGTGGGCAACTCCATCGACGGCACGGCGTCCCGCGACTTCGCCGCCGAATTCGCCTTCGTCACCGCGATGATCGGTGTCAACCTCTCCCGGATCGCCGAAGAGGTCATCCTGTGGAACACGAAGGAATTCTCCTTCGTGACCCTGCACGACGCCTTCTCCACCGGCTCGTCGATCATGCCGCAGAAGAAGAACCCCGACATCGCGGAGCTGGCGCGCGGCAAGTCCGGACGGCTCATCGGCAACCTCACCGGACTGATGGCCACGCTCAAGGCGCTGCCGCTCGCGTACAACCGCGACCTCCAGGAGGACAAGGAGCCGCTGTTCGACTCCTGCGACCAACTGGAGGTGCTGCTCCCGGCGTTCACCGGCATGATGGCCACGCTCACCGTCCACCGGGAGCGGATGGAGACCCTGGCACCGGCCGGTTTCTCGCTCGCCACCGACATCGCCGAGTGGCTGGTCAAGCAGGGCGTGCCCTTCCGGGTCGCGCACGAGGTCGCGGGGGAGTGCGTCAAGGTCTGCGAGGCCGAGGGCATCGAACTCGACCAGCTCACCGACGAGCAGTTCGCGAAGATCTCCGCGCATCTGACGCCCGAGGTACGCCATGTCCTCGACGTCCCCGGCGCGTTGGCCTCCCGCAACGGACGCGGCGGCACGGCGCCTTCCGCCGTCGCCGTACAACTCGCCGAGATCAAGGCGGATCTGACGGTGCAGCACACCTGGGCGCACGCCTGGGACGGGGCGGACGGCGACGCCGTCTAATCGCGGTACTGGGCGGCTCGGTGAAACGCGGGCCGATCGGTTTGGTGTTGGGGTCCCGCGCGGCCAGTCCGTTCAGGATGGTGTCGTCGGTCGAGGCCGAGTCGACATGGCCGGGCTGCATCAGCATCAGGCAGTCCGTCCAGTCGTCGACGCCCGCGATCAGCCGTCCGCGGCGAGCCGCCGAACGGCCACCGCCAGCCGCGTAACCGGCCCCCGTGAACCCGCCATGTCACGGCGGGCGCCGGGCGCGGCCCCCGCCCTATCAGGCGGCCTTGGCCTTCGTCGCGTAGATGTCCACGTACTCCTGGCCGCCGAGCCGCATGACCTCGCTCATGACCTCGTCGGTCAGGGCGCGCAGCACATAGCGGTCGCGGTCCATGCCCTCGTAACGGGAGAAGGTCAGCGGGGAGCCGAAGCGGATGGTGACCGGGGCGATCCGGGGCATCCCCTTGCCGCCGGGCTGCACCTTGTCGGTGCCGACCATCGCGAAGGGCACCACCGGGGCGCCGGTCATCAGGGCCAACCGGGCGATTCCGGTCCGGCCGCGGTACAGACGGCCATCGGGGGAACGCGTGCCCTCGGGGTAGATGCCGAAGATCTTGCCCTCGTCCAGCACGCGGCGGCCGGTCATCAGCGCCGCGACACCGCCGTGGCCGCCGTCCCGGTCCACCGGGATCATGCCGCAGGTGGTGAAGAACCAGGCCATCAGCCGGCCCTTGACGCCCTTGCCCGTCACGTACTCGTCCTTGCCGATGAAGTACACCTGCCGGTCCACCACCAGCGACAGGAACATCGAGTCGACGAAGGTGACGTGATTCCCGGCCAAGATCACCGGACCGTCACCGGGGATGCCGTCCACGCCCTCGACCACGGGGCGGTACAGGACGCGCATGAGCACTCCGAGAATCGCCTTGAGCAAGCTGCGGGACATGCGGGACAACGGATCCTCCGGTTCGGACACGCCTGGGCGGGACGGACGGCGGCGGTGCTGCGATGTCGCGGTACGACGGCAGCCTGACCGCAGGACCGGCGGGACCGCGGGACGCCGCACCGTACACAAGGACGATACTTCCGCGCGGGGCCCCGCCGCACGCCGGGTTCACACGTCCGCTACGCAGTGTTGACACGCGTTAGGTGTGTGTTACGGCTGATGTCGACGGGGCGACAGACTTTCACGGCACGATGCGCGCATGACGGATGACCAGCACAAGACCGGCCTCGGCAGGCGCGCTGTCCTGTCCGCGGCGGCACTCGGCGCGGGCGGCGCGGTACTCGGCACGGCCGGTACGGCGCAGGCCCGGGAACAGTCCACCGCCCGGCCCCGGCACGGCGCCCCCGGCCACGGCGGCACGCCCAAGCTGCCGGTCCCGACCATCGTCGGGCACCGCGGCAGCGCCGGATACCGGCCCGAGCACACCTTCGGCTCCTACGAGTACGCGCTGGAGATCGGCGCGGACGTCGTCGAGCAGGATGTCGTACCCACCAGGGACGGCCACCTCGTCTGCCGCCACGAGCCGGAGATCGGCGGCACCACCGACGTCGCCGACCACCCGGAGTTCGCCGGCCGCAAAACCACCAAGACCATCGACGGCACCCCCACCACCGGCTGGTTCACCGAGGACTTCACCCTCGCCGAACTCAAGCGGCTGCGCGCCGTCGAACGGCTGCCCGCCGTCCGCCAGCGCAACACCGTCTACAACGGCCGCTGGGCGATCCCCACCTTCGAGGAGGTGCTGGCCTGGGCCGACCGCGAGGGCCGCAAGCGCGGCAAGCCGGTCTGGCTGCACACCGAGACCAAGCACCCCACGTACTTCCGCGGCATCGGCCTGCCGCTGGAGGAGCGGCTGATCAAGCTGCTCAAGCAGTACGGCAGGCACCGCGCCGACGCCCCGCAGTTCCTCCAGTCCTTCGAGGCGCAGAGCCTCCAGCGGCTCGGCGCGCTCGGCGGCGCCGCGCCCAAGATCTTCCTGCTCAACGGCCTCACCTCGCGGCCCTGGGACTTCGTCGTCTCCGGCGACAAGCGGACCGTGGCCGACCTCGTCACCCCGGCCGGGCTGCGCTGGATCGCCGGATTCGCCCAGGGCATCGGCCCGACCACCGACGTGATCATCCCGCGCGACGCCTCGGGCAGGCTGCTCCGGCCCACCGCCGTCGTCAAGGACGCGCACAAGGCCGGTCTGGTGCTGCACCCCTTCACCGCGCGCAACGAGAACCAGTTCCTGCCCGCCGACTTCCAGGTCGGCACCGACCCCAACGCGTACGGCGACCCGCTGGCCGCCTTCAAGACGTGGTTCGCGACCGGCATCGACGGCCTGTTCACCGACAACGCCGACACCGCCGTACTGGCCCGCGAGGACTTCTGGACGTCCTGAACCCGGACGTCCTGAACCCGGACGTCCTGAACCCGGACGTCCTGAACCGCCACCGCCACTCCATGTGGTGAAAACGGCCGCGCCGGGCAACCGCCCGGCGCGGCCGTCTCGTGCCAGCGGATATGCAGATCCCCATGGACCACCCCGACCTGTCCGCGGCCCCGCACGCCGACGACCGCGCCCGCCGTCCCGCGGACACCCCCGCGGACCCCTACGCGCCGCTCGGGCCGCTGCTGGCCGCCGAGGCCGCGGCCGAGGCGCTGCCCGGCGGCGGTGTCGAGGCCGCCGACCTCGAACAGGCCGTCTGGCTGCGGCTGCTGGAACTGGGCGGCCCGCCGCCCGAGCCGGACCGCTGGGTGCGCCGCGCGGTCCGCGCCGAGGCCCGCGCCCACGCCCGCCGCATCCGCAGCGAACGCCCGTACGGGGACCCGGACGCCGCGGGGCCGCCCGCGCAGCTGCGCGGGGTCGAGGAGTTGGTGCTGGCGGCGGAGCAACACCGTACGGTCCAGGCGGCGGTACGGCGGCTGCCCGGCCGCTGCCCGCAGGTCGTCACGGCCCTGATGTCCCGTTCCGACCCCACTTACCGGGAAATCTCCCGCGAGTTGGGAATCTCACAGGGCAGCATCGGACCGCTGAGGTCGCGCTGCCTCGGCTGTCTTCGGACGATCCTGAATTCGAGGGTTGGATCCCCGGTGAGACGGGGTAATGCACGGTAAACAGTCGGCGGCAGTGGGCACCCTTGGCGCGCCCGTACGAGACTGAACTGGGTGGGGCGCAGGCGGTACCCCGCCGAAGGGTTTGTGCGATCATCGGCGCCACGGAGGCGGCGCATATCCGCACCAACTCCGTTCAGGCACTCGTTCCGGGCGCATACCTCACCCTCAAACTGCCCGGACGGATTCGAAGGGGAGGCCTGCGCGCATGGGCATGAGCGTGACCATCTCTACGGCGGAGCACTCGGACGCCGAGAAGATCCTCAAACTCCAGTACCTCTGCTACCAGAGCGAGGCGGAGCTGTACGGCGACTACAGCATCGAACCTCTCACCCAGACCCTGGACGAGCTGCGTGCCGAACTCGCCGGGGGGTGCGTCCTGGTGGCGCGCCTGGGCGACGAGGTCGTCGGCTCGGTACGCGGAGTCGTCGACGACGACGGCACCGCGCGGATCGGGAAACTGATCGTCCACCCGCGACTTCAACGACACGGCCTCGGCGGGCGGCTGCTCAACGCCGTCGAGGAGCGACTGGCGGCCGAGGAGGAGGCCAAGCGCTACCGGCTCTTCACCGGCCACCGCAGCCAGGTCAATCTGCGGATGTACCGCAAGCTCGGTTACGAGCAGGTGGGCGCCGCGGAGCCGGTCAGCCGTCGGCTGAGCCTGGTGACCATGGAGAAGGCCGCCGCCACGGCGGGCTACGCGGCCACCGCCTGAGCCGCGTTCCACGGCGCCTCGCGTACGGATCAGGCCCCGGACCCGGTCTGCTGTTCCTGTGGCCGCCCCGCCTCGCGGGCGGCACGGCGCAGCCACAGCAGACCGGCCACGGGGAGGGCCAGCGGCAGGAAGAGGTAGCCGATCCCGAAGTCCGACCAGACGGTCGCGTCGGGGAAGGCCGAGGAGTCCACGACCGTCAGGGTGCCCACCGCGATCACACCGGCCAGCTCGGCCGAGCAGCACACCAGCGCCACCTTGCGGGCCGCCTCGCCGCCCTTCCACAGCGCGACGGTGATCACCGCGTAGACCACGCCCGCGACGCCTGACAGGACGTACGCCAGCGGTGCCTCGTGGTACTTGGTCGCGATCTGCACGATCGACCGGGACAGCGCCGCGACGGTGAAGACCGCGTAGAGCGAGAGCAGCAGCCGGCCGGGGCCCTGGCCGATCCGCGTCCCCGGCGCGTCCTCGGCCGCCTCGGCCGCGGTGCCGTCCCCCGTGTCCTTCATGCCGTCCGTGCCCTTCGTCAGCGTCTTCGTCCGTGCCCGTGCGCGTGTCGCGCGTGTGCCGTCAGCCATGGCCGGCTCCCCAGATCTCGTTGAGCCGCAGTTCGAGCACGGCCAGCACCACACCGCCGGCCGCCACGATCGCCGAGCCCCAACGCGTCCGCTCGGCAAGGGACATGAAGGCCGCCGCCGGGATCGTCACGGCCGCGCCCAGCAGATACGGGAGGAAGACCGCCATCCCGTGCTGCGGCCGGTCGCCGCGGGCGAGCTGCACGATCGCGATCACGAGCTGCACCAGCGCGGCCGCGGTGACCACGGCCATCGCGATGAAGTGCCAGTCGTTGGTCGGCTGGTCACGGTACGCGGCGAAACCGCACCACGCCGCGAGCAGCAGCGCCGTGACCGAGACCGTGATGAGGACCGCGTCGAGCATGCGGCGACTCTATTACGGGGCGTGACGCCCGGATCTCCCACCCCTGCCCGCCCGGATCTCCCGTCCCCGCCCGCCCGGGGCGGCCCCGTGAGTGTGTCCGCATAATGAACAATCGGACCGGATTTCGGAACGCGGCCACCCGTCTGGTTTACTGGAACGCATGACCACGACGAACAGCCGCAGCCGCGCGACCGAGGCGATCACGCCCGGTGTTCGTTGTGCGTGTCGAATGTGTGACTGACCGAGGGCCCACCTCCACGCCTCGCGCCCCGAAGCGAGTGCCCCGCGTCACGCACCGGCGCAGCGCCCAGAGCGCCGCCGAAATCCTTTGAGGCCCGCCGCCCTTTCCGGTGTGCCGCCGCGTGCCGCGTCCCGAGAAGAACGCCCCCGTGTGCGGTGGTACGTCCGCCGCGCGCTCGACCCCGATGGACGCTCCTGTGATCACCACCACCGACCTGAGAAAGGTCTACCGCTCGCGCGACCGTGAGGTCACCGCCCTGGACGGGGTGGACCTGCGGGTACGCGAAGGCGAGGTCTACGGCGTCGTCGGCCGCAGCGGCGCGGGCAAGAGCACCCTGATCCGCTGCGTGAACCTGCTGGAGCGCCCCACCTCCGGCACCGTCGAGGTGGCGGGCCGCGACCTGACCGCGCTGGCCGGACGCTCCGACCGCGCCCCCGCCGCCCTGCGCGCCGCCCGCGCCGGGATCGGCATGGTCTTCCAGCACTTCAATCTGCTCTCCTCGCGCACCGTGCAGGACAACGTCGAACTCCCGCTGGAGATCCTGGGGATCTCCGGCCGCCAGCGGGCCCGCAAGGCCGGTGAACTCCTTGACCTGGTCGGCTTGTCCGACAAGGCCCGCGCCTACCCCGCGCAGCTGTCCGGCGGCCAGAAGCAGCGCGTCGGCATCGCCCGCGCCCTGGCGGGCGACCCCAAGGTGCTGCTCTCCGACGAGGCCACCTCGGCGCTCGACCCGGAGACCACCCGGTCCGTGCTGCGACTGCTGCGCGACCTCAACCGGCAGCTCGGCCTGACCGTCCTGCTGATCACCCACGAGATGGACGTCGTCAAGCAGGTCTGCGACTCGGCGGCACTCATGAAAGGCGGACGCGTAGTGGAGTCAGGCACCGTGGCCGAACTGCTGGCCACCCCCGGTTCCGAACTGGCCGACGAGCTGTTCCCCGTGGACGGCGACGCGTCGGGCCCCGACCGTACGGTGGTCGACCTCACCTTCCACGGCGACAGCGCGACCCGGCCGGTGATCTCCCGGCTGGCGCGCACGTACAACGTGGACATCTCCATCCTCGGCGCGGCCATGGAGACCTACGACGGGCGGCAGATCGGCCGGATGCGGATCGAGCTGCCGGGCCGCTTCGAGGACAACGTGGTGCCGATCGGCTACCTGCGCGAGCAGGGCCTGGACGTCGCCGTCGTCGCCGCCAAGGCCGAGCCGGTCGCGGCAGGAGACACGGCGGGGGAGAAGGCCGGGAACACGGTCGGGGAGACGGCGAAGTGACCTGGTCCGAGATGCACCCGCTGCTCACGCAGGCGGGTGGCGAGACGCTGCGCATGGTCGCCTGGGCCACGGTCATATCGGTGGCCGCGGGGCTGCCGATCGGTGTCCTGCTGGTCCTCACCGACCGGGGCGGCCTGCTGCGCTGTCTGCCCGTCAACCGCGTCCTCGGCGTCGTCGTGAACATCGGCAGGTCGCTGCCGTTCGTGATCCTGATGATCGCCCTGATGTCCTTCACCCGGGCGATCGTCGGCACCACCATCGGCTGGGAGGCGGCCGTCGTCCCGCTGGCCGTCGGCGCGATCCCGTTCTTCGCCCGGCTGGTCGAGACGGCGGTCCGCGAGGTGGACCACGGCCTGGTGGAGGCCGTCCAGGCGATGGGCGGCAGTACGTGGACGGTGGTCCGCAAGGTGCTGCTGCCGGAGTCGCTCGCCTCACTGATCGCCAGCGCCACCACCACCGTCATCGCGCTGATCGGCTACTCCGCGATGGCCGGGGTGGTCGGCGGCGGCGGCCTCGGCGACCTCGCGCTGCGCTACGGCTACCAGCGCTTCGAGACCGGCTTCATGTGGGTGATCGTCGCCGTGCTCGTCGTCGTGGTCACCCTCGTCCAGCTCGTCGGGGACTTCGCCGCCCGCACCGTCGCCCGCCGCGGCCGGTCCGGCGCGGCCCCCCGGCTGCGCCTGCTGCGCCCGGCGACAGCCTCCTGACCGCCCGACTCTCCCGTCCCGACCCGCTTCTGTCCCCCTGGCACCGCAGCGTCGCGGCGCCGTACCACCCAGCACGACCCGGATAAACCAGAAAGAGGCACTTTTCGTGCGAAAGAACACCACCATCACTGCCGCCGTCCTCGCCGCCGCCGCGCTCTCGCTCGGCCTCACCGCCTGCGGCTCCGACTCCGACTCCAAGGCGAGCGCCAAGGACACCAGCGGCCCGCTCGTGGTCGCGGCCAGCCCCACCCCGCACGCGCAGATCCTCGACTACGTCAAGGACCACCTGGCGAAGAAGGCCGGACTCGACCTCCAGGTCAAGGAGTTCTCCGACTACGTGCTGCCCAACACCGCCACCGAGCAGGGCGAGGTCGGCGCGAACTTCTTCCAGCACAAGCCCTACCTGGACGACTTCAACAAGAAGAACGGCACCCACATCGTGCCCGTCGTCAACGTCGAGCTGGAGCCGCTGGGCCTGTACTCCCACAAGATCACGTCGATCGGCGCGCTCAAGGACGGCGCGAGCGTCGCCGTACCGAACGACACGACCAACGAGGCACGCGCGCTCAAGCTGCTCGCCGACAACGGCCTGATCACCCTCAAGGCGGGCACCGACCAGACCGCGACCCCCGCCGACGTCACGGCCAACCCGAAGCACCTGAAGTTCAAGGAGCTGGAGGCCGCCCAGCTCCCGCGCTCCCTGGACGACGTGGACGCGGGCGTGATCAACGGCAACTACGCGATCCAGGCCGACCTCAGCCCGGCCAAGGACGCGCTGGCGCTGGAGAAGGCGGACGGGAACCCGTACGCCAACTTCCTGGCCGTCAAGAAGGGCAACGAGAACGACCCGCGCGTGAAGAAGCTCGCCGAACTGCTCAACTCGCCCGAGGTGAAGCAGTACATCGAGACGACCTTCAAGGGCTCGGTGATACCGGCCTTCGGCGCCCCGGCGGCCTGACCGCCGCGCACGGGCCCCGCTCCCCCCGAGGGCGCGGGGCCTCAGCCGTGCCGCACCCAGTACACGTCCGTCACGTACGGCATCTCGATCGCGCCGCTGCTGCGCGTCGCGTGGTGCGCCCCCAGCACCGCCTCCAACTCCGCGCGCACCCGCCCCTGGGCGGTCGCGTCGAGGACGGCGATATGGCTGGACGACATCATCCGGTCGACGATGTCCGCGACCGTCGTGGAGTGCGGATTGGGCCAGTGCCGCTCCTCGATCGCCCCCCAGCCGGGCCGCGACTCGAACGGCTTGCGCCAGCCCGCGTCGCCGAGGCCGGAGGACAGCGGCGGGCGGGGCAGATCGCGCGGCGCCAGCCGGAAGTAGATGTCCTGGAAGTCGCGCATCCACGGCTCCGAGGTGTCGAAGGTGTTCCACACCAGCGCCAGCGCGCCGCCCGGCCGCAGCAGCCGCTCCACCTCGGTCAGCGCGGCCGGCTCCTCGAACCAGTGCCAGGACTGCGCCGCCACCACGGCGTCCGCGCAGCCGTCGGGCAGCCCCGTCGTCTCCGCCGTCCCCGCGTTCACCGCGACCGCGGGCAGCAGCTCGGCGAGCCGCTCCCGCATCTCCTTCACCGGCTCCACCGCGAGCACCTCGGCCCCGGTCAGTGCCAGCAGACGGGTGAACTTGCCGGTGCCCGCGCCGAGATCGACCACGGTACGGCCCGCTTCCAGGGGCAACGCGTCCGCCAGCGCGGCGAGCGCGGCGAGCGGATAGGAGGGCCGGGAGCTCTCGTAGACCTCCGCTGCCCGTTGATAGCCGACTCCTGCTGCGTGGTGCACTGTCACGCGGGCTGACGGTAGCAGGATCGGATGACGTTCACGGATACCCGCCCTGACCGGCATTCGCCCTACTCTGGAAGGGCGTTCGCCGCCGCGCACCCCACTCCCGCCCCGGCGACCCTGCCCGGCCCATGCCGTGCGGGATGCTGCATGCTGTGCAATCCACACATGCCCTGGTTACGGAGCAGCGAATGACGCCCACCTTTCCGGACATCTCCATCAGTACGGAGCGGCTGGTGCTGCGCGCGTACGAGGAGGCCGACATCCCCGCCCTGGCGGAGATGATGAACGACGAGCTGATCATCGCGTGGACCGGCGTACCGCAGCCGTATTCGCAGGACGACGCCCGCGCGTTCGTCACCAGGACCGCGCCGGCCGAGCGCGAGTCCGGCCGCGGCATCGTCCTGGCCGTCACCGAATTCCTCACCCAGCGGCTGGTCGGCACCGTCCACCTGCACAACACCGACTGGCGGATCCGCGGCAGCGAGGTGGGCTACCTCACCGCCGCCTGGGCGCGCGGCGAGGGATACGCCAGCGAATCGGTGCAGGCCGTCTGCCACTGGCTCTTCACCGACCAGCGCTTCGAACGGCTGGAGCTGCGCACCGCGGCCGACAACACCGCCTCCCAACAGGTCGCGCAGAAGATCGGCTGCGTCAGCGAGGGCGTACTGCGCAACGCGGGCATCGTCCGCAGCCAGACCGAGGACGGCCGCTGGGCCGAGATCCGCACCGACCTGCTGGTGTGGAGCGTGCTGCCCGAGGACCTGGACGACGGTCCGGGCCAGGCTTCCGGCGACGGCGGATACGACGCCCACGCCGACTTCAGCGCGTACGCCGACTGGCGCTGAGCCCTCCGGCCCACCGGCTCCGAGGACGCCGTGGCGGATACCTGCCCCCTCGCCTCGTCCCCGGGCACCCGGGCCCGGATAGTGTTCTCCCCCCGGGACCGGGGCGCGCCACGCCGCCGTGCCGTGACCTGGTCCGCAGCGATCCGCACAGCCATGGAGGCAGACGACGATGGCCGACCGGGTCACCGTGATCGGATGGGACGGCTCACCTCCGTCCGACGCGGCCCGCGCCGCACTGAACGCCGCCACCCTGGTCGCGGGCACCAAACACCATCTCGCGCTGTCGCACGTCCCCGAGCACGCCGAGCGGATCGTGCTGGGCAGCATCGAGATCGCCGCCCGCAGGATCGCCAAGCACCGCGGCAGCGCCGTCGTACTCGCCGACGGCGACCCCGGCTTCTTCGGCGTCGTCCGCGCGCTGCGGGCGCCGGAACACGGCCTGGAGATCGAGGTCATCCCCGGCGTCTCCGCCGTCGCCACCGCCTTCGCCCGCGCCGGAATGCCCTGGGACGACGCCCGCGTGGTCGTCGCGCACGGCCGCTCCCTGCGCCGCGCGGTCAACGTCTGCCGCGCTTACCCGAAGGTCGCCGTGCTCACCGCGCCCGGCGCGGGCCCGGTCGAACTCTCCCTGCTGCTCACCGGAGTCCACCGCACCTTCGTCATCTGCGAAGCGCTCGGCACCGAGCAGGAACAGGTGACAGTTCTCACCTCCGACAACGTCGCCGACCACATCTGGCGCGATCCGAACGTCGTCCTGGTCGTCGGCGGCACCACCTCCGCCGGTTCGGGAGCGGCCGGTCTCGGCGTACCGTC
The DNA here is from genome assembly GCF_044741185.1 of Streptomyces sp. NPDC088197. Classification (NCBI taxonomy): domain Bacteria; kingdom Bacillati; phylum Actinomycetota; class Actinomycetes; order Kitasatosporales; family Streptomycetaceae; genus Streptomyces; species Streptomyces sp. NPDC088197. The sequence continues at coordinate 154,090 of NZ_JBIUSD010000006.1, forward strand.
GGCGGAGCGCGGCGGCTGGATCGCCGGGCGCGACCCCGGATTTCCCGGCCCGGTCCGCGGCTGGGCGCTGCCCTCGTCCGAATACGGCGGCGACACCTCGGCGCATCTGCGCGCCTTCCAACTCGCCCGGCTCGGCCCGCGCACCGGCGACCTCGTGTGGGACATCGGCTCCGCGGACGGCGCCGTCGCCGTCGAGGCCGCGCGCTTCGGCGCCGCCGTCATCGCCGTCGACCGGGACGCCGACGCGTGCGACTGGATCACCGCCACCGGCCGCAGGGCCGGGGTCCAACTCCAGGTCGTACACGGCCCGGCGCCCCAAGTGCTGGACGACCTTCCGGAGCCCGACGCGGTACGGATCGGGTGCGTCGACGCCGAGGTGACGGCCGCCTGCGCGGCCCGCCGCCCGGAGCGGATCGTGACCGGCGCGACCACCCGCGACGAGGCCGAAGCGGTCAGCAGGGCACTGGAGGAAGGCGGTTACGAGGTGGAACGCGCTCTCCTGCAATCCGTCGAACTGGATTCCGAGTGGGCCGAGCGGGAACGCTCAGTGACCTTTGCCCTCTGCGGCACGCGCCGCTGATCTGTGCATGATCAAAAACGCCTGCACAGAAGGCGTTTGCGCCGGTCGCGGACGTGTGTCGGGGCATCGTACGCGGGGCGTCCCGAGGTGCGGACCACCGGACGGGCCGCCGCGCCGAGCGGGGTAGGCTGGCGGATCGTTGTGCCGTCGTCGTGCGTTGACGGGTCGTCGAGAACCGCGGCGTCCGGCGCTCACGTGCCCGCTGCTCCGCACGCTCGTTCTCTTGCGTGAGGGGGTCGGGCCGCGCGCGGTGCAGCGCTGGAAGGAGCGAAACCGATGGGCGAGGGGCACGCATGACGGACACCGGTCGGATCCCCGGCGAGGGGCTGCCGGAGAACGCAGTCGGGGAAGCGGTTCGCCAGCCGCACTCCGAGCTTCCCGGCACTGCCGTACCGCAGCCGTCCGTCCCCGGCTGGGGCGCGGAACCGCTTCCCGACGAACAGGGCGCACCCGCGTACACCTACCTCGACCAGCCCGCCGCTCCCGGCGCGGGCATCGACGACGAGGACGACGTGCTGCTCATGCCGGGCCCGCAGGGGTCCTGGAGCGACCCGCAGCCGGTGCCGCCGCAGCCCGTACCGGCCCACGCCGACGCGCACGAGGCGGGCGGCCGGGACTCCGGCTCCATCGACTACGCGGCGGTGCTCGCGCCGCAGCCGCTCCCGCAGGGCCTGCCCCAGGACGTCCAGCAGGCCGCCCAGCAGGGCGGCGATGCGCTGCCCCCGGCCGTGCCGCCCGTGGCCGAGGCCGCGACACCCGCCGCGGGGAATCCGGCGCCCGGCTACGGCTTCGACACCGGTACCGAGCACGCGGCCCCGGCCGCCGAGTTCGCCGGCCCCGGCGACACGGGCGCGGTCCCGATGCCGTCTGCCGGTGTGCCGCAGCCGGCCGGCGCCCAGACCGCCCAGACCGCCGCGCCGCGCCGCCCGCTGCACATGGGCCCGCCGATGCCCGACAGCATCGGCGGGGGCGTCTCCGTACGCTCCCTGGCCGACCGCGGTCCCGCGCACGCCCAGGCACCGGCGCAGACCCCGGTACGGGCCTCGGGCCCGCCGACCTCCGGCCCCGAATACCTCGACGTGCCGCAGGACGACACCTCCGGCATCCCGGCCCAGCAGACCGGCGAGGCCGCGGACCGGACTCCCGCCTCCGGTACGGCGGGCGCCGAGCAGGTCGGCGGCTGGCCCGCCGCCCCCGCCGCCTCCCAGCCGTCGCTGATCCCGCACGCCGACAGCGTCGTCCCGCCGCGGCCCGCCGACCCGTTGCGCGCGTTCCTCGCGCCCGACGACGCGCCGGAGGAGACCGCGGCTCCGGCCGCCGCCGCCCCGGTCGCCGCCGTCCCGGCCCAGGCCCCGGCGCCGGTGGCCGTCCCCGAACCCGCCGCGCAGCCCGAACCCACCGCGCAGCCTGAGGCCGTGGCGCAGCCCGTGGCCGTCGAGCCGGTCCGGCCCGTGCCGCCCGCTCAGCCCCCCGCAGCCGAGTACGCGCCCGCTCCCGAGCAGGCCGCGCCCGCGGCCCCGGCCGAGCAGGAGGCGCCGCACGTCGCGCCCGAGGAGCAGCCGTCGGCGGCCGTACAGGCTCCGGCGCCGCTGCCCGAGGCCGTACCGGTGGAAGCGGCACCGGCCGAGGCCGCGCCCGTGGAAGCCGTACCCGTGGAGGCCGTCCAGCAGACGCCCGCCGAGGGGACGCCCGCGCCCGCCGCGGCCGAGCCGGTCGCCGTGCCGGTACCGGCGGACGTACCGGAACAGGCCGCTGCTCCGGCGCAGTCGGCCGAGACCGCGCCCGAGGCGACTCCCGAAGCCGAGGCCGCGCCCGTGGAGGCCGTACCCGAGGCCGCCCCCGAGGCCGTCGTCGCGGAGCCGGTCGTCGCGGAGCCCGTCGCCCCCGAGCCCGTCGCACCCGAGCCGGTCGCCGCCGCTGTCGCCGAGGCCGAAGAGGCCCAGCCGCTGCCGGTCGCGGTCGCCCCGCAGCAGGGGCCCGCGGCGGAGGCGTACGAGCCCGCCGTCCGGGACGCCGTGCACCGGGTGATCCGCGAACGGCGAGACATCCGCAACGGCTTCCGGTCCGACCCGATCCCGCACGACGTGCTGCTGCGCGTCCTGGAGGCGGCGCACACCGCGCCCAGCGTCGGGCACTCGCAGCCGTGGGACTTCGTCGTCATCAGGTCGGCGAAGACCCGCGAGAAGATGCACGAACTGGCCATGCAGCAGCGGGAGGCGTACGCCAAGTCGCTCCCCAAGGGCCGGGCGCGGCAGTTCCGCGAGCTGAAGATCGAGGCGATCCTCGACACCCCGGTCAACATCGTGGTGACCGCCGACCCCACCCGCGGCGGCCGGCACACCCTCGGCCGCCACACGCAGCCGCAGATGGCGCCGTACTCCTCCGCGCTCGCCGTGGAGAACCTGTGGCTCGCCGCCCGCGCGGAAGGACTCGGCGTCGGCTGGGTCTCCTTCTTCGACGAGCGCCAGATGGTCACCGAGCTCGGCCTGCCCGAGCACCTGGAGGTCGTCGCCTACCTGTGCGTCGGGTACGTCGACGAATTCCCCGACGAGCCCGAGCTGATGCAGGCCGGGTGGTCGCAGCGCCGCCCGCTGTCGTGGGTCGTGCACGACGAGGAGTACGGCAACCGCGCGCTGCCCGGCGAGGAGCCGCACGACCTGCTGGAAGAGACGCTGCGCGGCATCCGCCCGCTGGACGCCAAGGCGCTCGGCGAGGCGTGGGAGCGGCAGAAGCGGATGACGAAACCGGCGGGCGCGCTGGGCATGCTGGAGATCATCTCCGCGCAGCTCAGCGGGCTTTCGCGGCAGTGCCCGCCGCCGATCCCCGAGCCCGCGGCCGTGGCGATCTTCGCCGGTGACCACGGGGTGCACGCCCAGGGCGTCACCGCGTGGCCGCAGGAGGTCACCGCGCAGATGGTGGCCAACTTCCTCGGCGGCGGCGCCGTCTGCAACGCCTTCGCCAACCAGGTCGGCGCCGAGGTCTGCGTCGTGGACGTCGGCGTCGCCTCCGAACTGCCCAGCACCCCGGGGCTGTTGCCGCGCAAGGTCCGCGCGGGCACCGCCGACTTCACCGCGGGGCCCGCCATGACCCGCGAAGAGGCGCTGCGCGCCATCGAGGTCGGCATCGAGACCGCCCGCGACCTCGTCGCCGCGGGCAACAAGGCGCTGCTCACCGGCGAGATGGGCATCGCGAACACCACGACGTCCGCCGCCCTCATCGCCGTCTACACCGGCGTCGACCCCGCCGAGGTCACCGGGCGCGGCACCGGCATCAACGACGAGATGCACGCCCGCAAGGTCGAGGTCGTCCGGCGCGCTCTCGACCTGCACCGGCCCGACCCCGGCGACCCCATCGGCGTCCTCACCGCCATCGGCGGTCTCGAACACGCCGCCATGGTCGGGCTCCTGCTCGGCGCCGCGGCCCTCCGTACCCCCGTCATCCTCGACGGCGTCAGCGCCGGTGCCGCCGCCCTGGTCGCTCGCGCCATCGCCCCCGAGGTGCTCGCCGCCTGCATCGCCGGGCACCGCAGCGCCGAGCCCGGGCATGTCGCCGCGCTCACCACGCTGGGGCTGCGGCCCCTCGTCGACCTCGACCTCCGCCTCGGCGAAGGCACCGGGGCCTTGCTCGCGCTGCCCCTCGTCCAGAGCGCGGCGCGCGTCATGCACGAAGTCGCCACCTTCGACGCGGCGGGCGTCACCGAGAAGGGGTAGCCCCCGCACGGGGTGCCCCCGCTTGAAGCTCAGGCCCTCCCCGGGCCCTGTTCCTCCTCCCCGCAGGGGGCGCCGCTGACGGCTGCATGCACCCCGGCGGCGCGGTCGTGGCCCCAGGGGGTGCCGCCTGCTGTGGTGTGCGCAGTGGCGGTGCGTCCTGGCCGAGTGCGCAATTCCCCGCGCCCCCAGGAGGTGCCGCCTGCTGTGGTGTGCACAGTCGCGGTGTGTCGTGGTCGGCCGCGCGGTTCCCCGCGCCCCCAAGAAGGACCGCTCACCCTTCTGCGGAAGAGGACGCGTCCCGGAGGGGCGGGGGGAAGCGCGCGGCCGGGCACGGTGGGGCCGACCGGGGCCGGGGCCGAAACGTAGGATCGCCGCACGCAGTGGAAACCGTTGAGAAGGAGCCGGACCGCATGGATCGCAAGGACGCCCCGGCGTACCCCGTAGGGCTGCGCCTCGCCGGACGGCGCGTCGTGGTGGTCGGCGGTGGCCAGGTGGCGCAGCGGCGGCTTCCGGCGCTGGTGTCGGCGGGGGCGGACATCGTGGTGGTGTCGCCGACGGCGACGCCGTCGGTGGAGGCGATGGCCGACGCGGGCGAGCTGCGCTGGGAGCGGCGGCCGTACGAGGACGGGGACCTGGAGGGCGCCTGGTACGCCCTGGTGGCGAGCACAGACGCGGCGGCGAACGCGGCGGCGTCCGCGGAGGCGGAGGCCCGCCGGGTGTGGTGCGTGCGCAGCGACGACGCGGAGGCGGCCACGGCGTGGACGCCCGCGACGGGCCGTTCGGAGGGCGTGACGGTGGCGGTGCTGACCGGCAGGGACCCCCGGCGGTCGGCGGCGGTACGGGACGCGGTCGTCGAGGGGCTGCGGGACGGCACGCTGGTGGCGCCGCACCACCGGACGCGGACGGCGGGCGTGGCGCTGGTCGGCGGCGGCCCCGGCGACCCGGACCTGATCACGGTGCGCGGACGCCGCCTCCTGGCGGAGGCGGACGTGGTGATCGCCGACCGGCTCGGCCCGCGCGACCTGCTGGACGAACTGCCGCCGCACGTCGAGGTGATCGACGCGGCGAAGATCCCGTACGGCCGGGCGATGGCCCAGGAGGCCATCAACAGCGCGCTGATCGAGCACGCCAGGGCGGGCAAGGCCGTGGTCCGGCTCAAGGGCGGCGACCCGTACGTCTTCGGGCGCGGTATGGAGGAGGCCGAGGCGCTGGCCGCCGCCGGTGTCCCGGTCACCGTCGTACCCGGCATCTCCAGCTCCATCAGCGTGCCGGGCGCGGCCGGTATCCCGGTCACGCACCGGGGTGTGGCCCACGAGTTCACGGTGGTCAGCGGCCATGTCGCGCCCGACGACGCGCGCTCGCTGGTCGACTGGACGGCGCTGGCCCGGCTGCGCGGCACCCTCGTGCTGCTGATGGCGGTCGAGCGGATCGGCCCGATCGCGGCGACGCTGGTGGCGGGCGGCCGGTCCGCCGACACACCCGTGGCCGTGGTGCAGGAGGGCACGACGGCCGCGCAGCGCCGGGTGGACGCCACGCTGGCGACCGTCGCGGACGTCGTGGAAGCGGAAGGCGTACGTCCCCCCGCCGTGATCGTGATCGGCGACGTGGTCACCGTGGGCGGCGGCGTCGCACAGGGCCGTACCGGCCGGTGAACGGCTTGTGGATGCGCCGTTGGCAGGTGCCGGAGGACAGGGCAGTATCAGGCTGTGGCTGAGCTCATCACGATCGACGACCCCGACGACCCGCGCCTGCACGACTACACGTCGCTGACCGACGTGGACCTGCGCCGCCGCCGCGAACCCGCCGAAGGTCTCTTCATCGCCGAGGGCGAGAAGGTCATCAGGCGGGCCCGGCACGCCGGTTACCGCATGCGCTCGATGCTGCTGTCCGCCAAGTGGGTGGACGTCATGCGCGATGTCATCGACGAGGTGCCCGCTCCCGTCTACGCCGTCAGCCCCGACCTCGCGGAGCAGGTCACCGGCTACCACGTGCACCGGGGCGCCCTCGCCTCCATGCAGCGCAAGCCGCTGCCGACGGCCGAGGACCTGCTCGCCGCCGCCCCCGCCCAGGGCGCCGGACGCCGCGTCGCGATCTTCGAGGACATCGTCGACCACGCCAACCTCGGCGCCGCCTTCCGCAGCGCCGCCGCCCTCGGCGTGGACGCCGTCTTCCTCTCCCCGCGCTGCGCCGACCCCCTCTACCGGCGCGCCGTCAAGGTCTCCATGGGCGCAGTCCTCCAAGTCCCCTGGACCCGCCTGAGTTCCTGGCCCAAGGACATCGAACGCTTCCGCCAGCAGGGCTTCGTCACCGCGGCGCTCTGCCTCGCCGACAAGTCGATCACCATCAACGAGTTGGCCGCCCGCCGCTACCCCAAACTCGCCCTCATGCTCGGCACCGAGGGCGACGGCCTCTCCGTGGACGCCCTGCGCGCCGCCGACGAGTGGGTCAGCATCCCGATGGCCCCCGGCGTCGACTCCCTCAACGTCGCCGCCGCGTCGGCCGTCGCCTTCTACGCCACGAGGCGGTAGCCGCGCGGGGCGGCAGCCGGGGCCAGGTCGTCAGGCGCGCTGGGGGCACCCCCAGCGCGCCCACGGGCCCGCGTCCTCACGGGCGGGGCGGGAGCCCCACCAAAGAGGCCAGCGCCGCGCGGTGGTACCCCGGCGTGCCGAGGGCGATCTCGTCCGCCTTGGCGCGCTTGAGGTAGAGGTGGAGCGGATGCTCCCACGTCATGCCGATGCCGCCGTGCAGTTGAAGGGCCTCTTCCGCGGCGTGGACGGCCGTGGCGGCGACGTACGACTGCGCGACGGACACGGCGACGGCGGTGTCGGGCGCGCCGGTGGCCAGGGCGTCGGCGGCTGAGCGGGCGGCGGCGCGGGCCGAGACGACCTCGAGCCAGAGGTCGGCGAGCCGGTGCTTGAGCGACTGGAAGGACCCCACCACGCGCCCGAACTGGTGGCGCTCACCGAGGTAGCGGACGGTCTCGTCCAGGCACCACTGGGCGATGCCGAGCTGTTCCGAGGCGAGCAGCCCGGCGCCGGTGAGCAGGGCGCGGTCCAGCGCGGCGGCCGGGTCTGCGGCGGGCAGGAGACGCCCGGCGGCGCCGGAGAGCTCCAGATCGGCGAGCGGCCGGGTGAGGTCGAGGGAGACCGGCCGTACGGTACGGACGTCGGCCGCCGCGACCTCGTAGAGCCCCGGGCCTTCCGGGCCGACGGCGGGGACGACGAGCACGTCCGCGACGAGGGCTTCCACGACGCTGGTGACACGGCCGGTCAGCAGACCGCCCGCGTCGGCGCGTACCGCTGTGGGGAAGGCGCCGCCGGGAGCGGCGGACAGCGGGACGGCCAGCGCCGCCGTGGCCGTGCCTGCGGCGAGGCGGCCGAGCAGCGCCGCCGTCCCCGCGTCCTCGGTGTCGCAGCCGAGCAGCGCGGTGGTGGCGAGGACGGCGCTGCCGAGGAAGGGCGTGGGCGCGGCGCCGCCGCCCAGGACTTCGAGGGCGACGGCGGCCTCCCGCGCGGTGGCGCCCTGGCCGCCGAGCTTCTCCGGCACCAGCAGCCCAGCGAGGCCGAGTTCGGCGGCGAGCACCCGCCACAGCGCCGGGTCGTACGGTGTGTCGGTCTCGATCGCGGCCAGCACGGCCGTCGGCGGGCAGCGGTCGGCGAGGACGTCGCGCACGGCGGCCCGCAGGTCGTCCTCGACCTCGGAGTAGAGGAGGTCGGCGGGGCCGGGGGAGGGGGCGGAGGCGGCGGTCATCGGGGGAGGTCCTTCCAGGCGGCGTCCTTGTCGGTGCGGGGCTCGGAGGGCAGGCCGAGGACCCGCTCGGCGACGATGTTGCGCAGGATCTCGGAGGTGCCGCCCTCGATCGAGTTCCCCTTGGCCCGCAGATAGCGGTAGCCCGCGTCGCGGCCGTAGAAGTCGACACTGCGCGGCCTGACCATCGTCCAGTCGCCGTAGCGCAGACCGTCCTCGCCGAGGAGTTCCACCTCAAGGCCGCTGATCTGCTGGTTGAGCCGGGCGAAGGCCAGCTTGAGCCCGGAGCCCTCGGGGCCCGGCGCGCCGGACACGAGCTGCTGGCGGACCCGCTCGGCGGTGAGCCGCGCGACCTCCGCGTCCACCCACAGCCGCATCAGCCGGTCGTGCAGCTCCGGCGTCCGCAGCTCGGGCCGCTCGCGCCAGGTCGCGGCGACGGGGCCCATCATGCCGCCCTCACGCGGCAGGCTCTGTCCGCCGATCGCCACCCGCTCGTTCATGAGCGTGGTCTGCGCGACCCGCCAGCCGTCGCCGACCTCGCCGAGCCGGTGCGCGTCGGGAATCCGCACCCCGCTGAGGAACACCTCGTTGAACTCGGCCTCACCGGTGATCTGCCGCAGCGGACGCACCTCGACGCCGGGGTCGGTCATGTCGCACACGAAGTACGTGATCCCTCGGTGCTTGGGCACATCCGGGTCGGTACGGGCGATGAGGATCGCCCAGCGCGCGGTGTGGGCACTCGACGTCCAGACCTTCTGGCCGTCCACGACCCACTCGTCGCCGTCGCGGACCGCCCGCGTGCGCAGCCCGGCCAGGTCCGAGCCCGCGCCCGGTTCGCTGAAGAGCTGGCACCACACCTCCTCGCCGGTCCACAGCGGTCGCAGAAAGCGGGACTTCTGCTCCTCGGTGCCGTACCGCAGGATGGTCGGCGCCGCCATGCCGAGCCCGATGCCGATCCGCCGGGGATCGTTGTCCGGCGCCCCGGCCGCCGTCAGCTCCGCGTCCACCGCCGCCTGCGCCGCCCTCGGCGCGCCCAGGCCCCCGAGGCCCTCGGGGAAGTGCACCCACGCCAGCCCCGCGTCGAACCGCGCCCGCAGAAACTCCAGCGGCTCCGTCCGCCCCGGCTCCCACGCCGCCAGCAGCGCCCTGGCCCGTCGGCGCAGCTCCTCCTCGCCGAGGCCGTCCTTCGCGGTGGTGGTCGTCATGCGCCGCGTCCTTCCGATCGCCCGAGCCTACTAAGCAAGCGCTTGGAAACCTAGCCGAAGTCCGCCCACCCACGCCAGCCCCCCTGCGGGGGAGGCTTCACGAGTACGGACGCCCGCGCGAGTGCCACATCCCGTCGCGGAGCCAGCCCCGCCCCGCCGTGGCCGCCCGCGCCCCGGTGGGGGCCGGTCGCGCAGTTCCCCGCGCCCCTCAAAAGCCCGCCCCACCCGGCGTCCGCACTGGGGCCCCGTAGGGGCGCGGGGAACTGCGCGGGCAAGCGCAGCGGGCCGGTGCTGTTCGCGCGGCGGAATGTGGCACCCACCTGGGGGCGCGGGGAACTGCGCGACGAGCCACGGCTGGCCGGGACTGTCCGCACGGTCGAAAGTGGCACCCCACCCGGGGGAACGGCGCGATCGGCCGTGACGGAAGCCGACATCGGGCCGCCCGGGCGGCAGCCCTAGGGGCCTGAATCCCCGGCGGAAGCCGAGACGGTGACCGTGGGCGGGACGCCCAGTCCACGGGAGAGCCGGTGGCACCCCTGGGCGGCGGCGATGATGACGGCCGCGAGAAGGGTGACGATGACGAAGACGAAGACGCGCTGGCGCAACAGGCGCCGCTTCGGGCTGGCACCGGGACGCCGCCCGGTCGGCGTCCGGGCGGCGGGGGTGCGGGTCCCGGAGGACCGGGGGCCGGGCGGCCGAGGCGGCGGCGTACGCGACCCGGAGCGCCCCCCGGACGTGCCGGCGCCGCCCTGCCCCCCGGCACCGGCCCCGGTACCGTGCGGCCCCTGGCCACCGCCCGTACGGCTGCCGCGGCCGGGCGCGGTACCGGGACCCGTACGCCCGTTGGTCGGCCCGCCGGCCGGCCGCCGTTCGGTGTGCTGCTGCGCGTACTCCTCGGCCCTGCGGCCGGTCGGCCGCTCCGGGCGCGGCCCGGCCGCCTTCGGCAGCCCCTCGCGGCGCGGCGCGCCGATCCCGCGGGCCTCGCGGGCGGCGATCTCGGCGAGCCGTTCCGAGAGCTGCACGGTGCTCGGCCGCTCCTCGGGGTCCTTGGCCAGGCACGCGTAGACCAGCGGCGCGAGCGCGTCGGGCACGCCGGTCAGATCCGGCTCCTCGTGCACCACGCGGTACAGCATGACCTCGGAACTGCCCTGCCCGAAGGGCGAGTCGGCGGTCGCCGCGTACGCCAGGGTGGCGCCGAAGGCGAAGACGTCGGTGGCCGGGGTGACCGCGGCGCCGCGCACCTGCTCGGGCGCGAGGAAGCCGGGCGAGCCGACCGCCGTACCGACGTGCGTCAACGTGCTGGCCCCGGTCGCCCAGGCGATGCCGAAGTCGATGATCCGCGGGCCCTTGGGGGACAGCAGGATGTTCGACGGCTTGAGGTCGCGGTGCACGACCCCGGCCTCGTGCACGGCGACCAGCCCCTCGGCGAGGGCCGCGCCGATCGTGGCGACCTCGGCGGCGGGCAGGGTGCCGCCCTCGGCGACCTTGTCGTGCAGGGACGGCCCCGGCACGTACTGCGTGGCGAACCACGGGCGTTCGGCCTCGAGGTCGGCCGCCACCAGCCGGGCCGTGCAGCCGCCGCGGATCCGCCGGGCGGCGGACACCTCACGGGCGAACCGCGAGCGGAACTCCTGATCCTCCGCCAGCTCGGGCCTGATGACCTTCAGCGCGACGCGCTGCCCGCGCTTGTCCGCGCCGAGGTAGACCACGCCCATGCCGCCCGCCCCGAGCCGCCGGTGCAACCGGAACGCGCCGACGACCCGCGGATCCTCGCGCCGGAGCCGCATCATCGCCATGTCCGTCCGTCCCCTGCCTCCGGTGGGGGAGGCCCCACTCCACTGAACTGACCGGCCGCTGGGCCGGCCGCCCACAGCTTACGGACTCAAGTCCCCCCGCGCGCTGATGCCCCGCAGGCGCGCGGGCGCTAATTGTCAGTGCCCGGTGGGATCCTTGAGAGGTGGGAGCGCGCCCGACCGACGGGTGGTCAGCACCGCGCCCGCTTCGCCAACGGACCGTCTGCCAAGGGGGAATGACGCCGTGAAAGGTGATCGTGTGGAGATAGTCGTCGACGCGGGGGACACCACCCGCACCTATGAGGTCATCGCCACCCGGGCGGGCCGCAGAGTGGAGACGGCGGTGCGCCGAGGTGTCGTGGAAGTGAGTGAAGTCACCCGCAATGGGACGGTGGTGCGCACCGCCCGCTTCATGTCCACCAGGGTTCTCGCCCTGGTGGAGCAGCCGGTACCGCGCGAGGTCGAGCAGGCGGGCTGAGCGCCGCCCCGTCACCGCACCGTCGTCCGACCCCGCCACCGCCCTGTCACCCGCCCCGCTACCGACTCCGTCCCGGACCCCTCTTCAGGAAAGCCGCCCCTCCGGCCGGGTGTCCCCTCCGGGATACCCCTGGTGACCTAGGTCGCCTCCTCCACCCAGGGGAGTATCCGGGCCGCTCGCCGTCATCCTCCGGGAGGCCGGTAAAGGGGTACGAGGGCATGACGACCGGCCGCCGTCGCGCCCCTAATGTTGAGGTCAAGCGGCGGGCGAAGCACTCGTCCCCCGAGGTCAAACGTCCGCCGCCCCAAATCTGACAACAGAAGATCTGACCACACCACACCTCTGGAGAGGGCCATGGCGAACACGGTGGAACGCACCGCGCGTGCCGTGCGCGGCGGCAGGGCGCTGATCGTCGGCGCCCGTCCGACCGGCACCCGGCATCCGCTGGTGGCGGCGGCCATGGTGCTGCCGCTGGCAGCGCTGCTCGCCTACTTCTTCGGTGGAGTGGACGCGGTGGTCACACAAGCGTCGTCCGTAGCCGGCCTGATGGGGCGCTGACACAACGCCCCAGGCCCGGAAGAGCGGTCCGGGCCGGGGACATACCGGTGAACCCCGTGGGGACGGGGGTACGGCGGACGACTGCGTTTGCCCGGGTATCGCGAGATACCCGGGCATTGCGCTTTTCCGGGGCCAGTTGACCCCGATCCCGACGACGGAGGCGGTCCTCCCGCGACCGAGGGGACCCGCACAGCCGAGGGGACCCGCAACGGCCGAGTGGACCCGCACGACCGAGGGCCGGAAGCTCGATCGCTTCCGGCCCTCGGTGTCCTGCGCGTGGACGATACTGGGATTGAACCAGTGACCCCTTCCGTGTCAGGGAAGTGCTCTCCCGCTGAGCTAATCGTCCTCGGTCGTGCGGGTGACGCGGATGGTGCTGATGACGCGTGCGCGATACTGGGATTGAACCAGTGACCTCTTCCGTGTCAGGGAAGCGCTCTCCCGCTGAGCTAATCGCGCGGGATCTTTCTCCAGGACCCTGTGGGGTCCAGTGGACGATACTGGGATTGAACCAGTGACCTCTTCCGTGTCAGGGAAGTGCTCTCCCGCTGAGCTAATCGTCCTTGGAGGTGGAGACGGGATTTGAACCCGTGTAGACGGCTTTGCAGGCCGTTGCCTCGCCTCTCGGCCACTCCACCAACACAGCGGGGGTTCGGGAAGATCCCCCACGTCGAGCGGACGACGAGATTCGAACTCGCGACCCTCACCTTGGCAAGGTGATGCTCTACCAACTGAGCCACGTCCGCAGGCGCCGTAGCTCCGGGGCACTCTCGTGTCCCGGCGACGTGGTGAACTCTAGCGGATTCCCGGTCAAGCTCAAAAACTGGTTTCCGCAGCGTGCCGGGCCAATGACGGGCGCATGACCGGCGGAGCACCGCGACGGCGCCCCGCCTAGACTCGGCTCCACCTGCCGCCGAGCACCGGTTCGGCCCTCTCGTCGTCCACTCGCCGTCCACCAGGGAAGCCCCGTGCGTGACCTCGCCCCCATGGCCCGCTTCGGCGGCCTCGTCGCCTCCGACCTGCGGGATGTCACCGCGGACCTGAGCGCGCTCGACTCCACGGGCTTCTGGGCGGTCGCCGCCGACTTCGAGGGCCGTACGGTCTGCGCCCGCTTCGGCGACGTACGCCGCGACCCCGCCCCCTCCACACCCCGGACCCGCCCCTGGCGCGGCCCCGACCCCGCCGCGTGGACCTCCTCGCTGGACCGCCCGGCCTATGTGGCCGGGGTGCGCGCGATCCGCGAGCGCATCGCGGCCGGCGAGGTCTACCAGGTCAACCTCTGCCGGGTCCTGACCGCGCCGCTGCCCGAGGCGGAGAGCCGGGGCGGGTACGGCGGCCCGGACATCGACGCGCTGTCCGCGGTCCTGGCCCGCGGCAACCCGGCCCCGTATGCCGGAACGATTCGGCTGCCCGCGCACGGCGTCGAGATCGCCACCGCCTCGCCCGAGTTGTTCCTGCGGCGCGACGGCGCGACGGTCGAGTCGGGGCCGATCAAGGGCACCGCGCGGACCGCGGACGAGCTGCTGCCCAAGGACCACGCGGAGAACGTCATGATCGTCGACCTGGTGCGCAACGACCTCGGCCAGGTCTGCGCCACCGGCTCGGTGACCGTGCCCGCGCTGTGCGCGATCGAGCCGCACCCCGGCCTGGTGCACCTGGTCTCCACCGTCCGCGGCGAGCTGCGCCCCGACGCCGGATGGCCGGAGCTGTTCGCCGCCGCCTTCCCGCCCGGCTCGGTCACCGGCGCGCCCAAGTCGAGCGCGCTGCGGGTGCTCGGTGAGCTGGAGACCGCCCCGCGCGGCCCGTACTGCGGCGGGATCGGCTGGGTCGACGCCGACCGGCGGACCGGTGAACTGGCCGTCGGCATCCGGACGTTCTGGATCGACAGGACGGGCCCCGGCGCCCCCCTGCTGCGCTTCGGCACCGGCGCCGGGATCACCTGGGGTTCGGATCCGGAAGGCGAGTGGGCCGAGACCGAATTGAAGGCGGCCAGGCTGCTGGCGGTAGCGTCGGGAGTCCAGGAGACAAGCGGAGGGATGCTTCGGTGAAGATCTGGGTGGACGGCGGACTGCGGGACACCGCGGACGCCACCGTGTCGGTGTTCGACCACGGACTGACGGTCGGCGACGGCGTGTTCGAGACGCTCAAGGCCGTGGAGGGCCGGCCCTTCGCGGTCACCCGCCACCTGGAGCGGCTCGCCAGGTCCGCCCGCGGCCTCGGCCTGCCGGAGCCCGACCAGGACGAGGTGCGCCGCGCCTGCGACGCCGTGCTCGCCGCGAACCCGATGCCGCTCGGACGGCTGCGGATCACGTACACCGGCGGCCCGTCACCGCTCGGCTCCGACCGCGGCGACGCGGGCACCACCCTGGTCGTGGCGCTCGGCGAGGCGTCCGTACGCCCCGACACCACCGCCGTCGTCACCGTCCCGTGGGCGCGCAACGAGAAGGGCGCGCTGTCCGGGCTCAAGACCACCTCCTACGGGGAGAACGTCGTCGCTCTCGCGCGGGCGCACGAACACGGCGCCAGCGAGGCGCTGTTCGCCAACACCCGGGGCAGGCTCTGCGAGGGCACCGGGTCCAATGTCTTCGTCGTCCTCGACGGCCGGCTGCTGACCCCGCCGCTGGCGTCCGGCTGCCTGGCCGGGATCACCCGCGAGCTGGTGATCGACTGGACCGGCGCGCAGGAGACCGATCTGCCGCTCGACGTCCTCGACCGGGCGGAGGAGATCTTCCTGACCTCGTCGCTGCGCGATGTGCAGGGCGTGCACCGGACGGACGACCGTCGGCTGTCCGCCGCTCCGGGGCCCGTCACGGCCAAGGCCATGCGGATCTTCGCCGAGCGCGCGGCGGCCGATCCGAACCCGTAGGTCCCCCAAGTCCCGGCACGGCGGCGGCCGGGCGCGGTAGAACGTCACCCGGCACCCCATGCGATCGGTACGGCGACATCCCGGGAGCGCGACCATGACGACGACCCTCAGACCCGCGGGCCCGGAGCGGCGCGCGCCCGACGGCGGTCGCGCCCGCGCCTTCACCGTCTGCGTCAACGGCCGCCCGGTTGGCGGTGTCGAGCTGAGCGCGGAACCGGGGCTCGGCCCCGGCACCGGGCGGATCGCGGCGCTGGCCGTCGACGAGCCGGACCGGCGGCGCGGGCGCGGCACCGTGGCCGCGCTGGCCGCCGAGGAGGTGCTGCGGCTGTGGGGCTGCGCGCGGGCGGAGGTCTCTGTCCCGGCCGCGGCCGAGTACGGGCTGCGGCTGGCCACCGCGCTCGGCTACGTCGAACGCGCCCGCGGCATGCTCAAGTCACTGCGCGAGCCCGCCCGGCCGCACCCGCTGCCGCCCGGCAGCCGCACGCGCCCGCTGACCGCCGCCGAGTACGGGCCGTGGCGGGCGCACAGCGCGGAGGAGTTCATCGCCTCGCTGGTCGACCGCGGCATGCCGCGCGAGCAGGCGGCGGCCCGCGAGGCCGCCGCCTTCGACCACGTGCTGCCGCGCGGCCGGGACACTCCGGGCGCCGCGCTGTACGCCCTCGCGCACGACGGTGTGACCGTCGGCCGCGTGGCGCTGCGGCTGTACGACGAGGCCGACCGCGCCGCGCCCGCGTGGGTGCTGGCCGTCGAGGTCGACACCGCGCACCGGGGCCGCGGACACGGCCGTACGCTCATGCTCGCCGCCGAGAACGCCTGCCGCGAGGCCGGGGCCCCCGCCGTCGCCCTCGACGTCTTCGCGGGCAACGCACCGGCGCTGCGGCTGTACGAGTCGCTGGGCTACGGCACGACGGTGCGGCACCTGTCGAAGCCGCTGCTGTAGCCCGACCCCGAGCCCGGACCGTGCCCGCGTCTGAGCCCGGACCCGTGCCCGCTGCCCGCGTCTGATCCCGACCCCGATGGGCCCGGCGCCGGTCTAGTCGCGGCCGGGGATCCGGCAGACCTGCGCGTCGTCGCCGGTGGCCGGGCCGGGGCCGGGGACGGCCGAGCCCGCCTCGGCCAGCAGGCGGTCGGCGATGGCGGTGATCCGCTCGCGCAGCCCGTCCTGGCTCTTGCCGCCGTCCAGACGCTCGCCGCCGATCACATACGTGGGCGTGCCGGTGACGCCGATGGCCTTGCCCTCCGCCTCGTCGGAGTCGACGACCAGCAGGTGGCGGCCGTCGATCAGCGCGGTGTCCACCTCGTCGGCGTCCAGGCCGAGATCGCGCGCCACCTCGACCAGCACCGCCTCACCGCGGCTGTCCAGTTCCTCCACCCTGGCCAGCACGGCCTCCGCGTACGGCC
Organism: Streptomyces sp. NPDC088197; assembly: GCF_044741185.1. Classification (NCBI taxonomy): domain Bacteria; kingdom Bacillati; phylum Actinomycetota; class Actinomycetes; order Kitasatosporales; family Streptomycetaceae; genus Streptomyces; species Streptomyces sp. NPDC088197. The sequence continues at coordinate 170,428 of NZ_JBIUSD010000006.1, forward strand.
AGCCGCTGCCCTGCTCGTACGCCTCCTCGTACGCCTGCGCGGCGGCCAGGGCGTGCGCGTGCTTGGGCAGCGGGAAGTGCCTGAGCTGGATGTCGAGCGTGTCGCCGTACCGCTCGCGCAGCGCGCGGACGTCGTCCAGGGCGGTGCGGCAGTCCGGGCACTGGAGCTCGCACCAGACCTCGAGTACGGGGGGACGCGACACGGCGGGGGAGGGTTGATCCATGGTCCAAGTCTCCCACTCGGGGAGGAGGCACCCCCGAGATCCCCCTGAACCCGGCCCCCGCCGTGGCCTCGCGCGCCCGTGTCGAGGCAGGATGGGAGGACGCGACCTCGTGCGGGCCCTTGGCCGGACCTCACGGGGCCATCCGCAACTGCCGCAGGAGCCTCGGGATGCTGACCACCGCCCTATGCGCCGTCCTGTCCGCCGCGGGCCTGGCCATCGCCGTGCAGACCGCCTACCGCCGACGCTATCTGCGGGCCACCCGCATCGCCGCCGTGTCCCTGCTGCCGGTCGGCCTGGCCATGGCGGGGCTCGTGACCCTCGGCCGCAAGATCGGCACCGCCACCGGCGACTGGGCGGCCGACCTGATCTTCAAGCCCACCGTCTGGCTCGGCTTCGGCGTCATCGGCGTCTCCGTGCTGCTGTACGGCGTCACCCGGCTGATCGCCGCGCGCGTCGGACCCGAGGAGGGGCAGCAGCCCCCGGCGGCCGTGCCCGGCGCCTCCAGCCCCGCGCTGCCCGCCTCCTCCCGCCCGAGCACGAAACGGCGCGCCTCGGCGGACAGCGGTCTGTCCGACTTCGCCGACGTCGAGGAGATCCTCAAGCGGCGCGGTATCTGACCGGAAGGCGTGCGCCGCACGGACCTCTTCGAACGGGTGTGGGGGTCCGAAACACCCCTGGGAGTTGGCGTGTTGGGAGACGAGTGATCGTTCTCTGCGCGATCATCGGCCTGTGCTGCCCACCTCCGGGGATCGTCTCTCCCCTCCGCGGCCGGACCGTGCCGAATCCACTGTCGAGAACGTCGTTCCAGGCCCGCGCGCCGAGGGTCGTGAACCCGCCGCGAGGGCGGGGGAGGGAGAGCCGCAGGGGTGCCTGTACGCCCTTTCGCAGCCCCCGCTGATGCTGTTCCTGTGCGTGATCGGAGGGCTGCTCGGGGCAGGCGCGATCTACGACCTGCTGCTGCTCTGACGCCGCGGGCCAGGGGGCGGACGCCCGCGGCGGCGTCCGCGGTCGGCTGTTCGTGCCGCCCGCGCTCAGGCGCTCGCCTCGCGCTGGCGGGCCCGGTAGGCCGCCACATGGAGCCGGTTGCCGCAGGTGCGGCTGTCGCAGTAGCGGCGTGAGCGGTTGCGGGACAGGTCGACGAAGGCCCGGCGGCAGTCGGGCGCGTCGCACCGCCGCAGCCGGTCGCGTTCCCCGGCGACGATGAGGAAGGCCAGCGCCATGCCGCAGTCCGCGGCGAGGTGGTCGGCCAGCGAGGCGCCCGGCGCGAAGTAGTGCACGTGCCAGTCGTAGCCGTCGTGGTCGGTCAGCCGCGGCGTGGTGCCCGCCTCGGCGACCATCGCGTTGAGCATGGTGGCGGCCGTCGCGTTGTCGGCGGCGCCGAAGACGGCGGTGAAGCGGGCGCGTACGGCGTGGACGGCGGTGAGGTCGCGCTCGTCGAGCCGTCCGACCTCGCTGACCTGGTTGCGCTCCACGAAGCCGCGGAGGTCCGCGACGTCCGCGAGCGATTCCCGGCCCTCGATCTGCGGCGCGGTGTTGACGAGGTCGACGACGCTGTCGAGCGCGCACCTGGTGTCATGGTTGATCAGCACGGAACTGCTCCCTGCCGGCGTGATCGGTCGGCTGCGTTCCGGTGACTCTAGCGCGCGAAAGCCGCCGCCGTGGGGGTGCAGGCCCCACGGAGACGGCTGTCGTGCGTGTCTCGTACGCGACGGGTGACGGTGTCGTGCGTGTCGCGGCGAGCGACGTCACGAGCGATGTCATGAGCGAAATCGCGTGCGAAGTCGTGTCGAGATGACAGGCGGCCGGGCCGGGCGCGAGCGTCCGGCTCCGCTGGTCGGGTCCGGGCGTCCCCCCGAGTAGGACGGCCGCGGACTGCGGTGACGGGCTGGGTCTCAGCTCTCCGCGAGGATGTGGGAGAGCTCGGTGTCGAGGTCGAAGTGACGATGCTCGGTGCCCGGCGGAACCGCGGCGTCCGTCCGCTTCAGGAAGGACTCCAGGGCCCGCGCCGGTGCTTCCAGCAGCGCTTCGCCCTCGGGGGAGCTGAGGGCGATGCAGACGACGCCCTGACCGTGGCTGCGGGACGGCCAGACTCTGACGTCTCCGGTGCCGGTGGGGCGGTGCAGCCCCTCGGCGAGCAGGTCGCGGGCGAACACCCATTCGACCGTCTCTTCGGCTCCGGTGTGGAAGGTGGCGTGCACGGCATACGGATCGGCCGTGTCGTACCGCAAGCCCGCGGGTACAGGCAGTGAGGATTCGCTCGACACAACGAGGCGCAGGTGCAGCTCGCAGCTGACCGTGGTGTTCATAAGCGCCAGGGCCTTTCGCTCAGTGTGCGCTCGGGGATTCGCACGTCGGCGAAATCGACATGCCACCTGCGAGGACGTTGTAAACCCCTCTGAGGGGTTTGTGAGGCTTCTGGTACCTCGTCCGGCCTAGTCCCGAGACGGGCCGATCAGCCATTTCGGTGACGAACGCCGGTCGGGTAAATTGTCGGTATGACTGCGGAGAGTGACGAGTCCGGCGGAGCCGTGGCCAAGGATTCGCGGCTGGGGTCACGGGCCCCCGGCTTCATCAGGAAGTCACGGCTGCTGCACCAGTCCTGGCGGGTCGGCGTCTTCCTCGTCGGCCTCGCCGTCGTCGCGGGCGGAGTCGTCCTGCTCCCGCTGCCCGGCCCCGGCTGGGTGGTGATCTTCGGCGGCATGGCGATCTGGGCCACCGAGTTCGCCTGGGCCCAGCGCGTCCTGCGCTGGACCCGCCGCAAGGTCGCCGACGCCGCCAGGGCCGCCCTGGACCCCCGCGTACGGCGGCGCAATCTGCTGCTCACCACCGCCGCCGTGCTCGCCCTGGCCGGACTCGCCGGGTGCTACCTGTGGCAGTTCGGCCTCGACACGCCCTGGGCCGACAGCTAGGCCCCGCGCGCCCGTCGCGGGCCCTCGGGAGCCTGGTCCGAGGCCCCTCCCACGTGCGGTAAAGTTGTCCACGCGTCCGGGCGATTAGCTCAGCGGGAGAGCACTTCGTTCACACCGAAGGGGTCACTGGTTCGATCCCAGTATCGCCCACCGGATTCGAGGATCCCGGGGACCGGTTTCCACACCGCTCCCCGGGATCCTTTGCGTTCCCGCGCCGTACGCGGATTCGATCGCGCACACTTGCGGTATGGACTGGAGTCACTACCGATTCCGTAGGACGTGGCAGCTCGACGCGGACCCCGACGCCGTCTACCGGGTGCTGGAACGGCCCGACGACTACCCCGTCTGGTGGCCCCAGATCCGCGAGGTGCGGCAGACCGGCGACACCACCGGCATGCTGCGCTTCCGCTCCCTCCTCCCGTACGACCTCGTCGTCAGCGCCAGATCCGTCCGGCACGACCCGAGTACGCGGGTCCTGGAAGCCGCGATGACCGGCGACCTGGAGGGCTGGTTCCGCTGGACGATCACGCCGGGCGGCCTCCCGGGGACCCGCACCCGGCTGCTCTACGAACAGGAAGTCGTCGTCCGCAAGCCGTTGATGCGGCTGCTCGCCGTCCCCTGCCGCCCGCTCTTCCTCGCCAACCACGCGCTGATGATGCGCGGCGGACGCCACGGGCTGCTCGCGCGGCTCGCCGCCGACGCCGCGCATGTGGTTTGAACGGCGGGCCCGTCGCGCTGTATGGTTCGAGGCGTCCCGGGCGATTAGCTCAGCGGGAGAGCACTTCGTTCACACCGAAGGGGTCACTGGTTCGATCCCAGTATCGCCCACCGAGGCCCACCGGCCTCGAAGTACCGTGACGGTCCGCCGGCATCAGTCGGCGGGCCGTTGTGCGTTCCGCGGCGGCCGTCGCGGAACGCCGGCCTGTGAGACCGTCAGGCGGCACTGCCGGGCGCGGCGAACGCCGAGATGTCGTCGGTGGATTCACCGTCCAGCGCCAATTCGGCGAGGATGCGGCCGATGGCCGGGGTGAACTTGAAGGCGTGGCCCGCGCCGAGGGCGACGATGATGTCGGGGTACCGCGCGAGCGGGCTCAGCACGAATTCCCGGTCGGGCGTGATCGCGTACTGGCAGGTGACGGTGCGCAGCACGTGGCCGCTGGCGGGGATCGTGGCGCCCATGAACGCCGAGAGCTGGTCGAGCAGTTCGGCGGACGGCTCGAAGGTCCGGTCCTCGGGCGTCATCAGGTTGTTCGACACGTCGCGGGCGGCTTTGACGGTGGGTTCGCCGTAGGCGGGGAATCCGTAGAAGCAGTCGGTGTCCTCCCAGATCCACACCGGGAAGCGGTCGGGGTCGAACGCCTCGGCGTCGGCGGGCTTGAAGTACGTGACCTGCTCCTGCATCGTCTCCAGCGGTATCGCGGCGTCCAGTGGGGCGAGCAGCCGGTTCGTCCACGCGTCGGCCGCCAGGACCACCTTCCTCGCCCGCACGGGACCGGCCGCCGTCTCCAGTACGGTGCCCGCGCCGCCCGGCCTCAGCGCCGTCACGGGCGTGCGCGCCCGCAACTCGGCGCCGTGGGCCCGCGCCTGCATCTGGAGCGCGGCCACCGTACGGGAGGCGTTCACGATCCCGGTGTCGGGCGTGTAGACGGTCTCGACGTTCTCGGGGATGTCGAACTGCGGCCACCGCGCCCGGACCTGGTCCGGGTCCAGCAGCTCGTAGGGGACGCCGACCTCGGTCAGGCTGCCGGTGAAGTCACCGGCGCTGTAGGGGCCGTCGGCGGGCAGGAAGATCACCCCGCCGGTCACCGTGACCAGCCGCTCGCCCGCGACCTTCTCGAAGTCCGCCCAGTCCTGGTACGCGGACGTGGCGAGCCGGACGTATCTGGTCGCGCCGTAGGACGTCCTGATGATGCGTGAGGTGTCGTGCGACGCGCCCCGTACATGTCCGAGGTCGAACTGCTCGAACGCGACGGTGCGGACTCCGCGCTTGGCCAGGTGGTACGCGGCGGCGCTGCCGAGGGCGCCCAGGCCGACGACGGCCACGTCGAAGGTCTCCAGCGGGTTGCTCACGGTGCTTCCTTCCGGATTCGATGAGTTGTCATGACAGGACCTTCGCCAGGAAGGAACGGGTGCGTTCGTGCCGCGGACTGCCCAGCACCCGCTCGGGAGGGCCGCTCTCGACGACCACGCCGTCGTCGAGGAAGGCCACGGTGTGGGCGACCTCGCGGGCGAAGCCGATCTCGTGGGTGACCACGATCATGCTCATGCCGTCCGCGGCGAGACCCCGCATCACGTCGAGCACCTCGCCGACCAGCTCCGGGTCGAGCGCGGAGGTGGGCTCGTCGAACAGCATCAGCTTGGGGCGCATGGCGAGCGCCCGTGCGATCGCGACCCGCTGCTGCTGCCCGCCGGACAGCGCCCGCGGGTACGCGTCCGCCCTGTCGGCGAGTCCGACGCGGGTGAGCAGCGCCCGCGCGTGTTCGACGGCCGCCCCGCGCTTCTCCCGGCGGACCCGGAGCGGGGCCTCGATCAGGTTCTCCAGCACCGTCATGTGTGGGAAGAGGTTGAAGTGCTGGAAGACCATGCCGATCTCGCTGCGGCGCTTGGCGGTCTCCGCGTCGCGCAGTTCGTGCAGCCACCCGTTGTGCTCGCGGTAGCCGACCAGGTCGCCGGCGACGCTGATGCTGCCCGCGTCGATCTTCTCCAGATGGTTGACGCAGCGCAGGAACGTGCTCTTGCCCGACCCCGACGGGCCGATGAGACACAGCACCTCGCCCTCCGCGACCGTCAGGTCGATCCCCTTGACGACGCGATTGCCGCCGTAGGACTTGTGCACGCCCACGGCCTCGACCATCGGCCGGGTGGAGACGGCGGTCATGCGCGGCCTCCCTCGGTGCCGGCCGGGCCCGTCGGCGCGGCGGCCCTCGCCCTGCGCGGGACGATCCCGGCCCGCAGCGCCGCCAGCAGCGACGGCTCGGGGGAGTGGGTGTCACCGCGCTTGAAATGCCGTTCGAGGTAGAACTGGCCCGTGCTCAGCACGGTGGTCACTACGAGGTACCAGAGGCTGACGGTGATCAGCAGCGGGATCACCTCGTACGTCCGCGAGTAGATCTCCTGCACCCGGAAGAGGATCTCCGGGATCGCGATGACGCTGACCAGCGACGTCGTCTTGAGCATCGAGATCGTCTGGTTCCCCGTGGGCGGGATGATGACCCGCATGGCCTGGGGGAGCACGACGCGCCGGAAGATCTGGCCCCTGCGCATGCCCAGCGCCTGCGCGGCCTGCGTCTGGCCGGGGTCGACCGACTGGAGCCCGGCCCTGACGATCTCGGACATGTAGGCGCCCTCGTTCAGCCCGAGGCCGAGGATCGCCGCGACATACGGCGTGATCAGCGTGTTCGCCTCACCCGACACCAGCGTCGGGCCGAACGGGACGCCGATCGACAGCACCGGGTACAGGGCGGCCAGGTTGAACCAGAAGATCAACTGCACCAGCAGCGGCGTGCCGCGGAAGAATCCGGCGTAGGCCAGCGCCGCGGCGGCGACGGACCGGTTCCTGGAATCACGGCAGACCGCGACCAGGACGCCGATGACGATTCCGACGACCATGGCGACGACGGTCAGGACGATCGTCGTGACAAGTCCGTGCACCACCTGCACATCGCGGAAATAGCTGAATACGACGTCCCACTGATAGCGGGGATTCGTGATCAGCGAATTGACGACGAGGGCCGCCAGGGAAATGATGACGAAGGTCGCGATCCACTGACCGTAATGCCGGGTGCGCGCGACCTTGAGCACGCCGCCGTCCGGGCCGCCGGTTCTTTGCGCGAGCGAGGGCATTTCAGCGTTGGCCATCGGTGTGCACCTCTGACTTCGCGATCTCGCCCTGGTTCACTTTCCACTTGGCCAGGATCTTGCCGTACGTGCCGTCGGATATCAGATTGTTCATCGCGGCGGCGACCGCGGGCGCCAGGGCGGAGCCCTTCGGGAGCGCGTAGCCCCATGTGGTCGGCAGGTAGTTGGCGTTCAGCACGTCGAGCCGGCCGTTGGACTGCCCCGCGATGTAGGACAGCGGGCCGTAGTCGGACATGCTGGCGTCCGCGCGGCGGCTGCTGACCGCGAGCGTGGCGTCGGCCTGGGCGGGGAACACCGAGACGGTGATGGCGGGCTTGCCCGCCCGCACGCAGTCCCGGTCGAACGTCGGCATGTAGTTCTCGGCGTAGATGCTGCCCTTCATGACGGCGATGGTGTGTCCGCACATCGTGGCGAGGGTCAGCTTCTCGGGGTTGCCCGCCTCCACGATCAGCGAGGTGCCGCCGGAGTACTCGCTGACGAAGTCGACCTGCTTCAGCCGGGCGGGCGTGATGCTGAGCGCCGCGGCGACCATGTCGTAGCGCTTGGTCTGGAGGCCGGGGATCATCGCGTCGAACTTGACGTCGGCGAACCTCACCTTCAGCCCCAGCACGTCGGCGACGGCCCGCAGAAGCTCGGGTTCCGCGCCTGCCAGGGTCTTGCCGTCCTCGGCGAGCAGCAAGAACGGCGGATAGCCGGGCCCGCTCGCCACGTCGATCCCGCCCTTTCCCGCGATGTCCGAAGGAACCAGTCGCGCGACGCTCTTGTCGTACGTCCCCCGGATGAAATCCTCGCCCACGGAATCGGCGGTCGCGGTGGCATGCGAGGTGCAACCGGCGAGGACGCCGACGGTCAAGGCGAATCCGGCCACTGCTGTCACGGCTGTCGCCGGTCTACCAGTAAGGTGTTTGCTGAACACGTGAGTCGGGCTCCTTGCGGCAGTCGGGAACAACATGCGAGGACCGATACGCCGTTTCCGTTCTGTGGAAAAGGGAAATCCGGCGGTGCTCAAAACGAGTTGGCTCACTATAAGCACCGCGGAAGTGCTGTCACGCCGCACGATGCGTTTCCGGCAAATCGCGGCACGGCGAATTGACGGTTCTGCGCGAACGCCCTGGCCGGGCGGTCGCCGCGGCGGCGCACCACCGGGCGCGCGGGCGGGCCACTGCTACGGTGCGGGGAACGCACGTCGCCCCGGCCACGACGGAAGGCCCACGCGACACGGATCGTCGAGGACCCGGTGATGACGACACATGTGTTGTCGGGACTGAACGCGGTGCAGCAGGTCGGCAATCGTCCCGACCCCACCCTGCCGATGCCGGTCGGGGAGATCGCCGGACGGTTGGGCACGGTGCTGAGCAGCGCTTCCCGGCTCTGTGGTGAACTGGCGGAACTCGAACTGCTGGAGCGCGGGAGCGCGTACGGGACCTACCGCATCGGACGGCGGGCCATCGAGCTCTCCGGCCGCGCGGCGGCCCCGTTCGCCAGGTCCGTCCGGTCGGCGCTGACGCTCGTCGCGACGCTCACCGGCGAGACCGCGTGCCTGGCCGCACCGACGGCGCAGGGCATGCGGGTGGTCGCCTCGGTCGAGTCGGTGTGGCCCCTGCGCGCGCACGCCAAGGTGGGCGAGTCGGTCGACGACGCCCGGCGCGCGATCGTGCGCGCGGCACGCCTCGAAGACACCGACGGCCCGTCGCGGGCGCTCCGCGCCGAGTCGACCATCGGCATGGGCGTGGAGATCGCCGTGCCGGTCATGAGCCCCGTCGGCGAATGCGTCGCCGTACTGGCGGCCCGGCTGCCGGTCAGCCGCGCCGCCAAGGTCGTACCGCGGGCGCGCCGTGTGCTCGACGAGGCGCGGCGGCTGCTCGAACGCACGGTGGACGACGAACTGGACCGGCCGAACATCGCGGCCGGAGGTCCGCTCGGCCGCGACGGCAGCCCGCTGGGCCTTGAGGCGGCACTGCGGATCGTGTGGCATCTGTCCGCGGGTCGCGACTCGTTGGCCGGTATCGCGACCGGGACGGGGCTGCGGCCCGACCGGGTCCGCCGCCTGCTGGAGTCGTGCGGCCGGGCGGGAGTCGTCCGCAGGAGCAAGGACGGCGCGCGGTTCGAGGCGAGCTGGGCGGTGCACGGCTGGCATCGCGCCGCGACCCTGCCGATGATCCTCGAAAAGGGCCGGCCGCTCGTGGCCGAAGCGGCGGCGACGACCGGGGTGTGCGCGTTCATCACCGTGCTGAACGGGATGCACAGCCTCACGCTCGTCGAAGAACTCCAGAGCGTCGGCGAGGGGTTGAGCATGACGCCGTGGCTCGGGCGCCTCGCCCCCATCATCGGCTCCGACGGCGGACCGACCCTGGCATCGGACTTCGAGGCCGACGAGCTGCGCCGGGTCCTGCCGAACAGGCACCCGCCGGAGCAGGTCGAGAAGTTCCTGCGGCGCTTCGCCCGCGCCGGGCGCGACGGCGTGCTGTCGATGAAGTCCATCGACGAACTGGGGATCATCTCCATCTCCGCGCCGGTACGCGACTCCAGCAACTCGGTCGCCGCCGCGGCCTGCCTGGTCGGCTCGACCGACAGCATCAGGCCGCGGACACGGGAACTGGAGGGCGTCGCACGGCGGTTGGGCGCCCGCGTGTCGCGGCTGATCGGCGCCCCCGAGGACGCGCCCGGCCCGTAGGCAAGCCGTCGCCGGGGGCGGCACCCGACCGGGGCCGGGCGGGTCCGACGCGGGGGCGGCCCCTCAGACCGACCGGTGCGTGAGCGTGCCGCCGACCATCGTGGTCAGCACCGGCATGGTCCGCAGCGCGGCGCGGTCGAACGCGCGCGGGTCCCCGCCGATGACCACGAGGTCGGCGACGTCGCCGACGGACACCGGGCCCCGGCCCGCGCCGGCCGCCGCGAACGCCACCTCCAGCGGGACGCTCTGCTCGGGGTGCCACGCGGGCCGGTCGTCGTCGGTGCGGAAGACCGCGTCGGCGATGGCCAGCCTCGGGTCCAGCGGGCTGACCGGCGCGTCGGAGCCCAGCTCAAGCCGGGCACCGGCGGCGTGCAGGGAGCGGAAGGCGTAGGCCCGGTCGGTGCGGCCCGGCCAGTGCAGATCGGCGACGTCCCGGTCGGTCACGGCGTGCTGGGGCTGGACCGACGCGACCACGCCGAGCCGGGCGAAGCGCGGCATGTCCCGCTCGCTCACCAGTTGGGCGTGCTCGATCCTGCCGGGGCACCCGACCCGCTCGAACGCGTCGAGCACCGCGGAGTTCGCCCGGTCGCCGATCGCGTGCACCGCGGGTTCGAGCCCGGCCGCCCACGCCCTGCCCATCAGCTCGACCAGCTCGTCGAGCGGTACCAGCGACAGCCCGCACGCGTCACCGGCCCCGGCCGGGTGCGGATACGGATCGACGCACCACGCCGTCCTCGTGTTGAGCGACCCGTCGCTGACGATCTTGTACGGCCCGACCCGCACCCGCCCGTGGGTTCCCGCGACGACCTGCCCCGTACGGAACCCCGCGGCGATGGCGCCGTCCAGCCACGGCGTCCAGATGCCGGCCAGCACCCTGACCGGCACCGCGCCGGGCCGGGACCGGCGGCGCCACGCCTCGACGTTGTCCGCGTAGGCGAGGTCGGTCAGGCCGGTGACGCCCAGCGCGGGCAGCGCGGCGACGGACTCCCCTACCCAGGCGTCGAGTTCCTCGGGCGGCACCATCGCCGCCAGCCGCGCCTTGGTCTCGATCGACGCCGTCTCCCGCAGCACCCCCGTGGGGTGCCCGCGCAGGCCGACCAGGTCGAGCGCGGCGCTGCTCAGCCACGTGGTGTGCAGGTCGATGGTGCTGACGGCCACCGCCGCGTCGCCCACCAGCTCGTCCAGGACACGCTTGTGCGGAGCCTCCTCCCACAGCGCGGGCACAATGCCCTGACCCCAGACGATCCCGGTACGGTGCGCCGCGCGCATGCCGTCCCGCATCATGACCGCGGCCTCGCGCGGGCTCCCTGCGGCGCCGAGATCGACGGCGCGCAGATTCCGTACCCACTGCTCGATGTGCACATGGCCGTCGACGAAACCGGGGACGAGGGTGGCGTCGGCGAACGCGATCACCTCGGTGTCCGGCTCGGGCGGGACGCCGCCGACGGCGCCGATCGCCGTGACGCGCCCGTCGCGGACCAGGACGTCGCGAGGTGGGCCGCCGAGGCCGACGCGGACGTGGGCGAGCAGGGTTGATGTCATCTGATTCCTCCGTTCCGCCCCGAACGGTAGAAGGCGCGGGCGCCCCCGCCGTTGTCGTCAGGCCACGGGCCCGACCCCGCGACTTGTCGGTCCCGACAAGGGCCTCAGCCGCGTGCGCCCCGGGGGCCGCGCACGGCGTTGCGCAGTTGGAGCCACGTCACGAGCGTGTCGTCGCCCGCGTCCAGGGCGACCCCGAACATCTCGGTCAGCCTGCGGACCCGGTAGCGGGCGGTGTTCTCGTGGACGCCGAGGGCACGGGCGGTCGCGGCGACGCTCCCGGCGGACCCCAGATACGCCAGCAGCGTCCCGGCGTAGTCGGTGCCCTGGTCCGCGTCGTGGCGCAGGACGGCGCGCACGGCGGGCAGCCGCAGCACGTCCTCGTCGATCGGCGCCCCGGACCGCAGACAGGCGAGGACGACCTGAGGGCGCACGTCGTGCAGGGTGGCGACACCGCCGTGGGGCGGGTCGGCGCGCGGGTCGAGCAGCGTGTCCACGACCCGCCGGGCGAGCGGCCGGGACCCGGCGACGGCAGCGAGGCCGTCGACGACGGCGCCGAAGCCGACGACCAGTTCCACCCCGGCGGACCTGCGGGCCGCCGTCACCAGGTCCGTGCCCAGCCTGCGCAGCCGCGCGGCCAGCCGCGCCTGGCCCCGGTCGTCCGAGGGCGGGTCGAGCACGGGCAGCAGCAGGACGACGTCGCCCGCCTCCAGCACGGCCGCCGACTCCGGGTGCCAGTGCTCACCGTGCAGCGTGATCAGGTCGCGGACGCGGGCGGCGTCGGCGGCCCGCAGCTCACTGGCGACCGGTCGTACCGTCGCGAGGACGAACGAGGCACGCGCGGGCAGCGCCAGCGCCGCGGCGGCGCTCGCCGCGTCCAGCGAGGAGGCCAGCAGACCGCGGAGCGCGTCGCCGCGCCGGTCCCGCTCGGGGCTGACCGCCTCCCGCGACCGCAGCAGGTGCAAGGCGACGCTGCGGGCGGCGTCCAGCAGCGCGCGTTCCGCGTCGTCCACCAGCTTCGGCCGGTCCGCCAGGACGAAGATCACGCCGAGCACCTGGTGCCCCGCCCGTACGGCGACGGCCATCCGGTCGGCGTACTCCGGACCCGAACTGGCGAACCGCACCGGGCCCTGCGCGGCGATCACGGCCTGGTACTTCGCCGCGTCGCCAGGCCGTTCCGGTGTCCGGCGGCCGAGGATCGCCAACCGCCGGATCTCGTCGATCTCCTGGTCCGGCAGGTTGGAGTACGCCAGGATCCGGCCGTCGACCTCCTCGATCGTGACCGGCCCGCCCAGCGACGCCGCGATCGCGTTGGCCAGGCCGAACAGGTCGCCGATGCCGCCCGCCTCCCCGGGGACGGCGGCCCGAGCGGCACCGGCCGCGGTGACGAACGCGTCCAGGCGCCGCCAGGCCATCTCGTCGGGCGTGCACAGCAGGGCGATGTCCGCCTCGCGGGCGGCCTCGACGGCCCGGCCCAGGTCCCTGCCCCACGCCTTCACCACGACCGCGCTCGCGCCCGCGGCGGCGGCCTGCCGTATCCGGTCGGTCACCTCGGCGGGATCGGACCTGCCCCCGGTGAGCAGTACGACAGCCCCCGCCACGTCGTGGATCGGCTCGTCGGGACCGTGGACCACGGGCTCGCCCGCGGGCCGGGCCAACCGCGCCCGGTCACCGCCGACGAGCCGCAGCGTGTGCGGTCCCAGGCTCTCCAGCAGGTCGCGCAGCGTGCCCACGGCCGCCGAGGACGCGGCGGCGGGGGTCACCGACCGCGCGACGCCCTCGCCAGTGTCCATCGCCCCAGGCTATCGGCGCCCTTTGTGGCTGAGCACAAGTCGGCGCCGCCGAGTGCGTGGGCAACTCCAGGGCGGCACCGGGGCCGTCCTGGAGACGATGCCACCGCGCCCCCGGCGCACAAGTGGCCCGGTTCCGGGGCCGAGACCGACGTCTTCGAGGAGACCGCGTGCCGACAGGAGATCGCGTGCCGACAGAAGATTCCGTGCCGACGCGATACGCGGCCCCGCGCGGCGGTCCGCTGGCGGGCACCGTCGTGATCGACTGCACGTCGGTGGTGATGGGGCCGTACGCGACCTCGCTGCTGGCCGACCTCGGCGCCGAGGTCGTCAAGGTCGAGCCGCCGGGCGGCGACATCGGGCGCCGGATCGGGCCGGCTGCGGCCGACGGTCTCTCGGCCCTGTCGCTCCGGCTGCTGCGCAACAAGACCTCCGTGGTGCTCGACCTGGCGACGGGGGAGGACCGACGCCGCTTCACCGACCTGGTGGCCGGGGCCGACGCGGTGGTGACCAACATCCTGCCGAGCGCACGCGAACGGCTCGGCCTCGACTACGACGCGCTCGCGCGGGTCCGTCCCGACATCGTGCTCTGCACCGGACAGGCGTACAGCTCCCGCTCCGGCCTGCGCGACGTCACCGGCTACGACGACACGGTCCAGGCGCTGTCCGGCATGGCCGACAGCTACCGCCTGCGCGGCGGCGAACCGGCGTACTCGCCGTCGATCACGGCCGACAAGACCTGCGGCCTCCTGATGGCGCTCGCGACGGTCTCGGCCCTGTACAGCCGCCTGCGCGACGGCCACGGCCAGTGGGTGGACGTGCCGATGGTCGACAACATGGCCGCGTTCAACCTCGTCGAGCACCTCGCGGGCCACACCTTCGACCCGCCGCGCGGCGACATCGGGTGGGCGCGGTCGCTGGCACCCGCCCGGCGCCCGCATCCGGCCCGCGACGGCTGGGTCTGCGTCATGCCGTACACCGACGCCGACTGGCGGCGCTTCCTCGTGCTCGCCGGGCGTGACGACCTGCTGGACGACCCCCGGTTCGCCACCGCGGGACAGCGCGGCGGCCGGTCGGACGAGGTCCAGGCGGTCATCGCGGACTACGTGTCCGGCCGCACCGTCGCGCGGATCGTGTCGGCGTGCCGGAGCGCGAGGATCGCCTGCGCGCCCGTACGCACCCTGGAGTCCCTGGCCGACGACGACTATCTGCGCGAGCGGCGCACCGTGGAGACCCTGGAGCATCCGGCGGTCGGCCGCTACCGGAACGTGCGGCTGCCGCTGGACTTCAGCCGGACACCGCTCGGTGACGACGCCCCGGCACCGCCGCTCGGCGGCCGTCCCCAGGGTCGTCCTCAGGACCGGCCCCAGGGATGAGGACCGCGATGCGGCCGGTCGTCGGGGCTCACGGCACCTCGCGCCGCCACCCCCGCGGGTTATCGCTTCGCGGGCAGCCCTCGCGGCTCGGTACGATTCAGCGGTGCGGCGCCCGCCGCCGCCGAGTCACCACAGCCAGCAGGACCTGAGTCAGGAGCAGACCGGTGTCAGATGTCCGTGTGATCATCAAACGCGATTCCGTTGAGCTGGAAGAGCGGACGGTCACGACGGGCACGACCGCGGCCGAACTGTTCCCCGGCGAGCGGTCCGTGATCGCCGCCCGCGTCGGCGGCGAGCTGAAGGACCTCGCGTACGCCCTCGCCGACGGCGACGAGGTCGAGCCGGTGGACATCACCAGCCAGGACGGCCTCAACATCCTGCGGCACTCCACCGCGCACGTGATGGCGCAGGCCGTACAGGAGCTGCACCCCGAGGCCAAGCTCGGCATCGGGCCGCCGGTCAAGGACGGCTTCTACTACGACTTCGACGTCGAGAAGCCGTTCACCCCCGACGACCTCAAGGCCGTCGAGAAGAAGATGCAGGAGATCCAGAAGCGCGGCCAGCGCTTCTCGCGCCGGGTCGTGACCGACGAGGCCGCCCGCGAGGAGCTGGCCGACGAGCCGTACAAGCTGGAGCTGATCGGCCTCAAGGGCGGCGCCGCGTCCTCGGACGACGGCGCGGACGTCGAGGTCGGCGCCGGCGAGCTGACCATCTACGACAACCTGGACGCGAAGACCGGCGAGCTGTGCTGGAAGGACCTCTGCCGGGGCCCGCACCTGCCCAGCACCCGCAACATCCCGGCGTTCAAGCTGATGCGCAACGCGGCGGCGTACTGGCGCGGCAGCGAGAAGAACCCGATGCTCCAGCGGATCTACGGCACCGCCTGGCCCACCAAGGAAGAGCTGAAGGCGCATCTGGACTTCCTGGAGGAGGCCGCCAAGCGCGACCACCGCAAGCTGGGCAATGAGCTGGACCTCTTCTCCATCCCCGAGCAGATCGGCTCGGGCCTCGCGGTCTTCCATCCCAAGGGCGGCATCATCCGCCGCACCATGGAGGACTACTCGCGCAGGCGGCACGAGGAGGAGGGGTACGAGTTCGTCTACACCCCGCACGCCACCAAGGGCACCCTGTTCGAGACCTCGGGCCACCTGGACTGGTACGCCGACGGCATGTACCCGCCCATGCAGCTCGACGAGGGCACGGACTACTACCTCAAGCCCATGAACTGCCCGATGCACAATCTGATCTTCGACGCCCGCGGCCGGTCCTACCGCGAACTCCCGCTGCGGCTCTTCGAGTTCGGCACCGTGTACCGGTACGAGAAGTCCGGCGTCGTCCACGGTCTGACCCGGGCCCGCGGCTTCACCCAGGACGACGCGCACATCTACTGCACCAAGGAGCAGATGGCCGACGAGCTGGACACCACGCTCACCTTCGTGCTGAATCTGCTGCGCGACTACGGACTGACCGACTTCTACCTGGAGCTGTCCACCAAGGACCCGGAGAAGTTCGTCGGCTCCGACGAGGTCTGGGAGGAGGCCACCGAGACGCTGCGCAAGGTGGCCGAGAAGCAGGGGCTGCCGCTGGTCCCCGACCCGGGCGGCGCCGCCTTCTACGGGCCGAAGATCTCCGTGCAGTGCAAGGACGCCATCGGCCGCACCTGGCAGATGTCGACCGTGCAGCTCGACTTCAACCTGCCCGAGCGGTTCAACCTGGAGTACACCGGCCCCGACGGGACCAAGCACCGCCCGGTGATGATCCACCGCGCGCTGTTCGGCTCGATCGAGCGGTTCTTCGCCGTGCTGCTCGAGCACTACGCGGGCGCCTTCCCGGCCTGGCTCGCCCCGGTGCAGGCGGTCGGCATCCCGATCGGCGACGCGCACGTGCCGTACCTCCAGGAGTTCGCGGCGGAGGCCAGGCGCAAGGGCCTGCGGGTCGACGTGGACGCGTCCTCCGACCGCATGCAGAAGAAGATCCGCAACCAGCAGAAGCTGAAGGTGCCGTACATGGTCATCGTCGGCGACGAGGACATGTCCGGCGGCACGGTCTCCTTCCGCTACCGCGACGGCTCGCAGAAGAACGGCATTCCGCGCGACGAGGCCATCGCCGAGATGGTGGACGCCGTGGAGCGCCGCATCCAGGTCTGACGGCGCCGACGTCCGCCGCCCGTGAGATCCGGGACTTCCCCCGCAGCACGCGTGCTCCGGGGGAAGTCCTATGCTGAACGGCATGACGAGTGAGCCGGAACAGCAGATCGGAGCGGGGGTGCCGGACGCGTTCCAGCGCCTGTGGACCCCGCACCGGATGGCGTACATCCAGGGCGAGAACAAGCCCACCGGCCCCGGTGCCGGTGACGGATGTCCGTTCTGCGCGGTCCCGGCCGAGTCCGACGAGGACGGCCTCGTCATCGCGCGCGGCGAGCACGTGTACGCGGTGCTCAACCTGTACCCGTACAACAGCGGGCACCTCATGGTGGTGCCCTACCGGCACGTCGCGGACTACACCGAGCTGGACGGCGCCGAGACGGCGGAACTGGCCGTGCTGACCAAGCAGGCGATGACCGCCCTGCGGTCCGCCTCCGGCGCGCAGGGCTTCAACATCGGGATGAACCAGGGCGATGTGGCGGGCGCCGGGATCGCCGCGCACCTGCACCAGCACGTGGTGCCGCGCTGGGGCGGCGACGTCAACTTCATGCCGGTCGTCGGACACACGAAGGTGCTGCCGCAGCTCCTCGCCGACACCCGCAAGATGCTCGCGGACGTCTGGCCCTCCTGACGGACGTCCCGTCGCCCTGAAACGTCCCGTCGCCCTGAACCCCGCATGAGCGGGAGCCGGAGCCGGAGCCCGGACAGGCCCTAGGCGTCGTACGCGTCGGCCTTCCTGGGCTCCACGCTCTGCGACAGACCGCTCAGCATCATCGAGCGGCTGGTGAAGTGCGAGGTGTCCACGCCGTTCTCGCTCATCACCTGGATCGCGGCGGCGTGCACCGCCCGCAGCACCGGAGTGGCCGCGCGCAGCGCGTCGTCGGCCATGAACCGGTGCTTCCACGGCTTGTCGGCCCACGTGTGCCGCAGCCCGAACGGCTCGGGCAGCTTCAGCGTGCCGCCGAGGTAGTCCAGCACGGCGGGGAAGCGGGTCAGCGGCGCGCGGGCGGCCAGCCGTACCACCTCGTCCGACTCGATCAGCGGGAGCTGTACGGTCCTGGTCTCCCAGAACTTCACCGGCTTGGTGATCGTCTTCTCCTTCGCGGGCGGCCCGGAGGTGAAGATCCCGTGGATCGGGCCGAGCGCGTGCCCGGTGACCTCGATCCGCAGAGTGTGCGCCAGCACCGTCACCGTCGTCATCAGCGTGATGACGAGATTGCCGTCCCAGAGGGTGAACTGGATGCCCAGATAGTGCCGGTTGCCCTTGCCGAACTGCTGCGTGTTGCAGATCCGCTGGATCTCGAAGTCCTTGACCGAGAACGAGTCGACCTCAGGCCCGGTGGGCCGGGAGATCTTGCCCGCGCCCTCGCCGACCGGCACCACGACCCAGTGCTTTATCGACGGCTTGGGGAAGCCGCCGGTGTGCAGCGGGCCGCGCTCGATCATCCGTAGCTGGTCGTGGATGGCGCGGATGACGTCCCAGCTCCGGAACGGGTGGATCTCGGCCAGCCCCTCGCGCGGGATCAGCTCCTCGGCCATCTGCCAGTTCGCCCACCGGCTGCCCATGCCGAGTATGCCCTTGGGCCCCGCGTAGAAGACGACATTGCTGTTCTGCTCCGCGGACAGCTTGGCCAGGCTCTGCCGCAGCAGCTCCGCGCGGGTCTGGTTGGGGTTGCGCGGCACCGCCTCGGGGATCTTCGCGCCGACCGCGGTGCCCGCGACCAGGCCCGCCCAGCGGCTGCGCAGATCCTTCGCGGTGGCCTCGCAGATCCGCTTCGCCCAGAACCAGCCGATGATCGGCGCGATCATCAGGACGCGGAAATACTGCTGCCAGAAACCGCTGAACGGCGGCCGTACCGCGAGCAGCACGGTGAAGGCGGCGGCCACGGCCAGCACGACGGCCCCGAAGGCCCCCGACTTGTTGCCCCGCGCCTTCAGCGACCCGAGCGACTTGCGCAACTGGAAGGCGCCGAGCCAGAGCAGCACGCCGGGCAGGAACAGCACCCCGCACACGCCCATCACCACGGTCAGCCGGTTGTCGCGCTCCTGCCGGATCCGGTTGGCGGCCAGCGCGTGCTCCACCACGGTCTGCGGCACCACACCGAAGGACTGCACCAGTTCACTGCGCGCCGCGCCCAGCATCCTGACCTGGATGGCGCGGGAGAACGCCTCGCCCAGATTCGGCGCGAACAGCGACAGCCGCGGCGCCTTGACGCTCGCCTCGCTGTTGGCGTCGACCAGCGTCGTCACCGGAGTGTCGCGGTACGCGGCGGACGCCAGCGCCTGGGTCGCACCGGTCTCACCGTCGCTGCCGGTCAGCGGAATCTGCGCACCTGGGCTGAAATCGAACCCGATACCGTCCGTCACCACAGGCCCCCAGTCGCCAGTCCCGTACATCCACCGGTTCACCGGTCCATACGGCTCCGACCGGCCCATTCCCCGCACGGGTGAACGTCACACGTTCGGAGCAGTCTCCAGATTAGCGGCGCGACGGCCCGCGGCGTGGCCGCGAGCCGCCGATTGGCCAGCGGACATGTCCACTTGGCGACTTAGCGGCGCTGTTCCGGCGTCCGCCGGCGCTGATTCTCCGTCGCGCGCCCGTCATCTGCCGTGCGCGGTCGCCTCGTCCTTCTCCTCCTGCCGGCGCAGTCTCGTGGCCAGTTGGGCGGGCATCGGCTCGTGCCGCGCGTAGTGCCGGCTGAACCGGCCGGTGCCGTGCGACAGCGACCGCAGATCGACGGCGTAGCGGCCGATCTCGATCTCCGGGACCTCGGCGCGCACCACCGACCGCCCGTCTGCGGCCGGTTCGGTGCCCAGCACCCGGCCGCGCCGCCCCGACAGATCGCTCATCACCGAACCGACGTACGCGTCCGGCACCAGCACGCCGACCTCGCAGACCGGTTCCAGCAGATGGATGGGCGCGCCCGCGGCGGCCTCGCGCAGGGCGAGCGCGCCCGCGGTCTGGAAGGCGGCGTCGGAGGAGTCCACCGAGTGCGCCTTGCCGTCGGTGAGGGTGACCCGGATGTCGACCACCGAGAAGCCGAGCGCGACCCCGCGGGCGGCCTGGGTGCGGACGCCCTTCTCCACCGACGGGATGAACTGCCGCGGCACCGCCCCGCCGATCACCTTGTCCACGAACTCGATGCCGGAGCCGACCGGCAGCGGCTCCACCTGGATGTCGCAGATCGCGAACTGCCCGTGCCCGCCGGACTGTTTGACGTGCCGCCCGCGGGCCGTCACCGGCTCGCCGAAGGTCTCCCGCAGCGACACCTTGTGCGGCACCGCGTCGACCTGCACCCCGTACCGGTTGCGCAGCCGCTCCAGGGCGACGTCGGCGTGCGCCTCGCCCAGGCACCACAGGACGACCTGCCGGGTGTCCGGATTCTGTTCGAGACGCATCGTCGGGTCCTCGGCGACCAGCCGCGCCAGGCCCTGGGAGAGCTTGTCCTCGTCGGCCTTGCTGTGCGCCTCGATGGCGATCGGCAGCAGCGGGTCCGGCATCACCCACGGCTCCATCAGCAGCGGCCCGTCCTTGGCCGAGAGCGTGTCGCCGGTCTCGGCGCGGGTCAGCTTGGCCACGCACACCAGATCGCCCGCGCCCGCCGAGGGCACCGGCCGCTGGTGCTTGCCGAAGGGCGACGACAGCGCCCCGACCCGCTCGTCCACGTCGTGATCCTCGTGCCCGCGGTCCTCCATGCCGTGGCCCGACACGTGCACCGTCTCGTCCGGCCGCAGGGTGCCGGAGAAGACCCGCACCAGACTGATCCGGCCCACGTACGGGTCCGAGGACGTCTTGACCACCTCGGCGGCCAGCGGCCCCTCCGGGTCGCAGACCAGCGCGGGGCGCCCGCCGCCGTCCGGCGTCGTGACCGGCGGCGCCTCCCGCTCCAGCGGGGTCGGGAAACCGCCGGTGATCAGCTCCAGCAGCTCCACGGTGCCCAGGCCCTGCCGGGCGCCGTCCGCGGCGGGCGCGGCGGCCAGCACCGGGTGGAAGGAGCCGCGCGCCACCGCCCGCTCCAGGTCGTCGACGAGCGTCTTGACGTCCAGTTCCTCGCCGCCGAGGTAGCGGTCCATCAAGGTCTCGTCCTCGCTCTCGGCGATGATCCCCTCGATGAGCCGGTTGCGCGCCTGCTCCACCAGCGGCGCCAGCGCCGCGTCCGGCTCGGCCTCGGCCCGCTCGCCGGACGCGTAGTCGTACACCCGCTGCGAGAGCAGCCCCGCCAGGCCCGTCACCGGGGCGTGGCCGTCGGGGCCCGCGGGCCCGTGCACCGGCAGATACAGCGGCAGCACCGAATCGGGGGAGTCGCCGCCCAGCTCCGCCGCGCACTGCGCCGCCATCTCCTCGAAACCGGCCCGCACCGACTCCAAGTGCGTCACCACGACCGCCCGCGGCATCCCGACGGCCGCGCACTCCTCCCACACCATCCGGGTCGCGCCGCCGATGCCCTCGCCGTCCTGCGCGGCCGACACGACGAACAGGGCCGCGTCCGCGGCGCGCAGACCGGCCCTCAACTCCCCGACGAAATCGGCGTAGCCGGGGGTGTCCAGCAAATTGACCTTGATCCCGCCCCACTCCACGGGGACGAGCGAGAGCTGTACGGAGCGCTGCTGCCGCTGCTCGATCTCGTCGTGGTCGGACACCGAGCCGCCGTCCTCGACCCGGCCCGCCCGGTTCACCGCGCCGGTGGTCAGCGCCAGCGCCTCCACCAATGTCGTCTTGCCCGATCCGCAATGGCCGACCAGCACCACATTGCGCACGTTCTCGGGGCGGTCGGCCGCCGGTGCCCTTCCGGCGGCTCCTGGCTGTGCGTCTCTCCTGTCCGCTGCACCACCCACGCGTTCTCGCCTCCCGGTCCTCACTGCACGGACCGCGCCCTCGGTGGGGGGCGCGTCACAGGGGCGCCACGGGAGACCGCTCAACGCACAGGCGGCCTCGACGACGCCCGCGGTCTTTCGACCTTCCCACGGCCGTCCGGGTGCGTCCATACGTCGTACGCCGGGCCGCCGCCCCCGCCGCTCCGGCACGGCCTGGGACATCCGGTGCGCGCGGGCTGGCTACGATGGGCCATCCGGCTGCCGCTCCGGCCGCCGTGACACCATCCTCCGACCTGTCGGGAAGGCCATGCTGAACAAGTACGCGCGTGCGTTCTTCACGCGTGTTCTCACGCCGTTCGCCGCATTTCTGCTCCGCAAGGGGGTCAGCCCCGACGCGGTGACCCTGCTCGGCACCGCGGGTGTCATGGCGGGCGCACTGGCCTTCTATCCCAGGGGCGAGTTCTTCTGGGGCACCGTGGTGATCACGCTCTTCGTCTTCTCCGACCTGGTGGACGGCAACATGGCCCGCCAGGCCGGGGTCTCCAGCCGCTGGGGCGCCTTCCTCGACTCGACCCTCGACCGGGTCGCCGACGCGGGCATCTTCGGCGGACTCGCCATGTGGTACGCGGGCCGCGGCGACGACCTCGTGCTGTGCGCGGTGACGATCTTCTGCCTGGCCAGCGGCCAGGTGGTGTCCTACACCAAGGCGCGCGGCGAGGCGATCGGCCTGCCGGTGAACGTCAACGGACTGGTCGAGCGCGCCGAGCGCCTGGTGATCACGCTGACCCTGTGCGGCTTCGCCGGCCTGCACAAGTTCGGCGTCCCCGGCATCCAGTACCTGCTGCCGATCGCCCTGTGGGCGGTCGCCGCGGGCAGCCTGGTCACCCTCGTCCAGCGGGTCGTCACCGTACGCCGCGAGTCCGCGGAGGCCGACGCCGCAGCCGCCGCCACCTCGGGGCAGGGGAGCAGCGCGTGAGCGAGGACGCCTCCCGGGCCGCGCGGCTCAGGGGGAGCCTCGCCGACGGGCTCTACGGGCTCGGCTGGAGCGCGGTCAAGACGCTGCCGGAACCGGCCGCCCGAGCGCTCGGCCGCGCCATCGCGGACGTCACGTGGCGGCAGCGCGGCAAGGGCGTCCGACGCCTCGAGGCCAACCTGGTCCGGGTCGTGCCGGACGCCGACGAGGCACGGCTGCGCGCGCTGTCGCGCTCGGTCATGCGGTCCTACCTGCGCTACTGGATGGAGTCCTTCCGGCTCCCGGCCTGGAGCAAGGACCGCATCCGCGGCGGCTTCGACCCCGCCGACGTCCACTACCTGACCGACGGCCTCGCCGCCGGGCGCGGCGTCATCCTGGCGCTGCCGCACATGGCCAACTACGACCTGGCCGGCGCCTGGGTGACCACCGCGCTCGACACCCCCTTCACCACCGTCGCCGAGCGCCTGAAGCCCGAGACGCTGTACGACCGCTTCGTCGCCTACCGCGAGAGCCTGGGCATGGAGGTGCTGCCGCACACCGGCGGCGCCGCTTTCGGCACCCTGGCCCGGCGGCTGCGGTCCGGCGGCCTGGTCTGCCTGGTCGCCGACCGGGACCTGTCGGCCAGCGGCGTCGAGGTCGACTTCTTCGGCGAGCGCACCCGGCTGCCCGCGGGCCCGGCCATGCTCGCCCAGCAGACCGGAGCGCTGCTGCTCCCCGTCACCCTCTGGTACGACGAGTCGCCCGTCATGCGCGGCCGCGTCCACCCGCCGGTCGAGGTCCCCGCGACCGGCGACCGTACGTCGAAGACGGCCGCGATGACACAGCGACTGGCCGACGCGTACGCCTCCGGCATCGCCGAGCACCCCGAGGACTGGCACATGCTGCAACGCCTGTGGCTGTCCGACCTCGAACCCCGCCCCGAACCCCCGGCTGGCGGCGCCGACACGGCCGGGGAGAGCGCGGGAGCAACGGCGGAGGGCACGTCCGGCGTCTCCCCGCGGGGCGGCCCGGGCACGGCCGCGGCCGAAGGCGCCGGTGGGGCCGACGGCACGGACGGCGCCCACAG
The DNA here is from genome assembly GCF_044741185.1 of Streptomyces sp. NPDC088197. NCBI lineage: Bacteria > Bacillati > Actinomycetota > Actinomycetes > Kitasatosporales > Streptomycetaceae > Streptomyces > Streptomyces sp. NPDC088197. The sequence goes on from NZ_JBIUSD010000006.1 coordinate 193,795, forward strand.
CACGGCCGGCACGGACGGCCCGTCGGGCGCGGGCGGTACGGCCGGCGGCCCACCTGACCACTCCGGAACGGAGAAAACGTGAGGATCGGGATCGTCTGCCCGTACTCCTGGGACGTCCCCGGCGGCGTCCAGTTCCACATCCGCGACCTCGCCGAGCACCTGATCGGCCTCGGCCACGAGGTCTCCGTGCTCGCCCCCGCCGACGACGAGACACCGCTGCCGCCGTACGTGGTGTCGGCGGGCCGCGCCGTGCCGGTCCCGTACAACGGCTCGGTCGCCCGGCTCAACTTCGGCTTCCTGTCCGCCGCCCGGGTCCGCCGCTGGCTGCACGACGGCAACTTCGACGTCATCCACATCCACGAACCCGCCTCGCCCTCGCTCGGCCTGCTGGCCTGCTGGGCGGCGCAGGGCCCGATCGTGGCCACCTTCCACACCTCCAACCCGCGGTCGCGCGCGATGATCGCCGCGTACCCGATCCTGCAACCCGCGCTGGAGAAGATCAGAGCCCGGATCGCGGTCAGCGAGTACGCCCGCCGCACCCTGGTCGAGCACCTGGGCGGCGACGCGGTCGTCATCCCCAACGGCGTCGACGTGGACTTCTTCGCGCGGGCCGAGCCCAAGAAGGAGTGGCAGGGCGGCACGATCGGCTTCATCGGGCGGATCGACGAGCCGCGCAAGGGCCTGCCCGTGCTGATCCGGGCAGTGCCGAAGATCCTCGCCGAGCTGCCCGGCACCCGGCTGCTGGTCGCGGGCCGCGGCGACGAGGAGGAGGCCGTCGAGTCGCTGCCCGAGGCGATGCGCGACCGGGTCGAATTCCTCGGCATGGTCAGCGACGAGGACAAGGCGCGGCTGCTGCGCAGCGTCGACGTCTACGTGGCGCCCAACACCGGCGGCGAGTCGTTCGGGATCATCCTGGTCGAGGCGATGTCGGCGGGCGCCGCCGTGCTCGCCAGCGACCTCGACGCCTTCGCGCAGGTCCTCGACCAGGGCGCGGCGGGCGAACTCTTCGCCAACGAGGACGCCGACGCGCTCGCCGCCGCCGCCCTGCGGCTGCTCGGCGACCCCGCCCGCCGTACCGAACTGCGCACCCGCGGCAGCGCCCATGTGCGGCGTTTCGACTGGTCGGTGGTCGGCGGTGACATCCTGTCCGTCTACGAGACCGTCACCGACGGCGCCGCGCATGTCGCCGCGGACGAACGCACCAGCCTTCGGGCGAGATTCGGCCTGGCAAGGGACTGACAGTGACCACCATCATCTGGGTCGCGGTCGCGATCGTCGCGATCGGCCTCTACCTGAGCTGGACGGCCGGGCGCCTCGACCGTCTGCACGCCCGGATCGACGCGGCGCGCGCCGCCCTGGACGCGCAACTGCTGCGCCGCGCCTCGGTGGCCCAGGAACTGGCCACGGCCGGTGTGCTGGACCCGGCCGCGTCGATCGTGCTGTACGAGTCCGCGCACGCCGCCCGGCAGGCCGAGCCGGAGCAGCGGGAGGTCGCCGAGAGCGAGCTGAGCCAGGCGCTGCGCGCGGTCTTCTCCGAGCCGGGCGCGGTCGCCGAGATCGGGGAGGCGCCGGGCGGCACCGAGGCGATCAAGGAGCTGACCCAGTCGGTACGGCGGGTGCCGATGGCCCGGCGCTTCCACAACGACGCGGTACGCGCCGCGCGGGCGGTCCGCAGACACCGCGTGGTGCGCTGGTTCCGGCTCGCGGGCCACGCCCCCTTCCCGCTGGCCTTCGAGATGGACGACGAGCCGCCGGTGCCGCTCACGGCGGACGGCGCCGGGTCGCACTGAACGCCCCGGCACCACGGAGCGCAGCGGCACCCGCCGGACACACCGATCCGCGCGGGCCACACGGCCACCCGCCGGCCCGCAGGGAGCCACCGCGGCGGAATTGGCCCTTTCCCGCCCCCGGCGACCGGCCGGACCATGGAGAAAAGCCACCGATTTCGTCAGCGAGTGAGGTCACCGTGTCCACCAGCCCCTCCGCCACCACCCCCGAGACCGGCACCGCACGCGTCAAGCGCGGTATGGCCGAGCAGCTCAAGGGCGGCGTGATCATGGATGTCGTCACCCCGGAGCAGGCGAAGATCGCCGAGGACGCGGGCGCCGTCGCCGTCATGGCACTGGAGCGGGTTCCGGCCGACATCCGCGCGCAGGGCGGCGTGGCCCGGATGTCCGACCCGGACATGATCGAGGGCATCATCAACGCGGTGTCCATCCCCGTGATGGCCAAGTCCCGGATCGGCCACTTCGTCGAGGCCCAGGTCCTCCAGGCGCTCGGCGTCGACTACATCGACGAGTCCGAGGTGCTGACCCCCGCCGACGAGGTCAACCACTCCGACAAGTGGGCCTACACCACCCCCTTCGTCTGCGGCGCCACCAACCTCGGCGAGGCCCTGCGCCGGATCGCCGAGGGCGCGGCCATGATCCGCTCCAAGGGCGAGGCCGGCACCGGCAACGTGGTCGAGGCCGTCCGCCACCTGCGCCAGATCAAGGGCGAGATCTCCCGCCTCAAGGGCCTGGACAACAACGAGCTGTACGCCGCCGCCAAGGACCTGCGCGCCCCGTACGAGCTGGTCAAGGAGGTGTCGGTGCTGGGCAAGCTGCCCGTCGTGCTGTTCTCCGCGGGCGGTGTGGCCACCCCGGCCGACGCCGCCCTGATGCGCCAGCTCGGCGCCGAGGGCGTCTTCGTCGGCTCCGGCATCTTCAAGTCCGGCGACCCGGCCAAGCGCGCCGCCGCGATCGTCCGCGCCACCACCTTCTTCGACGACCCGAAGGTCATCGCGGACGCCTCCCGCAACCTCGGCGAGGCCATGGTCGGCATCAACATCGACACCCTCCCGGAGTCCGAGCACTACGCCAACCGCGGCTGGTAAGGCGACGATGACCAGCTCTCCCACCATCGGCGTCCTGGCACTCCAGGGCGACGTCCGGGAGCATCTGACGGCACTGGCCGCGGCGGACGCCGCGGCCGGTCCCGTCCGGCGCCCGGAGGAACTGGCCGGAATCGACGGCCTGGTGATACCCGGCGGCGAGTCCACCACCATCTCCAAGCTCGCCGTGCTCTTCGGCCTGATGGAACCGCTGCGCGAGGCGATCCGCGGCGGCCTGCCGGTCTACGGCACCTGCGCGGGACTGATCATGCTCGCCGACAAGATCCTCGACCCCAGGTCCGGCCAGGAGACCTTCGGCGGCATCGACATGATCGTCCGTCGCAACGCCTTCGGCAGGCAGAACGAGTCCTTCGAAGCGGTCGTCGACGTCACGGGCGTCGAGGGCGGCCCGGTCGAGGGCGTCTTCATCCGCGCGCCGTGGGTCGAGTCGGTGGGTGCGGACGTGGAGGTGCTCGCCGAGTACGGTGGCCACATCGTCGCCGTCCGTCAGCGCAATGTGCTCGCCACGTCGTTCCACCCCGAACTGACCGGCGACCACCGGGTCCATGAATTCTTCGTGGACACTGTGCGCGCGGCGGGCTGACCGGATCCCGGTAGGATCGACGGCGCGACGAAAGACAGCATTTGGTGACGCGAAGGAGACAGTCGGATGTCCGGCCACTCTAAATGGGCTACGACCAAGCACAAGAAGGCCGTGATCGATGCCAAGCGCGGCAAGCTCTTCGCGAAGCTGATCAAGAACATCGAGGTCGCGGCGCGGACCGGTGGCGCCGACCCGGACGGCAACCCGACGCTGTTCGACGCCATCCAGAAGGCGAAGAAGAGCTCGGTACCGAACAAGAACATCGACAGCGCGGTCAAGCGCGGCGCCGGTCTCGAAGCCGGTGGCGCCGACTACCAGACGATCATGTACGAGGGCTACGGTCCCAACGGTGTCGCGGTGCTCATCGAGTGCCTGACCGACAACCGCAACCGCGCCGCGTCCGACGTGCGGGTGGCCATGACCCGCAACGGCGGCTCGATGGCCGATCCGGGCTCGGTGTCGTACCTGTTCAACCGCAAGGGCGTGGTGATCGTCCCCAAGGCTGAGCTGGGCGAGGACGACGTGCTGGACGCGGTGCTCGACGCGGGCGCCGAGGAGGTCAACGACCTCGGTGAGTCCTTCGAGGTGATCAGCGAGGCCACCGACCTGGTGCCGGTCCGCAAGGCGCTCCAGGAGGCCGGGATCGACTACGACTCGGCCGACGTCAACTTCCTGCCCACCATGCAGGTGGAGCTGGACGAGGACGGCGCGCGCAAGATCTTCAAGCTCATCGACGCGCTGGAGGACAGCGACGACGTGCAGAACGTCTTCGCCAACTTCGACGTCTCCGACGAGGTCATGGAGAAGGTCGACGCCTGAGCCGCGCTCAGGCGGTGACGCCGGGGCCGCGCGCGAGCGGACCCTGACGGACGGTCAGCCGGAGGGGCCGACGGGACACACCCCGTCGGCCCCTCCGCTGTTTGTCGGCCCCAACCGATAACCTGCACGAACAGGTTGGCGAAGACGGCGGCTGACGGGCGCGGAAGGGGGCGGCATGCGAGTGCTCGGCGTGGACCCGGGTCTGACCCGGTGCGGCATCGGAGTGGTGGACGGCGTTCCCGGACGCCCGCTGACGATGGTCGGCGTCGGCGTCGTACGCACCCCGGCCGACGCGGAGATCGGCGACCGGCTCGTCCTGATCGAGCGCGGCATCGAGGAGTGGCTCGACGAACACCGCCCGGAGGCGGTCGCCGTGGAGCGGGTCTTCAGCCAGCACAATGTGCGCACCGTGATGGGCACCGCCCAGGCGAGCGCGGTCGCCATGCTGTGCGCCGCCCGCCGCGGCCTGCCCGTCCACCTGCACACCCCCAGCGAGGTCAAGGCCGCCGTCACCGGCAGCGGCCGGGCCGACAAGGCGCAGGTCGGCGCGATGGTGACCCGGCTGCTGCGGCTCGACGCCCCGCCGAAACCGGCCGACGCCGCCGACGCGCTGGCACTGGCCATCTGTCACATCTGGCGCGGCGCGGCCACCAACCGCCTCCAGCAGGCCATCGCCGCCCACCGCCCCGTACGAGCCCAGGAGTCCGCCAAGTGATCGCCTTCGTCAGCGGCCAGGTCGCCGCGCTCGCCCCCGACACCGCGGTCATCGAGGTCGGCGGCGTGGGTATGGCCGTCCAGTGCGCCCCGAACACCCTGGCCGCGCTGCGGATCGGCCAGCCCGCCAAGCTCGCCACCTCCCTGGTGGTCCGCGAGGACTCGCTCACCCTCTACGGCTTCGCGGACGAGGACGAGCGGCAGGTCTTCGAACTGCTCCAGACCGTCAGCGGAGTCGGCCCCAGGCTCGCCCAGACGATGCTCGCCGTGCACACCCCGGACGCGTTGCGCTCCGCGGTCGCGGTCGGCGACGAGAAGGCGCTGACCGCGGTGCCCGGCATCGGCAAGAAGGGAGCGCAGCGGCTGCTCCTGGAGCTGAAGGACCGGCTGGGCGAACCGGTCGGCTCCGGCGCGGACCGGGGAATCGGCAGCCCGGTCGGCGACTCCTGGCGCGAGCAGCTGCACGCCGCGCTGCTCAGCCTCGGCTACGCCACCCGCGAGGCCGACGAGGCGGTCGCCGCCGTCACCCCGCAGGCCGAGGCCGAGCGGGAGCCGAACGTCGGCGTGCTGCTGCGCGCGGCCCTCCAGACCCTCAACCGCACCCGCTGACCGCCCTGTTGACGCCGCCGGCCGCACCCGTACCGGTGACGCCGGTCCGTACCGCCGACCCCACACCGACCCGAGAGACCAACCATGAACTGGGACGACGCCACCGACGAGCGGCCGGAGCGACTGGTCGGCGCCACCGCCGACCATGAGGACCAGGCGGTCGAGGCGGCGCTGCGCCCCAAGGACTTGGGGGAGTTTATCGGGCAGGAGCGCGTACGGCAGCAGCTCGACCTGGTGCTCAGGGCCGCCCGCCAGCGCCAGGGCACCGCGGACCACGTCCTGCTCTCCGGCGCCCCCGGCCTCGGCAAGACGACGCTGTCGATGATCATCGCGGCCGAGATGGGCGTGCCCATCCGGATCACCTCGGGACCCGCCATCCAGCACGCGGGCGACCTCGCCGCGATCCTGTCCTCGCTCCAGGAGGGCGAGGTGCTCTTCCTCGACGAGATCCACCGGATGTCACGGCCCGCCGAGGAAATGCTCTACATGGCGATGGAGGACTACCGGGTCGACGTGATCGTCGGCAAGGGCCCCGGCGCGACCGCGATCCCGCTGGAACTGCCGCCCTTCACCCTGGTCGGCGCCACCACCAGGGCCGGACTGCTGCCGCCGCCGCTGCGCGACCGCTTCGGCTTCACCGGCCACATGGAGTTCTACGCCCCCGCCGAGCTGGAGAAGGTCATCCGCCGCTCCTCCGGGCTGCTGGACGTCGAGGTCGCCGACGACGGCGCCGCCGAGATCGCCGGACGCTCCCGCGGCACCCCCCGGATCGCCAACCGGCTGCTGCGCCGGGTCCGCGACTACGCCCAGGTCAGGGCGGACGGTGTGATCAGCCGGGAGATCGCCGCCAAGGCGCTGGAGGTCTACGAGGTGGACGAGCGCGGGCTCGACCGGCTGGACCGGGCCGTGCTCCAGGCGCTGCTGAAGCTCTTCGGCGGCGGGCCCGTCGGCCTGTCCACGCTCGCCGTCGCGGTCGGCGAGGAGCGCGAGACCGTCGAGGAGGTCGCCGAGCCGTTCCTCGTCAGGGAGGGCCTGCTGGCCCGGACACCGCGCGGCCGGGTGGCCACGCCCGCGGCCTGGACGCACCTCGGTCTGGTACCGCCGCACAATCCCGCCGGACCCGGACAGAGCGGGTTGTTCGGACCCTGACCGCCGATAGACTCGCCCCTTCAGGAACCCCAGTGCCATGCTTGGCGTTGTTCAGGCGGCGAGCCAGCGCTTAGACTCCGCCGACGCCCTTCCTCCGGATCGGCACCCACATCCCGAAACCCAGGCCAGCCCCACGTTGGCCGTGCGAAGGAACGTCCAGACCGTGAGTATCGTCACTCTCCTCCCCTTGGTCCTGATTGTTGGCGTCATGTTCATGATGACGCGCTCGGCCAAGAACAAGCAGCGCCAGGCACTGACCATGCGGAACCAGATGGAGCCCGGATCGGGCGTCCGCACGATCGGTGGCATGTACGCCGTGGTCAAGGAAGTGAACGAGGAGACGGTCCTCCTTGAGCTGACGGACGGGGTGCACGCACACTTCGCGAAGAACGCCATCGGCGCCGTGCTGGCCGAAGAGGAGTTCAACCGGATCGTGCACGGCATCGAGCCGGAGGAGATCGAGCACGACGACACCGAGGACACCGAAGGCGACGTCACCGCCGACGCGGCTTCCGGGGATGCCGCTGCGACGGACGACGTCAAGAAGGACGCCAAGGACTCGGGCGAGCACCGCATCGATCTGAGCAAGACCGAGGACGCGCCGGGGCAGGACGGCCCCGACTCCACGTCCAAGTAAGGGTCCGGCTCTCACAACTTCGTGGCCACCCCATGAGCGTGCAGGCTCAGGGGCGGTAGGACAGGGAGAATCAAGAAGGTGGCAGCAGCCAACAAGGGCCGCAGGCCGTCCCCGGGGAGTCAGGGATACCCCGGGCGCGCTCTGGCCGTGATCGTGATCGCCCTGGTGGCGCTGACCGGAGGAATGTTCCTCTCCGGCAACACCACTCCCCGACTGGGCATCGACCTGGCCGGCGGTGTCAGCATCACGCTGACCGCCAAGGCGGACCAGGGGAACGCGGTCACCAAGTCCAATATGAACACGGCGGTCAGCATCATCAACCGCCGTGTCAACGGACTCGGTGTCTCCGAGGCGGAGGTGCAGACCCAGGGATCGAACAACATCATCGTCAACATCCCCAAGGGCACCAACGCCGCCCAGGCCGAGCAGCAGGTGGGCACCACCGCGCAGCTCGCCTTCCGTCAGGTGCTGACCGCCGCGGACGGCAACCCGGCCACGGCCGCGCCCAAGCCCTCGGCCAGCCCCTCGGCCTCCGGCGGTACGACGCCGAAGCCGAGCGGCACGCCCAGCGCGACGGGCACCCCGAAGGCCACCGGGAGCACCACGTCCAGTCCGCAGGGCCGCGCCGTCACCGACGCGCTGAAGTCGAGTGTGAACAAGGCGCCGACACCGACGCCCACCGCGACGCCCAGCAACCCGGCGACCACGCCCGGCACGGGCGCCGCCGACCTGTCGATCCCCGCCGACCTCCAGGCGAAGCTCGACAAGCTCGACTGCACCGACCCCACGCAGCGCACCGCGGCCAGCAAGGGCACCAAGCCCGGTGACAAGGTCGTCGCCTGCGGTCAGCAGGGCAACCAGTGGATCAAGTACGCGCTCGGCCCGACGCTGATCGACGGCAAGCGCGTCTCCGGCGCCAGCGCGAACTTCGACTCGCAGCAGGGCAACGGCTGGGTCGTCAACCTGACGTTCGACTCCAAGGGCGCCAGCCAGTTCACCAAGGTCACCGGTGACCTCGCCTCCCAGGCCCAGCCGAACAACCAGTTCGCGATCGACCTGGACGGCAACGTCGTCTCGGCCCCGTCGGTCTCCCAGGCCCTGCCCGGCGGCAGCGCCCAGATCTCCGGCAGCTTCACCCAGAAGTCCGCCGAGGACCTGGCGAACGTGCTGAAGTACGGCTCGCTGCCCCTGGCGTTCTCCATCCAGGACACGACCACGGTCTCTCCCGCCCTCGGCGGCGAGCAGCTCCGCGGCGGTCTGATCGCCGGCGCCGTCGGCCTCGTCCTGGTCGTGCTCTACATGTTCGCCTACTACCGCGGACTGAGCCTGGTGGCGCTCGCGAGCCTCGTGGTCTCGGGCGCGCTCACCTACACGATCATGTGTCTGCTCGGTGAGGCGATCGGCTTCGCCCTGAACCTGCCCGCGGTCTGTGGTGCCATCGTCGCCATCGGTATCACCGCCGACTCGTTCATCGTCTTCTTCGAACGGATCAGGGACGAGCTCCGTGAGGGCCGCTCGCTGCAACCCGCGGTCGCCCGCGGCTGGCCGCGCGCCCGGCGCACCATCCTGGTGTCGGACTTCGTGTCCTTCCTCGCCGCCGCCGTGCTGTTCACCGTGACGGTCGGCAAGGTCCAGGGCTTCGCGTTCACGCTCGGTCTCACCACCGTGCTCGACGTCGTCGTGGTGTTCCTGTTCACCAAGCCGCTGATGACGATCCTCGCCCGTCGCCCGTTCTTCGCTCAGGGCCACAGGTGGTCCGGTCTCGATCCCAAGGCGCTCGGCGTGAAGGCGCCGCTGCGTCGGAGCGTCCGCCACAACCGGCCCACCGAGACGAAGGAAGCCTGATGTCCAAGCTCAGCAATCTCGGTCACCGGCTGCACCGCGGCGAGATCGCGTACGACTTCGTCGGCCACCGCAAGATCTGGTACGGCGTATCGATCCTGATCACCGTCGTCGCCGCGGTCGGCCTGGTGGTCAACGGCCTCAAGCTCGGCATCGAGTTCTCCGGCGGCGCGGACTTCACCACGGCCAAGACCTCCATCTCGGTCGCGGACGCGCAGAGCAAGATCGAGGGCCACACCGCCGGCCACGACGCGACGATCCAGAAGCTGGGCAGCGGAAAGCTCCGCATCCAGGTCAGCGACATCTCCACCGAGGCGTCCAAGTCCGTCCAGCAGAACATCTCCAAGGAACTGGGCATCCCGCTCAAGGACATCGACGCGCAGATCGTCGGTCCGAGCTGGGGCAAGGAGATCTCCCACAAGGCCCTTCAGGGTCTGATCATCTTCCTGGTGCTGGTGGTCGCCTATCTGGCCATCGCCTTCGAATGGCGCAAGGCCGTCGCGGCACTGATCGCCCTGCTCCACGACCTCACGATCACGGTCGGTGTCTACGCCATCGTGGGCTTCGAGGTCACACCGGGCACGGTGATCGGTCTGCTCACCATCCTCGGTTACTCCCTCTACGACACCGTCGTCGTCTTCGACGGTCTGAAGGAGTCCACCAAGGACATCACCAAGCAGAACAGGTACACCTACAGCGAGATCGCCAACCGCAGCCTCAACGGCACCCTGGTGCGGTCGATCAACACCACGGTCGTCGCCCTGCTGCCGGTCGGCGCGCTGCTCTTCATCGGTGGCGGCATCCTCGGCGCGGGCATGCTCAACGACATCGCGCTCGCGCTGTTCGTCGGCCTCACCGCCGGTGCGTACTCCTCGATCTTCATCGCGACCCCGATCGTCGCGGACCTCAAGGAGCGCGACCCGGCGATGAAGCAGGTCCGCAAGCGGGTGCTCGCCCGCCGGGCCTCCGACGCCACGAAGGCCGCCGAGGCGGCCGCCCGCGGCGAGGAGCCCGCCGACCCCGACCCCGAGGACGGGGACGGGGACGACGACGACCAGGCGGAAGCCGCAGCGGCCGGCGCCGGTGTGGTGGGCCCGCGGGCCCAGGGCACCGCCCCGGGCAGCCGTTCCGGCGGCACCCGCGGCGCGTCCGCCAACCGCGGCACCCGTGGTGGCCGCAACCGCCCCTCGGGCAAGCGGCGCTGACCGTGAATCGCCGCCGCCCGGTCGACACCGACCGGGCGGCGGCGATTTTCCGTTTCCCGAACCACATCGACCGACCCTCGTCGACCGACGAGCGCTCCACGGCCCGAAGCGCCGTGGAACGACAAGCACGTCATGGACCGACGCGACATGAACCGACGAAAGTAGCGCGATGACCACCACGGACGCAGCCTCCGCCGAGCTCAGGGAACTGCTGCTCGGCCGCATCCGCGACGTACCGGACTACCCCCAGCCCGGCGTGATCTTCAAGGACATCACCCCGCTGCTGGCCGACCCCGTCGCCTTCAGCGCCCTGGTGGACGCGCTCGCCGCCCTGTGCGCGCGGCACGGCGCCACCAAGGTCGTCGGCCTCGAAGCCCGCGGCTTCATCCTCGCCGCCCCGGCCGCCGCCCGCGCGGGCCTCGGCTTCGTCCCGGTCCGCAAGGCGGGCAAACTGCCCGGAAAGACCCTGGCGCAGTCGTACGACCTGGAGTATGGCACCGCCGAGATCGAGGTGCAGGTCGACGCCTTCGCCGAGGGCGACCGCGTCCTGGTGATCGATGACGTCCTGGCCACCGGCGGCACCGCGGAAGCCTCGCTGGAGCTGATCCGGCGGACCGGCGCGACCGTCGCGGGCGTGGCCGTCCTGCTGGAGCTGGGCTTCCTCGGCGGCCGGGCGCGGCTGGCCCGGGTCCTGGGAGACGCCCCCCTGGACACCCTCGTCGCGATCTGACGCGCTCCGGACCGCGTACGGGCTCTCGGGCCGCGTACGGGCTCTCGTACGCCATTCGGGTCCGCGGGGCCCGGTTACGGCCTCCTACGAGCGTCCTGCGGCCCCGTACGGCGTACGCGGGGCCCGTACGGGTCCCTGAGGCGGGCGCCCGGCGGGCTCGGGCGCCCGCCTCTCGCCGCAGGTCGATACCATGGAACTTCTACCCCGCGTGAGGAGTGCTCTTGCCAGACCAGGCCCAGCCACTCGACGCCGCGGGCGGGAAGGAACCGGCCGCGGGTGGGACGGGGACGTCCGCCGACAGCCGGACCGCCGCACCCACCCCCGCTCCCGCTCCCGCCAAGCCCGCCGCGCCCGAACCGGCCGCGCCCGCCGTACGCCCGGTGCGTACGCCCGGCAGCGTCGCGCCGACGCGTCCCGGGGCCTCCTCCAGCCGCGTCCGCGCCCGCCTCGCCCGGCTCGGCGTCCAGCGCTCCAGCCCGTACAACCCGGTGCTCGAACCGCTGCTGCGCGTGGTGCGGGGCAACGACCCGAAGGGCGACAGCGCCCAGCTCCGGCAGATCGAGCGGGCCTACCAGGTCGCCGAGCGCTGGCACCGCGGCCAGAAGCGCAAGAGCGGCGACCCGTACATCACGCACCCGCTGGCCGTCACCACGATCCTCGCCGAACTGGGCATGGACCCCGCCACCTTGATGGCCGGGCTGCTGCACGACACCGTCGAGGACACCGAGTACGGCCTGGACGCGCTGCGCCGCGACTTCGGCGACCAGGTGGCGCTGCTGGTCGACGGCGTCACCAAGCTCGACAAGGTCAAATTCGGTGAGGCCGCGCAGGCCGAGACCGTGCGCAAGATGGTCGTCGCGATGGCCAAGGACCCCCGCGTCCTGGTGATCAAGCTCGCCGACCGGCTGCACAATATGCGCACGATGCGCTATCTCAAGCGCGAGAAGCAGGAGAAGAAGGCCCGCGAGACGCTGGAGATCTACGCCCCGCTGGCGCACCGGCTGGGCATGAACACCATCAAGTGGGAACTGGAGGACCTCGCCTTCGCGATCCTCTACCCCAAGATGTACGACGAGATCGTCCGGCTGGTCGCCGAGCGCGCCCCCAAGCGCGACGAATACCTCGCCGTGGTCACCGACCAGGTCCAGCAGGACCTGCGCGCCGCCCGGATCAAGGCCACCGTCACCGGCCGCCCGAAGCACTACTACAGCGTCTACCAGAAGATGATCGTCCGCGGCCGGGACTTCGCGGAGATCTACGACCTGGTGGGCATCCGCGTCCTGGTCGACACCGTCCGCGACTGCTACGCGGCGCTCGGCACCATCCACGCGCGATGGAATCCGGTCCCCGGCCGGTTCAAGGACTACATCGCGATGCCCAAGTTCAACATGTACCAGTCGCTGCACACGACGGTCATCGGGCCCAGCGGCAAGCCCGTCGAACTGCAGATCCGTACCTTCGACATGCACCGCCGCGCCGAGTACGGCATCGCCGCGCACTGGAAGTACAAGCAGGAGGCGGTGGCGGGCGCCTCCAAGGTGCGCACCGACAGCCCGCGGTCCGACAAGAAGGACGACGCGGTCAACGACATGGCGTGGCTGCGCCAGCTCCTGGACTGGCAGAAGGAGACCGAGGACCCCGGCGAGTTCCTGGAGTCGCTGCGCTTCGACCTCTCGCAGAGCGAGGTCTTCGTCTTCACGCCCAAGGGCGACGTGATAGCGCTGCCCGCGGGCGCCACCCCGGTGGACTTCGCGTACGCCGTGCACACCGAGGTCGGCCACCGGACCATAGGCGCCCGTGTCAACGGCCGCCTCGTACCGCTGGAGTCGACGCTCGACAACGGCGACACCGTCGAGGTCTTCACCTCCAAGGCCGCCGGGGCGGGGCCGTCCCGCGACTGGCTGGGCTTCGTCAAGTCGCCGCGGGCGCGCAACAAGATCCGCGCCTGGTTCTCCAAGGAGCGCCGCGAGGAAGCGGTCGAGCAGGGCAAGGAAGCCATCGCCCGCGCGATGCGCAAGCAGAATCTGCCGATCCAGCGGGTGCTCACCGGCGACTCGCTGGTCACCCTCGCGCACGAGATGCGCTACCCCGACATCTCCGCGCTCTACGCGGCGATCGGCGAGGGGCACATCACCGCGCAGTCCGTCGTGCAGAAGCTGGTCGACGCGCTCGGCGGCGAAGAGGGCGCCACCGAGGACATCGCGGAGATCACCACCCCCACACAGGGGCGCACCAAGCGGCGGGCCAACGCCGACCCCGGTGTCATCGTCAAGGGCGCCAGCGACGTCTGGGTCAAGCTCTCCCGCTGCTGCACCCCGGTGCCGGGCGACCCGATCATCGGCTTCGTCACCCGCGGCAACGGCGTCTCGGTGCACCGCGCCGACTGCGTCAACGTGGACTCGCTCTCGCAGCAGCCCGAGCGGATGATCGAGGTCGAGTGGGCGCCCACCCAGTCGTCGGTCTTCCTGGTCGCCATCCAGGTCGAGGCCCTCGACCGGTCCCGGCTGCTCTCGGACGTCACCCGCGTGCTGTCCGACCAGCACGTCAACATCCTGTCCGCGGCCGTCCAGACCTCCCGCGACCGCGTCGCCACCTCCCGCTTCACCTTCGAGATGGGCGACCCGAAGCACCTGGGCCACGTCCTGAAGGCGGTACGCGGCGTGGAGGGTGTCTACGACGTCTACCGGGTGACCTCGGGCCGCCAGAGGTAAGCGAGGCCGCGGGCGGGCGGGCACGACCCACCGGCCCGCGGACGCCCGACGGCCCCGGCACTCACCATGAGCGCCGGGGCCGTCGGGCGTGCCAGCGGCCGGTCAGCCGCCGAACTCGCCCATGCCCTTCAGGGCCGCGTCCAGCAGCGCCTGACGCCCGTCAAGCTCCGACTGGAGCTTGTCCGCCTTCGCGGTGTTCCCCGCGGAGCGCGCCGCGTCGATCTGCTTCTGGAGCTTCTCGACCGCCGCCTGGAGCTGACCGGTCAGACCGGCCGCCCGCGCCCGGACCTCGGGGTTGGTGCGCCGCCACTCGGCTTCCTCGGACTCGGCCAGCGCACGCTCCACCGCGTGCATGCGGGCCTCGATCCGCGGCCGCGCGTCCCGCGGCACGTGCCCGATGGCCTCCCAGCGCTCGTTGAGCGAGCGGAAGGCGGCACGCGCCGACTTCAGCTCGGTCACCGGGAGCAGCTTCTCGGCCTCGACGACCAGCTCCTCCTTGAGCGCGAGGTTGTCGCGCTGCTCGGTGTCCCGCTCGGCGAACACCTCGGAGCGGGCGGCGAAGAAGACGTCCTGGGCGCCGCGGAAGCGGTTCCACAGATCGTCCTCGGCCTCGCGCTGCGCACGCCCGGCCGCCTTCCACTCCGTCATCAGCTCGCGGTAGCGGGCCGCGGTGGGCCCCCAGTCCGTCGAGTTCGACAGCGACTGCGCCTCGGTGACCAGCTTCTCCTTCGTCCGCCTGGCCTCCTCGCGCTGCGCGTCGAGCGACGCGAAGTGCGCCTTGCGGCGCTTGGAGAACACCGAACGGGCGTGGCTGAAGCGGTGCCACAGCTCGTCGTCCGCCTTGCGGTCGAGTCGCGGCAGGCCCTTCCAGGTGTCGACCAGGGCGCGCAGCCGCTCGCCCGCGGTCCGCCACTGCTCGCTCTCGGCGAGCTGCTCGGCCTCCGCGACAAGCTGCTCCTTGGCGACCTTCGCCTCTTCGCTCTGCTTCGCCCTGGCCGCCTTGCGCTCCTCGCGCCGGGAGTCCACCAGCGCGACCAGCGCGTCGAGCCGTTCGCCCAGCGCCGCCAGATCGCCCACCGCGTGCGCCTCGGTCACCGAGACGCGCAGGTGCTCGATCGCGGCCAGCGCGTCCTTGGGCGCGAGATCGGTGGTCCGCACCCGTCGTTCGAGGAGGCCGATCTCCACGACGAGTCCTTCGTACTTGCGCTCGAAGTAGGCGAGCGCCTCCTCAGGAGAACCCGCCTGCCACGAACCGACCTCCTTCTCCCCGTCGGCCGTACGCACGTACACGGTCCCCGTCTCATCGACGCGGCCCCACGGGTCGCTGCTCACAGCGCCTCCTCCACGTGATGCCCGGCCGGCTCACGGCCGGACATCTTCCACAGAATTTCACCGGTTGGGCCGCACGCCCTGACCGGTCCAACGCCAACATAGGCGACCAGCACCCCGGCTGTCCGCATCCGATGCGGGCCCAATCAGGATTTGCTGACGGTCGCCTTGTTGATCACCACGGTCGCGTTCGGCGCGGTGTTGCCCGTCGTCTGGTCGGCGGGCTGGGCGCCCGCGGCGGCGATTTTGTCGAGCACCTTCATACCGGCGGCGTCGATCGTGCCGAACGGCGTGTAGCTCGGAGCCAGCGGGCTGTCCTTGTAGACCAGGAAGAACTGGCTGCCGCCGGTGTGCGCCTGGCCGGTGTTGGCCATGGCCACGGTGCCCGCCGGGTACGTCACGGTCTTCTGCGCGTCGGCCTTGCCGAACGCCGTCAGATTCTCGTCCGGGATCGTGTAGCCGGGGCCGCCGTTGCCCTGCGCGGTCGGGTCGCCGCACTGGAGGACGAAGATGCCCTCGGTGGTCAGCCGGTGGCACTTGGTGTGGTCGAAGAAGCCCTTGTCCGCGAGGAACTTGAAGGAGTTCGTGGTGTCGGGGGCCTTCGCCGCGTCCAGCGCGATCGGGATCGAGCCGCAGGTCGTCTGGAGCGTGAAGGTGTACTTCGCGCTCTTGTCGATCGCCATCTTCGGCTCGGTCTTCCACTGCTCCGTGCCCGGCGCGCCCGCGTCCGCCTTGCCGCACGGGTCCGGCGCCTTCGAGGGGGTCGCCGACGGCGACGCGCTGGCGTTGGCCGCCGCGTCGTCCGTGGACTTCTTCTTGCCGCTGCTGTCGAAGGCGCCCAGGCCCCAGGCGGAACCGCCGCCGATGACGACCACGGCGAGCACGGCGGCGATCACCGAATTGCGCGTCCGCGACTTGCGGCGCATCTGCACCCGCCGCTGCTGCTGCCGCTCGAACTTCTCCCGGGCGAGCTGCCGCCGCCGCTGATCCTTGGTGACCACTTCGCCGTCTCCCGGTCGTGTCTCGTGAGTGCTGTGCGATGACTGTGTTTCCGCTGTCCACGACCTGTTGGCAGGCCGTGTGCCGCGGTGCGCTCGAACGCGAATACGCGTGCCGCAGATCTTCGCGGCATGCGCGTCCCCCGTCCAGTCCGCACGCGGTCCGATGAGGGCACAATACGAGTTCGCTGCGGCGGTACGGCGGCCGGTAGGCTCGTGAACGGCCGATATCTCCCGCGGCCGACACCGCGGACGACAGAAGGACGAACGTGCTCATTGCCGGGTTCCCCGCCGGGGCCTGGGGCACCAATTGTTATGTGGTCGCCCCCGCCGCGGGTGAGGAGTGCGTGATCGTCGACCCGGGCCACCTCGCGGTCCAGGGCGTCGAGGACACCCTCGCCAAGCACCGACTGAAGCCCGTCGCCGTCATCCTCAGCCACGGCCACATCGACCATGTCGCCTCCGTCGTACCGGTCTGCGGCGCGCACGACGTGCCCGCCTGGATCCACCCCGAGGACCGGTACATGCTCAGCGACCCCGAGAAGGCGCTCGGCCGCGCCATCGGGCAGCCGCTGATGGGGGAGCTGACCATCGGCGAGCCCGACGACGTCAAGGAACTGGCCGACGGCGCCGCGCTGACGGTGGCGGGTCTGGAGTTCTCCGTCGCGCACGCGCCCGGCCATACCAGGGGGTCGGTGACGTTCAGGCTGCCCGAGACCGCCGACATCCCGTCGGTGCTGTTCTCCGGCGACCTGCTCTTCGCCGGCTCCGTCGGACGCACCGACCTGCCCGGCGGCTCCATGGCCGAGCTGTACGAGTCGCTGGCGCGTGTGTGCCTGCCGCTCGACGACTCGACCGTGGTGCTCTCCGGCCACGGCCCCCAGACGACCATCGGCCGCGAGCGCGCCGCCAACCCCTACCTGGGTGAGGTGGCCCGCGGCCCAGGAGCCGGAGACCCGGCTCCGCGACGAGGATTGTGACGGATTCAGTGAGTTCCGCCGTACGCGCCTTCCAGGCCCCCAAGGGCACCTACGACCTGCTGCCGCCCGACTCCGCGGTGTTCCTCGCGGTGCGCGAGGCCATCGCCGCGCCCGCCCGCCGGGCCGGTTACGGCTATGTCGAGACCCCCGGTTTCGAGAACGTCGAACTGTTCTCCCGCGGTGTCGGGGAGTCCACCGACATCGTGACCAAGGAGATGTACACCCTCACCACCAAGGGCGGCAGCGAACTCGCGCTGCGCCCCGAGGGCACCGCCTCCGTCCTGCGCGCGGCCCTCCAGGCCAACCTGCACAAGACGGGGAATCTGCCGGTCAAGCTCTGGTACTCCGGCTCCTACTACCGCTACGAGCGCCCGCAGGCGGGCCGCTACCGGCACTTCTCGCAGGTCGGCGCGGAGGCGATCGGCGCCGAGGACCCGCTGCTCGACGCGGAGCTGATCATCCTGGCGGTGGACGCGTACACCGACCTCGGGCTGCGCGACTTCCGGCTGCTGCTCAACTCGCTCGGCGACCGCGAGTGCCGTCCGGTCTACCGGGCCGCCCTCCAGGACTACCTGCGCGGCCTGGACCTGGACGAGGAGACCCGCGCCCGGATCGAGATCAATCCGCTGCGGGTGCTCGACGACAAGCGCGACTCCGTACAGAAGCAGCTCGCCGACGCGCCGCTGATCCGCGACCACCTGTGCGAGGCGTGCAAGGCGTACCACGAGGAGGTGCGCGCGCTGCTGACCGAGGCGGGCGTGGCCTTCGAGGACGACCCCCGGCTGGTGCGCGGCCTGGACTACTACACCCGCACCACCTTCGAATTCGTCCACGACGGGCTCGGCTCGCAGTCCGCGGTCGGCGGCGGCGGGCGCTACGACGGGCTCTCCGAGATGATCGGCGGCCCCGCGCTGCCGTCGGTCGGCTGGGCGCTGGGCGTGGACCGTACGGTGCTCGCGCTGCGCTCGGAGGGCGTGGAACTGGCCCTTCCCGCGGTCACCGACGTCTACGCCGTACCGCTCGGCGACGAGGCGCGGCGGGCGCTGTTCGGCACGGTCACCGCGCTGCGCAGGGCCGGGATCGCCGCGGACTTCGCCTTCGGCGGCAAGGGCATGAAGAACGCGATGAAGTCCGCGAACCGCTCCGGCGCCCGATTCGCGCTCGTCGCGGGGGAGCGGGACCTCGCCGAGGGCGTCGTCCAGCTCAAGGACCTGGGCAGCGGCGAGCAGACGGCGGTCCCGCTCGCCGAGGTGGTCGCGAGCGTCAAGGCGCGGCTCGTTTGACCCTCTTCCGTGTACCAGGGCGTGCAGGACTTATCCAGTCCTGACCGCCCTGGTGCACAATGTTGGGTGCCCGCTCCCCACGACCTAAGAGATCGGCGATCATGACGACTTCCGCGTTGGACGAGACGCGTACGGACGGCGGCGCCGAGGACGAGCGGCGGCCGGCCGACGGCATCGGAGCAGGGCGCGCGTACACCTGGCTGCTGCTGATCTGCGGCCTGCTCGGCACGGTCGCCGCGTTCGTGATCACCGATGACAAGTTCAAGCTGCTGGAAGACCCGAATTACACCCCCGCGTGCAGCCTGAACCCGATCATCTCCTGCGGCAACATCATGAAGAGCGAGCAGGCCCACGCGTTCGGCTTCCCGAACCCGATGATCGGCATGATCGCCTACCCGGTCATGATCTGCGTCGCGATGGGCATTCTGGCCGGCGCCCGCTACCGTCCCTGGTTCTGGCTCGGCCTCCAGGCGGGCACCCTGTTCGGTGTCGGATTCTGCACCTGGCTCCAGTACCAGTCGCTGTACAGCATCGGCTCGCTCTGCCTGTGGTGCAGCCTCGCCTGGGTCGTGACCATCGCCGCGTTCTGGTACACGGCGGTGCACAACGTCAAGCACCGGATCATCAAGGTGCCCGAGGGCGCGCGCACCGCCGTGCTGGAGTTCCACTGGGTCGTGCCGGTGCTCTGGTACGGGGTGCTCATCCTGCTGATCCTGACCCGCTGGTGGTCGTACTGGAAGACGCTGGTCTGAGCGGTTCCGCCGAGCGGCCCGCCCGCTACAGCGGCGTGACGTAGGCGCCGGAGATGCCGCCGTCCACCAGGAACTCGGCGGCGGTGATGAATCCGGCGTCGTCGCTGGCCAGGAACGCCACGGCGGCGGCGATCTCCTCGGCCGCCGCGAACCGCCCCAGCGGAATGTGCACCAGCCGCCGCGCCGCCCGCTCCGGGTCCTTCGCGAACAGCTCGCGCAGCAGCGGGGTGTCCACGGGCCCGGGGCACAGCGCGTTCACCCGGATCCCCTCGCGGGCGAACTGCACGCCCAGCTCCCGCGTCATCGCCAGCACCCCGCCCTTGGACGCGGTGTACGAGATCTGCGAGGTCGCCGCGCCCATCACCGCCACGAACGACGCGGTGTTGATGATCGCCCCCTTGCCCTGCCGCCGCATGTACGGCAGCGCGGCCTTGCAGCACAGGTAGACCGACGTCAGATTGACCTCCTGCACCCGGCGCCACGCGTCCAGCCCGGTGGTGAGGATCGAGTCGTCGTCGGGCGGTGAGATCCCCGCGTTGTTGAAGGCGATGTCGACCGAGCCGTAGGTGTCGTGGGCGGCCTTGAACAGCGACTCGACCCGCTCCGGGTCGGTCACGTCGGTGGCGACGAAGAGCCCGCCGGTCTCCTCGGCCGCCGCCCGCCCGCTGTCCTGGTCGATGTCGGCGACCACGACCCTGGCCCCTTCCGCGGCGAACCGCCGCGCCGTGGCCAGGCCGATGCCGCTGCCGCCGCCGGTGATGACGGCGGTACGGCCGACGAGGCGGCGGCAGACCGGCTGCTCCGTCCCGGCGGCGGCAGCCGTGCCGGTCACGTCTGTGCTGTCTGTGGTCTCGGACATACCCTGCTACTCCTCGGTGCCGATGAAGACGTTCTTGGTCTCGGTGAACGCGGTGAGCGCGTCGGGTCCCAGCTCGCGGCCGAGCCCCGACTGCTTGAAGCCGCCGAAGGGCGTCCAATAGCGCACACTGCTGTGCGAGTTGACGGACAGATTCCCCGCCGCGACACCGCGCGCGAGCCGCAGCGCGCGGCCCAGGTCGCGGGTCCACAGCGAGCCGGACAGGCCGTACGGTGTCGCGTTCGCCAGCCGCAGCGCGTCCGCCTCGTCGTCGAAGGGCAGCACGACCGCCACCGGGCCGAAGATCTCCTCGGTGGCCGCTGGCGCGCCGGGGTCGGCCGGGGCGAGCACCGTCGGCGGGTACCAGAAACCGGGGCCCTCGGGCGCGGATCCCCGTGCCACGACTGGCAGTTCGGGCGTGACGTAGCCGCGGACCCGCTCGCGCTGGGCCGCCGAGATCAGCGGGCCCATCGCGGTCGCCGGGTCCGCCGGGTCGCCGACCCGCACCGCCCGCACGCCGGAGGCCAGCAGGTCGAGGAAGCGGTCGTAGACCTCGCGCTGCACCAGCAGCCGGGTGCGGGCGCAGCAGTCCTGGCCCGCGTTGTCCAGGAACGCCATCGGGTCCGCGGCGCGCTCCAGATCGGCGTCCGCGAAGACGACGTTGGGGCTCTTGCCGCCCAACTCCAGTGTGAGCCGCTTGACTTGGGCCGCGCACCGCTCCATGATCCGCTTGCCGACCGCCGTGGAGCCGGTGAAGACGATCTTCCGCACGTCGGGGTGGTCGACCAGCCGCGTCCCGGTGACGGGACCCGCGCCGGGCACCACCTGGAACAGGCCCTCGGGCAGCCCGGCGGCCAGGGCGAGTTCGGCCAGCCGCAGGGCGGTCAGCGGGGTGGTCTCCGCGGGCTTGAGCACGACGGCGTTGCCCGCGGCCAGCGCGGGGGCGAAGCCCCAGGCGGCGATCGGCATCGGGAAGTTCCACGGCACGATGACGCCGACCACGCCGAGCGGTTCGTGGAAGGTCAGGTCGAGGCCGCCCGCCACCGGGATCTGACGGCCGCTCAGGCGCTCGACGCCGCCCGCCGCGTACTCCAGCAGGTCCCGGACGTTGCCCGCCTCCCAGCGGGCGTTGCCCACGGTGTGGCCCGCCTCGCGCACCTCCAGCGCGGCCAGTTCCTCCAGGCGCGCGTCGACCTCGGCGGCGAACCGCCGCAGCAGCCGGGCGCGTTCACCCGGCCCGAGCGCCGCCCAGCCCCGCTGGGCCCGCACCGCGGCGGCGACCGCCGCGTCCACACCCTCCGGGGAGGTCGCCGCGACCGTCGCGACGACCTCCTCGGTGGCGGGGTTGAGTACGTCGTGGCTCTCCTGCATCCCGTCCGCCCTTACATCCGCTCGAAGGAGCGGAACCGCTCCCAGTCCGTGACCGCGGTGTCGAACTGCCGCTGCTCGATCCGCGCCATGTTCGCGTAGTGCGCGACGACCTCGGGGCCGAACACCTCACGGGCCAGGTCGCTGCCCGACCACAGCTCGGCGGCCTCCCGCAGCGAGCCGGGCACCCGCTCGTACGACTCCGTGTACGCGTTGCCCGTACACGGCTCCGGCAGCTCCAACTCCCGCTCGACGCCGTGCAGTCCGGCCGCGACCATCGCGGCGACCGCCAGATACGGGTTCACGTCGCCGCCCGGCACCCGGTTCTCCAGCCGCAGCGACGGGCCGTGGCCGACCACGCGCAGCGCGCAGGTGCGGTTGTCCCGGCCCCAGGCGACCGCGGTGGGCGCGAAGGAGCCGGGGCGGAACCGCTTGTAGGAGTTGATGTTCGGCGCGAAGAACAGCGAGAACTCCCGCAGGGCGGCGAGCTGTCCGGCCAGGAAGTGCCGCATCAGCGGGGACATCGCGGTGGGGGAGTGGTCCTCGGGGTCGGCCATCGCCGGGGCGCCGTCCGCGTCCCGCAGCGACAGGTGGATATGGCAGGAGTTGCCCTCGCGCTCGTTGAACTTCGCCATGAAGGTGACCGCCATGCCCTCCTGCGAGGCGATCTCCTTGGCGCCGGTCTTGTAGACGCTGTGCTGGTCGCAGGTGGTCAGCGCCTCGTCGTAACGGAACACCACCTCGTGCTGGCCGAGGTTGCACTCGCCCTTCGCGGACTCCGGGACGAGCCCGGCGCCCGCCATCTCGTTGCGGATGCGGCGCAGCAGCGGCTCGACCCGGGCGGTGGCCAGCACCGAGTAGTCGGCGTTGTACTGGTTGGCCGGGGTCAGCCCGCGGTAGCCGCTGTCCCATGCCCGCTCGTAGGTGTCGCGGAAGACCAGGAACTCCAGCTCGGTGCCCGCGTGCGCGGTCAGGCCGTGCCCGGCGAGCCGGTCGAGCTGCTGCCGCAGGATCTGCCGCGGCGAGGCACTGACCGGGCTGCCGTCCTCCCACGTCAGATCGGCCAGCAGCAGCGCGGTGCCGTCCTGCCAGGGGACGCGGCGCAGCGTCGAGGGATCGGGGCGCATCGCGAAGTCGCCGTAGCCCCGCTCCCAGGACGACATCGCGTAGCCGTCCACCGTATTGAGGTCGATGTCGACGGCGAGCAGGTAATTGCACCCCTCCGAGCCGTGCGGCAGCACCTCCTCCAGGAAGAACGGAGCCGCGAACCGCTTGCCCTGGAGCCGCCCCTGCATATCGGTGAAGGCCAGGACGACGGTGTGGATCTCGCCCGCCGCCACCAGCGAGCGGAGCGCGCCGACGGACAGGGCTGGAGTGTGTTCTGCCACAGCGGAACCTCTCGGATCGGTCGGAAGACTTAAGGTATGGCTGTGAACCATTGAAGGGAAGGGGGCCTCGCCATGACGGAGCGGATGACGGAACCGATGGCCGATTCGACGGCCGAGCCGGCGGCCGGGTCAGCGGCCGGGCGGTCGGCGGAGCCCCCGGCGCAGGCCGCCGATCCGCTCGACACGGTGCTGCGCCCGGTGCGCGGCGGCAACGGCTTCGAGGAGGCCGTGGAACGGCTGCTCCAAGTGGTCCGGCTCGGCCTGGTCCCCGCGGGCGGACGGCTGCCACCGGAACGGGAACTCGCAGGGCGGCTGGCGATCAGCCGGGTCACCCTGCGCGAGGCGCTGCGCGTGCTGCACGAGCAGGGCCTGGTCGAGAGCCGCCGCGGTCGCCAGGGCGGCACCTTCGTCCGGCCGAGGCCGCCCGGCGCGGACGGCCCGCCCCTGGACGCGGCGGGCCTGGGCGCGGCGGCCCTGGACGACGTGCTCCGCTTCCGCGAGGTGCTGGAGGTGGGCGCCGCCGGGCTCTGCGCCCGCGCGCGCCTCACCGGAGCGGACGCCGACCTGCTGCGGGCCCGGCTGCGCGCCACCGGGGACGCCTCCATCGAGGACTACCGGCGCGCCGACACGCTCCTGCACCTCGCGATAGCCGAGCTGTCCGGCTCCCCCTCGCTGGCCCGCCAGTACGCCGCCGTCCGCGCCCGGGTCAACCAACTCCTGGACGGCATCCCCATGCTGGTCCGCAACATCGAGCACTCCCAGGGCCAGCACGCCGCCCTGGTCGCCGCCGTCCTGGCCGCCGACGAAACGCGGGCGCGGCAGACGATGCGGCAGCACCTCGCGGGCACGGCGTCACTGCTGCGGGGCTTTCTGTCCTAGCGCTGGAGCGGAAGATCGCGCCGGTTAAGGTACGAGTCCGGACCATTGGCCGACGCGGGAGGACGGGGACGGTGCCGAGGACGCTGCTGGTGGGGGTCACCACCTATCTGGAGCGGGCGCGCTGGGGGCTGTGGGACACCTCGGCCGTCCTGCTGCCCGCCGTCTACCCGCGCCTGGTGCAGGCCGCGGGCGCCGTCGCCGTCCTGCTGCCGCCCGACGCGGCCGAGCGCGCACCGGCGGCCGTCGCGCGGATGGACGCGGTGATCGTGGCGGGCGGCCCCGACATCGCGCCCGAGCACTACGGCGCACCACGGCACCCGCGCACCGGCCCGCCCGCACCGGAGCGCGACGGCTGGGAGTCGGCCGTCCTGCGCGCCGCCCTGGACGCGGCCGTCCCCGTCCTCGGGATCTGCCGCGGCATGCAGCTCATGAACGTGCTGTACGGCGGCACGCTCCTCCAGCACCTGCCGGACCGCGTCGGCCACGACGCCCACGCCCCCGCGCCCGGCGTCTTCGGCGAGCACCGCGTCACGCCCGTGCCCGGCACCCTGCTGGCCCGCGTACTGCCGGGCCCCCAGGACGTGCCCACCTACCACCACCAGGCCGTCGACCGCCTCGGCGACGGTCTCACCGCCGCCGCGCACGCCGACGACGGCACCGTCGAGGCCGTCGAGGCGCCCGGCGAGCGCTTCGCCCTCGGCGTGCAGTGGCACCCCGAGAACGGCACCGACCCGCGCCTGGTCCACGCCCTGCTCGCCGCCGCCGCCGACCGGGCTGTCACACCCAGCGCATAGGCTGCCGGAGTGGAGCCAGATCTGTTCACCGCAGCCGCAGAGGACCGTCACGAGCGGGATCCGGGCAGCAGCCCGCTCGCCGTACGGATGCGGCCCCGTACCCTCGACGAGGTCGTCGGCCAGCAGCACCTGCTGCGCCCCGGCTCCCCGCTGCGCCGCCTGGTGGCCGACGGCGGGGGACCGGCGGGCGCGTCCTCGGTGATCCTGTGGGGGCCGCCGGGCACCGGGAAGACCACGCTGGCGTACGTGGTCAGCAAGGCCACCGACAAGCGCTTCGTCGAACTCTCGGCGATCACCGCGGGCGTCAAGGAGGTCCGCGCGGTCATCGAGAGCGCCAAGCGCCAGGCGGGCGGGTACCAGCGCGAGACCGTGCTGTTCCTGGACGAGATCCACCGCTTCAGCAAGGCCCAGCAGGACTCCCTGCTGCCCGCCGTCGAGAACCGCTGGGTCACCCTGATCGCGGCCACCACGGAGAACCCGTACTTCTCGATCATCTCGCCGCTGCTGTCCCGCTCCCTGCTGCTCACCCTCGAACCGCTCACCGACGACGACCTGCGCGGTGTGCTGCGCCGCGCGGTGACCGACGAGCGCGGTCTGGGCGGCGCGGTGACGCTGCCGGACGACGCGGAGGAGCACCTGCTGCGGATCGCCGGCGGCGACGCGCGGCGCGCCCTGACCGCCCTGGAGGCGGGCGCGGGCTCCGCCCTGGACAAGGGCGAGGACACGCTCACCCTGGCCACCCTCGAAGAGTCCGTCGACCGGGCCGCCGTGCGCTACGACCGCGACGGCGACCAGCACTACGACGTGGCCAGCGCCCTCATCAAGTCCATCCGCGGCTCCGACGTGGACGCCGCCCTGCACTACCTCGCCCGCATGATCGACGCGGGCGAGGACCCGCGTTTCATCGCGCGGCGCCTGATGATCTCCGCCAGCGAGGACATCGGCCTCGCCGACCCCACCGCCCTGCCCACCGCCGTCGCCGCCGCCCAGGCCGTCGCCATGATCGGCTTCCCCGAGGCCGCGCTGACCCTCAGCCACGCCACCATCGCGCTGGCGCTCGCGCCGAAGTCCAACGCGGCCACCACCGCGATCGGCGCGGCGCTGGCGGACGTACGGGCGGGCAAGGCGGGACCCGTGCCCGCGCACCTGCGCGACGGCCACTACAAGGGCGCCGCCAAGCTCGGCCACGCCCAGGGGTACGTCTACCCGCACGACGTGCCCGGCGGCATCGCCGCGCAGCAGTACGCGCCGGACGAACTGCGCGACCGCCGCTACTACGAGCCGACCCGGCACGGCACGGAGGCCCGTTACGCGGACGTCCTGGACCGGGTCCGCGCCCGGCTCGCGGGCGAGGCCCCGGCCTCGGACTGACACACCCCCGGATCAGCAGTCGCGGGCCGCGTCGAAGAGGGCGTGCATCGAGCGGCGCAGCCCGTCGCGGTCGCGGACGGGTTCGGGGAAGTCGAAGCGGGCGTCGAAGACGCTGTTGTCGCCGGTGAAGCGCACGCGCAGCCCGAAGCGGTCGAGCGCCAGCGGCACGGCGCTCAGCGTCGGGCGCGAGCCCGCGAAGGCGTCGTCGCAGGACGCCTCGCGGCGGCCGACGAGGGCGCACAGCAGACCCACCTGGGCGCTGTGGGCGGCGGCGAGGTGCTGGAGCAGTTCGCTCTCGTACTCGGCGAGCGGGTCGGCGGCGGCGTCGGCGAACTCGTCGGGCTCGACCAGGGCGGCGCCCCACAGGTCGTCCAGTGAGATCTCGCCGGTCTCCAGGCGGAGCAGCGTCGTACCGGACTCCATCGCGCCGCCCGGGACGGGTGTCAGCCAGCCCGCGACCCAGGCCCTGCCGCGGATCCGGTGCGGCACCGCGACCGGCGCCACATCCGTGATCTCCAGCACAGCCTCGATCTCCTCGCCGCCCGCGGCCCGCACCACGCGCACGGCGGGGGATTCGTCGGGGAACAGCAGGAACACGTCGCCGGTGGGCCCCACGGAGCGGCGCACCGGGGTCATGACGTCGGATCCGGCCGTGGCCAGGCCGGGAATCGTCACGACGGCGGACGAGTTATTCTCGACGAGAGTTCGCGCGCGTTCGGCTGCCGAGGGCAGCCGGGGCGCTTCTTCCACTTCGGGACGCGGCTGACCATGTGCTGGTACGCCAGGCATGGGGTTCCCGGGTCGAAACATGCGTTCTCCTCAGCTAAGGTAAGCCTTACCTAATTTACACGGAGGTTCCACGCACGTGAATCAGTCGCGTCCCAAGGTCAAGAAGTCCCGGGCGCTGGGCATCGCGCTCACCCCCAAGGCGGTCAAGTACTTCGAGGCCCGCCCCTACCCGCCCGGTGAGCACGGTCGCGGTCGCAAGCAGAACAGCGACTATAAGACCCGGCTGCTGGAGAAGCAGCGGCTGCGCGCGCAGTACGACATCAGCGAGCGGCAGATGCAGCGCGCGTACGACCGCGCCAAGAAGGTCTCCGGCAAGCGGACCGGCGAGGCCCTGATCATCGAGCTGGAGCGGCGTCTGGACGCCCTCGTGCTCCGTGCCGGTCTGGCCCGGACGATCTACCAGTCCCGCCAGATGGTCGTGCACGGCCACATCGAGGTCAATGGCCGCAAGGTCGACAAGCCGTCCTTCCGGGTCAGCCCGGACGACGTCGTGACCGTCCGCGAGCGCTCCCGCGAGAAGACGCCGTTCATCGTCGCCCGCGAAGGCGGCTGGGCCGGTGAGGGCGAGGCCCCTCGCTACCTCCAGACCAACCTCCAGGCCCTCGCCTTCCGCCTGGACCGGGACCCCAACCGCAACGAGATCCCCGTCATCTGCGACGAGCAGCTCGTCGTCGAGTACTACGCCCGCTGACCCCCTCCGGGGAGGTCGCCGAGGTGGGGCACCGCGCTCCGTACGGGAGGCGGTCGCCCCCCCGGGGCGCGGTCAACCGGCCGGTGGCAAGCGGCCCCCGGGGCCGGCGGTGACGCCGCCGTCGTGGTCGGTCGTGTAGCGCGTCCCTCAGCCGCCGCTGGGAAGTACCCGCGTCCCCCTCACTCGGGCGCGACCACCTCCGCGGGGGCCGCGCTCCTGGCGGGGGCCTTCCGGGCGGGACGCTCGCGGGTGGCGGCGGCGGGCGACGGGCGGTGGAGGGCGCGGTGGACCGCCGCGTCCAGCCCGAACCGCTCGCCTTCGCTCAGGGCGGCGGCGTAGGCGTCGTCACCCAGCGCCGCCCGCACGCGCGCCTCGCACAGCACGTGCGGGGCGTTGAAGAAGCGGGAGCCGAACAGGCGCAGGCCGACCGAGGCCCACAGGCGCCCCGCGGCGCCCTGGAGGACCGCGGCCTCGTGCGGGGCGCCCTCGTCCTCGGTGATGAGGGCCAGCAGCTCCAGGGCGAGCACCGCGCCGACCAGGTCGCGGAAGGCGTGGTCGATGGCCAGCGCCTCCTCGGCCAGCCGCCGCGCCTCCGCGCGGTCGCCGCCGAGCCAGGCGGCGTAACCGAGGACGTAGAGCGCGTAGGCCAGCGTCCAGCGCTCCCCGTGGTCGTGGCAGATGTCGCGGGCCTCCGCGGCGAGGGTCACCGCCTGGTCCAGGTCGCCCTGGAAGGCCACCGCCATCGCCAACTCGACCTGCGCCATGAGGACGTTGCTGTTGAGTTCGCCGATCCGGCGGTAGCGCAGCAGCGCGTCCCCGATGAACCGCTCGGCCCGCGGCATGTCGTCGGAGACCAGCGCGAGGCAGCCCAGCCGGTGGACCGCGTACGCCATCGCCGTGCCGTTGTCGGCCGCCTCGGCCTCGCTGCGGCACTGCTGGAGCACGTCGAGCGCGGTGACCGAGTCGCCCTGGAGCAGCGTCACATAGCCGTACACCCACATCGCCTTGGCGCGCGCCTCCGAGCGCCCCGCGGCGAGGTCGAGGGCCCGCTCCAGCCAGTGCCTGCCCTCCGCGAGCCGCCCGCAGCCGACCCAGCAGAACCACAAGGTGCCCGCCAGGTACTGGCCGACGGCCGGGTCCTCCGGCGGCCGGTCCGCGGCGCCGTCCAGACTGAACTCCAACGCCAGCCGGAGATTGGGCAGTTCGGCCTCGACCCGCGCGGCCACCTCCGACTGCCGGGGGCTGAACCAGTCCAGCTCGCACCAGGTGGCCAGACCCAGGTACCAGTCGCGGTGCCGCCGCCGCATCCGTACGTCGTCGCCGAGCGCGGCCAGCCAGCCCGCGCCGTACTCGCGGACCGTGTCCAGCATCCGGTAGCGCACCAGGCCGTCGGCGCCCTCCTCGCGGCTGAGCACCGACTGGTCGACCAGCGCGGACACCGTCTCCACGATGTCCTCCTCGGCCAGGTCGGGACCCGCGCACACGTACTCCACCGCGTCCAGGTCGAACCGTCCGGCGAAGACCGACAGCCGCGCCCACAGCAGCCGCTGGCCCGGCGTGCACAATTCGTGGCTCCAGCCGATCGCCGTACGCAGCGCGCGGTGCCGGGCGGGCGCGGTGGGGTCGCCGCCGGTCAGCAGCCGGAAGCGGTCGTCGAGCCGTTCGAGCACCTGCTCCACCGACAGCGCCCGCAGCCGGACCGCCGCCAGTTCGAGGGCGAGCGGAAGGCCGTCGAGCCGGGCGCACAGCTCCAGGACGGGACCGCTGTTGGCCGCCGTCACGGTGAAGCCCGGCAGCACGGCCGCGGCGCGCTCGGCGAACAGCCGCACGGCGTCGCTGCGGGCGTCCGGCGCGGGCAGCGGCGCCAGCGGCAGCAGCCGCTCCCCGGTGATGCCCAGCGGCCTGCGGCCGGCCGCCAGCACCCGCAGCCCCGGCGCGCGGCGCAGCAACTCCGCGGCGAGGGAGGCCACTTCGGCGTGCACCCGGTCGTAGCCGTCGAAGACCAGCAGCAGCTCGCGGCCGGCCAGCCCCTCGGTCAGCACCGAACGCGTCGAGCGGGTGGTGTGGTCCGCCAGCCGCAGCGCCTCCGCGACCGCGTGGTCCAGCAGCGACGCGTCGCCGAGCCCGGACAGGTCGACCAGCCAGACGCCGCCGAGGAAACGGTCCTGCGCGTGCCTGGCGGCCCGCAGCGCCAGCCGCGTCTTGCCCACCCCGCCGACCCCGGTCACGGTGCTCAGCCGGGACTCCGCCGCCGGCGACAACAGCGCGTCGAGCGCCGCGAGTTCGGACGTCCTGCCGACGAAGCCGGTCAGCTCGGCGGGGAGGTTACCCACAGTCTCCATGGTGTACGGAGCGTACTTGACTGTGCGCGGACCGTACAATCCCGTCGCCGAGTAGTGGTATAACGCCCGCGCTTGCCCGGTTGTGGGACAGCCCCGGCGCGCGCGTAATGCGGTACGGACGCGCAGGCCCGGCGCGATAGGGTCGGAGGCCGATGTCGTGGTGAAAACCAGCCGCGGACCGCGGTCGTGAGAAGCGGTCGCGGGAAGCAGCCGTGAGAAGCGGCCGAAACAGCGCGGCGAAGTGTCCGTGAGATGCCGACGGTGAGGGAGCGGAGCAACGTGTCCGGTGCAGAGGTGGCTGGCCTCATCGTGGCGGTCTTCTGGGCGATCCTGGTGTCGTTCCTGGCCGTCGCGCTGGTCAGGCTCGCCCAGACGCTCAAGCGGACCAGCGAACTCGTGGCAGGCATCACCGAGCAGGCCGTACCGCTGCTCGGCGACGCCTCCGACGCGCTGCGCACCGCCCACAGCCAGCTCGACCGGGTCGACACCATCACCGCGGAGGTCGCCGAGGTGACGGCCAACGCCTCCGCGCTCTCCTCCACCGTCGCGTCGGCCTTCGGCGGACCCCTGGTGAAGGTCGCCGCCTTCAGCTACGGCGTACGGCGCGCGGTCGGCCTGCGGACCTCCGGCGGAGCGGGCGCGGGCACGGCCAACGGCGCGGCGGGCACCGACCGCTCCCGTGCCAGGACCGTCAAGGCAGGCAAGGTGCTCCCCGCCGCCCGGCGCGGCGGCCGTCGCAACCGCTCGAAGGACTGAGGCCACATGTTCCGCCGTATGTTCTGGTTCGTCACCGGCGCCGCCACCGGCGTCTGGGCCACCACCAAGGTCAACCGGGCGCTGCGCCGCCTCACGCCGGAGAGCCTCGCGGCGACCGCGGCCGACCGCGCGCTGGAGACCGGCGCGCGGCTGCGGGTGTTCGCCCAGGACGTACGGGCGGGCATGACGCAGCGCGAGAGCGAGCTCCAGGACGCGCTCGGCCTCACCGGCAGCGCCCCGCAATCCGAAATCCCGTCCGAACTCCCGGCACCGCGCCGGAGCATTGCGTACAACCGGAAGGACGAACACTGATGGAGTCGGCAGAAATCCGCCGCCGCTGGCTGCGCTTCTTCGAGGAGCGCGGGCACACCGTTGTCCCTTCGGCGTCGCTCATCGCGGACGACCCGACTCTTCTGCTGGTCCCGGCGGGCATGGTCCCGTTCAAGCCGTACTTCCTCGGTGAGGTCAAGCCGCCCTTCGACCGCGCCACCAGCGTGCAGAAGTGCGTCCGCACCCCGGACATCGAAGAGGTCGGCAAGACCACCAGGCACGGCACGTTCTTCCAGATGTGCGGCAACTTCTCCTTCGGCGACTACTTCAAGGAAGGCGCCATCAAGTACGCCTGGGAGCTGCTCACCGGCTCCCTGGAGGACGGTGGCTACGGCCTGGAGGCCGACCGGCTCTGGATCACCGTCTACCAGGAGGACGACGAGGCCGAGCAGATCTGGCGCGACGTCATCGGCGTCCCCGCCGAGCGCATCCAGCGCCTCGGCATGGGCCCCAACTTCTGGTCCATGGGCGTCCCCGGACCCTGCGGCCCCTGCTCCGAGATCAACTACGACCGCGGCCCCGAGTTCGGCGTCGAGGGCGGCCCCGCCGTCAACGACGAGCGGTACGTGGAGATCTGGAACCTGGTCTTCATGCAGTACGTGCGCGGCGCCGGTGAGGGCAAGGAGAGCTTCCCGATCCTCGGCGACCTGCCCAGCAAGAACATCGACACCGGCCTCGGCCTCGAACGCCTCGCGATGATCCTGCAGGGCGTGCAGAACATGTACGAGACCGACACCCTGCGCGTCGTCATGGACCGCGCCACCGAACTGACCGGCGTGCGCTACGGCCAGGCCCACGACACCGACGTGTCGCTGCGCGTGGTCGCCGACCACATCCGCACCTCCGTGATGCTGATCGGCGACGGCGTCACCCCCGGCAACGAGGGCCGGGGCTACGTCCTGCGCCGCATCATGCGCCGCGCCATCCGCAATATGCGGCTGATGGGCGCCACCGGACCGGTCGTCGCCGAACTGGCCGACGTCGTCATCAAGACCATGGGCGAGCAGTACCCGGAGCTGATCTCGGACCGCAAGCGGATCGAGACGGTCGCCATCGCCGAGGAGACCGCCTTCCTCAAGGCCCTCAGCGGCGGCACCAACATCCTCGACACCGCCATCACCGAGACCAAGTCGGCCGGCGGCAGCGTGCTCCCCGGCGACAAGGCGTTCCTGCTCCACGACACCTGGGGCTTCCCGATCGACCTCACCCTCGAAATGGCCTCGGAACAGGGCCTGTCGGTGGACGAGGAGGGCTTCCGCCGCCTGATGAAGGAGCAGCGGGACCGCGCCAAGGCCGACGCCCGCGCCAAGAAGACCGGCCACGCCGACCTGTCCGCCTACCGCGAGGTCGCCGACCGCTCCGGCAGCACCGAATTCACCGGCTACACCCAGAACCACAACGAGGCCACCGTCGTCGGCCTGCTGGTCGACGGCGTCCCGTCGCCCGCCGCCACCGAGGGCGACGAGATCGAAGTGGTGCTCGACCGCACCCCGTTCTACGCCGAGGGCGGCGGCCAGCTCGCCGACACCGGCCGCATCCGCGCCGACAACGGCGCGGTGATCGAGATCCGCGACGTCCAGCAGCCGGTGCCCGGCGTCAGCGTGCACAAGGGCGTCGTCCAGGTCGGCGAGGTCACCGTCGGGGCCGGGGTGCTGGCCCAGATCGACCTCGTACGCCGCCGCGCCATCGCCCGCGCCCACAGCGCCACCCACCTGACCCACCAGGCGCTGCGCGACGCCCTCGGCCCGACGGCCGCCCAGGCCGGTTCCGAGAACGCCCCCGGCCGCTTCCGCTTCGACTTCGGCTCCCCGGCCGCCGTCCCCGGCACCGTCCTCACCGACGTCGAGCAGAAGATCAACGAGGTGCTGGCCCGCGAACTGGACGTCACCGCCGAGGTCCTGCCGATCGCCGAGGCCAAGAGGCAGGGCGCCATCGCCGAATTCGGCGAGAAGTACGGCGAGCGGGTCCGGGTCGTCACCATCGGCGACTTCTCCAAGGAGCTGTGCGGCGGCACCCATGTGCACAACACCGCGCAGCTCGGCCTGGT
The DNA here is from genome assembly GCF_044741185.1 of Streptomyces sp. NPDC088197. Taxonomy (NCBI): domain Bacteria; kingdom Bacillati; phylum Actinomycetota; class Actinomycetes; order Kitasatosporales; family Streptomycetaceae; genus Streptomyces; species Streptomyces sp. NPDC088197. Next base: position 226,640 of record NZ_JBIUSD010000006.1, read on the forward strand.
GAAACTGCTCGGCGAGTCCTCGATCGGCTCCGGCGTGCGCCGGGTCGAAGCCCTCGTCGGCGTGGACGCCTACCACTTCCTCGCCCGCGAGCACACGGTCGTCGCCCAGCTCACCGAACTGGTCAAGGGCCGCCCCGAGGAGCTGCCCGACAAGATCTCCGGGATGCTCGCCAAGCTCAAGGACGCCGAGAAGGAGATCGAGCGCTTCCGCGCGGAGAAGGTCCTCCAGGCCGCCGCCGGGCTCGCCGAGAGCGCCGCCGACATCAAGGGCGTCGCCCTGGTCGCCGGTACGGTCCCCGAGGGCACCGGCGCCGACGACCTGCGCAAGCTCGTCCTCGACGTCCGCCAGCGGATCGGCGGCGGACGCCCCGGCGTCGTCGCCCTCTTCACCGTCGCCAACGGCCGCCCGCTGACCGTCATCGCCACCAACGAGGCCGCCCGCGACCGCGGCATCAAGGCCGGCGAGCTGGTCCGCACCGCCGCCAAGACCCTCGGCGGCGGAGGCGGCGGCAAGGACGACGTGGCCCAGGGCGGCGGCCAGAACCCGGCCGCGGTCCAGGACGCCGTCGAGGCCGTCCAGCGCCTGGTGGGCGAGAAGGCGTGACGGACGGTTCGCCGGATCCGAGCCGCACGGGGCGGGAAAGCGGCATGAGGAGGGGCCGGAGGATCGCGGTGGACGTCGGGGACGCCCGCATCGGGGTCGCCTCGTGCGACCCCGACGGAATCCTCGCCACGCCGGTCGAGACGGTGCCCGGCCGGGACGTGCCCGCGGCGCTGCGGCGGCTCGCCGCGATCGTGGCGGAGTACGAGCCGATCGAGGTCGTCGTCGGGCTGCCGCGCTCCCTCAACGGGGGCGAGGGCCCGGCGGCGGCCAAGGTCCGCGGCTTCGCCCAGCATGTGGCGAAAGTCATCTCGCCGGTTCCGGTGCGCCTGGTGGACGAACGCATGAGTACGGTCACGGCCACGCAAGGGCTCCGCGCCTCCGGAGTGAAGGCGAAAAAGGGACGCTCCGTAGTGGATCAGGCTGCCGCGGTCATTATTTTGCAAAGTGCGCTGGAGACCGAACGAGTGTCGGGTAAAGCTCCGGGCGAGAGCGTCGAAGTGGTCATCTGATCGCGATACGGTAACGTCTCGCGCGACACGGCGGCGCCCCTCGGGCGCCGCCCGTTTCACAGGGTCGGCAAGCCGGTTGCAGACCGCGTACCAAGGGGACCGATGACTGACTATGGCCGGGGCGCCGGCTCCGAACCGTGGCATCCCGAGGACCCGCTCTTCGGTGACGGCTACGACCAGGCGCAGCAGCCCTACCCGCCGCAGCAGCAGGTGCAGTACCCGCAGGCGGAGTACGACCCCTACGCCACCGGTCAGCACCAGCAGCAGTACCCGCAGCAGCAGGGCGGCCAGCAGTACCCCCAGACCCCGCAGCAGTACGAGCAGCAGGGGTACCCGCAGCAGCAGCCGCAGCACCCGCAGGGGCAGTACCAGCCCCAGCAGCACCCCCAGCAGCACCCTCAACAGCAGCAGTACCCGCAGGCGCAGTACGACGGCTACGACACCGGCTCCCACTCGGTCGGCGGATACGGCCACCAGGACCCGTATGGCGGGCACCAGCCGCAGGATCCGTACGCGGGCGGCCCGCAGCCCGACTTCTACGGGCAGAACGGCTACCCGCCGCCGCAGCAGCCCCAGTACCGGCAGCAGCCGCAGGCGCCGTTCCAGGGCCAGGGGCCCGGGCAGGGGCCGGGCGGTCCGGGACAGGGCGGTCTGAGTCAGGGCGCTCCGGGGCAGGGTCAGCCGCAGGCGCCGCTGCACGGCCAGGGCCAGCCACAGGGCCAGGGCCCGGCGCAGGGCACGCAAGGCGTCCAGGGGGCGCAGGACGGTCACCCGCAGGAGCCGGGCGCGCGCCCGCTGCGGACGGCTCCGGGCAACACCGGCGACTGGGACGCGGGGGAGGACGACGACCCGCGCGAGCACGCCTTCTTCTCCGGCCGTGACGACGACGATGACGACGCCCCCGCGACCACCACCACGAGCGGCGGCGGCCGGCGCGCGGGCAAGTCGGCCCCCGCCAAGGGCGGCAAGAAGCGCCGCAGCGGCTGCGCGTGCCTGGTCGTCCTGGTCGTCCTGGGCGGCGGCCTCGGCGGCGTCGGTTACTTCGGCTACAACTTCTACCAGGACCGCTTCGGCCCGGCCCCCGACTACTCGGGCAACGGCGCGGGCGAGGTCCAGGTCGAGATCCCCAAGGGCTCGACGATCACCACCATGGGCAACATCCTCAAGTCCGACGGTGTGGTCAAGAGCGTCGACGCCTTCACCGCCGCAGCCCGCAAGAACCCCAAGGGCCAGTTCATCCAGGCGGGCGTCTACGTCCTCAACAAGCAGATGTCGGCGGCCTCGGCCGTCACGATGATGCTCGACCCCAAGTCCCAGAACGCGATGATCATCGCCGAGGGCATGCGCGACGCGCAGATCTACGACGCCATCGACAAGCGTCTCGGCCTCTCCGCGGGCAGTACGAAGAAGGTCGCGCACGACCAGGCCAAGAACCTCGGACTGCCGGACTGGGCGGACACCAGCTCCAAGGTGAAGGACCCGCTGGAAGGTTTCCTCTTCCCGTCCCGCTACGGCGTCGCCAAGGGCATGAAGCCCGAAGCGCTGCTGCGCGAGATGGTCGGCGAGGCGAAGAAGCAGTACGCCCAGTTCGACATGGTCGCCGAGGCGAAGAAGCAGAATCTCAGCTCGCCGCTGCAACTGCTCACCGTCGCCAGCCTGGTGCAGGCCGAGGGCAAGACCGACGACGACTTCCGCAAGATGGCCAAGGTCGTCTACAACCGGATGGTCCCCACCAACAAGGAGACCTTCGGACTGCTCCAGTTCGACTCGACGTACAACTACATCAAGAACACCAGCGCCACGAACATCAGCCTCGCCAAGATCAAGTCCCTGGACGACCCGTACAACACGTACAAGTACAAGGGCCTGCCGCCGGGGCCGATCGGCAACCCGGGCGTCGACGCGCTGAAGGCGGCGATGAACCCCGACAGCGGGAACTGGTACTACTTCATCTCGCTGGACGGCAAGACGACCAAGTTCACCTCGACGCACGCCGAGTTCCAGAAGCTCTACGACCAGTACAACAGCCAGTAGGACCGGGGCACTTCTTCCGTGGACACGACCGGACACCCGGGCACCCGCCGTGCGGCGGTGCTCGGGTCACCCATCGCGCACTCGCTCTCCCCGGTGCTGCACCGGGCCGCGTTCGAGGCGATGGGCCTCGCCGACGAGTGGCGCTACGACCGCTTCGAGGTCGACGAGGCCGCGCTGCCCGGCTTCATCGGCGCCCTCGACCCCGCCGTCTGGCGCGGTCTGTCGCTGACGATGCCGCTCAAGCGGGCCGTGATCCCGCTGCTGGACGAGATCACCGAGACGGCCGCGTCCGTGGAGGCCGTCAACACGGTCGTGCTCGGCCCCGACGGCCGCCGCAGGGGCGACAACACCGATATCCCCGGCATGCTCGCCGCCCTGCGGGAGCGCGGCATCACCTCCGCGCCGTCCGCGGCGGTCCTCGGCGCCGGGGCCACCGCCTCCTCCGCGCTGGCCGCGCTCGCGCGGCTCGGCACGGCCGAGGTCACCGCGTACGTGCGCGGCCCGGCGCGCGCCGCCGAGATGCGGCAGTGGGGCGACCGCCTCGGTGTCGCCGTGCGCGTCGCCGACTGGGCCGACGCCGCCAAGGCCCTCGACGAGCCGCTGGTCATCGCCACCACCCCGGCCGGCGCCGCCGACCACCTCGCCGCCGTCGTCCCGCCCGCCCCCGGCGCCCTCTTCGACGTCCTCTACGACCCCTGGCCCACCCCGCTGGCCGCCGCCTGGTCCCGCCGCGACGCCCCGGTCGTCGGCGGCCTCGACCTCCTGGTCCACCAGGCCGTCCTCCAGATCGAGCAGTACACCGGCCACGCCCCCGCCCCCCTCGCGGCCATGCGCGCGGCGGGCGAGGCCGCGCTGCCGCGGGGGTGACGGTTCCGGCCGGTCGCTGTCCGCACGGTGGACCGTGTCGGGGCACGGCACGTCGGCGTGGGAGGATCGGGGGACAGGACGGCACGCCGTTGCTCGGGGGCGGCCGGACCGGGACGCGCACATCGAGGGAGCACCGTTGAGCAGGTTGCGCTGGCTGACCGCGGGGGAGTCGCACGGACCCGCACTCGTCGCGACGTTGGAGGGGCTGCCGTCCGGGGTGCCGGTCACCACGGAGTTGGTGGCGGACGCGCTGGCGCGGCGGCGGCTGGGATACGGGCGCGGGGCGCGGATGAAGTTCGAGCGCGACGAGGTGACCTTCCTGGGCGGCGTACGCCACGGCCTCACCATGGGCAGCCCGGTGGCCGTGATGGTGGGCAACACCGAGTGGCCCAAGTGGGAACAGGTCATGTCGGCCGACCCGGTGGACCCGGAGATCCTGGCGGGCCTGGCGCGCAACGCGCCGCTGACCCGGCCGCGACCCGGCCACGCGGACCTGGCGGGGATGCAGAAGTACGACCTGGACGAGGCACGGCCGGTGCTGGAGCGGGCCAGCGCGCGGGAGACCGCGGCGCGGGTGGCGCTGGGCGCGGTCGCGCGGTCCTACCTGAAGGAGACCGCGGGCATCGAGATCGTCTCGCACGTGGTGGAACTGGCCGGGGCGAAGGCGCCCTACGGCGTGGTGCCGGTGCCCGGCGACGAGGAGCGGCTGGACGCGGACCCGGTGCGCTGCCTGGACGCGGACGCGAGCAAGGCGATGGTCGCGGAGATCGACCAGGCCCACAAGGACGGCGACACGCTCGGCGGCGTCGTGGAAGTGCTGGCGTACGGAGTGCCGGTCGGCCTCGGTTCGCACGTGCACTGGGACCGCAGGCTCGACGCACGGCTGGCCGCCGCGCTGATGGGCATCCAGGCGATCAAGGGCGTCGAGGTCGGCGACGGCTTCGACCTGGCCCGGGTGCCCGGCTCCAAGGCGCACGACGAGATCGTGCCGGGCCCCGACGGCGTCCGGCGCGCTTCCGGCAGGTCGGGCGGCACCGAGGGCGGCATGAGCACCGGAGAGGTGCTGCGGGTCCGCGCCGCGATGAAGCCGATCGCCACCGTGCCCCGCGCGCTCGCCACCATCGACGTCACCACCGGCGAGGTCGCCCAGGCCCACCACCAGCGCTCCGACGTGTGCGCGGTGCCCGCGGCGGGCATCGTCGCCGAGGCGATGGTCGCCCTGGTGCTGGCCGACGCGGTCGCCGAGAAGTTCGGCGGCGACTCGGTCGTACAGACCCGGCGCAGCGTCCGCGGCTTCCTCGACAACCTGGCGATCAAGTGACCGGCCCGGCGATCGTCCTCGTCGGCCCGCCCGGAGCGGGCAAGACCACCGTCGGCCGCGCGCTCGCCGACCGGCTGGGCACCACGTACCGCGACACCGACGCCGATGTGGAGGCCGTCGCGGGCAAGCCGATCCCCGAGATCTTCATCGACGACGGCGAGCCGCGCTTCCGCGAGCTGGAGCGCGCCGCGGTCCGCACCGCCGTCGCCGAGCACGAGGGAGTGCTGTCGCTGGGCGGCGGCGCCGTCATGGACGGCCCCACCCGCGACCTGCTGGCCGGTCTGCCGGTGGTCTTCCTCGACGTCGGCCTGCACCAGGCCGTCCGCCGCGTCGGCCTGGACGCGCCGCGCCCGCTGCTCGCGGTCAACCCGCGCCAGCAGTGGCGCGAGCTGATGGACGTACGCCGCCCGCTGTACACGGAGATCGCCCGCGCCGTGGTCAGCACCGACGACCGCACCCCCGAGGACGTGGCCGAGGCCGTCCTCGACGCACTCCAACTGAAGGACGCATGAGCGAGAACGACGCGGTGGCGCCCCCCACCCGTATCCAGGTCGGTGCCACGGCGGGCACCGAGGCGTACGAGGTGCTGGTCGGTCACCAGCTCCTCGGCGAACTGCCGGGACTGATCGGGCCCAAGGCGCGCCGGGTGGCCGTCCTGCACCCCGAGGCGCTGGCCGGGACCGGCGAGGCGATCCGTGAGGACCTCGCGGAGCAGGGCTTCGAGGCCATCGCCATCCAGCTCCCGAACGCCGAGGAGGCCAAGACCGCCGAGGTCGCCGCCTACTGCTGGAAGGCGCTCGGCCAGACCGGCTTCACCCGCACCGACGTGATCGTCGGCGTCGGCGGCGGCGCCACCACCGACCTGGCCGGTTTCGTGGCCGCGACCTGGCTGCGCGGAGTGCGCTGGATCGCCGTGCCCACCACCGTGCTCGGCATGGTCGACGCGGCCGTCGGCGGCAAGACCGGCATCAACACCGCGGAGGGCAAGAATCTTGTCGGCGCCTTCCACCCGCCCGCCGGAGTCCTCTGCGACCTCGCCGCGCTCGCCTCGCTGCCGGTCAACGACTACGTCAGCGGCCTCGCCGAGATCATCAAGGCCGGGTTCATCGCCGACCCCGGCATCCTCGACCTGATCGAGTCCGACCCGGCCGCCGCCCGCGGCCCGGAGGGCCCGCACACCGGCGAGCTGATCGAACGCGCCATCCGGGTCAAGGCCGAGGTCGTCTCCGCCGACCTCAAGGAGTCCGGCCTCCGCGAGATCCTCAACTACGGCCACACGCTGGCGCACGCGATCGAGAAGAACGAGCGCTACAACTGGCGGCACGGCGCCGCCGTCTCCGTCGGCATGGTCTTCGCCGCCGAACTCGGCCGCCTGGCCGGGCGGTTGGACGACGCGACCGCCGACCGGCACCGCGCCGTCCTGGAGTCCGTCGGACTGCCGCTGACCTACCGCGGCGACCAGTGGCCGAAGCTGGTGGAGACCATGAAGGTCGACAAGAAGTCCCGCGGCGACATGCTGCGCTTCATCGTCCTCGACGGACTCGCCAAGCCGACCGTGCTGGAGGGCCCCGACCCGGCCGTCCTGCTCGCCGCCTACGGGGAGGTCTCCGCGTGACCACCCGCGTCCTGGTGCTCAACGGCCCCAACCTCGGGCGCCTCGGCTCCCGCGAGCCCGACGTCTACGGCGCGACCTCGTACGCCGGTCTGGTCGAGGAGTGCACCAAGCTCGGCGCCGAGCTGGGCTTCGACGTCGAGGTCCGCGAGACCAACGACGAGGCGGAGCTGATCGGCTGGCTGCACGAGGCGGCCGACGGCCGGATTCCCGTCGTCCTCAACCCCGGCGCCTTCACGCACTACTCCTACGCGATGCGCGACGCCGCCGCGCAGCGGACCGCGCCGCTGATCGAGGTGCACATCTCCAACCCGTACGCGCGCGAGGCGTTCCGGCACAACTCCGTCGTGGCCGCCGTCGCCTCCGGTACGGTCGCCGGATTCGGCATCGGCTCGTACCGGCTGGCGCTGCGCGCCCTCGCGGAGGACGGCGGCTCCTAGCGGGGCACCCTGGAGGAGCGCTGCTCGTTCACACAACGGCCGTCAGGGGCTGTACCGTTCCGTGTCGAACGGGTTCGTTACCGGCCGGTTCAAGAAGCTGGTCCTCCGTACGGGATGGAGTGGGGCGAGATGCAGCACGCTGTGGGGGCGCCGCAGCCCGGTGGCCCCACCCCGCCCCAGGGGACGGGCGTCAGTACGGGGCACTTCCCGTTGTCGTCGCCCGCGCCCGTGCAGGTCCCGGCGCCGCACGGCAACGGCTCGCTGTCCGGCGCCTCGCACGGCCCGATAGCCGTGCTGCTGATCGGCGCGGCGGGGGCGGGCAAGACGACGATCGCGCGGCACTGGGCCGACCACCGCGGCGCGCCGACCGCGCACATCAGCCTGGACGACGTACGCGAATGGGTGCGGGCCGGTTTCGCCGACCCGCAGGCGGGGTGGAACGAGCACTCCGAGGCGCAGTACCGGCTGGCCCGCCGCACCTGCGGCTTCGCCGCCCGTAATTTCCTGGCCAACGGCGTCTCCTGCATCATCGACGACGCCGTCTTCCCCGACCGCCCCGCCGTCGGCCTCGGCGGCTGGAAGCGGCACGTCGGGCCCGGCCTGCTCCCCGTCGTCCTGCTCCCGGGACTGGACGTCGTCCTGACCCGCAACGCGGAGCGCACCGGCAACCGCCGCCTGTCGGACGAGGAAGTCGCCCGGATCCACGGCCGTATGGCGGGCTGGTACGGCTCGGGCCTGCCCATCATCGACAACTCCCAGCTCGACGTGGTCTCCGCCGCCGCCGCCCTCGACCGCGTCGTGGCCCGCAGCGCCCAGGGCCCGCCCATCTGGTAGCCCGCCCGCACGATCCGGCGGCGGGCGAACGGCCCGCGTACGGGCTCACGCGGCAGGCGAGCCTTCGGTGGTACGGCCGCGGGCGGCGGCCGGCGGCCCGGCGCCACGGGTGGACGCGCTCAGGAAGCCGGGCCGCCGACGCGCCCATACGCTCGCCACATGTCCGAGGTGCACGCAGCACGCAGAGCACGGCTGCGCGACCGGTGCGCGGCGAACGGCGCGTCCGCCGCGCTGGTGACCCGTCCCGCGAACATCCGCTACCTGACCGGCTGCGCGCCGCAGGGCGCGGCGCTGCTGATCGGCCCGGACGACGACGCGCTGGTGCACCTCACACCGCCGCAGGACGACCGCGACGAACCGCTGCCCGGCGACCTGCGCGCGGTGGTGCTGGCGACGCCGGACGGCGACGCGGCGGTGGCCGCCGCCGACCTGGCCCGCGAGCACCGCGCCGACTCCCTCGCCGTCGAGGAGCACCACCTGACGGTGACCCGGCACCGGGCGATCAGCTCGGTCGTCGGCGCGCTCCCGCTGTCCGACCTCGGCGGCGCCGTCGAACAGCTCCGGCTGGTCAAGGACGAGCACGAGATCGCCAACCTCAGGATCGCCGCGGAGATCGCCGACCAGGCCCTCGGCGAGCTGCTGGAGTCGATCCTGGTCGGCCGCACCGAACGGCACCTCGCCCTGGAGCTGGAGCGCCGCCTGGTCGACCACGGCGCCGAGGGCCCCGCCTTCCGCACCTCCGTCGGCACCGGGCCGAACTCCGGCGCGCCCCGGCACGTGCCGACCGACCGCCGCGTCGAGGAGGGCGACTTCCTGACCGTCCGGCTCGGCGCCCGCTACCGCGGCTACCGCTGCGAAGTCGGCCGTACGTTCGTCATCGGCACCGCTCCCGCAGCCTGGCAGATCGACCTCTACGAGCTGGTGTTCGCCGCCCAGCGGGCCGGCCGCGAGGCGCTCGCACCCGGTGTGGCCTGCCGAGACGTCGACCACGCGACCCGGAGCCCGCTCACCGCCGCCGGCCACGCGGAGGGTCTGGCACAGTGGTCGGGACACGGCGTGGGTCTGGAAATCGACGAGGACCCTCGGCTGTCACCTGCGGCCATGGGTAAACTGGACGCTTGCGTACCGGTCACCGTCGAACCGGGGGTCCACCTTCCGGGCCGCGGCGGTGTCCGCATCGACGACACACTCGTCGTACGTCCACTGGCGGACGGCGGGCCCGAGCTACTCACCATCACGACCAAGGAACTGCTCGCCCTGTGACGGGCGCGTGCCCTCCTCGGTCCCCGAAGCAGCACTTTCAGGAGATTCCGCAACCGTGGCCACCACGAACGACCTCAAGAACGGCCTCGTGCTCAAGCTCGACAGCGGCCAGCTCTGGACCGTAGTCGAGTTCCAGCACGTCAAGCCCGGCAAGGGCCCCGCCTTCGTGCGCACCAAGCTGAAGCACGTGCTCTCCGGGAAGGTCGTCGACAAGACCTTCAACGCGGGCGTGAAGGTCGAGACCGCCAACGTCGACAAGCGCGGCATGCAGTTCTCCTACAAGGACGGCACCGACTTCGTCTTCATGGACACCGAGACCTACGACCAGATCATCATCGCGCCCGAGACGGTCGGCGACGCCGCCAACTACCTCCTCGAGGGCTTCGAGGCGGTCGTGGCGATGTACGAGGGCTCCGCGCTCTACGTCGAGCTGCCCGCCTCCGTCGAGCTGGTCATCGAGTACACCGAGCCCGGCGTCCAGGGCGACCGCTCCACCGGCGGCTCCAAGCCCGCCCGCCTGGAGACCGGTTACGAGATCGGCGTCCCGCTCTTCATCACCACGGGTGAGAAGGTCAAGGTCGACACCCGTACGGGCGACTACCTCGGCCGGGTGAACAGCTAACCGTGGCTGCCCGGAACAAGGCCCGCAAGCGGGCCTTCCAGATCCTCTTCGAGGCGGAACAGCGGGGCGTCGACCCCAAGACCGCCATGGCGGACTGGATCCGGCTCGCCAGGACCGACGACCGGCAGCCGCCGGTCACCGAGTACACGATGCAGCTCGTCGAGGGCTGTGAGGCGCACGCCGAGCGGATCGACGAACTGCTGTCCAGCTACTCCGTCGGCTGGTCGCTCGACCGGATGCCGGTCGTGGACCGCAATGTGCTGAGGCTCGGCACGTACGAGCTGCTCTGGGAGGACGACGTCCCGGACGCGGTCGTGCTGGACGAGGCGGTGCAGCTCGCCAAGGAGTTCTCCACCGACGAGTCACCGGCCTTCGTCAACGGGCTGCTGGCCCGGCTGATGGAACTGAAGCCGACGCTCAAGCGGTAGGAACCGCGCCCGAGCGCCCGGCCCGTCCTTCCGGGCCCGAAGCAGAAGTTGAACAATATTCTGCTTCGGGCCTGGTGTGTGTCCTGGCGCTGGCCTAGATTCCCGCGCATGGACGAAACGGACGACCGGACCGACGACGCGATCCTGAAGCACCTCGCCGGACTGCGCGCCGCCGACCTGCCCGTGCACGGCGGACGGACGATGGCGTACGTCTACGACGCGGGACTCGACGGGCTCGACGATCTGGCGGCGAGCGCCCAGGCCGCCTTCGCGGGCGTCAACGGCCTCGACATGACCGCCTTCCCCAGCGTGGTCGCGCTGGAGAACGACGTCGTGGGGCGGGCGGCGGCCGTGCTCGGCGGCGGCCCGCGGACGGCGGGCACCTTCACCAGCGGCGGCACCGAGAGCTGCCTGCTGGCCGTCCTCACCGCCCGCGAGCACGCCCGCAGGACGCGCGGCGTCACCGCGCCCGAGATCGTGCTCCCCGTCACCGCGCACGCCGCCTTCCACAAGGCCGCGGCGCTCTTCGGACTCACCGTCGTGAGCGTCCCGGTGGACCCGGAGACCTTCCGGGTGCGGGCCGAGGACATGACAGCCGCCATCGGCCCCCGTACCGCCCTCGTCGTCGTCTCCGCGCCCTCCTACGCGCACGGCGTGCTCGACCCGGTCGCCGAGGTGGCGCGGGCGGCGGCGGAACGCGGCACGCTGTGCCACGTGGACGCCTGCATCGGCGGCTGGTACCTGGCGCACCGGCGGCTGGCCGACGGCATCGCGCCGCCGCCCGCCTTCGACCTCGCGGTGCCCGGCGTCACCTCGCTCTCGGTCGACCTGCACAAGTACGGCTACACGCCCAAGGGCGCCTCCGTGCTGCTCTTCCGGGACGCGGAACTGCGCAGGCACGGCTGGTTCGCGCACGCCTCCTGGCCGGGCTACCCGGTCGTCAACGCGACCTTGCAGGGCACCAAGTCCGCCGGGCCGCTCGCCGCCGCCTGGGCGGTGCTGCGCAGGGTCGGCACCGACGGGTACACCGACCTGTCCCACCGCGTGCACGCGGCGACCGTACGGCTGGTCGAGGGGATCGGCAGGATCGAGGGGCTGCGGGTGCTCGGCGCCCCCGAGGCGTCGCTGGTGGCCGTCGCCTCCGCCGACCCGGCGCTCGACCCGTTCGTGGTCGCGGACGAGATGCGGCTGCTCGGCTGGTACCTCCAGCCGCAGCCCGCCTTCGGCGGCTCACCGTCCAATGTGCACCTCACGGTCACCGCCGCCGTCGCCGACCCGGACCGGATCGACGAACTCCTCGCCCACCTGGCCGACGCCGTGACCAGGGCCCGCGCGTACGGCCCGACCGCCGTCGACCCCGGACTCGTGGAGTTGGCCGCCGCGCTCGACCCGGACACCCTCGGCCCCGACGAGGTGGCACTCGCCCTCCAGCTCGCGGGCGTCGGCCCCGGCGGCGCGCTGCCCGACCGCATGGCCCCCGTCCTCGCCGTCCTCCAGGCCCTGCCCCCGCGCCTCACCGAACGCCTGCTGCCCGAGGTCATCTCCCGGATGTACGCGAGCGCCCCGGCCTGACGCCGCCCGCCACCGAGCCCGCCCCGCCGCACCGGAAAAACCCGGTGCGGCGACCGGAACGTGCGGTGCCCCGGAACGCGGAGCCGCCCGGTGCGGGCCCCGGGAAGGGGTCCGCACCGGGCGGCGGGACGTTTCTGCACTATTCGGGCGAGCCGGGCGCCTAGCCCTCTTCGTGCTGGACCGCGCGCCGCGCGTCGGCGTCGAGGACGCCCCAGCCGATGAGCTGCTCGGTGAGTACGGACGGCGACTGGTCGTAGATCACGGCCAGGGTGCGGAGGTCGTCCTGGCGGATCGACAGCACCTTGCCGTTGTAGTCGCCGCGCTGGCTCTGGATCGTGGCGGCGTACCGCTGGAGAGGCCCGGCCTTCTCCGGCGGGACCTGGGACAGGCGCTCCAGGTCGAGGACGAGCTTCGGGGGCGGCTCGGCCGCCCCGCCGGGGGTCGTACCCGGCAGCAACTCCTGGACCGGAACTCCGTAGAAGTCCGCAAGCTCGGCGAGTCGCTGCACGGTCACGGCACGGTCGCCGCGCTCGTACGAGCCCACGACCACTGCCTTCCAGCGGCCCTGGGACTTCTCCTCGACGCCGTGCAGGGACAGGCCCTGCTGCGTGCGGATGGCCCGGAGCTTTGCTCCGAGCTGCTTGGCGTAATCGCTGGACATATGGCTCCCCGGACGGAAACTCGGTGACTCACTGTGAGGTTACGCAGCGTAATCCGTGCTCGTCAAGCCGGAAAGGGCCGATCGGTCGCTGACCTGGGCGCGCTGCGCCACCTGATACCGTTGCCGCGTACCCCTGACGTCCTTTAATGCCCGTCCCGTGAGGCGGGGAAGGAGGTCCCCGACCCATGGTCGAAGACCGCAGTACCCCGGAAGACCGCGATACCGCCGAGTGGAACCCCGCGCCCGCCCGTCCGGTGCTCGAAGCACCCGACATCGCGCGCGTCCTCACCCGTATCGCCCACGAGATCGTGGAACGCGCCAAGGGCGCGGACGACGTGGTGCTCCTCGGCATCCCGACCCGCGGCGTCTACCTGGCGCAGCGCCTGGCGGCCAAGCTCGCCGAGATCACCGGCCGCACGACGGCCGTCGGCTCCCTCGACATCACCATGTACCGCGACGACCTGCGGCTGCACCCGGCGCGCGCGCTGGCCCGCACCGAGATCCCGGCCACCGGGATCGACGGCAGGCTCGTCGTCCTCGTCGACGACGTGCTCTTCTCCGGCCGCACCATCCGCGCCGCCCTCGACGCGCTCAACGACATCGGCCGCCCCCGCGCCGTACAGCTCGCGGTCCTGGTCGACCGCGGCCACCGTGAACTGCCGATCAGGGCCGACTACGTCGGCAAGAACCTGCCCACCTCGCTGCGCGAGACCGTCAAGGTCCAGCTCACCGAGGAGGACGGCCGCGACACCGTCCTGCTCGGCCAGAAGGACGACAAGGACCGCGACCGGCGCGAGCGCCGGGACCGGGACGACGCGGCGCCGCGCGAGGGCCTCCCGGCGGACGACTAGCGCACCCAGGACAGGACCCCCGCCGGGGTCCTGTGCTTCCGCGCGCCCTGACCCGCCCCAGCACCCCCGGAGTGACCCGCATGAAGCGCCACCTGATCTCGGCCGCCGACCTCAGCCGCGACGACGCCCTCCTCGTACTCGACACCGCCGAGGAAATGGCCCGCGTCGCCGACCGGCCCATCAAGAAACTGCCCACCCTGCGCGGCCGTACCGTCGTCAACCTCTTCTTCGAGGACTCGACGCGGACCCGCATCTCCTTCGAGGCCGCCGCCAAGCGGCTCTCCGCCGACGTCATCAACTTCTCCGCCAAGGGCTCCTCGGTCTCCAAGGGCGAGTCCCTCAAGGACACCGCGCTGACCCTGGAGGCGATGGGCGCCGACGCCGTCGTCATCCGGCACGGCTCGTCCGGCGCGCCGCACCGCCTGGCCACCTCCGGCTGGATCAACGGCTCGGTGGTCAACGCGGGCGACGGCACCCACGAACACCCCACGCAGGCACTGCTGGACGCCTTCACCATGCGCCGCCACCTGTCCGGCGTCGGCCGCGACCTGGAGGGCCGCCGCGTCACCATCGTCGGCGACATCCTGCACAGCCGGGTCGCCCGCTCCAACGTGCTGCTGCTCAACACCCTCGGCGCGCGCGTCACCTTGGTCGCCCCGCCGACCCTGCTGCCGATCGGCGTCGAGCAGTGGCCGTGCGAGGTCAGCTACGACCTCGACGCGGTGCTCGCCAAGACCGACGCGCTGATGATGCTGCGCGTGCAGAGCGAGCGGATGAACGCCGCCTTCTTCCCCACCGAGCGCGAGTACACCCGGCGTTACGGCGTGGACGGACTGCGGATGGCGGTGCTGCCCGAGCACGCCATCGTCATGCACCCGGGGCCGATGAACCGCGGCATGGAGATCACCGCCGAGGTCGCCGACTCGCCGCGCTGCACCGTCGTGGAGCAGGTCGCCAACGGCGTCAGCACCCGGATGGCCGTGCTGTACCTGCTGCTCGGCGGCTCGGAACCGGCCATCGCCACCACCGCGCCCGTCCCCGAGACCGCACCCGCGACGACCGGCCCCGCCCGTACCGAGGAGAGCAAGTAACCATGAGCAAGATCCTGATCCGTGGCGCGAAGGTACTGGGCGGCGAGCCGCAGGACGTCCTGATCGACGGCGAGACCATTGCCGGGATCGGCGCGGGCCTGTCCGGCGACGGGACCGAGGACGCCACCGTGGTCGACGGCGAGGGCCGGATGGTCCTGCTGCCCGGCCTGGTCGACCTCCACACCCACCTGCGCGAGCCGGGCCGCGAGGACTCCGAGACCGTGCTGACCGGCACCAGGGCCGCCGCGATCGGCGGCTACACCGCCGTGCACGCCATGGCCAACACCTTCCCCGTCGCCGACACCGCGGGCGTCGTCGAGCAGGTCTGGCGGCTCGGCAAGGAGTCCGGCTACTGCGACGTGCAGCCGGTCGGCGCCGTCACCGTCGGCCTGGAGGGCAAGCAGCTCGCCGAACTGGGCGCCATGGCCGACTCGGCCGCCCGGGTACGGGTCTTCTCCGACGACGGCAAGTGCGTGGACGACGCGGTGATCATGCGCCGCGCGCTGGAGTACGTGAAGGCGTTCGACGGCGTCGTCGCCCAGCACGCGCAGGAGCCCCGGCTCACCGAGGGCGCCCAGATGAACGAGGGCACCGTCTCCGGCGAACTGGGCCTGACCGGCTGGCCCGCCGTCGCCGAGGAGTCGATCATCGCCCGCGACATCCTGCTCGCCGCGCACGTCGGCTCCCGCGTGCACATCTGCCACCTGTCCACCGCGGGCTCCGTCGAACTCGTCCGCTGGGCCAAGTCCAAGGGCTGGGACGTCACCGCCGAGGTCACCCCCCACCACCTGCTGCTCACCGACGAGCTGGTGCGTACGTACAACCCGGTCTACAAGGTCAACCCGCCGCTGCGCACCGAGGCGGACGTGCTCGCGCTGCGCGAGGCCCTGGCCGACGGCACCATCGACTGTGTGGCCACCGACCACGCACCGCACCCGCACGAGGACAAGGACTGCGAGTGGGCCGCCGCCGCCATGGGCATGGTGGGCCTGGAGACCGCGCTGTCCGTCGTGCAGCACACCATGGTCGACACCGGACTGCTGGACTGGGCGGGCGTCGCCGACCGCATGTCGGCCAGGCCCGCCGTCATCGGACGGCTCGCGGGCCACGGACGGCCGCTCGCCGAGGGCGAGCCCGCCAACCTCGTCCTGGTCGATCCCGCATACCGTGGGGTGGTCAATCCCGCGGGCTTCGCCTCCCGCAGCCGCAACACCCCCTACGAGGGACGCGAACTGCCGGGCCGGGTGCACGCCACCTTCCTGCGGGGCCAGGCGACGGTCATGGACGGGAAGCTCACGTGACACCTCTGACACTGCTGGCGGCCGGTACGGCGCGGGCCGCGGACAAGCACTCGGCGAAGGTCACCGACTGGACCGACCGGATCGGCTGGATCGTCGGCCTCGCCCTGTTCGTCGGCCTGCTGTACTGGCTGATGCGCCAGGGCTGGCAGTGGCGCCGCACCCTCCAGGGCGGCCTGCCCGCACTCCCGCAGGCCCCCGAGGAGACCGGCGAACCGCTCCTGGAATTCGACGGCCGCTACCACGGCAGCACCACCGCGGGGCAGTGGCTGGACCGGATCGTCGCCCACGGCCTCGGCGTACGCAGCAAGGTGACGCTCACCCTCACCGAGGAGGGCCTGGACGCCGACCGCGTCGGCGCCCCCGGCTTCTTCGTCCCGGCCGCCGCCCTGCGCGGCGCCCGCCTCGACAAGGGCATCGCGGGCAAGGTTCTCACCGAGGGCGGCCTGCTGGTCGTCACCTGGGAGCACGGCGGCACCCTCATCGACTCCGGCTTCCGCGCCGACCAGGCCGCGCAGCACCCGGTCTGGGTCGCGGAGATCAACCGCGTCAGCGGCGGCGAGGACGCCCCCGGCCGACGGGCGGCGCAAGTCGCCTTCGCGGACCACACACCGGGCGTCGGCCCGGCCGAACAACAGGCAAAGAAGGAAGGCGCACAATGACGACCTCCGTCCGGGCGGCCACCGCACCCGCCGTACTCGTCCTGGAGGACGGCCGCACCTTCCGCGGCCGTGCCTACGGGGCGGTGGGGGAGACCTTCGGCGAGGCCGTCTTCTCCACCGGTATGACCGGCTACCAGGAAACGCTCACCGACCCCTCGTACCACCGCCAGGTCGTCGTCATGACCGCCCCGCACGTCGGCAACACCGGCGTCAACGACGAGGACGCCGAGTCGTCCCGCATCTGGGTGTCCGGCTACGTCGTACGCGACCCCGCCCGCACCCCGTCCAACTGGCGCTCGCGGCGCTCGCTCGACGAGGAGCTGACCACCCAGGGCGTCGTCGGCATCAGCGGCATCGACACCCGCGCCCTCACCCGCCACCTGCGCGAACGCGGCGCCATGCGGGTCGGCATCTTCTCCGGCGAGGCACTGGCCGACGACGGCACGCTGCTCGCCAGGGTCCGGCAGGCCCCCGAGATGACCGGCGCCGACCTGTCCGCCGAGGTCGCCACCCGGCAGACCTACGTCGTCCCGGCGATCGGGGAGAAGCGCTTCACCGTCGCCGCCCTCGACCTCGGCATCAAGGGCATGACCCCGCACCGGATGGCCGAGCGCGGCATCGAGGTGCACGTCCTGCCCGCGAACGCGAGCGTCGAGGACGTCTACGCGGTCGCGCCCGACGGCGTCTTCCTGTCCAACGGCCCCGGCGACCCGGCCACCGCCGACCTCACCGTCATCCAGGCCGTCCTGGAGCGCGGGACCCCGCTGTTCGGCATCTGCTTCGGCAACCAGCTCCTCGGCCGGGCGCTCGGCTTCGGCACGTACAAGCTCAAGTACGGCCACCGCGGCATCAACCAGCCGGTGCAGGACCGCGGCACCGGCAAGGTCGAGGTCACCGCGCACAACCACGGCTTCGCCGTGGACGCGCCGCGCGACCGGGTCAGCGACACCCCGTACGGCCGCGCCGAGGTCAGCCACGTCTGCCTCAACGACGACGTGGTGGAGGGTCTGCGGCTGCTCGACCGGCCCGCCTTCAGCGTCCAGTACCACCCGGAGGCGGCGGCGGGACCGCACGACGCCGCCTACCTGTTCGACCGCTTCGTTTCCCTGATGGAGGGCCAGCGTGCCTAAGCGCACCGATATCCAGTCCGTCCTGGTCATCGGCTCCGGCCCGATCGTCATCGGCCAGGCCGCCGAGTTCGACTACTCAGGCACCCAGGCGTGCCGGGTCCTCAAGTCCGAGGGCCTGCGGGTCATCCTCGTCAACTCCAACCCCGCCACGATCATGACCGACCCGGAGATCGCCGACGCCACGTACGTCGAGCCGATCACCCCGGAATTCGTCGAGAAGATCATCGCCAAGGAGCGCCCCGACGCGCTGCTGCCCACCCTCGGCGGCCAGACCGCGCTCAACACCGCGATCTCGCTGCACGACAACGGCGTCCTCACCAAGTACGGCGTCGAGCTGATCGGCGCCAACGTCGAGGCGATCAACAAGGGCGAGGACCGCGACCTGTTCAAGGGCGTCGTCGAGGCCGTCAAGGCGAAGATCGGCTACGGCGACTCCGCCCGCTCGGTGATCTGCCACACCATGGACGACGTGCTCGCCGGCGTCGACACCCTCGGCGGCTACCCCGTCGTCGTCCGCCCCTCCTTCACCATGGGCGGCGCGGGCTCCGGCTTCGCGCACGACGAGGACGAACTGCGCCGCATCGCCGGGCAGGGCCTGACCCTCTCGCCGACCACCGAGGTGCTCCTGGAGGAGTCCATCCTCGGCTGGAAGGAGTACGAGCTGGAGCTGATGCGCGACAAGCACGACAACGTCGTGGTCGTCTGCTCCATCGAGAACTTCGACCCGATGGGCGTGCACACCGGCGACTCCATCACCGTCGCGCCCGCGATGACCCTCACCGACCGCGAGTACCAGATCCTGCGGGACATCGGCATCGCCGTCATCCGCGAGGTCGGCGTCGACACCGGCGGCTGCAACATCCAGTTCGCGGTCAACCCCGAGGACGGCCGGGTCATCGTCATCGAGATGAACCCGCGCGTCTCCCGCTCCTCCGCGCTCGCCTCCAAGGCCACCGGCTTCCCGATCGCGAAGATCGCCGCCCGCCTGGCCGTCGGCTACACGCTCGACGAGATCCCCAACGACATCACCGAGAAGACCCCCGCGTCCTTCGAACCGACGCTGGACTACGTCGTCGTCAAGGTGCCGCGCTTCGCCTTCGAGAAGTTCCCGGCCGCCGACGCCACCCTCACCACCACCATGAAGTCGGTCGGCGAGGCCATGGCCATCGGCCGCAACTTCACCGAGGCGCTCAACAAGGCGCTGCGCTCGCTGGAGAAGAAGGGCTCGCAGTTCGACTTCGTGACCCCGGTCTCCGCCGCGGACAAGGAAGCGCTGCTGGCCACCGCCGCCGTCCCCACCGACGGCCGGATCAACACCGTCATGACCGCGATCCGCGCCGGGGCCACCCAGGAAGAGGTCTTCGACGCCACGAAGATCGACCCCTGGTTCGTGGACCAGCTCTTCCTGATCCACGAGTACGCCGTCGAACTGGCCGCGGCCGACCGCCTCGACCCCGAACTGCTCGCCGACGCCAAGCGGCACGGCTTCTCCGACGCCCAGATCGCCGGCATCCGCTCCCTGCGCGAGGACGTCGTCCGCGAGGTCAGGCACGCGCTCGGCATCCGCCCGGTCTACAAGACCGTCGACACCTGCGCCGCCGAATTCGCCGCCGACACCCCGTACTTCTACTCGTCCTACGACGAGGAGAGCGAGGTCGCGCCGCGCGAGAAGGCCGCCGTGATCATCCTCGGCTCCGGGCCCAACCGGATCGGCCAGGGCATCGAGTTCGACTACTCCTGCGTCCACGCCTCCTTCGCGCTGCACGACGCCGGGTACGAGACCGTGATGGTCAACTGCAACCCGGAGACCGTCTCCACCGACTACGACACCTCCGACCGGCTCTACTTCGAGCCGCTCACCCTGGAGGACGTCCTGGAGATCGTGCACGCCGAGACGCTCGCGGGCCCGGTCGCCGGTGTCATCGTGCAGCTCGGCGGCCAGACCCCGCTCGGCCTGGCGCAGGCCCTCAAGGACAACGGGGTGCCGGTCGTCGGCACCTCGCCCGAGGCGATCCACCTCGCCGAGGACCGCGGCGCCTTCGGCCGCGTACTGGCCGACGCCGGACTGCCCGCGCCCAAGCACGGCACCGCCGTCACCTTCGACGGCGCCAAGGCCATCGCCGACGAGATCGGCTACCCGGTGCTCGTCCGCCCCTCGTACGTGCTCGGCGGGCGCGGCATGGAGATCGTCTACGACGAGACCCGGCTCGCCTCCTACATCGCCGAGTCCACCGAGATCAGCCCCGACCGCCCCGTGCTCGTCGACCGCTTCCTCGACGACGCCATCGAGATCGACGTGGACGCGCTCTACGACGGCCACGAGCTGTACCTCGGCGGCGTCATGGAGCACATCGAGGAAGCCGGCATCCACTCCGGCGACTCCGCGTGCGCCCTGCCGCCGATCACGCTCGGCGGCCACGACATCAAGCGGCTGCGCGCCTCCACCGAGGCCATCGCCGCCGGAGTCGGCGTACGCGGCCTGATCAACATCCAGTTCGCGCTCGCCGGGGACATCCTCTACGTACTGGAGGCCAACCCGCGCGCCTCCCGTACCGTCCCCTTCACCTCCAAGGCGACCGCGGTGCCGCTGGCCAAGGCCGCCGCGCGGATCTCGCTCGGCGCCACCGTCGCGGAACTGCGCGCCGAGGGCCTGCTGCCGACGACGGGCGACGGCGGCACCCTGCCGCTGGACGCGCCGATCTCCGTCAAGGAGGCGGTGCTGCCCTGGTCGCGGTTCCGCGACATGCAGGGCCGGGGCGTCGACACCATCCTCGGCCCGGAGATGCGCTCCACCGGCGAGGTCATGGGCATCGACGCGGTCTTCGGCACCGCGTACGCCAAGTCGCAGGCCGGGGCGTACGGCGCGCTGCCCACCAAGGGCCGCGCCTTCATCTCGGTCGCCAACCGCGACAAGCGCGCGCTGATCTTCCCGGCCCGCGCGCTGATCGAGCACGGCTTCGAACTGCTGGCCACCTCGGGCACCGCGGAAGTCCTGCGGCGCAACGGCATCGAGGCGCGGGTCGTGCGCAAGCAGAGCGAGGGCGTGGGACCCGAGGGCGAGCCGACCGTGGTCACCCTCATCCACGAGGGCGAGGTCGACCTCATCGTCAACACCCCCTTCGGCACCGGCGGACGCCTCGACGGCTACGACATCCGCACCGCCGCCGTCGCCCGCGGCATCCCCTGCCTGACCACGGTCCAGGCGCTCGCCGCGGCCGTCCAGGGCATCGACGCCTTGACGCGCGGCGACATCGGGGTGCGCTCCTTGCAGGAGCACGCGCGGCATCTGATCGCGGCGCGCGAGGGGTGAGCTGCGGCCCGGCGCCCGCTGTGCGCGCAGTTCCCCGCGCCCCTTCCGGGGCGCATCCCCCTCCGAGGAGATGACCGCTACACGATGTACCACCTCTTCTTCCGGCTCTTCTTCCGGCGCATGGACGCCGAGAGCGCCCATCACCTGGCCTTCCGGTGGATCCGGCTGGTGGCGCGGATCCCCGTCCTGCGCACCTTCGTCGCGGCGGCGCTCGCGCCGCGCTACGCGTCGCTGCGTACCGAGGCCCTGGGCCTGCGGATGCACGGCCCGTTCGGGCTGGCGGCCGGGTTCGACAAGAACGCGGTCGCCATCGACGCGATGGCCATGCTCGGCTTCGACCACGTCGAGATCGGCACGGTCACCGCGCAGGGCCAGTCCGGCAATCCGCGGCCCCGGCTGTTCCGGCTGGTCGCCGACAGCGCGCTGATCAACCGGATGGGCTTCAACAACGACGGGTCCGCCGCCGTCGCGGACCGGCTCGCCGCCCGGCGACCGGTCTTCCGTACCACCGTCGGCGTCAACATCGGCAAGACCAAGACGGTCCCGGAGGAGGCGGCGGCGGGCGACTACGTGACGTCCACCGAGCGGCTGGCCGCGCACGCCGACTACCTGGTGGTCAACGTGTCCTCGCCGAACACGCCGGGACTGCGCAATCTCCAGGCGACCGCCGCCCTGCGCCCGCTGCTGACGGCGGTACGCGAGGCCGCCGACCGTACGGTGACCGACCGCCACGTGCCGCTGCTGGTCAAGATCGCGCCCGACCTGGCGGACGAGGACGTGGACGCCGTCGCCGACCTCGCCGTGGAACTGGGCCTCGACGGCATCATCGCCACCAACACCACCATCGCCAGGGACGGCCTCGGCCTGGCGTCCGACCCCCGGCTGACCGCGGAGACCGGCGGGCTGTCCGGCGCGCCGCTGGGCGACCGCTCCCTGGAAGTGCTGCGCAGGCTGTACGCGCGGGTCGGCGACCGGATCACGCTGGTCGGCGTCGGCGGCATCCGCGACGCGGAGGACGCCTGGCAGCGGATTCTCGCGGGCGCCACCCTGGTGCAGGGCTACAGCGCCTTCATCTACCAGGGCCCCTTCTGGATGCGCGCGGTCCACAAGGGCCTGGCCGCCCGCCTGGCCACCAGCCCGTACGCCACGCTCGCCGACGCCGTCGGCGCCGACACACGGAAGGTGCCGGTATGACCCCGACCCCGCCGCAGGTGGAACTCGAACCCTTCGGCGCGCGGCTGCGCCGTGCCATGGACACCCGCGGACAGCTCTGCGTCGGCATCGACCCGCACGCCGCGCTGCTCACCGCCTGGGGTCTCAACGACGACGTGGCCGGTCTCGAACGCTTCACGATGACCGTGGTCGAGGCGCTGGCCGACCGTACGGCGGTCCTCAAACCGCAGTCGGCGTTCTTCGAGCGCTTCGGCTCGCGCGGTATCGCCGTACTGGAGCGGGCGGTCGCCGAGGCGCGGGCCGCGGGCGTCCTGGTGCTGATGGACGCCAAGCGCGGCGACATCGGCTCGACGATGGCCGCGTACGCCGCCACGTATCTGGACAAGGACTCGCCGCTGTTCTCCGACGCGGTCACGGTCAGCCCCTATCTCGGCTTCGAGTCGCTGCGGCCCGCGCTGGACGCGGCGCGGATCTCGGGGTCCGGGGTCTTCGTCCTCGCCCTGACCTCCAACCCGGAGGGCGCGGAGGTGCAGCGGGCGACGGCGGCGGGCGGCGCGTCCGTCGCGCAGGTGATGCTCGACCACATGGCGGCCGAGAACGCGGGTGTGACGCCGCTGGGTTCGGTCGGCGCGGTGGTCGGCGCAACGCTGTCGGAGGCGGGCGCGGACCTCGACATCAACGGGCCGCTGCTGGCGCCCGGCATCGGGGCGCAGGGCGCCACGCCCGCGGGACTGCCGGCGCTGTTCGGCTCCGCGGTGGCCAATGTGGTGCCCAGCGTCAGCCGGGACGTGCTGCGGCACGGACCCGACGCGGCGGGACTGCGCGAGGCGGCGGCGCGCTTCACCGACGAGGTGCGCGCGGCGGTCTCGGGCGGGTAGCCGTACCGGTCGGGGGTAGGCGGCCCAACGACGGTGCGCGGTAGGGGAGTCCGGGTCCTCCGGGGCCCGGACGGACCCCAAAACGTTGCCCCGGTCGCGCCCCTGATGGGGCCGGTCGCGCGCTGTTTAAACGTCAAAAAGAAGGTTCAGATTCAACCACCGAACGAATTGACGCAGAAACCTGTTCCGCTTTGCCCCAAATATCCCGCTGGATCGAGTCTGACCAGGACTTTTCGTCTGTTCTCGCTGACTTGAGCCGTTCGGACCGCTAGTCTCCGACAGGAGCGGCGACGTTCACTCGCGTCGCTTCTCGCCCCGTAAACGCGGGGGGAGTGTGCTCCACCACACGGTCCATATCCGATTGCTCTACATCCGAGGTGACGTAGGCGTGGCTCTTCCGCCCCTTACCCCTGAACAGCGCGCTGCCGCGCTCGAAAAGGCCGCCGCGGCTCGCCGGGAGCGCGCCGAGGTCAAGAACCGGCTCAAGCACTCCGGCGCCTCTCTGCACGAGGTCATCAAGCAGGGCCAGGAGAACGACGTCATCGGCAAGATGAAGGTCTCCGCTCTCCTGGAGTCCCTGCCCGGCGTCGGCAAGGTGCGCGCCAAGCAGATCATGGAGCGGCTCGGGATCTCCGAGAGCCGTCGCGTCCGTGGTCTGGGCTCGAACCAGATCGCGTCCCTGGAGCGCGAGTTCGGCGGCGCCTCCGCCTGACGGTCCTCGTGCCCCCGGCAAGCTTTGCCCCGCCGCGGCACCAGCACCTCCGGGAACCAGGGATAATCGCTCCATGAGTTCTACAGTCTCCCGGGGGGCGGCCCGCCCCCTCGCTTCGCAGGGGGCCACTCCGGCCCCCCCGGACAGACACCCGCGACTGACCGTGCTCTCCGGCCCCTCAGGGGTCGGCAAGAGCACGGTCGTCGCCCACCTGCGCACGGTGCACCCCGACGTCTGGCTGTCGGTCTCCGCCACCACGCGCAAGCCGCGCCCCGGCGAGCAGCACGGTGTCCAGTACTACTTCGTGGACGACGACGAGTTCGACAAGCTCGTCGCCAACGGCGAACTGCTGGAGTGGGCCGAATTCGCCGGGAACCGCTACGGCACGCCCCGCGCGGCCGTGCTCGACAAGCTCGGCGCGGGCGAGCCCGTGCTGCTGGAGATCGACCTCCAGGGCGCCCGGCTGGTCCGCGAGTCGATGCCCGAGGCGCGCCTGGTCTTCCTCGCGCCGCCGAGCTGGGAGGAACTGGTCCGCCGCCTCACCGGGCGCGGCACCGAATCGCCCGAGGTGATCGAGGAACGGCTGAGCGCGGCCAAGGTCGAACTGGCCGCCGAGGCCGAGTTCGACGTGACCCTTGTCAACACCTCGGTCGAGGCTGTAGCGCGTGAGCTGCTAGCCTTGATGCAGATTGACTGAGCTGACTCAGTCTTTTCCGTTTTCCATCAGTAGTAGGGGTAGGTAGAGCGTGTCCTCTTCCATCACCACGCCCGAGGGCATCATCAATCCTCCGATTGACGAGCTGCTCGAAGCCACCGATTCGAAGTACAGCCTGGTGATCTACGCCGCCAAGCGGGCGCGCCAGATCAACGCGTACTACTCCCAGCTCGGTGAGGGCCTGCTGGAGTACGTCGGCCCGCTCGTGGACACCCACGTGCACGAGAAGCCGCTCTCCATCGCGCTGCGCGAGATCAACGCGGGTCTGCTGACCTCCGAAGCGGTCGAGGCACCCGCGCACTGACGCCAGCACACATCCACACGCGTTTCAGCACGGGCCCGGCGGAGCGACCGCCGGGCCCGTGGTGTGTCATGGGACGTGTCACGTGACCCGCGCGGAACGGGTCGCGGGACAGGTCGCAGGACGGTTCGGACGACGGATCTCGGGTCGGGAGACACGATGGCGAAACCACAGGTCGTGCTGGGTGTGAGCGGCGGCATCGCCGCCTACAAGGCGTGCGAGCTGCTGCGGCGGCTCACCGAGTCGGGGCACGGCGTGCGGGTGGTGCCCACCGAGTCCGCGCTGCACTTCGTCGGCGGGGCCACCTGGTCGGCGCTGTCCGGCAACCCGGTCTCCACCCGCGTCTGGGACGACGTCCACGAGGTCCCGCACGTACGGATCGGCCAGCACGCCGACCTCGTCGTGGTCGCCCCCGCCACCGCCGACCTGCTCGCCAAGGCCGCCCACGGCCTCGCCGACGACCTGCTCACCAACACCCTGCTGACCGCCCGCTGCCCGGTGGTCTTCGCCCCCGCGATGCACACCGAGATGTGGGAGCACCCGGCCACCCGGGAGAACGTCACCACCCTGCGGCGCCGGGGCTGCGTCGTCATCGAACCCGCCGTCGGCAGGCTGACCGGCGTCGACACCGGCAAGGGACGGCTGCCCGACCCCGCCGAGATCTACGAGGTCTGCCGCCGCGTGCTGCGCCGGGGACCCGCCGAGCCGGACCTGGCCGGACGCCATGTGGTGATCAGCGCGGGCGGTACCCGCGAACCCCTCGACCCGGTCCGCTACCTCGGCAACCGCTCCTCCGGCAAGCAGGGCTACGCGCTGGCCCGTACCGCCGTGGCGCGCGGCGCCCGGGTCACCCTCCTCGCGGCCAACACCGGGCTCCCCGACCCGGCCGGCGCCGACGTCGTCACCGTCGGCACCGCGGAACAGCTCAGGGAAGCGGTGCTCAAGGCCGCCGCCGACGCCGACGTGGTGGTGATGGCCGCCGCCGTCGCGGACTTCCGCCCCGCGCGGTACGCGGCGGGCAAGATCAAGAAGAAGGACGACCAGGAGCCCGCGCCGATCACCCTGGTCCGCAACGCCGACATCCTCGCCGAGATCTCCGCGCACCGCGCCCGGCCGGGACAGCTCGTCGTCGGCTTCGCCGCCGAGACCGACGACGTCCTCGTCAACGGACGCGCCAAGCTCACCCGAAAGGGTTGTGATCTGCTCGTCGTCAACGAAGTGGGTGACGGCAAGGCGTTCGGCACCGAGGAGAACGAGGCTGTGGTACTGGGCGCCGACGGCAGCGAGACCCCCGTACCGTACGGGCCCAAGGAGGATCTCGCGGACCGGGTGTGGGATCTTGTCGGCGCGAGATTGCCGGAAAGCGACACTCGGGTGGACGCGTGATGACGCGTTCCGCCACGAATCCAAAGGCCGAGATGCCGTGTCACGTCCGCGGCGGCGGACTATAAGCTTGCAGTGGAGTGCCGGGCGCAGCCCTGCGCACTCCGCCCAGATTCAGCCAGCAGCCGCTGCAACCCCAGGGAGCGATGTGTCCCGCCGCCTGTTCACCTCGGAGTCCGTCACCGAGGGACACCCAGACAAGATCGCTGACCAGATCAGCGACACCATCCTCGACGCCCTCCTCAAGGCCGACCCGCACTCCCGGGTCGCCGTCGAGACGCTGATCACCACCGGTCAGGTGCATATCGCGGGCGAGGTCACGACCACCGCCTACGCCGATATCGCCACCCTGGTGCGCAACAAGATCCTGGAGATCGGCTACGACTCCTCCAAGAAGGGCTTCGACGGCGCCTCCTGCGGCGTCTCGGTGTCCATCGGCGCGCAGTCCCCTGACATCGCACAGGGTGTCGACACCGCGTACGAGAAGCGCGTCGCGGGTTCCGCCGCGACCGACGACGACCTGAACAAGCAGGGTGCGGGCGACCAGGGCCTGATGTTCGGCTACGCGTCCGACGAGACGCCCGAGCTGATGCCGCTGCCGATCACGCTCGCCCACCGCCTGTCCAGGCGGCTGACCGAGGTCCGCAAGAACGGCCAGATCCCGTACCTGCGCCCGGACGGCAAGACCCAGGTCACCATCGAGTACGACGGCGACAAGGCCGTCCGCCTCGACACCGTCGTGGTCTCCTCGCAGCACGCCTCCGACATCGACCTGGAGTCGCTGCTCGCGCCCGACATCCGGGAATTCGTCGTCGAGGTCGAGCTGAAGGCCCTGCTCGACGACGGCATCAAGCTCGACACCGACGGCTACAAGCTGCTGGTCAACCCCACCGGCCGCTTCGAGATCGGCGGCCCCATGGGTGACGCCGGGCTCACCGGCCGCAAGATCATCATCGACACCTACGGCGGCATGGCCCGCCACGGCGGCGGCGCCTTCTCGGGCAAGGACCCGTCCAAGGTCGACCGCTCCGCCGCTTACGCCATGCGCTGGGTCGCCAAGAACGTCGTCGCCGCCGGGCTCGCCGCGCGCTGCGAGGTCCAGGTCGCCTACGCCATCGGCAAGGCCGAGCCCGTCGGTCTCTTCGTCGAGACCTTCGGCACCGCGAGCGTCGACGTCGAGAAGATCGAGCAGGCCATCAGCCAGGTCTTCGACCTGCGGCCCGCCGCGATCATCCGCGACCTCGACCTGCTCCGCCCGATCTACGCCCAGACCGCCGCCTACGGCCACTTCGGCCGCGAGCTGGAGGACTTCACCTGGGAGCGGACGGACCGCGTCGACGCCCTGCGCTCGGCCGCCGGGCTCTAAGTCCGTACGGCGCCCCCGCCCCGGTATGGGGGCGCCGTCTCGCGGCGGCGCGAGTGTGTCCGAGGGGTCTGTAAGAATCGCAAGGTGAGCAGCGAGAACGGTCAGGACGCCGAGCCCCCCGCAGGGGAGCAGCTCGCGCTCATTCGGGAGACCGTCAAGAAGGCGAAGGAGCCCAAGGCCAAGCCGCGGACATGGCGCGGGGCGGCCCTCGCCGAAGGGCTGCCGGTGGCACGGGTGCTGGTCGACAAGGGGCTGCTGCACCTGGACCAGTTCTTCGACTACGCGGTGCCGGCGGCCATGGACGAGGAGGCCAGACCCGGCGTACGGGTCAGGGTCCGCTTCGGGGCGCGCGTGGTGAAGGGCAGGAGAGAAGGCGGCTCGCTGCACGACGGCTTCATCGTCGAACGGCGGGCCGAGAGCGACTTCCGCGGCCCCCTCGCCCCGCTCGCGCAGGTGCTGTCGACCGAGCAGGTGCTGACCCCGCCGCTGCTGAAGCTGTGCCGCCAGGTCGCGGACCGGTACGCCGGAGCGCTCGCCGACGTCGTCCAGCTCGCCGTACCGCCCAGGATGGCCCGCGCCGAGCGCGACCCGTCACCGGGACCGCTGCCGGACCCGGCGGCGCCGGAGCCGGGGAGCTGGCAGCGGTACGCGACGGGCCCCGCGTACCTCCAGGCGCTGGCCCGCGGCGACACGCCCCGCGCGGTCTGGCTCGCGCTGCCCGGACCGCACTGGCCGCGCGAACTGGCGGTGGCCGTCGCCACCACCCTCGCCTCTGGCCGCGGCGCCCTGGCCGTACTGCCCGACGGCCGGTCCGCCGCCCGGGTCGACGCGGCGCTGACCGAACTGCTCGGCGAGGGCCGCCACGTCCTGCTCACCGCCGACGCGGGCCCCGAGGAGCGGTACCGGCGCTGGCTGGCCGTCAGCCGCGGCGCGGTACGGGCCG
Organism: Streptomyces sp. NPDC088197; assembly: GCF_044741185.1. NCBI lineage: Bacteria > Bacillati > Actinomycetota > Actinomycetes > Kitasatosporales > Streptomycetaceae > Streptomyces > Streptomyces sp. NPDC088197. The sequence continues at coordinate 255,220 of NZ_JBIUSD010000006.1, forward strand.
TCGTCGGCACCCGCGCCGCGATGTTCGCGCCCGTCACCGACCTCGGCCTCGTCGCGCTCTGGGACGACGGCGACTCCAGCCACGCCGAGCCGCACGCTCCGCAGCCGCACGCCCGTGACGTCCTGCTGTTGCGCGCCGCCGAGGAACGGACCGCGTTCCTGCTCGGCGGCCTCACCAGCACCGTCGAGGCGGCCCAGCTCGTGGACAGCGGCTGGGCGCTGCCGCTGGCGGCCGGCCGGGACGAGGTACGGGCGGCGGCGCCGCTGATCCGCACGGTCGGCGACGGCGACCAGGCCAGGGACGAGGCCGCGCGCGCCGCCCGGCTGCCGTCGATCGCCTGGCAGGTCACGCGGGAGGCGCTGGCGCGCGGCCCGGTCCTCGTCCAGGTGCCGCGCCGCGGCTACGTACCCCGGCTCGCCTGCGACAACTGCCGCGAACCCGCCCGGTGCACCGCCTGCGCCGGGCCGCTCGAAGTCCGCGAGCAGGGCGGCACCCCGCACTGCGGCTGGTGCGGGCGGCCCGCCGCCGACTGGCACTGTCCCGAATGCGGCGGCTTCCGGCTGCGCGCCCAGATCGTGGGCGCGCGGCGCACGGCCGAGGAACTGGGGCGCGCCTTCCCCAAAGTGCCGGTACGCACCTCGGGGCGCGACACCGTCCTCGCCTCGGTCGGCGCGGCCCCCGCGCTGGTCATCGCCACCCCCGGCGCCGAACCCGTCGCCGACACCGGCTACGCGGCGGCCCTGCTGCTCGACGGCTGGGCGCTGCTGAACCGGCCCGACCTGCGCGCCGGTGAGGAGGCGCTCCGGCGCTGGGCGCACGCCGCCGCCCTCGTACGGCCCGCGGGCGAGGGCGGCACCGTCGTCATCCTCGGCGAGCCGACCCTGCGGCCCGTCCAGGCCCTCGTCCGCTGGGACCCCGCCGGGCACGCCCTGCGCGAGCTGGCCGAACGCGCCGAGCTGCGCTTTCCGCCGGTCTCCCGGATGGCCTCGGTCGTCGGGCCCCCGGCCGCCGTGGTCGACCTCCTCGACACCTTGCGGCTCCCGCCGGGTACCGACCAGCTAGGGCCCGTGCCCCTGCCCGTCCCCACGCCCGGCCCCGGCCGCACCCGCCGCCACGGGGAGCCGCCGCCCGGCGAGCAGTGGGAACGGCTTCTGCTCCGCGTGCCCCCCGGCACCGGCTCCGCCCTCGCCGCCGCCCTCAAAGAGGCCCAGATCGCTCGCGCCACCCGTGGCGCCTCCGACCCGGTCCACGTCCGCATGGACCCCCCCAACATCGGCTGACCGGCTCCGCCGGGGGTTCCCCACTTTCCCGGTGACCCGGTTGACCGCCCCGAACGGCCCCTGTCCCGCGACGGCTTTCCCGCGCCCCTGGCGGGGGCTCTCGGCCGCGTGGGGCAAGCGCACGTAGTCGTGCACGTGGCGATGGGGCCGGTCTTTCGAGGGGCGCGGGGAACTGCGCGACGAGCCACGACGGACCGTCGTGGGAAGCGGACCGCGTGTCCCAGGGCCCTGGGGGGAGGATGGGGGAAGGCACGGCGAGCCACGACGGGCCGTCGTGGGGGAAAAGGGGGCAACCCCCTCCCGGAAGCGCGCCGCAGGCGCGCGGTGCCCGACCTGTCGGCGTGGCGGGCGGCGGCGGGACTACGGCGCGGAGGAGGGAGGGGGGGAGGGGACGGCGTCAGCCGTTGCGCGGCCCGGGGAAGGACGTGACGGCGTCCTCACGGTCGTCGCGTGGCTCACGCGCTTCCAGTGCCCCCAGCGGAAGCGGGCCCGGCGGAAGCGCCCCCGGCATGGAACGGGCGGCGGGGACGGAGGCGAGGGGCGCGGGGCTGCCGGTCACCACCCCGTGCCCGGAGGCGGCCTGCTCGTCGGGTCCGGGAGGCGCGCTGCGGCGCCCGCCGTACCGGCGGTGCACCGCCTGTTTGGTCACGCCGAGCGCGGAGCCGACGGCGTCCCAGGAGAACCCCAGGGAGCGGTCGAACTCCACGGCCGCGGTGACCAGGGTCTCCACGCTGTCGCGCAGCTCCTGAGCGAGCCGGACGGTCGGGGCGGGCGCGCGGCCGTACACGACGAATCCGGCGGTGGGGCCGCTGCGGCGCGGCCGGTAGACGTTGCCCAACTGGGCGGTCAGGGTCCGCAGCGCGTCCACTTGGCGGCGGACCCTTTCGATGTCCCGCACCAGCAGGTGCAGGCTGGCCCGTGCCTGGGCGTCAGGGGTTGCGTGGTCGGGCATCAACAAGCCTCTCCAACCGGCGGTTACTTAAGGAATGGGCCGTGTGCATTGACCCGAATTCGGGCAAACTCTCTTGACCAACGCGCCAGCCGCCCATGGAGTCACGCAGCAAGGGGCGCAGCCCACCCCTCGGGGGGCGCGCGGCCGGGCGCGCACCCCCGCCACGGCGGGCCGAACGCGCCTCTAGAATTGACCCCTGCCCCGTCCCCGGGGCGGTCAGGACGGCCGGCACCCGGCGTCCGGAGCCGCCGCCGTACGCCCGTTCCAGGAGACCGCCGCCGTGTCCGTCAAGCCCATCCGCCTCTTCGGTGACCCGGTGCTGCGCATGACGGCGCAGCCGGTCACGACCTTCGACAAGGAACTGCGCACGCTCGTGCAGGACTTGACCGACACCATGCGGGACGCGCCGGGCGCGGGCCTGGCCGCGCCGCAACTGGGCGTCTCCCTGCGGGTGTTCACCTACTTTGTCGAGGGCGAGCTGGGCCACCTGATCAACCCGGAGCTGACGCTCAGCGAGGACGAGCAGGACGGTCCCGAGGGCTGCCTGTCGCTGCCTGGCCTGACGTACGACTGCAAGCGCGCGTACGGCGTCGTCGCCAAGGGCCGCAACATGTACGGCGACCCGGTCACGATCGAGGGCACGCAGCGGCTCGCCCGCTGCATCCAGCACGAGACGGACCACCTGGACGGGGTCATCTTCATCGACCGGCTCGACACCGAGCAGCGCAAGGCCGCGCTCAAGGCGATCCGCGAGGCGACCGAGGGCCCGGACGGCATCTGGCGGGTGCCGGGCGAGAACAGCGTGCCGCAGGTGAAGATCTCGCCGCACGACACCTTCGGGCGCGGGCAGTGACGCCCGCCCCCTGACGGCGGCGAACCGTCGCGCCGTCGCGCCGTCAGGCCGAAAAGCCCGCCCGTGAACCACCATCGAGAGGCACACCCCGCACGATGAGGCTCGTCTTCGCCGGCACCCCCGAGGTCGCCGTACCCGCACTGGACGCACTGCTGGCCTCCGACCGGCACGAGGTCGTCGCCGTCGTGACCCGGCCCGACGCGACGGCCGGGCGCGGCCGCAAGCTGCTGGCCAGCCCCGTCGCCGAGCGGGCCGCCGAGGCCGGCGTCGAAATCCTCAAGCCCGCGCGCCCCCGCGACGAGGACTTCCTCGCCCGGCTGCGGGAGATCGCCCCCGACGCCTGCCCGGTCGTCGCCTACGGCGCGCTGCTGCCCAAGGCCGCGCTCGACATCCCCGCGCACGGCTGGATCAATCTGCACTTCTCGCTGCTGCCCGCCTGGCGCGGCGCCGCGCCCGTGCAGCACGCGGTCATGGCAGGTGACGAGGTCACCGGCGCGTCCACCTTCCTCATCGAGCAGGGGCTCGACTCCGGGCCCGTCTACGGCGTCCTCACCGAGGAGATCGGCCCGACCGACACCAGCGGCGACCTGCTCACCCGGCTCGGCCGCAGCGGCGCCGGGCTGCTCGTCGCCACCATGGACGGCATCGAGGACGGCCGCCTCGTCGCCCGGCCCCAGCCCGCCGACGGGGTCACCCTCGCGCCCAAGATCACCGTCGAGGACGCCGCCGTCGACTGGACGGCGCCCGCGCTCCGCGTCGACCGCCTCATCCGGGGGTGCACCCCCGCGCCCGGCGCCTGGACCCTGACCTCCGGCGAACGCCTCAAGCTCGGGCCCGTCCGGCCCCAGCCCGACCGCGTCGACCTCGCCCCCGGCGAGCTGGGCGTCGCCAAGAACGCCGTGTACGTCGGGACGGGGAGCCACGCCGTTCTCCTCGGGGAGGTGCAGCCGCAGGGCAAGAAGCGGATGGCCGCCGCCGACTGGGCCCGGGGCGCCCGCATCCCGTCCGGCTCCCGCCTCGGGGCCTAGGGCGGACACGCCCTGGGGCCTGTCCGCAGGGCAGAAGTACGCCCCGCGCCGCAGGCGCTTAGGGTGGACGGCGACCGACCTTCGTAAAAATCGGAGCACCTTCACACGTGAACGACCAGCCGCGCCGCCGCCCGCAGGGCAAGCCGTACCGCCGACCCCAGCGTGACCCCGTCAGAATCCTGGCGTTCGAGGCGCTGCGGGCGGTGGGGGAGCGGGACGCGTACGCGAATCTGGTGCTGCCCGGCCTGCTGAAGGCGGCGGAGGCGGAGGCGGTGAAGAAGGGCCGGGAGTTCGACCGGCGGGACGCGGCGCTGGCGACAGAGCTGGTGTACGGGACGCTGCGGCGGCAGGGAACGTACGACGCGGTGATCGCGGCCTGCGTGGACCGGCCCTTGCGCGAGGTGGACCCGCCCGTGCTCGACGTGCTGGCGCTGGGCACCCACCAGCTGCTCGGGACGCGTATCCCGACGCACGCGGCGGTCTCGGCGAGCGTGGAGCTGGCCCGGGTGGTGCTCGGCGACGGCCGGGCGAAGTTCGTGAACGCGGTGCTGCGGAAGGTCTCCGCGCACGACCTGGACGAGTGGCTCGAACTGGTCGCGCCGCCGTACGACGAGGACCCCGAGGACCACCTGGCCGTCGTGCACTCGCATCCGCGCTGGGTCGTCTCGGCGCTGTGGGACGCGCTCGGCGGCGGCCGGGCCGGGATCGAGGACCTGCTGGCGGCGGACAACGAGCGGCCCGAGGTGACGCTGGTCGCGCGCCCCGGCCGGTCGACCGCGCGCGAGCTGATGGAGTCGCTGCCGCCGGACACGACGGAGCCCGGCCGCTGGTCGCCGTACGCGGTACGGCTGGCCGAGGGCGGTGACCCGGCGGCCGTGGACGCGGTCCGCGAGGGCCGGGCCGGCGTGCAGGACGAGGGCAGCCAACTCGTCGCCGCCGCGCTGACCGCCGTCCCGCTCGACGGCCGGGACGCCCGCTGGCTCGACGCCTGCGCGGGCCCCGGCGGCAAGGCCGCGCTCCTCGCGGCCCTCGCGGCCCAGCGCGGCGCGGAACTCGTCGCCGCCGAGAAGCAGCCCCACCGCGCCCGCCTGGTGGCCCGCTCCCTGGCGGGCAACCCCGGCCCGTACCAGGTCGTGGTCGCCGACGGCACCCGCCCCGCCTGGGCCGAGGGCTCCTTCGACCGCGTCCTGGTCGACGTGCCCTGCACCGGCCTCGGCGCGCTCCGCCGCCGACCCGAGGCGCGCTGGCGACGGCGCGCCGAGGACGTACCCACCTTCGGCCCCCTCCAGCGCGGCCTGCTCACCGAGGCCCTGCACGCCGTGCGCGTCGGCGGCGTCGTCGGCTACGCGACCTGCTCCCCGCACCTGGCGGAGACCCGCGCCGTCGTGGACGACATCCTCCGCGACGACCGCGCCCCGGCCGCCGAGCGCATCGACGTACGCCCGCTGCTGCCCGGTGTCCCCGCCCTCGGCGACGGCCCCGACATCCAGCTCTGGCCGCACCTGCACGGCACGGACGCGATGTACCTCGCCCTCCTGCGCCGTACGGCCTGACCGCCCGCCGGGAGCCGGTCGCCCGCGTTCAGCCGCGCGGGCGAAAAACATCCGGCGGCGATGTCGAGAAACCGCGCACGGCTCCGTCCCCGAGGTGAAGCGCGACCACAATGGGCCGCATCCGCACCGAGGAGAAGCACCATGGCGAAGTATCTGCTGCTCAAGCACTACCGGGGCGCCCCGGCGCCGGTGAACGACGTACCCATGGCGCAGTGGACGCCCGAGGAGATCTCGGCGCACGTGACGTACATGAACGACTTCGCGACCCGCCTCGAGGAGACCGGCGAGTACGTCGACAGCCAGGCGCTCGCCCCCGAGGGGACCTTCGTGCGGTACGACGGGGAGGGCCGTCCGCCGGTCACCGACGGGCCGTTCGCCGAGACCAAGGACGTCATCGCCGGGTGGATGGTGATCGACGTCGACAGCTACGAGCGGGCCCTCGAACTGGCAGGGGAGCTGTCGGCCGCGCCCGGCGCCGGGGGGAAGCCGATCCACGAATGGCTGGAGCTGCGTCCGTTCCTCGGCGCCCACCCCACCGTCACGGGGTGCCCCCACTGATGGACGAGGCTCTGGTCAGGAGCCTCACCCCGGCGGTGCTCGCGATCCTCGTCCGGCGCGGAGCCGACTTCGCGGCGGCCGAGGACGCGGTGCAGGACGCACTGGTCGAAGCGGTACGCGTCTGGCCCGACGATCCGCCGCGTGACCCGAAGGGCTGGCTGGTGACGGTGGCCTGGCGGCGGTTCCTCGACGCGACGCGGGCGGACACGGCCCGGCGCCGGCGTGAGGACCGGGTGGACGAGGAACCGGCGAGGGGGCCCGCCTCCGGCACGGACGACACACTCCAGCTCTACTTCCTGTGCGCGCACCCGTCGCTGACCGCGTCGTCGGCGGTCGCGCTCACCCTGCGGGCCGTCGGCGGCCTGACCACCCGGCAGATCGCCCAGGCGTATCTGGTGCCCGAGGCGACGATGGCACAGCGCGTCAGCCGGGCCAAACGCACCGTCTCCGGCGTGCGGTTCGACCGGCCGGGCGACGTCGCCACGGTGCTGCGGGTCCTGTACCTGGTCTTCAACGAGGGCTACTCCGGCGATGTCGACCTGTCCGCCGAGGCCGTCCGGCTCACCCGGCAGCTCGCGGCCGTGATCGACCACCCCGAGGTGGCGGGGCTGCTCGCCCTCATGCTGCTGCACCACGCCCGCCGGGCCGCCAGGACCGCGCCCGACGGCAGCCTCGTACCGCTCGCCGAGCAGGACCGCGGCCGGTGGGACACCGGGGCGATCGCCGAGGGCGTCGAGATCCTTCAGGCGGCGCTGGCCCGCGACCGGCTGGGCGAGTTCCAGGCCCAGGCCGCCATCGCGGCGCTCCACGCGGACGCGCCGACGGCCGAGGAGACCGACTGGGCGCAGATCGTCGAGTGGTACGACGAACTGGCGGCCCTGACCGACAGCCCGGTCGTCCGCCTCAACCGGGCGGTGGCGGTCGGCGAGGCGGACGGCCCCCGCGCCGGTCTCGCGGCGCTCGCCGCCCTCGACGACACGCTGCCCCGCTACACGGCGGTGGCCGCGTATCTCCACGAGCGCGACGGCGACCTGGCGACGGCGGCCCGGCTCTACGCGCAGGCGGCCCCGAAGGCGCCGAACCTCGCCGAGCGCGACCACCTGACCCGGCAGGCGGCCCGGCTCAACACCCGCCGCGAGCGCTGACGCGCCCATGATCCGCCGGACAGGCCCTAACGGCTGTCCGCTGGCTGCTCCCGGTCCTCCTCGCGCGCCTGCGCCGGGGCGGCTCGGGGCGAGTCGAGCCTGCTCGGCCACCACACCCGGTGGCCCAGGTCGAGGGTGATCGCGGAGACCAGCACCGAGCGGACGACGAAGGTGTCGAGCAGGACGCCGAAGGCGACCGCGAAGCCGATCTCGGCGAAGCCGACGACCGGGAGCGTGCCGAGCACCGCGAAGGTGCCCGCGAGGACGAGCCCGGCCGAGGTGATCACTCCGCCGGTGGCGGCGAGACCGGTACGGACGCCGTCGCGGGTGCCGCGTCGGACGGTCTCCTCCCGGATGCGGGTCATGAGGAAGATGTTGTAGTCGATGCCCAGCGCCACCAGGAACACGAAGACGAACAGCGGGAACGCCGTGTCCTCGCCCGCGTATCCGAACACGTGCCGGAAGACCAGCGAGCTGACGCCGAGGGCGGCGCCGAAGGACAGCACCACCGTGGCCATCAGCACCAGCGGCGCCACCAGGGCCCGCAGCAGCAGCGCCAGGATCAGCAGGACGACCAGCAGAATCAGCGGGATCAGCAGCTTGTTGTCGCGGCTCGCCGCCTGATTCGTGTCCTTCTGCACCGCCGTCCCGCCGCCGACCAGGGCGTCCGCGCCGGGGACGCGGTGCAGGGTGTCGCGGGCCAGCCGTACGGTCCGCTGGGCGGCCCCGCTGTCCGCGCGGTCGGCGAGAGTGGCCTCCAGGTAGACCCGGCCGTCCCTCTGCGCGGCCACGCCCGGCGGGGTGCCGACCGAGCCGGGCACGACGCCCTTCACCGAGGCCAGCGCCGTACGCACCTCGTCGGCGGCGCCCGCCCGCGCGATCACCACCAGCGGCTGGCCGCCACCGGCCGGGAAGTAGCGGGACTGCACCTTCTGGCCGACCACGGAGTCCGGGGTGTCGGTGAAGCTGTCCGCGCTGGACAGGCCGGTCGCCTTCAGCGAGAACAGCCCGAGGCCGAGCGCGCCGAGCACGACCACCGTCGTGATCCACACCGACCGCGGCCGGTGGCCGACCGCCGTGCCGATCCGCGACCACACACCGGCCTCGGTCGGCTCCGCGCTGCCCACGTGCGGGATCGCGGGCCAGAACACCCAGCGGCCGAAGATCACCAGCAGGGCGGGGAAGAGCGTGAGCATCGCCAGCAGGGCCACCGCGACACCGATCGCGGCGACGGGGCCGAGCCCGGAGGTCGAGTTCATGTCGGCGGCCAGCAGGCACAGCATGCTCAGCGCCACCGTGGCCGCGCTCGCGATGATCGCGGGGCCCGCCCGGTGCAGGGCGAGCGCCATCGCCTCGTGCCGGTCCTCGTGATCGCGCAACTCTTCGCGGTAGCGGGCGACGAGCAGCAGCGCGTAGTCCGTACCCGCGCCGAACACCAGGACGGTGAGGATGCCCGCGCTCTGGGCGTTGACCACCAGACCGGCATGCTCGGCGAGGAGGTAGATCACCGCCTCCGACGTGAACAGCGCGCCGATCACGGACAGCACCGGCACGAAGAGCAGGCTCAGGCTGCGGTAGGTGATCAGCAGGATCACGACGACGACGGCGAGGGCCGCGTACAGCAGGGTGCCCTCGATCCCGGCGAAGGCGTCGGCGGAGTCCGCGGAGAAGCCGCCGGGGCCCGTGATGTGCGTCCTGAGCCCGTCGTCGCCCTGCCCGACGGTGGACCTGAGCTGCTTGACCGCGTCGGCGATGGTGCTCCAGCCGCTCGGGTCGATGGTGATCGGCACGATGAGCAGCGCGGCGCGCGGCGCGGTCCGCCGGTCGAGCTGCGGTCCGACCGTACGGCTGCCGACGATGCCGTGCGCGGTCAGCGACTTGACCGAGGCGGCGTCCGCGCCGACCTTCGCCACATCCGCGTCGGTCAGGCCGCCGGGCCGGGAGTACACGACGACCGCGGGCGCGCTCTCCGGCACGAACTGCTTCTGGAGCTCCAGCACTCGGGTGGACTCCGCCTTGCTCGGCAGCCAGCTCGCCGAGTCGTTCTTCTGCGCGTCGGTGAGTTTCTGGGCCAGCGGCGAGACCACCACCAGCACGACGATCCACAGGCCGAGGACGACCCACTTGCTCCGCCGCCCGCAGACGACGTGCGCTATCCGTCCCGCTCCGCCCGCCATGAGTGCCCCCCGGGCCCGCTCGTGGTGTCGTCCCCCCGCCGTCCGACGCGACGCCCTGGGAGCGCCGGACCGTGCCGGAGAGTGATCGGCACCAGCATGGCACTGGCGTTCGTGCCGTGTCCGAGGGTTGGCGGGACCGGTGGGTGGGAACACACGTCCTCCGGATCTGGTTTGCTGGACCCATGAGCGTGCAGATCAACCCCAGCATTCTTTCCGCCGACTTCGCGCGGCTCGCCGAGGAGGCGAAGGCGGTCGAGGGCGCCGACTGGCTCCATGTCGACGTGATGGACAGCCACTTCGTGCCGAACCTCACGCTGGGGGTGCCGGTCGTGGAGTCCCTGAGCAGGGCGACGGAGACGCCGCTCGACTGCCACCTGATGATCGAGGACCCGGACCGCTGGGCGCCCGCGTACGTGGAGGCCGGCGCGGGCTCGGTGACCTTCCACGTGGAGGCGGCGGCGGCCCCGGTCCGGCTCGCCAGGGAGATCCGGGCGAAGGGCGCGCGGGCGTCGATGGCGCTCAAGCCCGCCACCCCGGTCGAGCCCTACGAGGACCTGCTGCCGGAACTCGACATGCTGCTGATCATGACGGTCGAGCCGGGCTTCGGCGGCCAGGCGTTCCTCGACATCATGCTGCCGAAGATCCGCCGCACCAGGGCGCTGATCGACCGCTACGGCCTCGACATGTGGCTCCAGGTCGACGGCGGCGTCTCGGCCGAGACCATCGAGCGGTGCGCCGAGGCGGGCGCCGACGTCTTCGTCGCGGGCTCCGCGGTGTACGGCACGGACGACCCCGCCGCCGCGGTCCGCGCGCTGCGCGAGCAGGCCGCCGCGAAGGCCGCGGAAGTGCCCCGGTGACGGGGGCGCCTACCGGGGGTTACCACGGGCGGAAGCGTCTTCGCTACGCGCCCGTAACACGGCACGATCTGCGAGGATGAGCGCGGAGCGGATCACATGGGGCAACGCGGATCAGATAGGCGACTGGGGAGAACCGACGTGAGCACAGGCCGCACACAGGTGCGCATGGGCCCCGGCGAGATGGTCCAGGCGGCGGCGATGGCACGTCGCTTCTACCTGGAGGGCAAGTCCAAAATCCAGATCGCCGAGGAGTTCGGGGTCAGCCGCTTCAAGGTGGCCAGGGTCCTGGAGACCGCCCTCGAACGCGACCTGGTGAGAATCGAGATCCGCGTCCCCGCCGAGCTGGACGCCGAGCGCTCCGACGCCCTGCGCGCCCACTACGGCCTGCGGCACGCCGTCGTCGTCGAGACCCCGCCCGACCAGGCGGACGCGCCCGACCCGGAGAACCTGGGCGCCGTCGCCGCCGACCTGCTCGGCGAGCTGGTGGACGACGGCGACGTACTGGGCTTGGCCTGGGGCCGCTCCATCATCACCATGGCCAACGCGCTGGACCGGCTCGCGCCCTGCACCGTCGTCCAGCTCACCGGCGTCTACGACGTCGGCACCACCGAGCGCGGCTCCGTCGAGGCGGTACGCACCGCCGCCGCCGTCTCCGGCGGCGAGGCGCATCCGCTCTACGCGCCGATGGTGCTCGCCGACCCCGCCACCGCCAGCGCCCTGCGCGCCCAGAGCGGCATCGCCGCCGCCATGGGCTACTTCGACAAGGTCACCGTCGCCGTGGTCTCCGTCGGCTCCTGGGAAGCGGGCGTCTCCACCGTCCACGACGCCCTCACCGACGAGGAGCGCGAGCACTACGCGGGCCTCGGCGTCGCCGCCGAGATGTCCTCCCACCTCTTCGACGCCCAGGGCCGCAGGGTCGGCCGCGACCTCGGCGAGCGCTGCATCACCATCGACGCCGACCGGCTCCGCCGGATCCCCGAAGTGCTCGCCATCGCGGGCGGTCGCCGCAAAGCCGCCGCCATCGACGCGGTACTCCGCTCCGGCCTCGTCACCAGCCTGGTCACCGACACCGCCGCCGCCGACCACCTCCTGCACTCCACCGCCCCCGCCCCCCGCCCCGCCCTCGACCGCGCCGACCCCGACGGCCCCTGACCCCTCAGGCTTCGCCGCGGTACGAGGACGGCCACCAGCCCGCCGAACGACCGGAGGGGACGGGCCGGGGTGCCCCCGCAGGAATGCGTTGACAGCCGGGTGCCGAATTCCGTGTGACCAGGTGTGACGCATTCCGAGGAGGTGCCCCGGCCCGGCACCGACCCACGGACAGCCGGTGGCGCTTCCCCCAAGAGAAACCGGCACCGCCCCACGGCCACCCGCGAGGCCCCCGGCTTGACCCGTGCGGAGTGCCGTTCCGCGCTGGAAGTGATCAAGTGTGGCAGCATCGGCGGCATGCTGCTGCGGTCCGTTCCACGCGCGGTCGCCCCCGTGCTCGCCACCTGCCTGCTCGCTCTGTTCGGGGTCCTCCTCGGCGGCTGCGCGACCCCCACCGTCGTCCCGGCCGCCCACAGCTCCGGGCGGGCCGCCCACGCCTCGTCCACCCCCGCCTGGGCCGACGGCCACCACGTCGTGCACCCCGCCGACCTGCCCCCCGAGGCCCGCACCACGCTGGCGCTGATCGACCGCGGCGGACCGTACCCGTACAGCAGGGACGGCATCGTCTTCGGCAACTACGAGAAGGAACTGCCCGCCCGGACGCGCGGCTACTACCACGAGTACACGGTGCCGACCCCGGACGCCCCGGACCGCGGCGCGCGGCGGATCGTGACCGGCCGCAACGGCGAGATCTTCTACACCTCCGACCACTACCAGAGCTTCGAGGCGGTGCTGCGATGACGGCCACCACACCGCCGGGCGACACCCTCGTACTGGATCTGACCGGGGTCGTCGACCGCCAGTCGTTCATGGACCGCTGCACCGAGCGGCTGCACCTGCCGGACTGGTTCGGCCGCAACTGGGACGCGCTCGCGGACTGCCTCACCGACCTGTCGTGGTGGCCGGTCGGCTCCGACGGGCGGCGGCTGCGGATCGAGGGCTGGCAGGAGTACGCGGCGGCCAAGCCGCGCGAGTGGCGGATCGTGAAGGACATCCTGCGCGACGCGGAGACCTTCTGGCGCGACACCGACACCGAGCTGACCGTGGCCTTGGAAGAAGACACGAACGGGGACGCCGAAGAGAGGGACGCTCGTCCGTAGGCGCACGATGCGTTCGCACGCGAATACGAAATATGTGAACCGGTCGGCGTCCGGGGACGGCCGCCCCGCGCCCGTCGCCCCGCACGGCAGGAGGCCGTACGGGGCGCGTCGGCCGCGTCAGCGCGCTAGGAGAACGTGCAAGTGATCGAGCCGATGGGCGTGTTGTTGCCGGTCGAGTTGGCCGTGAATCCGAACGTCGTGGAAGCGCCGTCCGGTGGGATCGTGCCGTTGTAGGCGGCGTTGGTGACGCTGATGCTGCCTCCGCTGACTGACTGGACTCCGTTCCACAGACTGGTGATCTGCGTTCCGGTGCCGAGCGTCCAGTTCACCTTCCAGTGACTCGACGGCGAGGCGCCGTGGTTCATCACGGTGACCTGCCCCTGGAACCCACCGCTCCAGGAGTTGGAGACCGCGTACATCGCCATGCAGGAGCCGGGGTCGGTCCCGCCTGTGCTGCCGCCGGTCGTGGTGCCGCTTGTGGTGCCAGTGGTCGTGCCGGTCGTCGTGCCAGTAGTCGTGCCGCTTGTGGTGCCGCTTGTGGTGCCGGTGGTCGTGCCGGTCGTGGTGCCGGTGGTCGTGCCGCTCGTGGTCGAACCGCCGTTGTGGATGCCACTGACCTCGCCGTGACCGCCGTCGAACGCGATGTCGGAGCAGGAGAAGAAGTTCTCATTGCTGTCCGAGCGGACCCACTGGATGAAGACCATCGCGTCACCCGTACGGTTCGAGGGCAGCGTCAGGTCCCAGTAGTAGTGGCCGCCGTCGGTTCCCGGCGACCCCACCGCGGGCGGGTTGGTGGTGCTTCCGATCGACTCCAGGTCGGCCCAGGCCAGCGGAGTGGTCGGGGACCAGCCCTGCTTGGTCACATAGACACGGAAGGTGCCCGGGTGCGCGGCCCAGTTGCTGTACTGCAACTGGATCGTGGAGCCCGACGTGAGGTGCGTCCTCGGCCAGTCGGCGCGGGCCGCGTTGTAGGCCGAGAAGTCGTACGGCGACTTGTTGCCGGCGCTGCACAGCGTTCCGTCCGGGACGTAACCCTCGCCGCGACCGCCCGCGTTGGAGTCGAGCACCGCGAACCAGTTGTACAGCGACGTCGTTCCGCTCTGGGCGACCGCCGCGGCGCAGGCCGGGTTGGTCGGCGTGAGGGCGCCGGTGGGGGTCAGGGCGTCCTCGTAGCAGAGGTAGGTGCGCGAGCCCGGCATCATCGCCACGCCGTGCGCCTGCGCGGAGCCCTGGCTGAGCAGGACCGCGCCGAACGCCGAGAGCAAAAGGGCGAAGACACCGAATAACGACAGTTGCCAGCTTCTTTTTCGCTTCAAGATCATGACCTTTCCGGGAGCTTTCCCGGGGCCGCGGCGCACCGCGGCCGGGCCACCGGGACAGCGTGGGGGGAGGGAACGGGTCTGCGAGTGGGAGCGCTCCCATTTGTGAAGCTAACAGTGGATCAAGAATTCGTAAACACCTGCGGACGAGACCGGCCCGAGTCGCGCCGCGCGTGGGTCGGACCGCATCCGTTGACAGTGTGCAGCCAGGGCGCTGTGATGGATGGGAGCGCTCCCATATGTTGTGCTCCCCCCACGCAAGCACCCCGAAAGAGGCACCTATGCCCGCTCGCACTCTCCGGTTACCACCCAGGTTGTGGACGGCGGTCGCCGCCGCCATAGCGCTGGCCGTCTCGCTCCTGATCTCGGTGCCCACCAGCGGATTCGGCGCGTCGGCGTCCGGATGCCGGGCCGAGTACACGCTCAACGAATGGCCCGGTGGCTACACCGCGCAGGTGCACGTCACCAACCTCGGCGCGGCGCTGAGCGGTTGGCGGCTGACATGGACGTATGCCGGTGATCAGAGGATCACTTCGGCCTGGAACGCGACCGTCACCCAGAACGGACACTCCGTCACCGCCGTCAACGCGTCCTACAACGGCGTCGTGGCAGCAGGAGGCACGATCGACTTCGGCGTGCAGGGAACTGCTGGGTCCGCGGGCGCGCAACCCGCTGACTTCGCCCTCAACGACCTGCCCTGTGGAGGCGCCAGCACCACCCCGCCGACCACGCCCCCGACTACCCCGCCCCCGACTACCCCGCCGACCACGCCCCCGACCACCCCGCCTACGACGCCCCCGACCACGCCGCCGCCCACTTCGCCGCCCGCGGGATGCGACTCCGCGACGATATGCACGGGCTTTGAGGACCAGAGCGGTGCCGGTCCCGCCGGGGACTGGCGTTTCACCGCACCCGACTGCCAAGGCACGGGGACGGCCGCCATCGACACGACAGTCGCGCACAGCGGCTCGAAGTCCCTGCGGGTGGACGGGAAGGCGGGCTACTGCAACCACGCCTTCGTCGCCTCCACCGCTGATCTGTCGTCGGTCGGCCCGGTGGTCTACATCCGTATGTGGGTGCGGCACACCACGGCGCTCCCGACCTCGCACGTCGCCTTCGTCTCCATGCCGGACTCCTCCCAGGGCGGCCGGGCGCTGCGGATCGGCGGCCAGAACGGCGCCCTGCAGTGGAACCGGGAGAGTGACGACGCCACCCTCCCGGCGCAGAGTCCGGCCGGGGTCTCGCTGAGCAGTCCGCTGCCGACCCTCACCTGGCAGTGTCTGCGCTTCGCGGTCGACACCACGGCGCCGAAGCTCGACACCTGGCTCAACGACACGCAGATACCCGGATTGCACGCCGACGGCGTGCCGACCCAGGACATCGACCAGCAGTGGCTCTCGCGCACCACGCCGCCCAGGCCGACCGCCCTGCGACTCGGCTGGGAGAGCTACGCCACGGGCGACGACACCTTGTGGTTCGACGACGTGGCCGTCGGTTCCGCGCCGCTCGGCTGCTGACGAGAGCGTCGCGGAGATCCGTCGCGGACACGGTCGGACAGCCGGTCTGACCGTGTCCGCGACGGGGTGGGTCACAGCGGACGGGGCGTGCCGGTCAGCCGAGGCGGAAGCGCTGTGCCGCCGTCCCGTTGCAGTCCCACAACTGCACGGGATCCCCGGCCTGCTGGCCGTTGTCCTTGTCGTCGAGGCAGCGGCCCGACTGCGGATTGAACAAGGTGCCGTCGGCCCGGCTCTCCCACACCTGGGCGCCCGTGCCGTTGCAGTCCCACAGTTGGGTCCGTGTGCCGTTGCCGGTGTTGCCGCCCACCGCGTCGAGGCACTTGCCGAAGGTCCGCAGCGTGCGGTCGCCGGGCGCGGACCAGCGCTGCGCGTCGGAGCCGTTGCAGCCGGACAACTGCACGGGCGTGGCGGAGGCCGGATCGGCGTTGGTCACGTCCACGCACAGGGCAGCGGGGCCGGAGACCGCACCGGGCGGCAGCTTCCACGACTGCGCGGTCACACCGGCGCAGTCGTAGAGCTGGAGCTGTACGGCGCCGGGTGTGGTGTTGCCGTCCGGCACGTCGAGGCAGCGTCCCGAGGCCGGATTGAGCAGGCTGCCGTCGGAGCGGTGCGTCCAGGTCTGCGAGGCGGCACCCGAGCAGCCCGCGACGCTCACCGGCGTACGGTTCGCCGTCCCGCCGCCCGTGGCCGTCAGGCACTTGCCGAGGACCCGGACGGTACTGTCGGCCTGGTACGCGACCTGCTGGGCCGCGCTGTGGTTGCAGCCCCACAGCTGCACGGCCGTCCCGTCGTCGGCCACCCCGCCGCGCACGTCGAGGCACAGCCCGCCCGCGCCGATCACCTCGCCGGACGCCGGGTTCGCGGACGCGCTGCCGGACAGCGTCACGGTGTGCGAGGAGCCGAGCGGGAGCGCGCCCGTCGTCACCGTCACCGTCCTGCGGTTGACGTTCCACGACCATGCGGTCTCCGGGACCTGCGCCCCGTCGACCGAAACGGCGGTCGGCGCCTGCGAGTTGGACAGCCGCAGGGTGTAGGCCCGGGAGGTCGGCGCGCCGCTGAAGGAACCGGTCTGCGCGCCGATCGTCAGTGTCCGAGCCGCCTCACTCCACGACAGGGGCGCCTCGGTCGCCTGGCCGCTGCGATAGCCCGTGCCCTCGCCGGCGTCGGAGTAGACCGAGAAGGCCCCGTCGGCACCCGCGGCGACATTCACCGTCACCTGCGTCAACGGCCGCTGCCCCTGGTTGTCGACGTAGTCGGTGCGGGTGGGGAGGATGCCGCCGGCCTTGATCAGCACCGGCATCCGGGACAGCGGACCGGTGATGGTGACGGTGGCGGGCCCGGTGTAGGTGCGGCCGGTGAAGTAGTCCGTCCAGCTCCCCGGCGGCACCCACACCGACGCGGAGCCGTTGCCGCTGGAGTCGTTGGGCGAGGTGATCGGCGCGACCAGGACGTCGTCGCCGTACAGGTACTCGCCGGTGGCGCTGTAGGCGGCGTCCTGGGACGGGTAGTCGAGATACAGCGGCCGGACGATGGGCACACCGGTCGCGTTCGCCTGCTGTGCGAGCGTGTACGTGTACGGGACGAGCGCCTCCCGCAGCCGCAGGAAGGACTCGGCGCTCGCCGCGGCAGCGCCGGTGTAGTTCCACGGCAGCCGGTCGCCGTGGTCGGAGTGCAGCCGGTCCACCGGCTGGAAGGTGCCGAATTGCACCCAGCGGGCGTACAGATCGTCGGCGAGATGACCGCCGTGGAAGCTGCCGATGTCATGGCTGACATTGGAGATTCCCGCGGCGGCCTCGGCGGCGGTGAACTTCGCCTCGAAGGCGAGCATGTCCCACGTCGCGGGCGTGTCGCCGGTGAACTGCATCGAGTTGCGCCGCTCGGACCAGGGCCCGACCGGGTAGTTGCTGTTGTCGCCGCCCTCCTCCGAGCCGCCGATCCGTGCGAAGGAGAAGCCGCGCAGCCCCTTGGCCGCCGCGTCGTCCGCATAGGCCTGGTTGATCAGATTGTCCGGCCCCACATGCGGATCTGACGCGGTCGAGGCACCGCAGTTGGTGCAGTAGTCCAGCCACCACTCCCGCACGCCCTGTTGCTCGAAGGGCTGGTGCAGGTCGAGATAGGCGGCCAGATGCGCCGGGTTGGACCAGTCGAAGGCGTACGTACTGCCGCCGTCGGGCAGGAGGCCGCCCGCGCGGGAGTTGGCCGCGGCGAATTTGGGGTCGCCGCTGTCGATGGTCGGGTGGATGTTCATCGACACCGCGAGACCCTGCTGCTTGGTCCAGTCGAGGAATGCCCGCGGATCGGGGAAGAGCGAACTGTTCCAGTTCCAGCCGTTCCACTGCGTCGGCGACTTCCAGTCGGTGTCCACCACCAGCCAGTCGATCGGCGTGTTCGTGCTGCGGAAGGTGGGCAGCAGCGAATTCTCGTAGTCGGCCGTCGAGTAGCCGTAGTACCGCGAGTACCACACGCCGTAGGCCGACTCCGGTAGCAGATTGGCGCCGCCGGTCAGGGAGTTGAGGTCGGCGAGGCCCTGCTTGTAGTTCTGGCCGTAACCGAAGAAGTAGCCGTCCTGGTACGGCTGGGCGCCGTGCGAGGGACGGTCGGTCACCGCGTGCGCGCCCGACAGCAGAGCCGTCCGGGTGTCGTCCAGCAGGTACCAGCCGTCGCGATCCAGGATTCCCGGGTGCTCGGGCACCGGCACGGCCGCCGGATTGTCCAGCGTCCGGGACCAGCCGCCGAGGGTGTTCGTCGGCCCCGCGCCGTAGCCGGTCGTGGTGAGCGCCGTCGACGCGGCCGGGTACGCCGTGGTGCCGACCGGGGTGACCGCCAGGCTGTCGATGTTGACCCGGCCGGTGTCACCCGCGTTCTGCACGATGCTCAGCGTGTTGGTGCCGGCGGTCAGGTGCACCGTGGCGGACGCGGTCGACCAGGCGTTCCACGACGAGGTGGCGGGCAGGCTGAGCGCCGGGCCCGCGGTCGAGCCGACCCGGGTGGACAGGGTGCCCGTGCCGCCCGCCGCGTTGGAGTAGCGCACCCACAGCCGGTAGTCGCCGGTCGACGGCACCGCGGAGACGTCCTGGGTGAGGCCGCTGCCCGTGTGCTCGTATCCGGCGACGAAGCCGGAGCCGGTGTGCCCGGTGTGGTCGTAGGCGGCGACGCCGTAGCCGCTGAGCAGCGAATTCTCAGCCTCGCAGGCGGAGTTGACCGGGCAGTAGGAAGGAAACGCCGGTGTGGCGGTCACCCCCGTGCCCGCCATCGTCACCGTGAGGTTGGCCGCCGTGAAAGGGCCGCTGCCCCGCTTGTAGCGCAACGTCAGCCCGGACGTCGTGATCTCGCGGTATCCGTCCGCGGTGACGTCCGTGGTGACGTCGGATACGGGGAAGGACCGGTTGACGGCGTTGAACGTCGTCCCGTCCTGGAAGACGGCGTCGCCCGCGTACTCCAGCCGCACCAGGGTCGGACTGAGCACCTCGAAGCGGGCGTTCCCGTCGGTGACGACGGAACTCGACGCCGCGGCCCGCGTCGGCGGGGCGGCCTGCCGCGCCACCGCGCTGTCGACGGCGGTGACCGACAGCAGCGCCAGGCATGAACTCAGCACGAGCGCCCGGCTCCTGCGGGGCGAGAGAGGTGATCCGACGCGGCGTGGGCGCATGGGCATGCCTTCCGTAGTCCTCGACAGAGCCTGACATCGTTGTCCATGGTCCAATTCGCCGTGCGGAAAGCGGAGTTGAGTTGACCGGCGCGACGAGGCGTGAGAGCGCTCCCTGAAGCTAGCCATTGGTCGTGTATGCGTCAATACGCCGCACGGGCCGCACGGGCCGCACGGGCCGCACGGGCTGCACACGCCGGTCGGCGGTGTGTCACTCCGGTCGACGCGCCTCGACGGCCCCGCCCCGTCCCGTCACCGCGCTGACGCAGCGCGAGACACCACCGGTCCCACCAGAGGTCGGAAACAGCCCGGATCCCCGCGGCGGTGTCCGCGCCACAGTCCGCAGCGTCCGGTGGTCATGGTGAGGACAAGCAATTGCGGAGCGGTACGGGGTGATACGGATCTGGCGCGCACTCGGAATCGAGTGCGCCTGTCGTCGAGGCACGGTGACTGTGGCGCCCGACCGCCTGTCCCGCTCATCTCCAGGACACCTGTCACCAACTGATGGATACCGTTCCGTGACATTATCCGCGCATGTCAGTGTGGGCGTGGGGCAAGCGCGCGAGTGGGAGGTACAAACTATGGGACCGCTTCTGCTCGTTCTTCTGCTCGCGTTGATTCTCTTCGGCGCCGGGTTCGCCCTCAAGATTCTGTGGTGGGTGGCGATCGTCGTCCTGGTGGTCTGGCTGCTGGGATTCGTTGTCCGCTCGACGAATTCCGGTGGCAGCCGTGGCCGTTGGTACCGCTGGTAGCGACGCACTTCGACCTGCCACTGAGCGGTGTCCGCCCCTCGCGGGGCGGACACCGCTCAGTCGTATTGCGACAACGTTCTCCGATGACGGGTACACCGGATATTCCGGGACAGGATGACAATGCTGGGGCGCCGCCCGCATCACCAGCGGTTCCACCTCCAGCGGGCAGCGCTCCAGTGCCCGCGACCGGGCCGGGGCGACCCCGGCAGTGGCATTCAGGGGCAGTGGCATTCAGCGGCATTGACATCATTGACATTCAGCGTTCAGGAACGCGGCGCTCATTCCGCGCCGCGCACGGCGTTGTCCGCGCGCGGTATCGGGTGTTCGGCATGTCCCGTCCGCGCTCACCGCGGACGGGGCCGGACGAGCTGACCTCTCAGGCGAAGGTGTCGCAGGCCGAGACGGCTCCGGAGGTGTAGCCCTTGGTGAACCACTGCTGGCGCTGCGCCGACGAGCCGTGGGTCCAAGTGTCCGGCGTGACCTTGCCCTGGTACTTCTGCTGGATACGGTCGTCGCCGACAGCGGCCGCCGCGTCCAGGCCCACAGTGATGTCGGCCCGCGTCAGGTCGGTGATCAGCGGCTTTCCGCTCGCGGGGTCCGGGGTGGTCGTGGCGTGGTGGGCCCACACTCCGGCGTAGCAGTCGGCTTGGAGTTCGAGTTTCACCGAGCCGCTGTTCTCGCCCTGGCCGCTGCCGCGCGAGATGGTGCCGCTGAGATCCTGAATGTGGTGTCCGTATTCGTGCGCGATGACGTATGCCTCGGCGAACGGTCCTCCCTTGGCACCGAACTTGCCTGTGAGCTCGTCGAAGAACCCGAGGTCGAGGTAGACCTTGTCGTCGGCGGAGCAGTAGAAGGGGCCGACCTCCGACGTCGCCTCCCCGCAGCCGGTGTTGACCCTGTCGGTGAACAGCAGGGTCGGCGCCTGGGTGTAGGACTTTCCTGCGGCTGTCTCCGTCTGCTTCCAGAATGCCTGGACGCTGTCGACCACGGCCACGATCCGGCAGTCGTCCTTCTTGTTGGCGTCCGCCCCGGTCCGGCAGTTCGCCGCGAGATCGCCGGGCGCGACGCCCTGGGAGCCGCCGGATCGCGCGGCGCTGTCAGAGGTGCCGCCCGAGCTGAGCAGACCCGGGTCCACTCCGAACACCACAGAGGCGATCACGACCAGCAGCCCTACCACCCCACCGCCCACGGTCTTTCCGCCACCGGGAATCCCGCCCCGTGTGCCGCCTCGGTTGTCCTGCACCTCGGAGGTGTCCAGGGCGGCATCGTCGTCGAACTGCATCAGCTGACTCTCCCTCACAACACGCCGGTACGCCGTGTCTCACCGGGGGCGTCTACCCAGCCGAACAGACCTCATCTGGTTGTGCCCGGACCGTGTTCCGAGGGGTCGCCGTCCGCAGGAAGCCCTCCCGGCGGCAGTCACCTGGATCACCGACCCAGCAGAGTTGACCGTGCGGGGAGACGCCGCGGCTCAGTCGGCGGGGCGGGTGTCCCACGCGGCTCTCATATCGGAACGGTCGGGCGGGTACCGGCCCGTGATCGAGGCGCCGACGTACGGGACGACCCGTTACGGCGAGGCGTCCGTCGCCGACGGCCGTGCCCCCCCGCATGGCTCGGCCCGCCCGCACATGGTGTGCGGGCGGGCCGGAGCCGCCCAGTGTCGCTCAGCCTCCGGACTCAGCGCGGCGACAGGCGGTAGAGCGCCGCCGCGCCCGCTTTGAGGTGGACCTTCAGCGTGCCGTGCCGTGCTGGGCCGCTCCGCGGTAGCGGCCGGTGGCCGGCTCGAAGGTCGCCACGCTTCCGACGTGCGCCTGGTTGACGCCGAGCCGCACCGAGGCGGGGGCGTCGGGGTTCCGGTTGGCCACGAGCAGGTAGCGGGTGCCGTCGTCCTGCGTGTTCCTGAAGAGACCGATGACGGCGGCGTCCCCGGTGGCCGAGGTCAGGTGGTCGCCCGGGGTGAAGGCCACCGCGCTCGGCGGCAGCGGGTCGTCGTTGGCGTGTTGGACCGACTCCGAGCGGAGCGGCTTGAGTTGGCGGCCGACCGGCTGGAGCCAGGTGCGGTTCAGCCTGCGGGCCGCGCCGTACAGCGGGGTCTGCTTGCCGTCGGCGGTGATCAGCGCCTTGGTGAAACCCTCGCCACGGGCGGGGTCCGGCGTCCAGTAGGTGAAGTACTGGATGCCCTTGCAGCCGTACGCCAGGCTGATGTTGGTCTGCCAGGCCAACTGCGAGGCGGTGGGCACCCGGTGGTTGTTGTAGCCGACCGACTGGATGAACGTCCACGCCGGCAGCCCGGACTTCAGCGACGCCTCGCGGTAGATCGCCCAGTTGTCGAAGTAGTTGAGGTCTATGCCGTCGGTGAGGATCGGGTACCGGTCGAACGAGATCAGCGGCGGCTTGACGGTGTCGATGTACGCCTGCACGAAGGCCGCGTAGTCCGGGCCGTTACCCGGCACGAGGTTGGAGTACGGCAGCAGCCCCGGTGCGACGTCACGCACGATGCCGGTGAGCGCCCCGACCGTGGGGAATCTGGACTGGGCCGGTTCGTCGAAGACGTTGAACCCGGCGAGCGAGGGGTGGTTCGCGTAACTGGCCAGTGCCGCACGCACCCATGACGTCGCGTCAGCGGTGGTGAGCGAGGACGGCACGCTCCGGTCATCGGTGACCGACAGGTACTGCGCGATCGCCTGGATCCGGGGGTCGCCCGAGATCAGCACTTTCAGGCCCACCTGGTCGGCCATCTGCAAGGCGTAGCCGCCGCTTTGCGGATCGAATTGGTAGTTGCCGGTGATCAGGAAGGTGAACCCGGCGTCCTTGATCTCCTGGTAGCGGTCGAGCGTGGTCTCGTACGGGTGCGGCGGCCAGAACAGCCCGATCGGGAAGTCCGGCCCTCCGGTGAGCGGAAGGTCCACGCTCGCGGCGGAAGAGTCCGCCGCGTCGGCGGCGTGCGTGCCGTCTCCGGAATCCACCGAACTCAGCGCCCCGGCGGTCGGGTCGCCGGGCCCCGGTGCGGCCGCCGCCCGGTTGGCGGCCAGTCCGCCCGCGGCGAGTACACCGGCGCCCAGGCCCGCGGCCTGTAGCAGCGTCCGGCGGTGCATCGGCTGTGAAGCGCTGGAGAGGGAGGAGTTCTGTTCTGGCATGGCCTACTCCGATCGTTGGAACGCGGGAGCGGGGAGGGGGCTGAAGGTCCCATCGGTGCACCGGCGACCGTGGCGGACGCACACATGCTGGCAGACGGTGGTGGTTCAATCAACCACGATGCGCAGAAATGATGAATGAATCATGCAGGACGCGGCATGCGCCGCCGCGCCCGCGCCCCGGTATC
The DNA here is from genome assembly GCF_044741185.1 of Streptomyces sp. NPDC088197. Lineage (NCBI taxonomy): Bacteria > Bacillati > Actinomycetota > Actinomycetes > Kitasatosporales > Streptomycetaceae > Streptomyces > Streptomyces sp. NPDC088197. Next base: position 278,428 of record NZ_JBIUSD010000006.1, read on the forward strand.
GGCGGCCGGGCTCGGCGCACTGAAACTCGGGCGCGCTGAAACTCAGCGCCCGCGGCGCCCCTTCACCATGTGGTCGCCCGGGATGTGCCCGGTGAGCGCCATGGACGCGCTGGCCCGGCCGTACGACAGCTGCGCCACGCGCACGTACAAGCAGTCGATCAGCACCAGCACCGAGTGCCGGGCTCCGATGCTGCCGGCGCGGAAGGAGGTCTCGGCGGTTGCGGAGATCAGCCGGACCTCAGCGGCCCGCGCCAACGGTGACCTGTGGTCGGCGGTGATCGCCACTGTGGTGGCGCCCCGCGCGCGGGCGAGTTCGAACGGCTCGATCGTCTCCCGGGTCGATCCGGAGTGAGAGATGCCGATGGCGACATCGGCCGGGGTGAGCAGGGCCGCCGACGTCGTGGCGGCGTGCACCTCGTTCCACCCGCGCACCGCGCATCCGATCCCGAAGAGCCGCAGCTCGGTCTCCACCGCCACCGCGCCGCTGCCGCCGACGCCGTACACGTCGATCCGCCGCGCTCGGGCGACCGCCTGGGCCGCGCGCTCAAGCGACGCCAGGTCGATGGTGTCCAACGTCCGCTGCACCGCGCCGAGATCTGCCTGGCCGACGACGGTGACCACCCGCCGCAAGTCGTCGTCGGGGGAGATGTCCGGCCCGATCTCCGAGGTGCCCCAGGCGGGCTCGTCGCCGCGCGCGCTCTCACGGACCAGTTCGATCAGCAGATGCTGGTACGACTCCAGGCCCACCGCACGGCAGAACCGCGTCACCGTCGGCTGGGACGTGCCGGTGCGCCGCCCCAGCTCGGCGGCCGAGCAGCCGATCACGGAGTTGGGGTCGGCGAGCACCAGCTCGGCCACTTTCCGCAGTGAGCCCGTCAGGTGCGGCAGCTCGGCTCGGATCAGCGCTGTGACATCGATGCGCGCTCCCGCGTGGCCGTAGCCCTTGGCCTCCATACGGGTCCCCGATCGCTCACACCTGCCGGCCGTCCGAAAGGCCATGATGCCATGCGATTATGTCATTCATCGTGTATCGACCACGCAGACTGACAGATTCAGCCTGCTCGCTCGGGTACGCCGCGGACCTCCTCCGGCAGGCCCCTGCGCGGCGGCCTCGACGGGGTGTCCCTCCTGGAGGTCTCCCGCTGGTCGGGGCGCTTTACAATTCAGATAACCGCGGACATCTATGGTCACCTGACCCCGGGCTCGGACGACAAGCTGAAGCGTGTGATGGACGAGGTACTGACCAGCGCCACCGTGCTGGTTCCGTGCTGACTTCGGCTCGCCTGCAAGGCAAAGCCGCAGGTGGGAGCAACAGCGTGAAATTCCTCAACGATATTCGGCCGCCGTACGACCTGACGTACGACGACGTCTTCATGGTGCCGAGCCGCAGCGCGGTCGGTTCCCGCCAGGGCGTGGACCTCAGGTCCCCTGACGGGACGGGCACCACCATCCCCCTGGTCGTGGCCAATATGACGGCCATCGCGGGCCGCCGGATGGCCGAGACCGTGGCCAGGCGCGGCGGCCTCGTCGTCATCCCGCAGGACATCCCCCACGACGTGGTCGCCGATGTCGTGGCCTACGTCAAGCAGCGCCATCTGGTGCTGGACACCCCGATCACGCTCGCCCCCTCCCAGACCGTCGCCGACGCGCTGTCCCTGCTGCCCAAGCGGGCGCACGGCGCGGGCGTGGTGGTCGAGGACGGGCGGCCGGTCGGCGTCGTCACCGAGTCCGACCTCAGCGGCGTGGACCGCTTCACGCAGCTCTCCGAGGTCATGTCCAGGGACCTGCTGCTGCTCGACGCGGACATCGACCCACGCGAGGCGTTCAACCGGCTGGAGGACGCGCACCGCAAGCTGGCGCCGGCCGTGGACGCCCAGGGCCTGCTCGTCGGCATCCTGACCCGCAAGGCCGCGCTGCGCGCCACGCTGTACGAGCCCGCCGTCGACGCGAACGGGCGGCTGCGGATCGCCGCGGCCGTGGGCATCAACGGCGACGTGGCGGGCAAGGCCAAGCAGCTCCTGGACGCCGGGGTCGACACCCTGGTCGTCGACACCGCGCACGGCCACCAGGAGTCGATGCTCGCGGCGGTACGCGCCGTGCGCGCGCTCGACCCGCGGGTGCCGATCGTGGCGGGCAACATCGTGGCCGCCGAGGGCGTCCGCGACCTGATCGAGGCGGGCGCCGACATCATCAAGGTCGGCGTCGGACCCGGCGCCATGTGCACCACCCGCATGATGACCGGCGTCGGCCGCCCGCAGTTCTCCGCCGTCATGGAGTGCGCCGCGGAGGCGCGCAAGCACGGCAAGCACGTCTGGGCCGACGGCGGCGTCCGGCACCCGCGCGATGTCGCCATGGCGCTGGCGGCGGGCGCGTCCAACGTGATGATCGGCTCCTGGTTCGCCGGTACGTACGAGTCGCCGGGCGACCTCCAGCAGGCCGCCGACGGGCGGCTGTACAAGGAGTCCTTCGGCATGGCCTCGGCGCGCGCGGTCCGCAACCGTACGAGCGAGGAGTCGGCGTACGACCGGGCGCGCAAGGCGCTGTTCGAGGAGGGCATCTCCACCTCGCGGATGTTCCTCGACCCGGGCCGGCCGGGCGTCGAGGACCTGATCGACTCGGTCATCGCCGGGGTGCGCAGCTCCTGCACGTACGCCGGGGCCGCCTCGCTCGACGAGTTCGCGGAGAAGGCGATCGTCGGCATCCAGAGCGCGGCGGGCTACGCGGAGGGCAAGCCGCTGCACGCGAGCTGGAACTGACGCGGGGTCGGGCGCCGGTGCCTTCGCCGGTGCCCGTGCCCGCGCCGGTACCGGTGCCTTCGCCGGTGCCCGTCCCGGTGTCGCCAGGGGGCCTTGGTCCCGAGTCGTCGGAGATGTCTCTATCCTGCGAGCTGTGAAGCCGCTCAACGATCTCGACGAACGCATCGTGCACGCCCTGGCCGAGGACGCCCGGCGGTCCTACGCGGACATCGGCGCCCAAGTGGGCCTGTCCGCGCCCGCCGTCAAACGCCGGGTGGACCGGCTGCTGGCGGCGGGCGCGATCACCGGTTTCACCGTACGGGTCGACCCCGCCGCGCTCGGCTGGCAGACCGAGGCGCTGGTGGAGCTGTACTGCCGCCACAACACCTCGCCGGGCGACATCAGGCGCGGCCTCGCCCGCTACCCGGAAGTCGCGTCCGCCTCCACCGTCACCGGTGAGGCGGACGCCGTGGTCCAGGTCTTCGCCTCCGACGTACGGCACTTCGAGCAGGTGCTGGAGAAGATCGCGGGGGAGCCGTTCGTGACCCGCACCAAATCCGTGCTGATCCTCTCCCCGCTGCTGCGCCGCTACGGCGCAGGCGCCCCGGAGTGAGGGCGCGGAGTGCGCCTGCCGAGGCATAAGTTGGGTAATGTCGCAAATCATGCGAATTGTGGCTGAAGTCACCCGATCGGGGTACAACGGGTACTGAGGCCAGATCGGCCCCGGCAGCACGAAGGAGGCGACATGATCACGCGTGAGCAGATTCCCAAGGTCATGGGCCATGCGGTGCATGACGCTCAGGGGAAGAAGATCGGCGAAGCCGCCCACCTGTACCTGGACGACGCCACGGGCGAAGTCGAGTGGGTCGCGGTGAAGACCGGTTTCTTCGGCAACAACGAGACATTCGTGCCGACGCGTGCCGCCCGCCTGGTCGAGGACCATCTTGAGGTTCCGTACGAGAAGGACCAGGTCAAGGGCGCGCCCAATGTGGACGTGGACTCGGGCGGACACCTCTCGGCGTCGGAGGAGCAGAACCTCTACCGCTACTACGGCATGGAAGCCAGGTCCGGCGGGTCCGTGGGCCGCGCCGCGAACGGGCAGGGCGCCGGGACCGGCGACGCGAAGGCCGGAGCCGCCGCCGGTACGGCCGGTGCCGCCGGAGTGGCCGCGGGCACCGCCGCGGGCCGTCACGCGCGGACCGCGGACACCGGAGCGCCGAGCACCGACAAGACCGCCGCGGCCCGCGCGGGCGCGCCCGTCGCCTCCACCGGCAAGGACACGCCCGCCATGGCCTCGGGCGCACCGCAGCGCCTCGCCGCGGACGGTCTCGACCCCGAGAGCGAGACCATGATCCGCTCCGAGGAGGAGATGCACGTCCGGGTCGAGCGGGAGACCATCGGCCAGGCGCGGCTCCACAAGGTCGTGGACGTCGAGGAAGTCGAGCAGACGGTGCCGATCCGGCACGAAGAGGTCCACCTCGTCCGTGAGCCCATCGACCCGAAGACCGCCGCGGGCCGTACGGGCGACATCAGCGAGGCCGAACAGGTCGTCACCCTCCACGAGGACAAGGCGATCATCGAGACCGAGGTCGTGCCGAAGGAGCGCGTCCGCATGCGCGTCGACGAGCACGTCGAGCAGAAGACCGTGCACGGCCGGGTCCGCAAGGAGCGGATCGAGACCGACACGAGCCCCGCGACCACCGAGGAGACCAGCGGCTACGAGGGTGAGCAGGGCCGCAAGGACCGCCGCTTCGGTAGCTGAACCGACCTGACGGCCGGTCGAACGGCCTCACCGCACCACGCGAGCGGGCCCCCACCCCTGAATCCCGGGGTGGGGGCCCGCTTCCGTGCCCTCAGCTCGCGCCGCGCGAGCCCCTCAGCGGCGACCCGGCGCAACGAATCGCCGGTAGTGCCGGAGAAGACGCAACGAACAGCGGCAGCAGCCGCAATGATCGCGTCTTGCCGCCGCCGCGCACGGAACCGTACTGTCGAAGGAGTCCCGTACACCCCCTCTGAACAGGCGAAAGAGACCCATGGCACCGTTGCGCGCTGCGCTGTATCAGGGGCCGGGCGGCGTACCCGAGTCGGTGGACGCGGCGCTCGCCGGGTTCGAGGAGGCGGCTCGACGGGCCGCCGAGGGGGGAGCGCGGCTGCTGGTGACGGCCGAGCTGTCGCTGACCGGCTACGCGGTCGGCGACCGCCTCGCGGCGCTGGCCGAGGAGGCCGACGGACCGTCGGCGCGGCGGGTGGCGGAGATCGCCGCCCGGTACGGGATCGCCATCGTCTACGGCTACCCCGAGCGGGACGGTACGGCCGTGCACAACGCGGCGCGGCTGATCGGCCCGGACGGCGCCCCGCTCGCCAACTACCGCAAGGCGCACCTGTTCGGGGACTTCGAGCGGTCCGCCTTCACCGCCGGTGACACACCCGTCGTACAGGCCGACGTCGACGGCGTACGGATCGGGCTGCTGATCTGCTACGACGTGGAATTCCCCGAGGCGGTACGGGCGCACGCGCTCGGCGGCACCCAACTCCTCGTCGTGCCGACCGCGTTGATGCGGCCGTACGAATTCGTGCCGCACACCCTCGTCCCGGCCCGCGCGTACGAGAGCCAGCTGCACCTGGCGTACGCCAACCGCTGCGGGGCCGAGGGCGATTACCACTTCGCGGGGCTGAGCTGCCTCGTCGGACCGGACGGCGCGGTGCGCGCGCGGGCCGGGACCGGCGAGGAACTGGTCTTCGCCGATGTGGACCCGGCGCTGATCGACGCCGCACGCGCGGAGACGCCGTATCTGGCCGACCGCCGCCCGGAGTTGTACCGCGCGCTCGGCTGAGCCCGCGCGCCGGAGTGTCCCGCGAGCGCCCGTAACCCCCCTTTTCCCGCACGCCAGTTCAGCCAGGAGAGCCGCCCATGACGTCCGTGCCCACCGCGGTCCACGACGAGCAGCACGCCGAAGCCCAGGAGCAGCCGCCCGTCACCATGTTCGGGCCTGACTTCCCCTACGCCTACGACGACTTCCTGGCGCACCCGGCGGGCCTCGGCGCGGTGCCGCCCACCGAGCACGGCACGGAGGTCGCGGTGATGGGCGGCGGCCTGTCCGGCATCGTCACCGCGTACGAACTGATGAAGATGGGCCTCAAGCCCGTCGTCTACGAGGCGGACCAGATCGGCGGGCGGCTGCGCACGGTCGGCTTCGACGGCTGCGACCCCGGCCTCACCGCGGAGTTGGGCGCCATGCGCTTCCCGCCCTCGTCCACCGCCTTCCAGCACTACGTGGACCTGGTGGGCCTGGAGACCAAGCCGTTCCCCAACCCGCTCGCGCCCGGCACGCCTTCGACCGTCGTGGACCTCAAGGGCGAGTCGCACTACGCCACCTCGGTGGACGACCTTCCCGAGGTCTACCACCAGGTGATGCACGCCTGGAACGCGTGCCTGGAGGACGGCGCCGACTTCTCCGCGATGCAACGGGCCCTGCGCGAGCGGGACATCCCCGTGATCCGGGAGATCTGGTCGGCGCTGGTCGAGAAGCTGGACAACCAGACCTTCTACGGTTTCCTGTGCGACTCCCCGGCCTTCGCGTCCTTCCGGCACCGGGAGATCTTCGGGCAGGTCGGCTTCGGCACCGGCGGCTGGGACACCGACTTCCCCAACTCGATCCTGGAGATCCTGCGGGTCGTCTACACCGGCGCGGACGACGACCACCGCGGGATCGTCGGCGGCTCGCAGCAGCTCCCGCTGCGACTGTGGGAACGCGAGCCCGACAAGACCGTGCACTGGCCGAAGGGCACCTCGCTGCGCTCGCTGCACGCCGCCCGCGACGGCCGGCCGCGCCCGGCCGTGACCGGGCTGCACCGCACCGCGGGCAACCGGATCACCGTCACCGACGCGTCGGGGGACATCCGTACGTACCGCGCCGCCGTCTTCACCGCGCAGAGCTGGCTGCTGCTGTCCAAGATCGCCTGCGACGACTCGCTCTTCCCGATCGACCACTGGACGGCGATGGAGCGCACCCACTACATGGAGTCCAGCAAGCTCTTCGTGCCGGTGGACCGGCCGTTCTGGCTGGACAAGGACCCGCGCACCGGCCGCGACCTGATGTCGATGACGCTCACCGACCGGATGACCCGCGGCACGTACCTGCTGGACGACGGACCCGACCGGCCCGCCGCGATCTGCCTGTCGTACACCTGGTGCGACGACAGCCTCAAGTGGCTGCCGCTCAGCGCCCACGAGCGCATGGAGGTCATGCTGAAGTCGCTCGGCGAGATCTACCCGGGCGTCGACATCAGGAGGCACATCATCGGCAATCCGGTGACGGTCTCCTGGGAGAACGAGCCGTACTTCATGGGCGCGTTCAAGGCCAACCTGCCCGGCCACTACCGGTACCAGCGGCGGCTGTTCACCCACTTCATGCAGGACCGGCTGCCCGCCGACAAGCGCGGCATCTTCCTCGCGGGCGACGACATCTCCTGGACCGCGGGCTGGGCCGAGGGCGCCGTGCAAACCGCGCTCAACGCGGTGTGGGGTGTCATGCGGCACCTCGGCGGCGCGACCGACCCGCTGAATCCCGGTCCCGGCGACCGCTACGACGAGATCGCGCCGGTGCTGCTGCCGGAGGACTGACTACGGGGCCCGTACGTCAGCTGCGACGGCCCACCGGCGTGAGCAGGCAGCGGCCGATCAGGCCGACGCCCGCGTCCAGGCGGCGCACGCACTCCTCGTACGCGTCCGGCCTGTCGCGCAGCGCCCACAGCAGCCGGGCCGCCGCCCAGGCCGCGTCCCGCGCCCGGTCCAGGCTCCACGAACCCACGACGTGGGTCAGCGGATCGGCGAGTTCGAGCAGGTCGGGGCCAGGCATCAGCTCTTCGCGCACGCGCTCCTCGACGGCGGTCAGGATCTCGCCGACGCGGTCGAAGTCGGCGGCCAGGGCGGGGGGTTCACAGCCGGTGGCGCGGCAGGTGTCGACCACCGCCAGGGGAAGGTCGTGGCCGACATGGGCGTTGACGCCCGCCAGCGCGAACTGGAGCGGGTGGATGTCGCGGTGGGCGCGCATACGGAGCAGGGGCCGCCAGGACGCCGGCGCTTGCCTTCCCCCGGCGTCGTCCTCGACGGCCTTGAGGTAGCGGTTCGCGAACCGCACCGCCAACCGGCCCGCCGTCTCGGCGTCCTCGAAACCGTTCGCGGCCAACTGCCGCCCCACCGCGCGTGTCACCTCCACGTACACGGCGTTGAACACGCCCAGTCCGTCGCGGCGGCCCCCCACCCGCCGCATCCGCCCCACCACCGAGGCGACATCCTCGTCCGTCGTCCGCATCCCCCCACCCTCCCGGCCCGCTCCACCCCCGCGCCCGCGGCGCGACCGGTTTCACCGCCCGCACCACCCGTGCGGATCAGAGTTCGCCGGCGGGCGCGCCTGTGCGGGTGCGGCGCCGGACGCGCCGCTTAGAGGGCGCCCGCCGCGGCGGCGGACCAGACGGTGGGGTGGAGGGGGCGGAAGCCCAGCTCGTGGTGGATGCGGAGGGGGGAGGAGATGCCCTCCCAGGGGTCGGCGAGGGGGCGGTCGGCCATACCGGCAGGCACCTCGGCCCCGTTGATCCAGTGGATGTCGAGGGCGGTGACCGGCGCGTCGTCGGTGATGTTGTAGATCCGCCCGGCCACACCGGGGGCGTACAGGACGCGCAGGAGGCCCTGGGCGACATCGGCGTGGTGGACCATGGACATCCGGCGGTGGGCGGGCCAGTCCCGGGCCCACCGCAGCGCCTGCGGCAGGTGCGGATCGCCTTCGCCGTAGACGAAGGAGAGCCGCCCGACGCGCACGTCGACCCCGCTGTCGCGGCCGAGGGCGAGCAGCCCGACCTCGGCCTCGCGCTTGGCGGCGGGATAGGCGCCCCACAGGGAGGCGCCGGGCAGCGTCTCGTCGTCCTCGACGGCCGGTCGGCCACGGCCCGCGCCGTACACCAAGGTGGTGCTGACCTGCACGAAACGGCCCACGCCCGCGTCGGCGGCGGCGCGGCCGAGGTCGAGCGCGGCGTCGCGGTTGACGGCCCACGCCTCCTCGTCGGGGACACCGCGGAAGGCGGCGGCGATGTTGAGCACGGCGTCGGCGCCCGACACGGCCTCGCGGACGTCGTCGGCGTCACGCAGCTCGCCGACCACCGCCTCCGCGCCGAGCCGGGTGAAGGGCTCCGCGCGCGCCTCGTCGCGTACCAGGACGCGTACGGTGTCGGCGGTCCCCGCCCGTTGCAGCAGGCGGGGTACGAACCGGCGTCCGACCTGTCCCGTCGCGCCGGTGACCAGGATCTTCATGGGGTGCTCCTCGTGGTGCGGACCTGCGGCGGGACCCGGTGTTCCGCCGCTGTCTCCCACCCTGCGCGGCCCGGAGCGCGGGCGGCAGAGACCTCTCTATCCGGGGAGTGGCACTCCCTGGATAGCCGCGCCGCGCGGACGCATGCTGGAAGGGTGAACCGACCCGAGCTCGCCGACTTCCTGCGCCGCTGCCGCACCCGCCTCGCCCCCGCCGACGTGGGCCTGGCCGAGGGGGTCAGGCGCCGCACGCCGGGGCTGCGCCGCGAGGAGGTCGCCCAGCTCGCCGGGATGTCGGCGGACTACTACACGCGGCTCGAACAGTCCCGAGCGGGACCACCTGTTCCACCTGTCGGGGGAGGAGCCGCCGCGCGAGGCGGGCGGCAGCGGGCACGTCAGGCCGGGGCTGCTGCTGGTCCTCGACCGGCTGCACGACACGCCCGCGCAGGTGGTGAGCGACTTCGGCGACGTCCTCGCGCAGAACGCGATGGCCGCGGCCCTGCTCGGCGACGTGTCGGCGCGGCCGCCCGCGCTGCGCAATGTCGTACGGCGGATGTTCACCGACCCCTCCGCCCGCGCGCTGTTCCCCGAGGAGGACCACGAGACGCTGGCCCGTCACCATGTGGCGAATCTGCGCGCCGTGCTCGCGGCCCGCCCCGACGACCCGCGCCCGGCCGCGCTCGTCGCCGAACTGCGGGCGCAGAGCCCGCAGTTCGCCCGGATGTGGGACGACCACGAGGTCGCGGTGCGCCGCTCGGACACCAAGCGCTTCCGCCATCCGGTCGTCGGGGAGCTGGAGTTGGACTGCGAGGTGCTGCTCAGCCCCGAGCACGACCAGCGGCTGATCGTCTACACCGCGCGCCCCGGCAGCGCCGCGTACGAGCGGCTGCGGCTGCTCAAGGTGGTCGGCCTCCAGGACCTGGCCGTCGGCTGAAACGGTCCCCGGACCGTCGTCCCCGGCGCGCCGCGGAATGTGACTGTCACGGCCCAACTCCCTTCGTACGTACGGGCGATGGCGCCTACGTAAGGGGTATGGAGGCGCGCCTGTGCCATGGCGTATTCCCGCGGCATGATTTGCCCCCGGGTATGCCCAACAGTGAGTGAAGGGCCGCTAACGTGAAGACACGGTCCGGCGGGCACGAATCCCCCGTGCGTGCCCGCCGGACCTTCGATTCCCCGGGATTCCCAGGGGTTTCCCGGACGTTCCGGACCGTGCCGCCGCCCCGCCTGCCGAGTGCCCCGTCGACGTGTTCGCCGTAAGGGGAGGGCCGAGTGGGACCGTACGGCCTCGCCCGGCCGTCCCCTTACCGGATCAGTCGGCTGCGGCGGCGACCCCCGGCGCGGGCGCGGGGGAGGAGCCGGTGACCGTTTTGCCCGCGGCCGGGCGGACGACGCCCGCGCCCACCACCAGGCCGAGGGTGAGGACGGTGACCAGCGTGAAGGAGACCGTCAGCGAGGTGGCCCCGGCGATACCGCCGATCGCGGCCGGGGCGACCAGGCCCGAGGTGTACGTGACGGTGGCGACGCCCGCGATGGCCTGGCTCGGATTGGGGCCGCTGCGCCCGGCGGCGGCGAAGCACAGCGGCACGACCACGGATATCCCGATGCCGAGCAGTGCGAAGCCCGCGATGGCGGGCAGCGGCGAGTGCGAGAGCACCACCAGCAGACCGCCGAGGGTGGCGAGCACCCCGCCCGACCGCAGCGTCCGTACCGCGCCCAGCCGCCGTACCGCGAAGTCGCCGAAGAGCCGGGTGACCGCCATCGTGCAGGAGAACGCGGTGTACGCGACCGCCGCGATGCCGGGTGAGGCCCCGGCGACATCGCGCAGGTAGACCGCGCACCAGTCGGAGCTGCCGCCCTCCGCGAACACCCCGCAGAAGCCGATCGCCCCGATCACGAGCGCCGTGCGCGGCGGCAGGGCGAAGCGCGGCGGCGCGGCCTGGTCCGCGTCCGGCCGGATGTCGGGCACTCCGGCGCAGATCAGATAACTCGTCACCAGCAGCGCTGCGGCCATCGCGCCCAGATGGATCCTGCCGTCGAGCCCCGCGTGCGCCGCGGGCACGCCGATCGCCGCGCCCACCAGGGTGCCGACGCTCCACATGCCGTGCAGCCCCGACATGATCGACTTGCCCTTGCGGTGCTCCACCTCGATGCCGATCGCGTTCATGACGACATCCGCCATGCCCGCGCTGGCCCCGAAGGCGAGCAGTGCCAGGCACAGCCACGGCAGGCCCGGCATGACCGCGGGCAGCGCCAGTACGGCCGTCCACATCCCGAGCAGGACGCGCAGCGCGGTACGGGAGCCGAGGCGGTGCATCAGCCGCCCCGCCAGCGGCATCATCAGCGACGAGCCGATCGCGGGACAGGCCAGCGCCAGACCGAGAGCGCCGGGGCTCAGGGACAGATGGTCCTTGATCCACGGGATACGGGTGGCGAAGGTGCCGCTCGCCGCGCCGTGGACGGCGAACGCGATGGCGATGGCCATATGGGCCCGGCGGATCCGGGACGGAGCCGTCTTGTCGTCGGCGGCGGCGGTTTTCATGCGGCGTAAACTATCAGGAAGGCTCCCTGAAAGTTAAGGGGTCATCGGCCGCCAGGAGACCGGGTTGCCGGGCCGACGGCTCAACGGGTTCACGGGCTCGATCAGTCCGCGCTCCCGTCGGGCACCCGCTCCGGGAAGCCGTACGGCGTACGGGCCCACCGCCCCGGTCTGGAAGGATCCCCGCATGACCGTCACCCGCGCGCTTCCGGGCCGCAACGCGTCACCGCGCACCGCCCGCGCCATCAACGACCGCCTCGCCCTGCGCCTCCTCCAGCAGGAAGGCCCGCTCACCGCGGGGCAGTTGAAGGAACTCACCGGAATGTCCCGGCCGAGCGTCGCCGACCTCGTCGAGCGGCTCCAGGACTCCGGACTGATCGAGGTGGTCGGCGAGGCGGGCGAGGACAGACGCGGGCCCAACGCGCGGGTGTACGGCATCGTCGCCGACCGGGCGTACGTCGCCGGACTCGACATCCGCGTCGAGAGCATCGGCGTGGAGATCGCCGACCTCCTCGGCCGCACCGTCGCCCGCGCCGACCTGCACGTCCCGGACGGGGCCGACCCGGCCGGGACCGTGGCCGAGGGCGTGGCCCTGCTGCGCCGCGCCATCCGCACCGCGGGCGCCACCGAACTCCACACCGTCGCCTGCGGCGCGCCCGGCCTCGTCGACCCGGAGACCGGACGGCTGCGCGCCGCCAACGCGCTGCGCTCCTGGCACGCGGACCTGGTCGACGAGATCCGCTCCCGGCTCGGCGTGCCCGTGCTGCTGGAGAACGAGGTCAACCTCGCCGCCGTCGCGGAACAGCGCGTGGGCGCCGCGCGGAACGACGACACCTTCGTCCTGCTCTGGATCGGCGGGGGAGTCGGCGCCGCCGTCGTCCTCGACGGCAAACTGCGCCGCGGCGCGTCGGGCGGAGCCGGCGAGGTCGGCTTCCTCCCGCTGCTCGGCACCCCTGAACTGCCGACCGCCACCGACTGCGACAACGGCTACCACGGGCTGGTCGGCAGCCGCGCCGTCTGCGCGCTCGCCCGCGAGCACGGAATCCCCGTCGGGGGCGCCGACGAGGCCGAGGGGGCCGCGGCGGCCGTCACCGCCGCGCTCGCCGGAGGCGCCGCCACCGAAGGCTTCCTCGCTGAGCTGTCCACGCGGATCGCCGTCGGGGCCGCCGCCATCTGCGCCGTGCTCGACCCCGGACGGGTCGTCCTCGCCGGTGAGGTCGCCCAGGCCGGAGGGGCCGCCCTGGCCGAACGCGTCGCCGAGTGCCTCGGACGCATCTCGCCGCTGCCGACCGTCGTACGGGCCAGCGCCGTGCACGGCGGCGCCGTCCTGCGCGGGGCCGTGGTCACCGCCACCGACGCGGCCCAGGAGGAGCTGTTCGCCCCCGCGGTGTGAGGCAGGGCACACGGACGCCCTGGAGGCCGCGGGGGTGTGCGTGGCACACTGGTGCCGTACCAGTGACGTTTGCGCACTCCGGGGTCGGTGTAATTCCGAACCGGCGGTTACAGTCCGCGACCCGTCCGCAGCCAGCGGCCGGTTGACCAGGTGAAATTCCTGGACCGACGGTGAAAGTCCGGATGGGAGGCAGTGCGCGGCGGGCGTTCACTCGGGTACGCCGCCGTCAGCGGCCCCGCGCGCACAGCGCGAGCGGTCCGCGGCCGTCACCGGCGTACGCGATGGTTCGGTTTCCCCGCTCAGCATCCCAACGCCCCGGAGTCCGTGCCCGAAGAGGCAGGAGGACCCGGTGGCCACCGCCACGGAAACCGACGCGATGCGACGCGCTGTCGCGCTGTCGGCCCGCGCGCTCGGAGACACCGCCCCCAACCCGGTCGTCGGCTGCGTGATCCTCGACGCCGAGGGCGCCCGGGTCGGCGAGGGCTGGCACCAGCGGGCCGGCGGCCCGCACGCGGAAGTGCACGCGCTGTTCGCGGCCGGTGAGCGGGCCAGGGGCGGCACCGCCCTGGTCACGCTCGAACCCTGTAACCACACCGGCCGTACCGGCCCCTGCGCCCAGGCGCTCATCGAGGCCGGGATCGTCCGCGTGGTCTACGCGGTCGCCGACCCCAACCCGTCGGCCTCCGGCGGCGCCGCCACCCTGCGCGCGGCGGGCGTCGAGGTCGAGGGCGGACTCCTGCGGGACGAGGCGGAGGCGGTCAACGTCGCCTGGCTCACCTCGGTCCGCCTCGGCCGCCCGTACGTGCGCTGGAAGTACGCCGCCACCCTCGACGGCCGGATCGCCGCGGCCGACGGTTCGAGCCGCTGGATCAGCTCCGCCGAGTCCCGCGCCGACGTGCACCGGCTGCGCGCGGAGTCCGACGCCGTCGTGGTCGGCTCCGGCACCCTGCGGGCCGACGACCCCCATCTGGCCGTACGCGGTATCGACGGGGTGACCCAGCCGCTGCGCGTCGTGGTCGACACCCGGGCCCGTACCACCGCCGACGCCCGCGTGCTGGACGACGCGGCGCCGACCCTCATCGCCGTCGGCGAGGACGCCGACACCTCCCACCTGCCGGGCGTCGACACCGTACGCCTGCCGTACGCCAGGACCGAGGACGGTACGGAGGGCGGCGGCGTCGACGTGGCCGCGCTCCTGGCCGCACTGCACACGCGCGGGGTGCGCTCGGTACTGCTGGAGGGCGGGCCGACGCTGGCCGGGGCGTTCGTCGCCGCCGGAGCCGTCGACGCGGTCACCGCGTACCTGGCGCCCGCGCTGCTCGGCGCCGGGCCCAACGTGCTCGGCGACGCAGGAATCACCACCATCGCGCAGACGTTGCGGCTCGACGTGACCGATGTCGCCCGCCTCGGGCCCGACGTGCGCGTCACGGCCGTACCGGCCGTGTCCCACTCCTCCCACTCTCCTCAGGAGCGCTGAAGTGTTCACCGGAATCGTCGAAGAACTGGGTGAGATCACCGGCGTCGAGGACCTGGGCGACGCCAGCCGCTTCCGGGTCCGCGGACCCGTCGTGACCGAAGGCGCCAAACACGGCGACTCCATCGCCGTCAACGGCGTCTGCCTGACCGTGGTCGACTTCGGCGAGGACGACTTCACCGCCGACGTGATGGCCGAGACGCTGAACCGCTCCAGCCTCGGCGCGCTCGGCCCCGGCTCGCGGGTCAACCTGGAGCGTCCGATGGCACTGGGCGGGCGGCTCGGCGGCCACCTCGTCCAGGGCCATGTGGACGGCACCGGCGAGGTCGTCGAGCGCAAGCCCGCCGAGCACTGGGAGATCGTCAAGATCTCGCTCCCCGACGACCTGTCCCGCTATGTGGTCGAGAAGGGCTCCATCACCGTCGACGGCATCAGCCTGACCGTGGTGGAGGCGGGCGCCGACTTCTTCACCGTCAGCCTCATCCCGACCACCCTCGCGCTGACCACGCTCGGCCTCAAGCAGCCCGGCGACCCGGTCAACCTCGAAGTGGACGTCATCGCCAAGTACGTCGAGCGGATGCTGGGCGAGCGCGCGGCCGTCACCGGGCAGGATCCGGAACCGGAGGCCGTGAAGTGAGCGCCCTGCACTGGCTGAACAGCGAGGCGTTCACCGCCTTCGACCAGCACGTGATGTGGTCGGACATGATCGGCAATCTGCTCGGTCTCGGCGCGCTGGCGCTGGGCTGGCGGCGCGCGATGCTCACCTGGCCGGTCCAACTGCTCTCCGGTGCCGTGCTGGTGGCCGCCTTCTGGGCCGCGCACCTCGGCGGCGGCGTCGGCAAGCAGTTCGTGGTGATCACCGTCGCCGTGTGGGGCTGGTACCAGTGGCGGCGCGGCCGGGACGGCAGCGGACGGCTCGCGGTCCGCTTCGCCACCTGGCGCGAGCGCGCGGTGCTCGTCGTCGCCACCGGGCTCGGCACCGTGGCCGTCGCCTCGCTCTTCCTCGCCTACCCGTCGCTGTCCTGGAACCCGTGGCCCGACGCGTACATCTTCGTCGGGACGCTGGCGGCGATGGTCGCCCAGGCGCGCGGCTGGGTCGAGTTCTGGTTCGCCTGGCTGGCGGTCGACGCCGTCGGCGTACCGCTCAACTTCCACAGCGGGCTGCCGTTCTCGGGCCTGGTCTACATCATCTACTTCTTCCTGGTGATCGTCGGGATGTACGCCTGGTGGCAGCAGACCAGGGCCGCCGCGGCCACCACCGCTTCCGACGCAGCCGCTTCCGACTCCACCTCGCAGAACACCGTTCCGGAGGGAGTGACGGCATGAACGCCGTGACCGCACTGCACAACGACTGGTACGAGGACGGTGACCTGGTGCTCGACCCGGTCGAACAGGCCATCGCCGACATCGCCGCGGGCCGCCCGGTCGTGGTGGTGGACGACGAGGACCGGGAGAACGAGGGCGACCTCGTCGTGGCCGCGCAGAAGGTCACGCCCGAGATCGTCGCCTTCATGATGACCGAGTGCCGCGGGCTGATCTGCGTACCGCTGGAGGCCCCCGACCTCGACCGGCTCGACCTGCCGCAGATGGTCGACGCCAACACCGAGTCGATGCGCACCGCCTTCACCGTCACGGTCGACGCGAGCGCCGAGCACGGCGTCACCACCGGCATCTCGGCCGCCGACCGGGCCGCCACGATACGGCTGCTGGCCGACCCCGCCTCGCGGGCCACCGACTTCGTCCGGCCGGGACACGTCTTCCCGCTGCGCGCCAGGCCCGGCGGCGTCCTGGTCCGCAACGGCCACACCGAGGCGGGCGTGGACCTGGCCCGGCTCGCCGGACTGCACCCGGCCGCCGCCATCGTGGAGATCGCCCGCGAGGACGGCACGATGGCCCGGCTGCCCGAACTGGTGCCCTTCGCCCGCAAGCACGGCCTGTCGATCATCTCCATCGAGGACCTGATCGCGTACCGCCGCTCGTCGGAGCCCACCGTCCGCCGCGAGGCCGAGACCACGCTGCCCACCGCCTTCGGCGACTTCCGTGCCTTCGGCTACCGCTCCACCACCGACGGCGTCGAGCACATCGCGCTGGTCGCGGGCGACATCGGCGACGGCACCGACGTCCTGGTCCGGGTGCACTCCGAGTGCCTGACCGGTGACGTCTTCGGCTCGCAGCGCTGCGACTGCGGCCCGCAGCTCCAGACCGCGCTGCGCAAGGTCGCCGAGGAGGGCCGGGGCGTGGTGCTGTACCTGCGCGGCCACGAGGGCCGGGGCATCGGCCTGATGTCCAAGCTGCGCGCGTACGAACTCCAGGAGCGCGGCCGGGACACCCTGGACGCCAACCTCGAACTCGGCCTGCCCGCCGACGCCCGCGACTACGGCGCCGCCGCGCAGATCCTCACCGACCTCGGGGTCGGCTCGCTGCGGCTGATGACCAACAACCCGGCCAAGACCGGCGCGTTGGTCCGGCACGGCCTCGACGTCCTCGGCAGGGAACCCATGCCGGTCGCCGCCGGGGAGCACAATCTGCGCTATCTGCGGACCAAGCGGGACCGGATGGGTCACGACCTGCCGTGGCTCGACGCGGGCCAGAGCACCACCTGCGCCAACCAGTAGCCCGGCCGGGCCGGCGGGACCGCGCGTCCGAAGCGCGTCCCGAGCGCGTCCCGACGACGTTCCGAGCACGTCCTGAGCATGTCCTGACCACATCCTGACCGCGTCCTGATACGGACGATTGCCATGAGACACCTGATGGCCTTGATACGGGCGATCAGCTTGATACAACCGGCACGACAGCACATCGAGCACCGAGGAGAGAAGTGAGCGGTAAGGGCGCCCCCGAGCTGACCGTGAAGAACTGCGGCGACCTGCGTGTGGCCGTGATCGCGGCGCAGTGGCACACCCAGGTGATGGACGGCCTGGTCGACGGGGCGATGCGCGCCCTGCACGACCTCGGCATCGACGAGCCGACGCTGCTGCGCGTGCCCGGCAGCTTCGAACTGCCCGTGGTCGCCAAGGTGCTGGCCGGCCGCGGCTACGACGCGATCGTGGCGCTCGGCGTCATCATCCGCGGCGGAACCCCGCACTTCGAGTACGTCTCCCACGGCGTCACCGCCGGGCTGACCCAGGTCGCCGTGGACAGCGGCGTGCCCGTCGGCTTCGGCGTCCTCACCTGCGACACCGAGGAGCAGGCGCTCGACCGCGCCGGACTGCCGGGCTCGAATGAGGACAAGGGGCACGAAGCGGTCACCGCGGCTGTCGCCACGGCCACCATCCTGCGCTCGGTCTCCGAACCCTGGCGCTGAGCAGGCGGCGGTTCCCCGTAGGCTAGGGCCCACCATGGCCAACAAGACATTCGAGCAGCTCTTCACCGAGTTGCGGCACAAGGCCGCCACCGGCGACCCCAGCACGTCCCGCACCGCCGAGCTGGTGGGCAAGGGCGTGCACGCGATCGGCAAGAAGGTGGTCGAAGAGGCCGCCGAGGTGTGGATGGCCGCCGAGTACGAGGGCGCCGACGCCACCGCCGAGGAAATCTCCCAACTGCTGTACCACGTTCAGGTGATGATGGTCGCCCGGGGTATCTCCCTCGACGACGTCTACGCCCATCTCTGAGCGCGTACGCGACCCGTACGCGCTCAGAGACAGCCGGCCACCACCCCTGCCACCCGTACCGCTGTCACCCGTACCGCTCCACAGCCCTGCCCACGAGCCGAGACTCTCTTCAGAGAAGGAAACCGTCCTCATGCTGCGCATCGCCGTCCCCAACAAGGGCTCATTGTCCGGACCCGCGGCGGCCATGCTCCATGAGGCCGGTTACCGGCAGCGCAAGGAGTCCAAGGAGCTCGTGCTGGTCGACCGGGACAACGAGGTGGAGTTCTTCTACCTGCGCCCGCGCGACATCGCGATCTACGTCAGCACCGGCCGCCTCGACATCGGCATCACCGGCCGGGACCTGCTGCTGGACTCCGGCGCGGTCGCCGAGGAGATCCTCCAGCTCGGCTTCGCCCGCTCCACCTTCCGCTACGCCGCCGAGCCCGGCACCGCCGACACCGTCCAGGACCTCAACGGCAAGACGGTGGCGACCTCGTACGAGGTCGTCGTCGAGAAGCACCTCGCGGACAACGGCATCGAGGCGTCCGTCGTCCACCTCGACGGCGCCGTCGAGACCGCCATCCAGCTCGGTGTCGCGCACGCCATCGCCGACGTGGTGGAGACCGGCACCTCGCTGCGGAACGCCGGGCTCGAAGCCTTCGGCGAACCCATCATGGAGTCCGAGGCCGTGGTGATCCGGCGCACCGGGGCCGACCCGGACGAGCCCAAGGTCCGGCAGTTCCTGCGCCGCCTCCAGGGCGTCCTGGTCGCCAGGCGCTACGTGATGATGGACTACGACATCCGCGTCGAGCAGGTCGAGAAGGCCGTCGCCCTCACCCCGGGCCTGGAGTCGCCGACCGTCTCCCCGCTGCACCACGAGGGCTGGGTCGCGGTCCGCGCCATGGTCCCGACCAGCGACGCCCAGCGGATCATGGACGAGCTGTACGACCTGGGCGCCCGCGCGATCCTGACCACCGGCATCCACGCCGCGCGGCTGTGACCGGCGCCGAGGACCGTACGCGGGCGGCGCTCGACGGGCTGCCGCGTACCTTCCGCCCCGTCGTCACCCGCGTGGTGCTGCTGTCCCTGGGCGCCGCGCTGGTGGTGGCGCTCACCGTCGTCGCGCTGATGATGCCGCACGACGGCGCCGGGCCCTGGAGCACCGGCGACCGGATCACCGTGATCATGATGGGCGTGCTGATCGCCGCGGTGCTCGCGCTGCTCAGCCGCCCCAAGGTGACGGTGACGGCCGACGGCGTGACCGTGGTGAATCTCACGGTGAAGCGGCGGCTGGCGTGGGCCGAGGTGGTGCGGGTCAATCTGCGGCCGGGCGACGCCTGGGTCCACCTCGACCTCGCCGACGGCACGACGCTGCCCGTGATGGGCATCCAGCCCGGTATCGCCAAGGAGCAGGCGCTGCACGACGCCAGGCTGCTGCGCTCGCTGGTGGAGACGCTGGGCGAGGCGCAGGGCACGACGTCCGCCGGCCACTGAGCGCGCGGCGGTGCGCGCCGCCCCACGCGTCCGCGGGCGCTCCGTCCACGGACCGGGTCGCGAAGCGGCCCGCGATCCGTCCGTGACCTTTCCGCGAACCCGTCCGTGAACCCTTCCGCGAACCCGGCCCCCGCCGTCCTTCGCGGGCGCGGCACCAATGGCTACTCTGGGGGACGAACGGCGCCCACCGCGCTTGCCCCGCACCCCTGGAGCACCGCCCGCGGGGCCCCGACCAACCAAGGAGTGACACTCACACCCCGATGGACGAACCGTCCGGTAGTACCTGCGCCGCCCCTCCCTCCCGGGAATCCGGAGCGGCGGCCTCATGAGCACCTCACTGCTGCTGCTCGCGGCAGCCCTCGTCCTGATCCTTGCCAACGGCTTCTTCGTCGCCGCCGAATTCGGCCTGGTGACCGTGGAGCGCCCCGCGGCCGAACGCGCCGCCGCGGCCGGTGACCGCCGGGCCCGCAGTGTCGTGGCCGCCCTGCGCAAACTCTCCTTCCAGCTCTCCGGCACCCAGCTCGGCATCACCATCACCTCGCTGGTCGTCGGCATGCTGGCGGAACCCGCACTCGCCGACCTGCTGACCGGCCCGCTGACCTCGGCCGGCGTCCCGGACGGCGCCGCCCCCGGCGTCGCCGTCGTCGTCGGCATGATGGTCGCCTCCGCCGTCCAGATGGTGATCGGCGAACTCGTCCCCAAGAACTGGGCGGTCTCCCGCCCGCTGGCTGTCGCCCGTGTGGTGGCCGGACCGCAGCGCGCCTTCTCGCGGGTCTTCCGGCCCGTCATCGAGGTGCTGAACACCGCCGCCAACCGGCTGGTGCGGCTGGTCGGCGTCGAGCCCGCCGACGAGCTGGCGTCCGCCCGCACCCCCACGGAACTGGTCTCCCTGGCCCGGCACTCGGCGCTCGCCGGGACGCTGGAGCAGGACACCGCCGACCTCTTCGTGCGCACCCTGTCGCTCGGCGACCTCATCGCGGAGAACGTGATGACGCCCCGCGTCCGGGTCAGCGCGCTGGAGGACACCGCCACCGCCGCCGACGTGCTCAATCTGACCAGGGCCACCGGCCTGTCCCGCTTCCCGGTCTACCGGGAGCGGCTGGACGACATCATCGGCATGGTCCACCTCAAGGACGCCCTCGCCGTCCCCGCCGAGCGGCGCGACCGCGTCCCCGCGGGGACCATCGCGGTCGCCCCGCTGCTCGTCCCGGAGACCCTGCCGGGCCAGCAGCTCCTGGAGCTGCTGCGCAGCCAGCAGCCGATCGCCGTGGTCGTCGACGAGTACGGCGGCACCGCCGGGGTCGTCACGCTGGAGGACATCGTCGAGGAACTGGTCGGCGAGGTGCGCGACGAGCACGACGCCGCCGACCTGCCCGAACTGGCGCAGGTCCCGGCCGCCGAGGCCGACGGTCCCGCCTGGGACGCCGACGGAAGCTGCCGGATCGACACCCTGGCCAGAATCGGCCTGCTCGCCCCCGAGGGACCCTACGAGACGGTCGCCGGCCTCGTCGCCGACCTGCTCACCCGGATCCCCGAACCGGGCGACGAGGCCGAACTGCCCGGCTGGCGGCTGCTGGTCCGCGAGGTCACCCACCACCGGGCCGAACGCGTACGGATCGTGCGTACGGATCGCGTGGCGGGGGAGGCGACCTCGTGATGAGCGCTCTCCAACTCCTGTTTGCCGTCCTGCTGGTGCTCGGCAACGGCTTCTTCGTCGGCGCGGAATTCGCCCTGGTCTCGGTCCGCCGCAGCCAGATCGAACCGCTCGCCGCCGAACAGCGCAGGGCCCGTACCGTGCTGTACGGCCTCGAACACCTCCCGCAGATGATGGCCGCCGCCCAGTTCGGCATCACCGTCTGCTCGTTGACCCTCGGCGCGGTCGCGGAACCGACCGTCGCGCACCTGCTGGAACCGATCTTCGAAGCGGTGCGCGTCCCCGAGGACTTCGTGCACCCGATCGGATACGTCCTGGCGCTGGCCGTCGTGGTCTTCCTGCACCTGGTGATCGGCGAGATGGTGCCGAAGAACCTGGCGATGGCCGCGCCGGAGAAGACCGCGCTGTGGCTGAGCCCGGGTCTGGTCGGCTTCGCCAGGGTGTTCCGCCCGGTGATCTCGGTGCTCGGCACCTGCTCCCGGCTGATCCTGCGGGCCTTCGGCGTGGAGCCCAAGGACGAGGTCGACTCCGTGTTCACCAGCGCGCAGCTGACCGTGCTGGTCGAGGACGCCCGGCAGGCCGGGCTGCTCGACATCGACGAGCAGGAACGCCTGGAGGACGCGCTGGAGCTGGGCACCCGCCCGGTCACCGAAGTGCTGCTCACCCCGGCGGAGTTGATCACCCTCGACCCGGCCGCCACCCCGCGGCAGGTCGAGGAGCTGACGGTGCGCACCGGGTACTCGCGGTTCCCGATCGCGGGCGCGGGCGCGGACTTCCTCGGCTACCTCCACGTCAAGGACGTCCTCGACGTGGACGACCTCGACCGGCCCGTGCCGCAGCGGCTCTGGCGGCCGATCACCACCCTGCGGGCCGACCTGCCGCTGGACGACGCGCTCACCGCGATGCGGCGCGCCGCCTCGCACCTGGCCGCCGTCGCCGACGCCTCGGGGCGGGTCCTCGGCCTGGTCGCGCTGGAGGACGTCCTCGAAATGCTCGTCGGCGAGGTGAAGGACCCCGCCCACCGCGCGCCTTCCCCCGCCCGGGAGGTGCCCGTCCCGCACGCCGCGGAGGATTCCGGCGAACTGGTCCGTTAGGCGGTGCCCGGAAGGGGCGTGCGGAACCGCTGAAGACGCGGTCCGCACGCCCCTTCCGGATCTCGTCCCGGCGGCCCGGTACTACTCGACCGGGTCGGTCGGGGTCGCTCCGGGCCCGCGCCCGGAGAGGACTTCGCCGTACGCCTGCATGAGATCGGGCAGGCGCAGGGTGGACAATTCGTCGCGGCTCGGTGAGGCCGGGTACTCGGACAGCCGCAGGTCCCGGTAGGCGCAGCTCTTCTCGTACAGGGTGCGCAGCAGCCGTCCGTTGCCCAACTCGTCGATCCAGCCCTGGTCCACCACGTGGCCCGCGATGGCCTTCAGCTCCTCCAGCGCCTCCTCGTCCCAGCGGTCGCCGTTCTCCGCGGCGAGGACTTCACCGATCCGGGTGAGTTCCAGCGGCCGGTAGCTGGGGAAGTCGACGCGGGTGGTGAAGCGGGAGCTGAGTCCGGGGTTGGCGGCCAGCAGCCGGTCCATCCCCTCGGGGTAACCCGCGAGGATGACCACGAGCCGGTCGCGGTTGTCCTCGGCGCGCTTGAGCAGCACCTGAAGCGCCTCGTCGCCGTACGCGTCGCCCTTGCTGTAGCCGGAGTTGGACAGCGCGTACGCCTCGTCCACGAAGAGCACGCCGCCGAGCGCGGAGTCGATCAGCTCATTGGCCTTCACCGCGGTCTGGCCGAGGAACTCGCCGACCAGATCGGAGCGTTGGGCCTCCACCAGGTGGTCGCCGCCGAGCAGTCCGAGCGCGTAGAAGACCCGGCCGAGGATGCGGGCGACGGTGGTCTTGCCGGTGCCGGAGGGCCCGGAGAAGACGAAGTGCCGTTTCGGCGGCTGCACCGGCAGGCCCTGCCCGGCCCGCAGCCGGGCCATCCGCAACTGCGCGGACAGCGCCTTGACCTGGCGCTTGACCGGCTCCAGACCGACCATCCTGTCCAGTTCCGCCAGCGCCTGGGTGAGCAGCACCGGGTCGGAGCCGCCCATCGGGACCTGCACCGGCAGCGCGCCGCCGAGCGGGGCGGCGGACCGGTCGCGTACGTCGTCGTCCAGCGGGCCCGCGGACAGCAGCGACTCGTCGGGCTCCGGTCCCGGACCGCGGCCCTCGCCGGGGTCGGCCAGCAGCGCGGACTCCATGTCGGCGCCGCCCTCCGGCATCGCCTGCCCGGTCCCGGCCAGCGATACGGCCGCCAGCCCCACGCCCTCGTCGAGGCCGTCGTCGGTCTCGTGGATCGCGGCCAGCCGGGCGGAGGTGTCCATGAAGGCGGGATCGACGCGGTGCACCGCCCGGTAGAGCGGCACGGCCGCCGCCGTACGCCCGGTGCCCTCGTACGCGCGGGCCAGCCAGTAGCGCAACTCCTTGCGCTGCGGCTGCTCGCTGCGGCAGCGCATCAAGGCGGCGGCCAGCAGCGGCTCGGCCTGGCCGCACATCTCCAGCCTGACCCTGGCCATGCCGCCGAACAGCCCGGCCTCGATGCCGAGTACGGGATCGCCCAGCAGCGGCTCGGTGTGCCGGACCAGCCGCTCCCAGTCCTTGACGAGATAGGCGCGGCAGGCGTGCAGGAAGCGGACCTGCGGGTCGGTGTCGACCGGCGGGCAGTCCGCCAGAGCCCGGTCCAGCTCGGCGACATGGCGGCCGTCCAGCCAGTGCGAGGCGTGCGCCAGCAGCAGGTCGCGGCTGGTCTCCAGCACCGGCTGCACCCACCAGCCCAGCCAGTACCAGGAGTTGAGGGTCCTGCGGTGGGCGGCCCGCTGCTCGCCGAAGCGGTCGCGGTGCCGGTACATCTGGAGCAGCGCGGTGGCGGTGTCGGCGCGCAGCGCGTGCAGCCCGAGCCAGGCGTCCGCCATGCCGGGGTCGATCCGGACCGCGGTCCTGAACTCCTCCTCGGCCTGGACGTAGGCGCCCATCGTGTACGCGTCGACGCCGCGCAGCCAGGCGAGATCGGCCGGGGCGCCCGGACGCTCGGTGCCGAAGTCCATCAAGTCCCCACCAATCGTTCCCCCGCGCCGCACTGTCGCCCGCTGTCCCAACCCGTGCGCACCGGGCGGGAGTTGGGACAGGCGACAGTCCACCCCCGGCTGCCGGTCCGCCCTTTTCGCATCGTACCCGCGATGTCCCGCGGGCCGTAGGGTGCCGTGACCTGCGGGACAGCGGGAATCCGCGCGAGCGCGGGGAACACGGCCCCGACGTACGGCCGTCGGGCGGTGACCGTGAGTGAGAAAAACCGGCTCTCGACGGGCCGATTCCGGCCCGGAGACAGGGCAGAGCCCCCGGTCACGGGGGAACAACCGGGGGCTCCGCGTCTTGTCAACGGCCGTCTCCGGCCGCTTGTTGAAAACGTAAGTGCTGGATACCCGGCCGGTCAAGCGGTGTTGACGGACGTGTGCCCGGCGGCGGGGGAGTGGCGGCGGGCTGCCGCCGAGCCGTCACTCCCGGTGATCGCGGGCGGGGTTCGGGACGGCCCGGCAGCCGTCGGCGTCGTCGGTCTGGCGCACCAGAAGGTCGGCGAAGGGGCGGGACGGATCGGCGGCGAAATGCGCGTCCTCCGCGCGAGTCCAGCCGGTCCAGAAACGCGCCAGTTCCGGTCCGTCGCGCAGCAGTCCGCGCTGCCGCGCGGTCGCCGGGGGCACCTCCAGCCACAGCAGCAACGCCAGATACGGGCGCAGCGCTTGCCGCCCGCTGCCGACGCCGTCCAGCAGCACGACCGGCGCGGCCGGGATCTCCCGCTCGCCCGCGAAACGGCGCGCCGTCCAGTCGTACACCTGGTGCCGGGCGGCCCTTCCCTCGCTCAGCGGCGTCAGCACCTGTTCGACCAGGCGGCCGGTCCACTCGAACGGCTCCTCGTGCGTGGCCAGGTCGTCCAGATGGACGACGGGCGCGCAGCCCAGCTCCGCCGCCAGCCGCCCGGCCAGCGTGCTCTTGCCCGAGCCCGCGTGCCCGTCCACGGCGATCAGCCGCGTCCGCCCGCAGGACGGCTCCGCCCCGTCGAGCAGCCGCCCCAGCTCCCGTACCGTCAGTCCGTTCACCCCCCGACCTTACGGCGGGCCCCGCCCGGCGGCCCGCGCGCCGTCGCGTGTCCGGGGGCTCGGGGCCGCTGACCCGCCACCGCTGCACGCGCCGCCGGGGGCGCCCCGGTACGGTGCGAAGGTGACCCACTCCGAGAGCGGCGGCGCAGCCGCATCCGTGCTGTACACCTCCGAGCGCCTGGCGAGGGCGCGTGCCGAGGCCGAAACGGCGGGCGTCCAGGCCCTGCTGGTGGCGCCCGGCGCGGACCTGCGCTACCTCACCGGGTATCAGGCGCTGCCGCTGGAGCGGCTGACATGCCTGGTGGTGCCGGTGGAGGGCGAGCCCTTCCTGGTGGTGCCGCGACTGGAGAAGCCCGCCGCGCAGGCGTCGCCCGCCGGCGGGCTCGGCATCGAGATCGTCGGCTTCGACGAGACCGACGACGCGTACGCGCTCATCGCCCGGCGGCTGCCCGCCGCGGTGGCCCGCTTCGCCGTCGACAACCACATGTGGGCGGAGAAGCTGCTCGCCTTCCGGGCCGCGCTCCCGGACGCCGAGGCCGTCCTCGCCGGTGACGTGCTGGCGGAGTTGCGGATGCGCAAGACCCCGGCGGAGATCGCGGCGCTGCGCCGCGCGGGCGCGGCGATCGACCGGGTGCACCGCAGGATCGGCGAGTGGCTGGTGCCCGGCCGCACCGAGCGCGAGGTCGCCAAGGACATCGCGGACGCCATCATCGAGGCGGGCCACGAGCGGGTCGACTTCGTGATCGTCGGCTCGGGGCCGAACGGCGCGAGCCCGCACCACGAGGTGTCGGACCGGGTGATCAGGGCGGGCGACCCGGTGGTGATCGACATCGGCGGCACCACCGCGGAGGGCTACTGCTCGGACTCCACCCGCACCTACGCCGTGGGAGAGCCGCCCGCCGCCTTCCGTGAGCTGTACGACGTGCTGCTGCGCGCCCAGACCGCGCAGACCGCGGCGGTCCGGCCCGGTGTCACCGCGGAGGAACTGGACGCCGTCGGCCGGGACATCATCACCGACGCGGGCTACGGCGAGCACTTCATCCACCGCACCGGACACGGCATCGGCCTGGACACCCACGAGGAGCCGTACATCGTGGCGGGCAGCAAACGCCCCCTCGAGCCGGGAATGGCGTTCTCCGTGGAACCGGGCATCTATCTGCCCGACACCTTCGGCGCCCGCATCGAGGATATTGCCGTCTGTACGGAAAGCGGTGGCGAGCGGCTCAATCTGACAGGGCGTGACCTGGTGGTTCTTCCCTGTTGAGCGCCAGTGGTCCAGTCCAATATTGTTCCCGGCGCGCGGCCGGAAACCCTGGTGGAAACGGCCGGTGAACGACGATAGTTGGGGCCACCTGTCATGCACTCGTAGGAGCGGGCAGGAATTCCCGATCACATCGAGGGGAACACCGCCATGACCAGACCCGCGCCCCGGCGTGCCGTACTGACCGCCGCGCTCGCGGCGGCCGCGGCCACCGCGACCGCGTCCGCGCAGTCCGCCTCCGCCGCCCCGGCCACCGCCTCCGGCGCGGCCGTTCCCGACGCCGCGCGACACCAGGCAGGCGGCGGCACGCCCGACGCCGCCCCCGTCGACTACCACGGCTGGACCTCGCTGCCCGACTGGCTGTTCGGCACCCACCGCGGCACGCTGCCGCTGCCGGGCCGCCGGCCCGGCGTGGTCATCGGCCGCGCCACCGGCACGCTCGACTACACCGACCCGCACACCGGCACCACCGCGACATGGGAGTCGGCCACCTGGACCTCGCCGGTCCGCCGGGTGCCGCACCCCGCGAGCGAGCTGATCGCGTCCTGGAACGCGCACACCCCCGCGGGCACCTGGATCCAGATCGAACTGCTCGGCACCTACACCGACGGCACCGCGACCCCGGCGTACGTCATGGGCCGGTGGACCGCGGGCGACGGCCCCGAGGACATCCGCCGCACCTCGGTGGACGACCAGACCGACGGCAAGAGCAGCATCTGGACCGACACCTTCTCCATCGACGACACCACCGCCGGGCCGCTGCTGGCCTCGTACCGGCTGCGGCTGACGCTCTTCCGCAAGCCCGGCAGCCGCGCCACGCCCACCGTATGGCGGCTCGGCGCGATGGCGTCCAACATCCCGGACCGCTTCACCGTCCCGGCGTCGGTGCCGGGCGTGGCCAAGGGCGTCGAACTCCCGGTGCCGCGCTACTCGCAGAACATCCACAAGGGCGAGTACCCGGAGTACGACAACGGCGGCGAGGCCTGGTGCAGCCCGACCTCCTCGACGATGGTCATCGAGTACTGGGGCCGCGGCCCCACGGCCGCCGACCTGGCCTGGGTGAACCCCGCCTACGCCGACCCCCAGGTCGACCAGGGCGCCCGCTACACGTACGACTACCAGTACGAGGGCTGCGGCAACTGGCCCTTCAACGCGGCCTACGCGGCCACGTACAAGGACCTCCAGGGCGTCATCACCCGGCTGCGCTCGCTCGACGACATCGAGCGGCTGATCAAGGCCGGTATCCCCGTCATCACCTCGCAGTCCTTCCTCGCCACCGAACTGGACGGCGCGGGATACGGCACCTCGGGCCACCTGATGTGCATCGCGGGCTTCACCGCGGACGGCGACGTCGTCGCCAACGACCCGGCCAGTTCCAGCGACGACGCGGTGCGCAACATCTACAAGCGCGCCCAGTTCGAAACCATCTGGCTGAGGACCAAGCGGATCAACGCCACCGGCGGCGTCAGCGGCGGCACCGGCGGTGTCGCCTACGTCTACTTCCCGGCGCAGCCGAGTCCCGGCCAGCGCCGCGCGCTGGCGGCGGTCGGCATCGTCTGACGTCCGTCCGTCCAGCCGTCTCCGGTCGTCTGTCCGACCGGCCGACCGGCCGTTTCCGGCCCGGCCCCGCTCCTCGTACGCGAGGGGCGGGGCCGGGTGCGTGCGGGGTGCGTGCGGGGTGCGTGCGGGGTGCGTGCGGGGGTGGACAGGCCGTCGCACGTGGGGAATTGGACTCGAAGTGGTAGAGACCAATTCGTGGTTTAGTCCAAAGGTCTGGACCAACTATTGACGGGTTCGCGTCACCGCAGGATTCTGTCTGCCACGTTCCCCCACAGGAGGCTAGACGTGAACCGTCTCAAAGCAATCGGCTCGGGCGTGGCCGCCGTCGCCCTGGCCGTGGCCGGGCTCGGTACCGTTGCCGCTCTCGGCCCAAGTCAGGCCAGCGGAGCCACGGTCTCGACGAACGCCCTGACCAACAACTGGTACGCCGCCGCCCCGTATCTGATGCCCAACGACAACAACCCGCCGAGCGCGACCGCCATCATGGACGCGACCGGCCTGAAGGCGTTCCAGCTCGCCTTCATCCTCGCCCCCAACGGCGGTGGGTGCAGCCCCACATGGGACGGGACCAGTGCGGTGTCCTCCGACACCGCGGTGGCGAACGTGATCTCCGCGATCCGGGCCAAGGGCGGAGACGTGTCCGTCTCCATCGGCGGCTACGGCGGCACCAAGCTCGGCCAGGCGTGTTCCGACGCCGCGTCCACGGCCGCCGCGTACCAGCAGGTCATCACCAAGTACCAGCTCAAGGCGATGGACTTCGACCTGGAGGAGCCGGAGTACGAGAACACCGCGGCCGTCGCGCGCGAGATCGGCGCGGCCAAGATCCTCCAGCAGAACAACCCCGGCCTGTTCATCTCGGTGACCACGGCGGGCACCGCGGCGGGCACCGGCTGGTTCGGCCAGCAGATGCTCAACGAGGCCAAGTCGCAGGGCTTCACCCCCAACAACTTCTCGATCATGCCCTTCGACGGCGGCTTCAACGGGGCGGCGTCGCAGACCAGCGCGCTCACCGCCTTCAACGGCCTGCTGAAGACCACCTTCGGCTGGGACACCGCCACCGCGTACGCCCACGAGGGCTTCTCCGGTATGAACGGCCGCAGCGACACCGGCGAGTTCTTCTACCAGGCCGACTTCCAGACCGTGCTGGACTACGCGACCAGCCACGGCATGGGCCGCTTCACCTTCTGGTCGCTCAACCGCGACCGCCAGTGCAGCCCGCCGGACAACAACGGCAGCACCTCGGGCACGTGCAGCAGCGTGGCGCAGAACTCCTGGGACTTCGCCAAGTACTCGGTGAAGTTCGCGGGCGCCACGCCTCCCACCAACCCGCCCACGACGCCGCCGACCACGCCGCCGACCACCCCGCCCGGCGGCGGCACCTGCACGGTCGCCCAGTGGGCCGCCTCCGCCGTCTACGTCGGCGGCAACGAGGTGGCGCACAACGGGCACAAGTGGAAGGCCAAGTGGTGGACCACCAACGAGGAGCCCGGCACCACCGGTGAGTGGGGCGTGTGGCAGGACGAGGGCACCTGCTGACCGGCCGCCGACCGCGACCGTCCGACGTTCCGGGGCGGCGACCGCACAGGCCGCCGAACCGCTGTCGGTCGAACTGGTCTGAACTGGTCTGATGCTGTCCGAAAATCTATCGCGGGTCCGCGGCCGTCACCGGCAGCGGACCCGCGCTGGTGTGTGCGCGAGTCCGCATCTGCGCGTTTTCGCATATGCACATGCTGGTGGTTGTTGACCAAAAACGGACCCTGGATCTCCGGTCGCGTGTTTCACTCCGAACACGTGATCAGTAGCCTCACAGGGTAGACAGGTGCGCGCCCGTCGGCCGAACCACCGTGTGCGACGCGCCCGTTGAGCCCGATGACCTGGAGACAGCAACCGTGACCGACCGTCCTTCCTGGGCCCCGCAGGGCATCGACCTGACGGTGCCCAGCGTGTCCCGGATCTACGACTACTTCCTCGGTGGCTCGCACAACTTCGAGGTGGACCGGGAGGCGGCGCGGCTGGCCATGCGGGCCATGCCGGGGGCGCCCAAGATCGGCCAGGCCAACCGGGCGGTCATGCACCGCGCCGTGCGCTTCGCGATGGACCGCGGCATCGACCAGTTCCTCGACATCGGCTCCGGCATCCCCACCTTCGGCAATGTGCACGAGGTGGTGCAGCGGGCCAACCCCGACGCCCACGTGGTGTACGTCGACAACGACCCGGTCGCCGTCGCCCACAGCCGCGCCGTCCTGGAGGGCAACGACAAGGCGACCATCGCCGCCGCCGACCTCCGCGACCCCGGCTCGGTGCTGGACAACCCCGAGACCAAGCGGCTGCTGGACTTCGACCGCCCCATGGGCCTGCTGCTCGTCGCCGTCCTGCACTTCCTGTCCGACGCCGACCATCCCAACGAGGTCGTCGCCGCGCTGCGCGACGCGCTGGCCCCCGGCAGCGTCCTGGTCGTCACCCACGCCACCCTCCAGTTCGGCCCCGTCCCCTCCGGACAGCGCGGCGTCCAGGCCGTCTACCAGCGCACCGCCACCCCGCTGATCATGCGCACCAAAGAAGAGGTGGAACGCTTCTTCGACGGCTTCGAACTCGTCGAGCCCGGCGTCGTCCCGCTGCCGCACTGGCGCCCCGAGGCCCCGCTCAGCGACGACGACGACCCCGCCGTACTCCACGGTCTCGCCGGTGTGGGGCTGAAAGCGTGACCGCGCTCCCGGCCGCGGCCGGAAACGAGGGCGTGCACGCGCCCGACGCACGCCCCGGCGACAATCTGCGCAGATTCGCCGCCATTTGGGCACGCGCCATCTACCCGGTGACGGTCACCTCGATGACCCGCGCCGAGTTCGAGGACCACCTGGTGCCGCTCACCCGTGTGCTGAGCGACACCCTCAGGGGCCGCCCGTTCGACCCCCGCCCGGCCGCCGAGGTCGGCACCGCCCTGGTCGCCGCGCACTGCACCGACCCCGAGGCGCTGCCCAGCATCCTCGGCGTCATCGACGCCTACCTCGTCCTGTACTGCCCGCCGGGCCCCGGCCTCGACACCGACGACTGCCGGGCCCGCTGCTCACGCCTCCAGCACGCGGTCGCCGTCGGCTTCTCGCGGGCCCTGCGCGAACGCACCCTGCGCGAGCAGGAGTCCATCATCCGCGCCGCCCTGGACGCCCAGCGCGACGCCGAAGGCGCCCTGGCCGCCAGCGAGGCCCGCTTCCGCGCCGTCTTCGAGGGCGCCGCCCTCGGCATCGGCATCGCCGACCTCGACGGGGAAGTCCTCGAGGTCAACGACGCGATGACCCGGATGTTCGGCAGCGAATCCCTGACCATGCGCCGCAATGTCACCGAGTGGGTCCACAAGGACGACGGCACCGGCACCGGCACCCGCCGGCTCAACGGCGAACTGGTACGCGGCGAACGCGACACGTACGACGTCGAGCGCGCCTACCAGCGGGTCGACGGCACCATCTTGTGGGCCAACGTCCGGGCGTCCCTGCTGCGCGACGCCACCGGCCGCCCGCAGTACCAGCTCGCGCTCGTCGAGGACGTCACGGAACGGCGCGGACTGCTGCGCCGACTGCGCCACCAGGCGACCCACGACGCGCTCACCGGACTGCCCAACCGCGCCCTGTTCTTCGAACGCCTCGACGCCGCGCTCGACGCCGACCCCGCCAACGGCACCAGCCGGATCGGCGTCTGCTACCTCGACCTCGACGGGTTCAAGGCCGTCAACGACAGCCTCGGCCACGCGGTGGGCGACCAGCTCCTCGTCGCCGTCGCCGAACGCCTCCAGTCCTGCGTCACCTCGCCCGACCAGCTCGTCGCCAGGATCGGCGGCGACGAATTCGTCGCCCTCTACACTGACCCGCCGAGCCTCGCCGCCGTCACCGCGCTCGCCGAACGCATCCTGGACGCGCTGTCCGCCCCCGTCCTGCTCGACGGCCGCGAACTGCCCGTCCACGGCAGCATCGGCATCGTCCACGGCCCCGTCGAGTCCCGGATCGCCGCCGACGTCCTGCGCAGCGCCGACATCACGATGTACCGCGCCAAGGAACAGGGCGGCAACCGGTACGAGGTCGCCGACCCGGTCGCCGACGCCCGCGCCATCACCCGGCACGGCCTGACCAACCAGCTCCCGAGCGCCCTGGAACACGACGAGTTCTTCATCGAGTACCAGCCCCTCGTCGGCCTCGACGACGGCGCCGTGCACGGCGCCGAAGCGCTGGTGCGCTGGTGCCATCCCACCCACGGCATACTCGGGCCCGACCAGTTCATCCCGCTGGCCGAGAGCACGGGACACATCGTCGGCCTCGGCCGCTGGGTCCTGGAGCGGGCCGCCCGCCAGGCGTACGCCTGGCAGAGCGAGCACATCGGCGGCGGTCCGCCGCCACGGGTCAATGTCAACCTCTCACCGATCCAGCTGCACCACCCCGAGCTGGTCCAGGAGGTCTCCCGCGTCCTGGAGGACACCGGCCTCGACCCCGCCTCGCTCTGCCTCGAGGTCACAGAGAGCGCTCTGATCGGCGCCGACGAGGACACCCTCAAGCCCCTGCGGCAGATAGTCGACCTCGGCGTCTCCATCGCCCTCGACGACTTCGGCACCGGCTACTCCAACCTGTCCTCCCTGCGCTGGCTCCCCGTCAGCGTCCTCAAGCTCGACCGCTCCTTCACCCGCGGCATGCGCGGCCACGCCGCCGACCCCGTCGACCTCAAGATCGTCGGCGGCATCGTCTCGCTCGCCCACGCCCTCAACCTGACCGTCACCGTCGAAGGCGTCGAGACCCGCACCCAGGCCGACCATCTGCGCGCCCTCGGCTGCGACACCGGCCAGGGCTGGTACTACGCCCGCCCCGGCCCGCCGGAACGGCTCCACACCCTGTCGCTGGCCGACGCAAGCTAGCCGCCCGGTCCGCCGTCACGGCTCCGCCAGCGCGCGGGGCCGTGAGAAACGACGCACTTGAGTGCGTCGGGCGGCCGTCGGGGCGGAGCCGCGCGGCCCACGTGGTGGAATCAGGCGGTACGCGAGCCCGTGGTCCGTCCGAGGAGAGCCCCCTGAACACCGCCGTCGCGGAGACGATCTCCGCCCTCGCTCTCCTGCTGGTCCTCGGCTTCGCCGTCCTGCGCCCGCGCGGCTGGCCCGAGGCGGTGGCCGCGGTGCCCGCCGCGGGACTGCTCATCGGCATCGGGGCGGTGACGCCGTCCGCCGCCTGGCACGAGACCAGGGAACTGCTGCCGGTCGTCGGCTTCCTGGCGGCCGTGCTCGTCCTGGCGGAACTGTGCGCCGACGACGGTCTGTTCACGGCGGCGGGCGACGCGGTCGCGCGGGCCTGCCGGGGCGAGCCCAAACGGCTGCTGGCCGGGGTGTTCGTCGTGGCCGCGCTGGTCACGGCGGTGCTCAGCCTGGACGCGACCGTCGTCCTGCTCACCCCGGTGATCATCGCGACGGCCGCGCGGGCGGGCGCCAAGGCGCGCCCGCACCTGTACGCGACCGCGCACCTGGCCAACTCCGCCTCCCTGCTCCTGCCGGTCTCCAACCTCACCAATCTGCTGGCCTTCACGGCCGCCGGCGTGTCCTTCACCCGCTTCGCGCTCCTGATGACCCTGCCGTGGCTGCTGTCCGTCGGCATCGAATACGCCGTCTTCCGCCGCTACTTCGCCGCCGACCTCGCCGTCCGCGAGCACCCGCCGGAGCAGGGCGAGCCGCCGGCCGTACCGGTGTTCACGCTGGTCGTCCTCGGCCTGACCCTGGCCGGCTTCGCGGTCACCTCGCTCGGCGGCCTCAACCCCGCCTGGGCGGCGCTCGCGGGCGCGCTGGTCCTGGGCGTACGGGCGCTGCGCCGCCGCCGGGCGACGGTCCGCGGCCTGGTCGCGGCGGCCGGGCCGCTGTTCTGCCTGTTCGTGCTCGCCCTCGGCGTCGTGGTGAAGGCCGTGGTCGACAACGGGCTGTCCGACGCCGCCGACCGGGTGCTGCCGCACGGCAGCGGCCTGCTCGCGCTGCTCGGGACCGCCGCGTTCGCCGCCGTCCTGGCCAATCTGATCAACAACCTGCCCGCCGTGCTCGCACTGCTCCCGCTGGCCGCCGCGGGCGGTCCCGGCCCCGTGCTCGCCGTGCTCATCGGCGTCAACCTCGGCCCCAACCTCACCTACGCGGGCTCGCTCGCCACCCTGCTGTGGCGGCGCGTGCTGCGCGACCACGGCACCGACTCCGACCTGCGCACCTTCACCCGGCTCGGGCTGCTCACGGTGCCGCCGACGCTCATCGCCTCCACGGTCGCGCTCTGGGCGGGCCTGCGGCTCACCGGAACCTGACCGGCGCCTTCCCCGTCAGCTCCGCTTGGTGAGCGTGCTCGGGGCGCCCTCGGCCTGCGGCCCCGCCTCGATCCGCAGGGTGCGCGCGTCCGTCATGGAGACGGAGTACTCATGCCCTGTCAGACAGGTCAGCGACGAGTCGGGGTCCGTGGGCTCGGCGGCGGTGACCCGCAAGGTCATGGTGTTCCCCCGGACCTGCGCCAGCGACAGCGCCTCCGTACAGCCCCGCTCCGCCCCCGTGCCCGCCTCGGGGATGTTGCTGACGTCCTGGCCGACGGCCTCGCCGCGCGCCCCCGCGTGCAGGGTGAGCGTGACGGTGAACCGGTCGCTGCGCGGCTGGCCGCCGCTGCCGCTCGGATTGCCGGGCCCCGTACCGACCCAGGTGCCGACCCACGAGGCGGGCAGCGCGTCGGCGGGCGCGGAAGTGTGGGTGCTCGTGCTCGGGCCGGGATTCCCGTTGTTGTCGTCGCCGGAGCCGCGCTGCTGGTCGAGGATCACGCCGACCACCACGCACAGGGCCAGCACGCCCGCGACGACCAGTCCGACGCGGGCACCGCGGCCCATCCCCGGCGCGCGGCGCGCGGCACCCCACGGCGCGGGCTGCGGCCCGGAGTACGGCCCGGTGGGCCGGACGGGGCCCGACACGCGCGACGGTGTACGCGGCGGCGCGTACGCGGCGTGCGGGGGAGCGGGTGTCTGGCCTCCGGAGCCGGGGCCGCGGCCGGGCGCGGTCAGCGGCGCCGTGGGGGAGTAGGGCGACGGCCCCACGGCGGCCGTCGGGTCCGCCAGCAGCGTGCGGACCCGCGCTTCTCGGCCGCGCAGCTCGTCGGTGAGGCCGGGCGGCGGGACCTCGTGCCACACGCCCGTACGGTGCCCCGCCTCCCGCAGCAGCGCCAGCGCCTCCTCGGCGGTCGGCCGGTCGGCCGGTTCCTTGGCGAGGCACGCGTGGACCAGCGGCGCCACCGCGTCGGGCAGCCCGGTGAGGTCGCCGTCCTCATGCA
This sequence comes from Streptomyces sp. NPDC088197, assembly GCF_044741185.1. Lineage (NCBI taxonomy): Bacteria > Bacillati > Actinomycetota > Actinomycetes > Kitasatosporales > Streptomycetaceae > Streptomyces > Streptomyces sp. NPDC088197. The sequence goes on from NZ_JBIUSD010000006.1 coordinate 313,848, forward strand.
CGATCCGGTACATCAGCGCGGGCGTCGACGGCTCCTCGCCCGGCCGGTTGAACGGGCCGTGCCCGGTCCCCGCGTAAACCAGTACGGCCGCCAGCGCGAACAGGTCGCCGGGCTCGGCGGACGCGCCCGCGGTCGCCTGCTCGGGCGCCATGTAGCCGGGGGAGCCGATCACCCCGCCGGTCCTGGTGTGCCGGGAGTCCTCCGCGGCCCGCGCGATACCGAAGTCGATCAGCAGCGGCCGGTCAGGGCCGAGCAGTACGTTCGACGGCTTCACGTCGCGGTGCGCGAGACCCACCGCGTGCACCGACCGCAGCGCCTCGCAGAGTTCGGCGGCCAGCGACGCCAGGGCCGGTTCCGGCAGCGGGCCGTGCGCCGAGACCCACTCGGCCAGTGAGGGCGCCGCCACGTACTCCGTCGCCAGCCACGGGGGGCGGGTGCCGGGCGGGCTGTAGTCCACCACCGCCACCGTCCACGGCGAACGCACCCGGTCCGCGTGGCGGATCTCCCGCGCGAACCGCTCCCCGAAGCCGGGGTCGAGCCCGAACTCGGACCGTACGGTCTTCAGCGCCAGTGCCCTCCCGGCGGGGGTGCGCGCCAGATAGACCTGTCCCATGCCGCCCGCGCCGAGCCGCGCGAACAGCGGGTATCCGCCGACTGTGCGCGGATCCGTGGCGTCCAAGCTCTCCATGGGCAGCAGCGTAGGGCCGCTCGCGGCCCCGTGGGAGCGTGATCGTACTCATCCGCGTCCGTCGCCGTACTCATCTGTCACTCCAGTCGTGTCGTGCTTCTTTTCCCGCCCGCCCGCCCGCCCACCCGTGCGGGTGCTTTCTTCGTCTGCGGGTGCCGCTTGTGCCTGGGTCGGTGCCGGTCCGGGGCACCTCCTCGAAATGCGGCTACCTGCTCTTTGCTCATCCGGCACCCTTCTTGTCACCGCATTTCTGCGGGGGCACCCCGGCCCGTCCCCTCCGGGTACGTCGGCGTCCGACTGTCCGGTGGGGGTGGCGGAGGGGGGTGGGTGGGCTCCGGTACGTCGGCGTCGGGCGGTCCGGTGGGGGTCCCGGGAGGGGGTGCGTGGGGGTGAGGTGGTCGGCGTCCGCCTGTCGGTGAGGGTTGCTGGGGAAGGGGTGCTCGGGGACGTCGGCGTGCGCCCGTGCGCTGCGGCTGAGGGAGGTGCCAAGGACCGGTGAGGGAGGCCGACTGTTCCTCCGCCGTGGGGATCGGCGGAAACCGCCTGTCCTTGGCACCCGTCCGCCTGCGGACCGTGTGAGGGGGCCACCCGTGCAGCCCCTTGGGTGGAGGACGCTCGGGGTGCCCTCACGGTCTTGGACACCCACCCCGGCCATCCACGGACAGGCGGACGCCGACGGGCGAGGAGGGGACGGGGCGGGGTGCCCCCGCAGAAATGCGGTGACAAGAAGGGCACCGGATACGGGAGACCAGGTAGCCGCATTTCGAGGAGGTGCCCCGGACCGGCACCGACCAGGCACAAGCGGCACCCGCAGACGAAGAAAGCACCCGCACGGGTGGGCGGGCGGGAAAGACAAGACACACTCGCGCCCGTGACGTGGCGCGTCCGATCAGGCATACTCCAACGCGCCAGAACCGCTGATCACCGCGTGCCGCGACCCGGCAGGGGACCATCGGTTCATGGGCACTGCCCACCGACGGCGCCGCCACACCCAGGGCGTGCCGCCGACGCCCCCGACAGGGAGGAGCGTGCCGCGATGTCGCAGCACGGCCCGCAGCCGGTTGTCCGCCACCTGCCCACCGAGGAGGCGCGGGATCTGCTCGCGCTCACCCGGGACCTGGCCCAGCGGGAGATCGCGCCCGCGGCCGCCGCGGAGGAGGACGCGGGCCACTTCCCGCGTGAGACCTTCGCGCTGATCGGGGAGACCGGACTGCTCGGCCTGCCGTACGCGGAGGAGCACGGCGGCGGGGGCCAGCCGTACGAGGTCTATCTCCAGGTGCTGGAGGAACTGGCCGCGGCCCGCCTCACCATCGGCCTCGGCGTCAGCGTCCACACCCTCGCCTGCCACGCGCTCGCGCACTTCGGCGCCAAGGAACAGCGCGCCGAGCACCTGCCCGCCATGCTGGGCGGCAGCCTCCTCGGCGCCTACTGCCTCTCCGAGCCTGCCGCGGGCTCCGACGCGGCCAGCCTGCGGACGCGCGCCGTACGTACCGGCGGCGGCGCGGACGGCGGCGGCGCGGACGGCGACGGCGGGAACTGGACGATCGACGGCACCAAGGCGTGGATCACCCACGGCGGGGTCGCCGACTTCTACACCGTCCTGGCCCGCAGCGGCGGCGACGGCGCGCGCGGCATCTCCGCGTATCTGGTGCCGGGCGACGCGCCGGGCCTGAGCGCCGCCGCGCCCGAGCGGAAGATGGGCATGAAGGGCTCGCCCACCGCGCAGGTGCACTTCGACGGCGTGACCGTCCCCGACAGCCGCCGCATCGGCGAGGAAGGCCAGGGGTTCGCCATCGCGCTGGCCGCGCTGGACGCCGGGCGGCTCGGCATCGCCGCCTGCGCCGTCGGCCTCGCCCAGGCCGCGCTGGACGCCGGGCTCGCGTACGTCAAGGAGCGGCGCCAATTCGCCCGGCCCCTGGCCGACTTCCAGGGGCTGCGCTTCATGATCGCCGACATGGCCACCAAGATCGAGGCGGGCCGCGCCCTGTACCTGGCCGCGGCCAGGACCCGCGACGCCGGTCTCGACTTCTCCCGGCAGGCCGCCATGGCCAAGCTCTTCTGCACCGACGCGGCGATGCAGGTGACGACGGACGCCGTCCAGCTCCTGGGCGGCTACGGCTACACGGCCGACTTCCCCGTGGAGCGGTACATGCGCGAGGCCAAGGTGCTGCAGATCGTCGAGGGCACCAACCAGATCCAGCGCATGGTGATCGCGCGCCACGTGGCGGGCCCCGAGTCGCGGAGCTGAGCGGTCGCCCGGCGGCGGGCGGTACCCCGGCGCCCCGGTCGGGGCGCCGGATCAGGCCGCGCGGGGCGCCGGTACCCGGAAGGGGCGCGAGCCGGGGCCGCCCACGTGCGAGAAGGGCTGGGTGCGCCAGTCCAGGGTGTCGGGCAGGACCAAGAGGGTGCCGAGGTCGAGGTCGTGGACCTCACCGGGCAGGGAGCCGTCGAGGGGGCGGGCCTCCTCGACGGGGCGGCCCGAGCCGGAGCAGACGGTCAGGCCGAAGGGGTTCCACGGCGTGGGGCACAGGGCGTGCTCCGGAAGCCGGTCCTCGTCGGCGAAGACCGCGATCGGCCGCGCGCACTCCGGGCAGTCCACCCGGACCAGGTCGAGATCGTCCTCGAACGAGTCATCCGTGTCGTCGGCGTCCGGCAGTCCCGGCAGCAGCGCGAGCGCGAATTCGCGTTCGTGCCCCTCCTCGGGCGCCGGCTGGGTCCGCTCACTGCGGTTGTGGCGCACATGGTTACGCATATTCGCGTCTCCCCCATCGGACGGATGTGCCCTCCATCGGGCCGGCCCGGCGTCAATCCCGCGGCCATAGCGAGCACTTCCCGCCGCGCTACGCGGGTAATCACGCCATCGACCTCATAGGGATGCATGGGGTGTGGCCTTCATCACATCCCGCCTTTTGCCCGGTCCATGCGCCCTCACCATGCCTCCGCGCACCCCTCGTGCCCCCGCGCGGCATCTTGCGGGTGTGCCGGATAAGGTGCGAGCGGGCGTGGCCGGGCAGGGCCCCGCCGACCGGTGGAAGCGGCTCGGCAGAATGCGTGGCGACGTGATGCGTGACGGGTGGCGGCGTAATGCGTGACGGTGGGATGCGGACCAACTGGGCCGGGAACATCACCTTCTCGGCGGAACGGGTGCACCGCCCGGAGTCGACCGGCGCCCTGCGCTCCCTGGTCGCCGCGAGCCGCCGCGTGCGGGTGCTGGGCAGCGGCCACTCCTTCAACGACATCGCCGACACCGACGGCGCCCTCGTCGAACTCTCCGGCCTGCCACCGGAGATCGACATCGACACGGCCGCGGCCACCGTCCGCGTCGCCGCGGGCGTCCGCTACGCCGAACTCGCCCAGCGGCTGCACGAGTCCGGCTTCGCGCTGCCCAACATGGCGTCACTGCCGCACATTTCGATGGCGGGCAGCGTCGCCACCGGCACCCACGGCTCCGGCAACGCCAACGGCGGCCTCGGCACCTCCGTCAGCGCCCTCGAACTCGTCACCCCGGACGGTGAAGTCGCCGTGCTCAGCCGGGACAAGGACGGCGACCGCTTCGACGGCGCCGTGGTCTCGCTCGGCGCGCTCGGCGTCGTCACCGCCCTCACCCTCGACCTGGTCCCCGACTTCGCCCTCCGCCAGCACGTCTTCACCGGACTCGAACTGGCCGACCTGGACGGCCACTTCGACGCGATCACCGGGGCCGCGTACAGCGTCAGCATGTTCACCGACTGGCGCGCGCCGCGCTTCGGGCAGGTCTGGCTCAAGCAGCTCGCCGACGCGCCCCCGCCCGAATTCCCCTGGGCCGCGCCCGCCACCGGGCCGATGCACCCCGTCCCCGGCGCCGACCCGGTGAACTGCACCGCGCAGCAGGGCGTGGCCGGACCCTGGCACGAGCGACTGCCGCACTTCAGGCCGGGATTCACCCCCAGCAGCGGCGCCGAGTTGCAGTCCGAGTACCTGCTGCCCCGCGAACACGCCCTGCCCGCGCTCCACGCCCTCGCCGGGCTCGGCGCCGACATCGCGCCGCTGCTCCAGATCTGCGAAGTGCGGACCGTCGCCGCCGACCGGCTCTGGCTCAGCCCCGCCTACGGGCACGACTGCGTCGCCTTCCACTTCACCTGGGTGCCGGACACCGCCGCCGTCCTCCCCGTCCTCGCCCGCCTCGAACAGCGCCTCGCGCCGTACGCGCCGCGCCCGCACTGGGGCAAGGTCTACGTCGCCGACGCCGCCGAGGTCAGGTCCCGCTACCCCCGTATGGCGGACTTCCGGGCGCTGGCCGCCGAGCTGGATCCGGGCCGCACCTTCAGCAACGCCCACCTGGACCGGCTGCTGCCCGCGTGAGCGCGACGGCGACACCCGGCGCGGGATGTGACCGAACCGTGCACATGCATACGTAACGCGGCGCTGTGCCTATGGGTAAGGTCATCCGCTATGGAGGAGTTGGACCGGCACATCGTGGAACTTCTCGTCGCCGACGGGCGCATGAGCTACACCGACCTGGGCAAGGCCACCGGCCTGTCCACCTCGGCGGTGCACCAGCGCGTGCGCAGGCTCGAACAGCGCGGGGTGATCCGCGGCTACGCGGCCATCGTCGACCCCGAGGCGGTCGGCCTGTCCCTGACGGCCTTCATCTCCGTCAAACCGTTCGACCCCAGCGCCCCCGACGACATCGCGGACCGCCTCGCCGAGGTCCCCGAGATCGAGGCGTGCCACAGCGTCGCGGGCGACGAGAACTACATCCTCAAGGTGCGGGTCTCCGCCCCCATCGAGCTGGAACACCTCCTGACCCGGATCCGCACCCTCGCGGGCGTCTCCACCCGCACCACGGTCGTCCTGTCCACGGCGTACGAGGCCAGGCCGCCGCGCGTCTGAGCCGCGATTCCGGCCGCCGCGGACCCGCCGTCACGGGAGGCGCGCAGGCGCCGGGGGCGCCACCCCGGAGTCCGGCGCGCGCCCCGACCGGGGGAGACTTGTGCCCATGCACCGCACCTCCACTCCGCAGCCCCCCGCCACCCCCGCGCCGACCGGAACCGTCCTGCTCCGTGGCGGCGCCGTCTACAGCCCCGCCGACCCCTTCGCGACCGCGATGGTCGTGGACGGCGGCACCGTCGCGTGGGTCGGTTCCGAAGGGGCCGCGGACTCCTTCGCGGACGGCGTGGACCGTGTCGTCCGGCTCGAAGGGGCGCTGGTCACCCCGGCCTTCACCGACGCGCACGTGCACACCACCGCCACCGGCTTCGCCCTCACCGGCCTCGACCTGTCCGGCGCCGCGTCGCTGGCCGACGCGCTGACCCGTACGGCCGCGTACGCCGCCGAGCGGCCCGCCGACCGCGTGCTGCTCGGCCACGGCTGGGACGAGAGCCGGTGGCCCGAGCGGCGCACACCGACCCGCGCGGAGCTGGATGAGGCGGTCGGCGGACGACCCCTCTACCTGACCCGTACGGACGTCCACTCGGCCGCCGTCAGCACCGCGCTGCTCGACCTGGTGCCCGGCGTCCGGGACGAGCCCGGCTTCGACCCGCAGGCGCCGCTGACCCGCGACGCGCACCACGCGGTACGCCGCGCCGCGTACGCCGCCGTCACCCCCGCCCAGCGCGCCGCCGCCCAGCGCGCCGCGCTGCTGCACGCCGCGGAACAGGGCATCGGCGCGCTGCACGAGTGCGCGGGCCCCGACATCTCCTCCGAGGACGACCTCATCGGCCTCCTCGCGCTGGCCGCCGCCGACGCCGGGCCGCGGGTCTTCGGCTACTGGGCGCAGGCCGCGTCCGCCCCCGCCGACCTCGACCGGGTCAGGGACCTCGGCGCGATCGGCGCGGGCGGCGACCTCTTCGTGGACGGCTCGATCGGCTCCCACACCGCCTGCCTGCACGCCCCGTACGCCGACGCGCCGCACACCGGCGTCAGCTACCTGGACGCCGAGACCATCGCCCGCCACCTCACCCTCTGCACGGAAGCGGGCCTCCAGGCCGGTTTCCACGCCATCGGGGACGCGGCGATCGGCGCGGTCGTCGACGGCGTACGGGCCGCCGCCGCGGCCGTCGGCCTGGAACGCGTCAGGGCCCTGCGGCACCGCGTGGAGCACGCCGAACTGATGACCCCCGACACCATCGCGGCCTTTGCCGAATTCGGCCTCGTGGCCTCCGTGCAGCCCGCCTTCGACGCGGCCTGGGGCGGTGAGGACGGCATGTACGCCGACCGGCTCGGCGCCGACCGGGCCCGCGACCTCAACCCCTTCGCCGCCATGACCCGTGCCGGGGTGCCGCTGGTCCTCGGCTCCGACAGCCCCGTCACCCCGCTCGACCCCTGGGGCGCCGTCCGCGCCGCCGCCTTCCACCGCACCCCCGAGCACCGCGTCTCGGCTCGCGCCGCCTTCAACGCCCACACCCGTGGCGGCTGGCGCGCCATCGGGCGGGACGACACCGGCGTCCTGGTCCCCGGCGCCCCCGCCGACTACGCCGTCTGGGACAGCGGCGACCTCGTCGTCCAGGCCCCCGACGAACGCGTCGCCAACTGGTCCACCGACCCGCGCTCCGGCACCCCGGGCCTGCCCGATCTCACCCCCGGACGCCCGCTTCCGTCCGCCCTGCGCACCGTCGTCGGCGGCCGTACCGTCTTCGAGCGGCCGAACGGGTGAGCATCGCTCGGCACATGCGGCCGAACGGTGTGCCCTCGGCCTGTCGCGGCGTGTCGCAGGGCCCCGCACTGACCTGCTGATTTGGCGAAACCCCGCAGGTCAAGGGGGTGTTGACAGCCGATGGTCGGAGGCGAGTAGGTTCGGCCAAGTCCACCACAGGACGTCGGACCGGGGGCCCTCCGCGGTTCTGTCGACCGCCGCTGGGCCATGGGGCGCCGCGCCGCACGTGCACGCCGCCACTGGCAGCCAGGTCCAGCGTCAGCGGCGCCGGAACGCGTACGCGCCCCGGTCGGCAGGTGTGACCCGGGAAGGGCCCGGACGCCCAGTAGACAACGGCCTTGGTACTGACCCGCAGCCAGCGGGTCCCAGGTCGGCCCGAAGGGCGTCCGGGCCCGTTCCGTTGCCTTCCCGCAGTCTGGGGGAGGGTCCCGCGTTGGCCCGATGGGCGTCCGGGCCCGTTCCGTTGCCTTCCCGCAGTCTGGGGGTCCCCCCGGACGGAGTCTGGGGGAGGGTCCCGCGTTGGCCCGATGGGCGTCCGGGCCCGTTCCGTTGCCTTCCCGCAGTCTGGGGGAGGGTCCCGCGTTGGCCCGATGGGCGTCCGGGCCCGTTCCGTTGTCTTCCCGCAGTCTGGGGGAGGGTCCCAGGTCGGCCCGATGGGCGCCTGGGCCCGTTCCGCTGCCCTTCCGTTCCCTGTTCCGCGGCCTGGGGGTCCCCAGACTTCGTCCGGGGGTGCCCCCAGGCGGGTGGGGCGGGGTACCGTCGCCTTCATCACCACTTCACCTGCAAGAAAGGCCGCGACGTGCGCCCGCGACCCGACACCGTTTCCGCGGCGACCGCGGTTGAGCCGTTGACGGAGCCGTCAGCGGCGCCAGGGGTTGGGGCGGAGGGGAAGGCGTCGCGCCGCGAGCGGTTCGCGGCGGCGGCGCGGGCGGCCGCGCCCAGGTCGGCGGTGGCCGCGGTGAGCGGCTGCGCGCTGGCGCTGGCGTTTCCGCCGTACGGGGTGTGGCCGCTGTCGGTGGTGGCGGTGGCGGCCCTGGCACTGGTGCTCGAGGGCAGGACGGTGCGCCAGGCGGCCTGGCTGGGCTTCGCCTTCGCGTTCCCCTTCTTCCTGTGGCTCCTGGTGTGGCTGCGCTCGGTGATCTGGCTGGCCGTACCGCTGCTGTCGGCGGTCGAGGCGGCGTATCTCGTGCTGATGGCCGCGCTGATCGTGCTCGCCCGGCGGCTGCCCGGCTGGCCGCTGTGGACCGCGTGCCTGTGGGTCGCACAGGAGCTGGTACGCGACCGGCTGCCGTTCGGCGGCTTCCCGTGGGGGCGCCTGGCGTTCGCCAACACCGCCTCCCCGTACACCCCGCTCGCCGCGCTCGGCGGCGCCCCGCTGGTGACCTTCGCGGTGGCGCTCAGCGGCACGCTGCTGGCCGCGGCGGCCCTGGCCGGGTACCGGGCGTACAAAGCCCGCCGCGCCGCCGTTCTGCCGGGCGTGACCGCCCTGGCCCTGTCGGTGGCCGTCCTGCTGTCCGGCCTGCTCGTGCCGGTGCACACCAATGCCGTCGGCCACGTGCGCGTCGCCGTCGTCCAGGGCAATGTGCAGCAGCCCGGCATGCACTTCCTCGGCCGACCGATGCAGATCCTCAACAACCACGTACAGGCCACCCTCAAGCTCGCCGCCGACATCGAGGCGGGCAAGGTGCCCAAGCCCGACATCGTGCTGTGGCCGGAGAACTCCTCCGACCTGGACCCCTTCACGTACCCGGAGGCGTACGACAAGATCACCGAGGCCGTGAAAGCGGTGGGCGTGCCGGTGCTGGTCGGCGCCCTGGTCGACGGCCCGGACGAGGACCACGTGCAGAACGAGGGCATCGTGTGGGACCCGGTCACCGGCCCCGGCGCCCACTACACCAAGCAGCACCCGGTGCCGTTCGGCGAGTACGTGCCCTTCCGCAAGGCGCTGACCAAGGTCGTCCCGATGCTCAACCAGATCCCGCGGGACTTCTACCCCGGCAAGGGCACCGGCGTGATGCGGATCGGTCCGGCCGAACTCGGCGACGTGATCTGCTTCGAGGTCGCCTACGACGGCATCGTGCGCGACACGGTGAAAGCCGGGGCGCGGGCCCTGGTCGTCCAGACCAACAACGCCACCTACGGCCGCACCGGCCAGCCCGAACAGCAGCTCGCCATGTCCCGGCTGCGCGCCGTCGAGCACGGCCGCGCCATCGTCACCGCCGCGACCAGCGGAATCAGTGCGATCGTCGCTCCTGATGGCAAGATCGAACAGCAGAGCGCGGAGTTCACCCAGCAGGTGCTGAGTGCCGACATCCCGCTGCGCGACGAGATCACTCTCGCCGACCGCGTCGGTACGTTTCCTGAGTGGTCACTCGCTATTGTTGGGCTCCTGTCCTGTGCGGTCGCCTTCGCGCTCGGCAGGCGCGACCGCACACGCATGGGCATGGCAAAGGGGCAGTAGTGAACGACGGCGAGCAGCGGAGCTTCGGGCCGCTCGGCAAGGTTCTGGTCATCATCCCGACCTACAACGAGGCCGAGAACATCAAGCCGATCGTGCAGCGGGTGCGCACGTCGGTACCCGACGCCCACATCCTCGTCGCCGACGACAACAGCCCGGACGGCACCGGGAAGCTCGCCGACGAGCTGGCGGGCGCCGACGAGCAGGTCCACGTCCTGCACCGGCAGGGCAAGGAGGGCCTGGGCGCGGCGTACCTCGCCGGCTTCCAGTGGGGCATCGACCACGGCTACGGCGTCCTGGTCGAGATGGACGCGGACGGCTCCCACCAGCCGGAGGAACTGCCCCGGCTGCTGACCGCGCTCAAGAGCGCGGACCTGGTGCTCGGTTCGCGCTGGATCCCGGGCGGACGGGTCGTCAACTGGCCGAAGTCCCGCGAGTATCTGTCGCGCGGCGGCAGCACCTACTCCCGGCTCCTGCTGGACGTCCCGATCCGTGACGTGACCGGCGGCTACCGCGCCTTCCGCAAGGAGACGCTGGAAGGTCTCGGCATGGCCGAGATCGCCTCCGCCGGCTACTGCTTCCAGGTGGACCTCGCCTGGCGCGCGGTCAAGGGCGGCTTCCACGTGGTCGAGGTGCCGATCACCTTCGTCGAACGCGAGCGCGGCGACAGCAAGATGAGCCGCAACATCGTGGTCGAGGCGCTGTGGCGGGTCACCGCGTGGGGCGTGGGCTCCCGGGCGGGCAAGATCGTCGGCCGCAAGGCGTAAGGCCGCCCACGGCCCCCTGAGCCCCTTCGTGGGGCATGCGGGGGCGGGACGCGCGGACGTGCGCACGGGCGACCGCGGGAATCCCCCGCGGAACCCGAAGAGGGAAGCGTCCACCGATCCGGTCTTTACCTGATCTTTGGCACACTTGAGCTATGACGATGAGCACTCCGCCCTCTGTCCGTCCGCAGCAGCCCGGCCCGCGGCGACGGCGCCGTTCGCGCGTCCGCACCATCCTGCCGCTGGCTGTCGCGGCCTGGGCGGTGCTGGAGATCTGGCTGCTCATCGTGGTGGCGGGGGCGACCAGCGGGCTGACGGTCTTCCTGCTGATCGTCGCCGGGCTGATACTGGGCGCGAGCGCGGTCAAGCGGGCCGGGCGCAGCGCGTGGCGGAATCTGACCGCGCAGGTGCAGGCCGCCCAGGCGCAGGCCGCGCGGGACCCGAACGCGGCCCCGACCCCGCCCGCCGAGAGCAAGGGGCGCAACGGACTGGCGATGCTCGGCGGCCTGCTGCTGATCATCCCCGGCTTCCTCTCCGACGCCGTGGCGCTGTTCCTGCTCTTCCCGCCGACCCGTAGGCTCATCGGCAAGGGCGTCGACCGGCTCAACGCCCGCGCCCTCGCGGCGCGGCCCGCCGCCGGGGAGCCCGGCTCCGTCGGCGACCTCTTCCAGCAGGCGCGGGACGCCAACGAGCAGATCCGGATCCACAAGCCCGACGGCAAGGTCATCCAGGGCGAGGTCGTCGACCACCGGGACTGATCACGCGCGCGGGTCCGGCGGTCCGCGCCCCGCGGATCTCGGGATCAGCGCCGTGCCACGCAAAAACCCGCCGGGGGCGGAGCAGGTGCTCCGCCCCCGGCGGGGAAGTGTCGGGGGGCCTTGGTCCCCGGGGAGGTGATCCCTGGGGCGCCCCCATGGGTGAGCCCGCGCTGTCAGGCGCTCTTGCGGTTGTCGCGCGGATGCACGGCGATGTTCATCGCTCCGGAGCGCAGGACGGCCAGCCGTTCGGCCAGCACCTCCTCCAGCTCCTCGAGCGTGCGCCGCTCCATCAGCATGTCCCAGTGCGTGCGCGCGGGCTTGGTCGTCTTCTCCTCCGGGCCCTCTCCGTCCACCAGCAGGGCGGTCTGGCCGCAGGCGCGGCACTCCCACTCCGGCGGAATCTCGGCCTCAACCGAGAACGGCATCTCAAATCGATGTCCGTTCCGGCATGCGTACTCAACGGTCTGGCGCGGGGCCAGATCGATACCGCGGTCGGTCTCGTAGCTGGTGGCCCCGAGTCGCGTGCCGCGGAGAGCTCGCTCACTCATGAATCGTGCCTCCCGGGCTTGGTCGCCCACAGGACAGGTGTCGCTGTCGTCGTCATCCGGTCAACGTCCGGTCGGCGGTGAAGATTCCCGTTTAGGGAGATGCGTCGCCCGTCGTGTCGCCCCTGTTTGTACCCACCGGTGCCCGGTTTGTCACATCTGAGCGGAGATGTCACCCGGTGTCGTCATATCTTTTGCGTGCAGTAACGGTCAAGCTGCTGGGCCAACCGCGTACACTACCGGTCCGCACCGCCTCCGGCTAAATCGGATCGACCGCAGCGCGTTCGGGCGCGTCCCGACGAATCACCGCAGAAGCGGGCATTACGTCCGGGGTCGAGCCCGCGTCAGCACCCGAATTCGTATCCGAATTCGCCTCCCCGTCCCTGGTCGCGTCCGTGGCCCGGTCCCTGTTCGCGTCCTTGGTCACGCTCGGACCCGGCGCTCCCTCCGGTTCCGCGAAGACCCGCAGGAAGAACTGCGCGAGCGGGCCGATGGCCAGCGCGTAGAGCACCGTACCGACCCCCACGCCGCCGCCCAGCGCGAAACCGGCGGCCAGCACGGTCACCTCGATGCCGGTACGCACCAGCCGTACGGAACGGCCGGTCCTGCGGTGCAGGCCGGTCATCAGGCCGTCGCGCGGTCCGGGGCCGAAACGGGCGGTGATGTAGAGGCCGGTCGCCAGGCCGTTGAGCGCCACCCCGGCCACCAGCAGCGGGACGCGTACGGCCAGGGCCTCCACGTGCGGCACCAGGCGGCAGGTCCCGTCCATCGCCAGGCCCACGACGAAGACGTTGGAGACCGTGCCGAGGCCGGGGCGCTGCCGGATCGGCCACCACAGGAGGAGAACGGCCGCGCCGACGACAATGGAGACGACGCCGATGCTCAGTCCGGTCAGCCGGGACAGCCCCTGATGGAAGACGTCCCACGGGTCCAGGCCGAGCGCGGCGCGGATCATCAGCGCTGAGCTGGCCCCGTACAGGACCAGCCCGACGTAGAGACGGACGAGGCGGCGGTACGGGACCGGCGAGAGCGACGGGTGCGGGAACGACGAGAACAACGGAACCCCCCTGGCGGACGTGTTGGCGCACATGCCACTCTGTGGCCTGTAAGTGCTTCGGATCCACGGCCAATCTGTGGAAGGTGGACTGATTTCTGTGTCCCAGTGGACTGCGACGGTCGGCGCCGCGCACCTCGCCCGGCTTCTCGAACCGCGCCCGCGAAGCGGCCGCGGCGCCGGAGCGGCGGCGGGCCACGGGCGCAAACTGCCCGCCTACCGGGGGCTGGCCGACGGGATCAGGCTGCTGGTGCTCGAAGGCCGGGTACAGGTCGCCGCGCGGCTGCCCGCGGAACGGGAACTGGCTCTCGCGCTCGGCGTCAGCCGGACCACCGTCGCCGCCGCCTACGAGGCGCTGCGCGCCGAGGGATTCGCCCGCTCGCGGCGCGGCGCCGGAAGCTGGACCGCGATCCCCGACGGCCATGTGCTGCCCTCGCGCAGCCTGGAGCCGCTGCCGCCGGACGCCGCCGGGTCCGTGATCGACCTCGGCTGCGCCTCGCTGCCCGCGCCCGAGCCGTGGCTGACCCGCGCGATGGAGGGCGCGCTCGCCGAACTGCCCGCCTACGCCGCCACGCACGGCGACTTCCCGGCGGGGCTGCCGGTGCTGCGCGAGGCCATCGCCGACCGCTACACCGCGCGCGGTGTGCCCACCATGCCGGAGCAGATCATGGTGACCACCGGGGCGATGGGCGCCATCGCGGCGGCGGCCCGGCGGCTGGTCGGCTTCGGGGAACGGGTCGCCGTCGAGTCGCCCAGTTACGCCAATGTGCTGGAGCTCTTCCGCGAGACCGGCTCCCGGCTCGTGCCGGTCACGCTGCGCGAGGGGCTCGGCGGCTGGGACATGGACGCCTGGCGGCGCGTGCTGCGGGACGCCGCGCCGCGCATGGCGTACGTCATGCCGGACTTCCACAACCCGACCGGCAGTCTCATCGGGGAGGACCAGCGGCGCGACCTGGTCGAGGCCGCGCGCGCGGCGGGCACCGTCGTCGTGGCCGACGAGACGATGGCCGAACTCGTCCTGGACGGTGAGGAGTCGGGGGTGCGGCCGATGGCCGCCTTCGACCGCGGCGGCACCGTCATGACCGTGGGCTCCGCCAGCAAGGCGGTCTGGGCGGGGCTGCGGATCGGCTGGGTCCGCACCACCCCGGACGTCGTACGCCGCCTGGTCTCGGCCCGCGCCTACCTCGACATCGGCTCGCCCGTCGTCGACCAGCTCGCCGTCGCCTGGCTGCTGCGCGGCGGCGGCTGGGACCTGGCCCTCGCGGCTCGCCGCGAGCGGGCCCGCGAGTGTCGCGACGACCTCGTCGCCGCCTTGCGTGAGCACACTCCCGACTGGGACTTCGCGGTGCCCCGCGGCGGTATGACCATGTGGGTCCACACCGGTGACGTGTCCGGCTCGCGGCTGGCCGTCGCCGGTGAACGGCTCGGTGTCCGCGTGCCGTCCGGGCCGCGCTTCGGCGTCGACGGCGCCTTTGAGCCGTACATCCGGCTTCCCTTCACCGTCAGCGGGGCCGCCGCCGTTGAGGCTGCCGCCCGGCTTGCCCAAGCCGCCCACGTCGTCCGCTCCGGCGGCGCCGCCGACGGCGAAACCACCGGCCTCTTCGTGGCCTAGGGCCCCTCTGCGGCCCCTTTGCGCCGGGGCGGCGCGCCGCTCTTTCAGGGGCGCGGGGAACTGCGCGCCCAGCCACGACGGGCTGTCAGCCCGGACACGACAGCGACTGCCCCGCCGGGGCCGGTTCTCACAGCTCGCCGCCGCGACGGCTGGTCGCGCAGTTCCCCGCGCCCCTACGGGGCACGTCCCGCCGCGAGGCTAGGGGCTAGCCGAGTTCCAGGTCGGCGACGGTGCGGACGACGGCGTCCTTGCGGAGGGCGACGGGGGCCGGTTCGAGGACGGCGGGAGAGGACTCCTCGGGCTCGGGGACCTCGACGGAGTCGGAGTCGGCCTCGGCCTCGGAGGTGGTGGGGAGGAGGCCGAGGACGGCGTCGCGGTGCGACTGGGCGCACTCGTCGTCGTAGGGGTCGGGAGTGGAGGGCACCTGGAGGCGCAGGACGGGCCCGGTGCCGAGCCGGGCGTACCCGCGGCCGGGGGGAACATCGGCGGCCGGGGTGGTGCGCTGCGGGGCGCCGAGAACGGCCTCGACGTGCTCGGGGGCGAGCGGCCCGAGGACGACCCGGGCCCGGGTCTGGGCGATCACGACGGGCGCGAGCGCCTCCGTGGCGTCGAGCTGGTCGGCGACGGCGACGGCGACATTGGCCGCGCGCCCGTGCCGCAGCGGGACGTCGAGGAGGGTCTGCGGGTCGGGCCGCCCCTCGGCGAGGGCGAGCTGGGTCAGCGCGGTGGGCCGGTCCACCAGGATCCACAGCGGACGGCGTACGTCCTCGGAGACCGGATCGCCGTTCTGCCGCGCCCGGTTGACGGCGATGAGCCGCCGTTCCGTCTCGTGCGCGGCCCATTCGAGGGTGGCGGAGGCGCCGGACAGGCCGCCCTCCACGGCGAGGACGCCGGGCCGCCCGATCAGGGACGCGTACTCACCGGTGCCGCTGCCGTCCACGACCACCACGTCACCGTGGACCAGCGCCTGGAGCGCGATGGACCGCAGCAGGCTGGTGGTGCCGGTGCCGGGCTGGCCGAGCGCCAGCAGGTGCGGCTCGGTGGAGCGGGGGCCGGTGCGCCAGACGACCGGCGGGGCGTCCCTGGTGCCCTCGCCGCCGGTCACCGGCACCGTCCGCTGGACGGCCCCGGCGTCGGTGAAGCCGAGGACCGTCTCGCCGGGCGAGGTGATGAAGCGCTGCGCGACGATGTCGGTCGGCAGCGGCGCCAGCGCGGTGAGGGTGAGGTGGTTCTCCTCCTCGTTCCAGTCGAAGCGGTACTCCCGGCCCCGGCCCGCCTTGGCGTGCAGAAGCTGCTCCACCCGGGCGCGCGACTCGGCCTCGCCGTCGGTGAAGTACGCCGGGTAGCGCAGGTGCAGCCGGGCGAGCCGACCGCCCTGGAACTCGTACTCGCTGAACACCTTCTGCCAGCTTCCCTCGTGCGCGTACAGCGGCGCGGGGTCCCCGGCGTCCGACAGGTACGGCACCAGCGCCTCGTACAGCGCCTGGAGCCGGCCGGTCTCGGCCTCGCTCGGGCCCGCCGGGGCGGCGGGGGTGCGGTCGCGGCCCATCCACGCGGCGGACGCCATGATCGCGCCGATCGCCAGCAGCGGGCCGTACGGCATCATCACGACGACGACCACGCCCGCGGCGGCCAGCAGCAGCGCGGGGCCGCGGCGGTCCTTGGGGGTGCGGCCCCACCAGCCGCCCGCCCACAGCACCTGCTTGCGCATGCCGCGGGCGATGGTGATGACCGGATGGAGCACGTCGGTGGCGCTGTCTGCCGCGGTGCGCGCCAGATCGCGCCCGCGGACGAGCGCGGGTCGGCTGGTCAGAATGCTGGGAAGGGGACGCCTGGCCACGGGGTGCTCCATGGGTGGTTCGGGTTCGGGCTTCGGGTGCGGGAAGGGCCGCGTGGGGAAGGGCGGCGCCCTGAGGGTGCGGCGGGGGGACGGGCGGCGGCCGGAATGGACACGGGCCCGGAGCGGACGACCGCGCCGGGCCCGTACTGGAGTGGCCGCCCGCCGGCGACGGCCAGGTCCCGGGCCGGGGCCCTAGACCTTGATCCCGCCCAGCAGGCTGGCCAGGCTCGCGCCGCCCGCCTTGATGCTCGGGGCGATGGCCGTGCCCGCGAGGTAGAAGCCGAAGAGGGCGCAGACGAGGCCGTGGGACACCTTCAGCCCGTCCTTGCGGAAGAACAGGAAGCAGATGACGCCGAGTAGGACGACGCCGGAGATCGACAGGATCATTGGGCTTTCTCCTGGGTGATGGGGACGGTCACCATGAGTTCTTCCAGGCTCACAAAAAGTAATAGATCACGCACGGTGGCAAATGAGTGATTTGTAGCGAATTTCCACCATGTGGGGGAGGCGGCGAACGGTGCCCGGCGCGAGCATTGCCCGCCAGGACCGGTTCATGTGCCCACCGCGCCCCCCGCCCCGCTCCTGGCGCAGTGAAGTCGCCCGAACGGGTGACGGCGGTGCAGGATGGCCGGTGTGCAGCTCACCCCGATCACCTGGTCACGGCTGGCCGACACCCTCGCCGAGCGGATCGCGGACGCGACCGCGGGGGTGAGCGCGGACGGGCCGGGGCCCTGGTGGCGGGTGGCCGTGGACGGCGCGGACGCCGCCCGCCCCGGCGATCTGGCGGACGCCGTCGCCGCCGCGCTGCCCGCTCTCGGCCGCCGCGTGCTCCGGGTGCGCGCCGCCGACTTCCTGCGGCCCGCGTCCCTGCGCTACGAGTACGGCCACCAGGACGCCGACGCGTACTACCAGCTCTGGCTGGACACCGGCGCGCTGGGCCGCGAAGTGCTCGACCCGCTCGGCACCGGCGGCTCGGGCCGCGTCCTGCCGACACTGTGGGACGCCGCCACCGACCGCGCCACGCGCGCCGACTACGTGCGCCTGCCGCCCGGCGGCGTCCTCGTACTCGACGGGCCGCTGCTCCTCGGGCAGGGGCTGCCGTTCGATCTGACGGTCCATCTGCGGCTGTCCCCGGCCGCGCTGGAGCGGCGCACGGCGCAGGCCGACCGGTGGACGCTGCCCGCATTCGACCGTTACGACCGGGAGGCGATGCCGGAACAGACCGCCGATGTCCTGGTACGTGCCGACGACCCGAGACACCCCGCCTGGACAGGCTGAACGACCCTCGCGCGTAAGCCCGTTGACCTCCCGGCCGCCGCCGGTCCGGCCTCGCCTTGCCGTGGGACCGCGCACCCCGCTAGCGTCCCCATCCACCATGACTGTCGCCATCGCGCCGCTGACCACCGAGCACATACCCCAGGCCGTGCAGCGCTACGACCGCTGGTTCGCGCGCGCCCGCCGCCCGCCGTCGCAACGCTCGTGGCTCGCCGACGGCCCCGTGCGCGGTGAGGAGCTGCTGGGCAAGCTGATCGGCGTTCCGGGTCTCGAGGCCGCCCGCGCGCTCGACGGCGACGGCGGCCTGATCGGACACCTCGCCGCCGTCCCGGTGGACCTCACCCAGGACGACCCGGCGGGGCTGCGCAGCCACCCGCACTCCGCGCTGGTCCCGCACGGCGGTCACGCGCTGCCCGGCGGACGCGAGTCGGAGGTGCTGCGCGCGCTGTACGCCCGCGTCGCGGCCCGGCTCGTCGCGGAGCGACGGCTGGTCCACTACGTCGACGTGCCCTCGGGGGAGACCGCCACCCTGCCCTGGGCGGACCTCGGCTTCGGCCGCGAATTGGTGCACGGTCTGATGGCGGTCAAGGCGCGCGGGCGCCAGCCGCGCGGCGTCGAAGGGCTCGGCATCCGGCGCGCGGGCGTCGGCGACCTGCCGCAGATCGGCCGGATGGCCGCCGAGTCCTCGCGCAGGCAGCGCGAGTCCGCGGTGTTCCAGCCCCAGCCGGAACGCGCGCTCGCCGCCCTGCGGGTCTACTACGCCGACGCGCTCGGCGACCCGCGCAGCGGCGCCTGGATCGCCTCCCGCAGGGGCGAGGAGATCGGCATGGTGCTGCTGGTCCCCGCCACGCCCGACCCGGTGATCCCCGAGTCCTGCGTGGAGCTGGCCGAGGCGTACGTCGAACCCTCCGCGCGCGGCGAGGGCGTCAGCCGCGTCCTGCTCGCCACCGCGCTGGCCTGGGCGTACGACCACGGCCACCGCTACATGTCGGCCCGCTGGCACTCCGCCTCACCGCTGGCGGCGGGGCACTGGCCCGCGGTCGGCTTCCGGCCGGTCGCGTACCGGCTCAGCAGGTCGCTCGACGGCCGGATCGGCGGCTCGCCCGGCAGCTACTGATATCCCCAAGTAGCGTATTAAATCGGGCATTTAGGCGTGATGCGGCTCACTCGGCCGGTCCGCAGTGAGCGGCATCACCTCGGGAACACGGTCCGATTCCCCCGATGTACCCACTGTTCCCGATCCGGGCGGTTTGTCACCAGGAATCGGTCACGGAGGCACGGACGGTGAGCGGCTCGCACACGCAGCGGTGACGGCGGACGACCGGGAGTGACCGCGCTCCAAGCGGTGCGCCCGACGACGATCACGGTTGGTTGCCCGCCGCTCGGCCGGTCGTTTAGCTTCGCCTCCTGCGGGCCGGATGCCCGCGAATTGCGAATGTCCGTCGGGCGGAACGCCGAATCCTGCCGCCGCCCGGTTTCCTGGATCTTTGATCACACACGGCAGGGGCGGGGGACCCAGGTAAGTCGCCGTCCAGCAGTACCGGACGGCTCGGGGTGAAGTCGCGGCGCCTTGCGTACACGCAACGGCATTTCCACGTGACCGGGCATCTCCTGCCCGAACCCGACAGCTCACCTCGTAGGCGTAGGAGAGGAAATCCCCCATGCCCGCAAAGGGACAGCACCGCAAGACCCGTATGAGCCGCCTCACCCGCATCTGCATCGCCGCGGGCACGGGTGGCGTGGCCATCGCCCTGCCGCTGGTCGGCGCGGGCATCGCCTCGGCGGCCGAGCCCGCCCACAGCGCCCCCGCCACCGCCTCGCACACCTCCGCCGTCAAGGCGACGACCGTGGCGGACAAGAGCGCCGCGCCCAAGGCCGCCAAGGCCAAGACCACCAAGTACTCCGTGGTCAGCGGTGACTCGCTGTCGAAGATCGCCGACAGCCACCACGTCAACGGCGGCTGGCAGCAGCTCTACTCCGACAACAAGTCGGTCGTGGGCTCCAACCCGAACCTGATCTACCCGGGCCAGCACCTCACGCTGAACGGCGCCTCCGCCGAGAAGCCCGCCACCGCGCAGAAGTCCGCCCCGGCGCCGAAGAAGTCGGCCCCGGCCCCCGCCAAGAAGGCGACCCCGGCGCCCGCCGAGACCACCGCCCCGTCGAAGTCGTCCGACACGACGACCACGACCACCAAGTCCGCCGACACCACCGCCGCCAGCTCCTCCGGCTACACCAAGCCGGTCGGGGACGCGGCGATCGGTACCCAGTACCACGCCTCCGGCGCCAACTGGTCCAGCGGCTACCACACCGGTGTGGACTTCCTGGTCGGCTCCGGCACCAGCGTGAAGTCGGTCGCCGCGGGCACCGTCGTCTCCGCGGGCTGGGACGGCGCCTACGGCAACGACGTGATCGTCAAGCACGCCGACGGCAAGTACACGCTGTACGGCCACCTGACCCAGGCGCTCGTCTCGGCCGGGCAGACCGTCACCGAGGGCCAGCAGATCGGCGTCTCCGGCGCGACCGGCAACGTGACCGGCCCGCACCTGCACTTCGAGGTCCGCACGACCCCGGACTACGGCTCCGACATCGACCCGGTCGCCTACCTGGCCTCCCACGGCGTCACCGTTTCCTGACCCACCCGCTCCACAGCCGCTGTGGCGGCTCCTCGCGGCATCCGTGCCCGCCCGGTTCCTCACCACCGGGCGGGCACACCCGCGTGACGGGCCGCGAGTCCACGTGGTCACGCGGGTGACGTGGTCACGCGGTGACGTCGTTGCGCGGTGACGTCGTTACGCGGTCACGTCGTTACGCGCTCACGTGTCCGGGAACAGCGCGGCCAGCTCGCCGCGCGAGACCACACCGAGCTTCGGATACGCCTTGTAGAGGTGGTGCCCGACCGTGCGCGGGCTGAGGAAGAGCTGCGCGGCGATGTCCCGGTTGGTCAGCCCGAGTGCGGCCAGCCGGACGATCTGCGACTCCTGCGGCGTCAGCCCCGCCTCGTCCGCGACCGACCTGACCGTGTCCTGACCCACCGTCACCGACGCTCCCGACGCGCCCAGTTCACTGCGCGCCCGGTCCGCCCACGGTCGCGCGCCGAGCCGTTCGAAGGTCTCCAGCGCGGCCCGCAGGTGCCCGCGCGCCTCGCTCTTGCGACGGGCCCTGCGCAGCCACTCGCCGTACAGCAGCGCCGTACGCGCCGACTCCAACACCCTTCGGTGCGGGTCGTGACGGGCCAGCGCCTCGATGAAGTACGCCTCCGCGTCGGCGTCCTTGGCCCGCAGCGCCCGGCAGCGCGCCACCAGCGCCCGCGCCCAGTCCTGCCCGGAACGCGTGGCCCACGCCTCGAATCCGGCCAGGGGCTCGTCCGCCCGCTCCGGCACGCCCAGCCGCACCGCCGCCTCCACCAGGTCGGGGACGCCGCGCGTCGCGGAGATGTGGTGCCGTACGGTCGGCTCGGTCAGCAGCGACAGCCGGTCGAGCGCGAACTGCGTACGGCCCAGGCCCAGTTCGAGCAGCCCTTGCGACCAGTACGCCCACGGCGCGCCCGGCGCCATCGCCGTGCCCGCGCCGCCCGCCAGGGCCTCGTCCACCAGTCGGCGGCACTCGTCCTCGTCCCCGCGCAGCGCCGCGACATGCGCCAGCGCACTGCTCAACTGGCTGACCCACTGCCGCTGTCCGGTGTCCCGTGAGATCCGCAGCCCCTCGGACGCCGTGGCGACGGCCTCGTCGAGGCGGCCGTCGAACAGTTCCGCCTCCGCGCGGAAGAACATCAGCGTCGTCAGCCTGCCGACACCGCCGCTCTCGCGGCTCTCCGCCGCCAGCGTCGTCGCCAGGTCGTACGCCGCCGCGTCCTGCCCGAGCGCCAGGCCCACCCCGCACAGCATCACCAGGTCCCGAGGATCGACCCGGCCGCCGCGTGCGGCCCGTGACGCCGCCGCGGCCTCGGCCACGTCGGGCGGCCCGGCCGCCGCGCTGCCCGGCCCGATCGCCCGCACCAGGAACTCCGCCACCGGCCGGATCGGCGCCCACGGCGGCAGCTCCAGCGCCGCCAGCCGCCCCAACGTCCCCGCCACCTCGTCGTCGCCGAGGTACCAGGCCGTATGCGTCGCCTGCACCAGCATCCGCGCCGCCGCCGCCGAATCCGCCTCCGCCAGCAAATCCGCCGCTTCCAAAAGGAGTTGATGCGCCGCGCCGAAATCCCCCTCCCAGAAGTCCGCGAGCGCCCGCACATAGAGCGCTCTGCCGCGCACGGCGGACAACGGGTTCGCCGCGCCCCGCGCCGCGGTGGACGCGGCTTCGGTGGGCGCCGGGCGGCCCGGCCCGGACGGGTGCGGCGGAACGGGCCCGCCGACGCCGCCGGTGTCGGCGGTGGACGCCGGATCGCCGGGTGCGGGGCCGCCCGGTCCGGACGAGCGGGGCGGAGCGCTCTGCCCGACGGCGGCGTCGACACCGGAAGTCGATCCGGCGGGTGCCTGACCGCCCGGCGTGGACGCGCGGGGTGAAGTGCCCGGCTCCGCGTGGGCCGTTGGGGCCGACGACGGCTCCGCGCCGCCTCGTACGGCCGCTGCTTCCGCCTCGGTCTCGGCGGCGCGGGTCGCCTGGTCGGCGAAGGCGCGGGCGCGGGGGATGTCGCCCGCTTCGGAGGCGGATTCGGCGGCGAGGAGGAGGCGTTCGACGCGGGCGACGGGGTCGGTGCTGAGGCGGGCGGCGCGTTCGTAGGCGGCGGAGGCCGCCGCGTGGCCGCTGCGTTCGCGGGCGCGGCCCGCGGTCCGCTGGAGGGCGGTGGCCACGGCTTCGTCGGGGCCGGTCGCCGCGGCGGCCAGGTGCCAGGCGCGGTGGTCGGGGTCGCGTACCGGGTCGGCGGCCTCGGCGAGGGCGCGGTGCGCGGCGAGACGGTCGGGGAGGGCGGCGCGCTGATGGATCGCGGCGCGGACCAGCGGGTGCCGGAAGCGCAGCATGTCCTCGTCGTCCACGTAGACCAGGTTCGCCTCCTCCGCGGGCGGCAGGTCGTCGACGCCGACGCCCAGCACCGCCGCCGCGCGTACCAGGATGTCGGGGTCCCCGGTGTGGTCGGCCGCGGCCACCAGCAACAGCGTCTGGGTGCCGGGCGGCAGGTGGCTGACCTGGCCGTGGAAGGCCATCTGGAGGCGCGTGGTCAGCGGCAGCCCGCCGCCGGTCGCGGCGGAACCGCCCGCGCCCCGCGCGTCGGCGGACGGTCCGAGCGGGAGTTCCAGCAGCGCCAGCGGATTGCCCCGCGCCTCGGAGAGCACGCGGGTGCGTACGGTGTCGGCCGGTGCGCCGCCGCGGTCGGCGAGCAGCGCCCGCGCCGCGTCCTCGGGCAGCGGGCCGAGCCGCAGTTCGGGCAGGCCGGGCGCGGTGAACGACCCGGCGCCGTCACGTACGGCGAAGACCATCGCCACGCCCTCGGCGTCGAGCCGTCGCGCCGCGAAGACCAGCGCGTCGGTGGACGCCCGGTCCAGCCACTGCGCGTCGTCCACGACACACAGCAGCGGCCCCTCGCCCGCGTGGTCCGACAGCAGCGACAGCACGGCCAGGCCGACGAACATCGGCTCGCTCGCGGCGTCGGCCTCCAGGCCGAACGCGGCCCGCAGTGCCCGCCGTTGCGGCACGGGCAGCGCGTCCAGCGAACCCATCGCCCTGCGCAGCAGCAACTGAAGCCCCGCGTAGGGGAGTTCGGCCTCGAATTCCACGCCGGAGCTGCGGACGACCGTCAGGTCGCCCGCCGCCGCCACGGTCTGCTCCAGCAGCGCGGTCTTGCCGATCCCGGCGTCACCGCGCACCACGAGCGCTCCGCTGCGGCCCGCCCTCGCCCCCGCCAGCAGTTCTTCCAGCGCGGCCGTCTCCGTGTCCCGTCCGTACAACATGCCGGGCACGCTAACCGATCACGGGCCGGGAGTCCGCCTCCCTCCCCGCGGGCCCCCACGCGGACTCCATGCCGAGGCCGCGTCTGATCGCGGTCTCGACCGGCGAGTAGCCGCCGCCGGCCCGCTCCAGTGCGTACGGCGCCGCGGGCAGGAGCGGCGGCTGGGCCATGAAACGCGGACGGCTGCCGTGGTGCGGCTGGGCGGCGTGCACGAGGAACGGGTGGCAGAGGTAGACGTCGCCGGGGGAGCCGGTGGCGAGGGCGAGCGGGCGGTGTTCCGTGGCCGCCGCGATCTGCTCGGAGACCGCCAGGATCGAGGCGCCGGCCTCGCCGTACGGGGCGAGGACCGCGGGCACGTCCAGGTGGGAGCCGACGCGGATCCGGGTCGGCGCGTTCTCCTCGTCCACCTCGGTGAACAGGAACAGCATGAGCAGCGCGCGGTCGCGGGAGCGGACGTTGGCGAAGTACCACTGCTCGCCCGGGACTTCGTAGCTGCCTTCGATGTGCCAGCCCGCGTCGTCCGGCTCGTCGGGGTGCGGGAAGCGCAGCGGGAAGGAGCCGAGGGAGTACCGCGGCGACCAGCGTCCGGCGCCGACAAGACGGTCGAACGCGGCGTGCAGGACGGGGGTGTTGGCGGCCTCGGCGAACGGCGGCTGGGCCATGCCGCCCACCCAGTGCACCGGTTGTGTCCAGGTCGCGGGGTCGGCGGGGTCGCAGCCGGTCTCCTTCCACAGGAGATCGGCGCAGACGCGGGCGGTCGGGGCGGGTACCGCGCCCTCGATCCTCACGAAGCCGTCCCTGAGGAAGGCCCGCTCCCACGCGTCGTCGGCGTGGCTGTCCGTGGCGTCGTCCATCCCCCGATCATCACGTCGCGCGATGTGCGACGGCCACCGGATTTTCTCCGGGTGCGGGTGCGGGTGCGGGTGCGGGTGCGGATGCGGATGCGGGCACCGGCGCGGGCTCGTGCCCGGTCCGGGTCCGGGTCCCGGCCGGCTCAGACCTCGCCGGGCACCGTGCTCCGGATCTGCCGCAGGAAGGCGTTGTTGTCCGGGGTCTGCCGGATCTTGTCCAGCAGGACTTCGAGGCCGGACTGGGTGCCGCGCCCTTGCAGGACCCGGCGCAGGCCGCGTACGACCGCCAGCTCGGGGCCGGGCAGCAGCAGTTCCTCGCGGCGGGTGCCGGAGATGCCGACGTCCACGGCCGGGAAGATCCGCCGCTCGGCGAGGGAGCGGTCCAGGTGCAGCTCCATGTTGCCGGTGCTCTTCAGCTCTTCGTAGTAGTAGTCGTCGGCGCGCGACCCGGTGTCCACCAGCGCGGTGGCCAGGATGGTCAGCGACCCGCCCTCCTCGGCGAGCCGGGCGGCGCCGAAGAACTGCTTGGGGCCGATCAGCGCGGCGGCGTCCACACCGCCGGTCAGCGTGCGGCCGCCGGTGGAGGCGGCCGAGTTGTGCGCCCGGCACAGCCGGGTCAGCGAGTCGAGCAGGACCACCACGTCCTGGCCCTGTTCCACCAGCCGCTTCGCCCGCTCGACGGCGAGTTCCGCGACCGCGATGTGCTGCTTGGCCGGCCGGTCGAAGGTCGAGGCGATCACCTCGCCGCGCACGGTTCTGCGCATCTCGGTGACCTCCTCCGGGCGTTCGTCCAGCAGCACCACCATCAGGTGGCACTCGGGGTGGTTCTCGGCGACGGCCGTCGCGATGCTCTGGAGCAGCATCGTCTTTCCGGCCTTGGGCGGGGCCACGAGCAGGCCGCGCTGCCCCTTGCCGACCGGGGTCACCAGGTCCATCACCCGTCCGGCGAGCGCGCCGGTGCCGGTCAGCGCCGGGCTCTCCAGCCGCAGCCGCTGCCGGGGGTGAAGGGGCGTCAGGTCCCTGAAGTGCGGTCGCCCGCGCAGGTGTTCGGCCGGGACGCCGTTGACCAGGTCGACGCCGCCCAGCGTGCCGGGCTTTCCGCCGAGGGTGCCCTCGACGAGGTCGCCGTTCCTGAGTCCGGCCTGCCGGATCTGGGCCTGCGGTACGTGTACGTCGTCGGGTGTCGGCAGCAGCCCGGCGGATCGGAGGCGGCCCTGGCCGCCGTGGATGTCGAGTACGCCCGCCACCCGAACCGGCGTCTCCTGCCGGACGGGAGGGCGTTCAAGGATGTCAGTCATGGGAGTCGTCCTTTCTCGGACGAGAGGAAAGTCGTGTGCGCGGCAGGTCGCCGTGCGAGTACGGGGTGCGGCGGGTCTGGCGTGTGATGCGTCAAACGGGCATGCCGGAAAGGGATTTCGGCGCGAGCGGGCACAACACGCTCCACGTACCGCGGAGATCACCACAGGGCCGTCGTGCGACCGTCAGGTGATTCGAGAACTCCGTGGGGACCGGGACCAGAGCCATGGGGCCTGGGGCGCGTCACCGCGAGGAGCTGCCATTCAGAACGAGCACCGGCGCCGCAAGAAGGGGCGCAGACATGTGCTGCACAGAGACCATAACATGGCGGGGTCGGCGGATGTTCCCGAACCCGTATCCCGGGGCGGGAACCCGCCGCTCAGTCGACCGCGATCCCGTGCTCCCCGACCAGCGCCACCAGCCCGCCCGAGCCCGCGTAGCCCTTGCCGCCCGCCACGAAGCGCCAGTCGGCGCCCGTACCGCTCCTGCGGAAGGAGCCGAGCACCAGCGCCGTCTCGCCGGGCCTGCCGTCGGAGACCTCGAGGCGGTCGGCCTCGGCTCCGCTGGGGTCGGTGAGCCTGATCCGGGCGTCGGTGAATCCGGTCAGGTCGGCGTCCGGATCGGCGTCCGGGTCGACGGCGGCGACCAGCACCACCCGGTCCGCGCGGGCGGGCAGCCGGTCGAAGCTCACCCAGATCGCGGCCTTGTCCCCGCCGAGCGCGGGCATCATCCGCACACTGCCGTCGGGCGTGCGCGGATTGTTGAAGAAGACGAAGTGGTCGTCGTCCAGCACCCGGCCGCCCCGGCACACCAGCGCGCAGACGTCGAGCCGCACACCGCCCGCCCACCACATGCCGAGCACGCTCGCCTCGGAGTCGGCGTCCGCGTCGGCGTCGATACCGGGCAGCACCGTCGAGACCAGCGTCGGGGTGCGCTCGACGGTGCCGGGGGCGGGGCCCAGACGGCCGCCGAGCCCGTTGCTGTGCAGCAGGTCCACCAGGTCCGGGCCCGACACCAGCGTCAGCGGCTTGCCGTTGGCGAAGGCGTGCGAGGTCGGCCCGAAACCGGAGGTGGTGATCAGCACGCCCTTGTTGGCGCCGACGCTCTGCACCGTGCCGAACAGGTCGCGTACGGCGCTCGGCGAGACCGTGTTGCGGTAGCGCTTGACCTGCACCACGATCTTGCCGCCGCGTATCGGGTCCGGGTCCAGCGCGTCCACGTCCACACCGCCGTCGCCGGAGCGCACCGTCGTGACCGCGTTCATCCCCATCGCCCGGAACAGCCGCGCGACCAGCTCCTCGAACTCCAGCGGGTCCATGGCCAGCAGGTCCGGCTCCTCCTCGCCGCCGTGCGAGACCATCGTGCGGCCCGCCTCGCCCGGCAGCCGGATGGGCTCGACGGCCGCGCGCTTGTCCGGGCGGGGGGAGAGCCGGCCGTCCAGCGCCTCGGTGAAGCAGTCGACCGCGTTGACCCGGTCGAGGTTGACCGCCGCGAAGGCGGCGTCCGACACCAGCGCGGAGGCGACGACGGTCTTCGTACGGTGGCCGGTGGCCGGGTCGGTGTCGTCCACGAAGCCGTTGAGCACCACGGAGTCCAGGACGTCGTGCGCGTCGGCGCCGAACAGCTCGCGCAGCACGAGCAGCAGGCACTGGGCCAGGACGTCCCGGTAGGCGGCGCGGCGCTCGGCGACCGGGCGCGCCACCTCCTTGTCCCGGTCGGCGCCCGGCATGTACCGCACCAGCGACGCCTCGGGCACCACGGAGAAGGCGGGCAGCTCCCAGTCGAGCACGAGCTGCCGGTCGGCCCGGTCGTAGGACGCCGAGACCTGCCGGGGCAGGCCGTGCGGCCACGCGGCGGACGCGTAGAGGGCCGCCGTCAGATAGTCCTCGACCGCCTCGGGGTCCCCGTCGCGCAGTGCGGCGACGGATGTCTCGACCTCGGCGTTCTGCCGCCGGATCTCCGCCAGCCGCTGATCGGCCCACTGCCGGTACTGCCGCTGGTAGTCGGCGAGTTGGCGCTGCCGCAACGCCTCGGTGGCCTGCGCGGCCCGCAGGTCGTTCTCGTACAGCGTGCGGGCCCGCTCGCGCTCGTGCCGCGCCGCGCCCCAACCGCCGCCCTGCCGGGGCGTGTACGCGTTCGGGTCGGGCATCGGGATCGGCTCGGCGAGCCGTCCGGGGGCGAACGGCTCGACCACCTCGGGCGTCAGCAGCGCCGCGGGGGTGAAGACGGGCGCCGCGCAGCCGGCCGCCAACAGGCCCTGGAGCTCGGCGAACCGGCGCTCCAGGTCGTCGGTCCGCTGCCGCGCGTCGGCCTCCCGGCTCGCGCGGTACGCGGCCTGCTGCTCACGGCTGCGCCGGGAGGCGGCCCGCTCCGCCGCGCGCTGCTGCCGCTCGGTCTCCCGCCGCGCCTGCAACCAGGCGCGCTGCTGGGCCTCTTGCTGCCGCTGGCGCTGCCGCTGGACCTCGGCCCAGGTGGATACGGGACCGGAAGTACGGCGGCTCATGCGGGTACGGCTCCCTCTCGGCGCGGCGCTGCGGACACCGTGCGTGCCCCCTGCCCGGCAACTGAGAGTACGCCCCTGGCCAGCGCGTCGTCACCGCTTCCGGCCCACAGCGTGGCCCGAGTCGGCGCCCTTCGCTCAGCGCGCCTTCGCCGCGGACCGGCGGCGCAGCACGACCACCGAGCCCGCCGCGCCCAGCGCCAGCGCGCCGCCCACGTACCAGGTGGTCGGCGACGACGACGCGGCGTTCGCGGTGCTGGGCGCCTGCGGCGCGGGGGCGGGCTTCGGCTCCTGCGGCGCGGGGGCGGGCTTCGGCTCCTGCCGCGCGGGCTCCTGGGCGGGCTGCCGCGCGGGCCGCTCGGCCTCCTGTGAGGCGTGCGCGGAATCGTCGTGGTAGGCGGTCGTCGCCGTGTTCAGCGTGCCGACCGACGAGGTGCGGCCCGCGGCCGAGAAGCCCCAGTCCAGCAGCGCGCCCGCCTCGTGGTAGACCGCCTGCGGCAGCCCGGACTGCGGATTCATCACGGTCGCGATCAGCGTGCGGTCCCCGCGCTTGGCGGCGGCGACCAGGGTGTTGCCCGCGTTGGTGGTGTAGCCGTTCTTCACACCGATCACGCCGGGGTAGCGCTTGACGCCGTCGGCGCCGGTGAGCAGCCGGTTGGTGTTCTGGATGCCGAACGACTTCACGTACTTGCCGTGCGCGTCGTAGCCGCCGGGGAACTGCGCCCACCGGGTGGAGGCGTACGTCGCGAAGTTCGGCATGGCCAGGCCTGCGCGGGCGATGACGGCCAGGTCGTAGGCCGAGGAGACCTGGCCCGGCATGTCGTAGCCGTCGGGGGAGACCACATGGGTGTCGTCCGCGCCCAGCATCTCGGCCTTGGCCTGCATCTGGCTGACGGTCAGCGGCACCGAGCCGTTCATGTGCGCCAGGACGTGCACGGCGTCGTTGCCCGAGCTGAGGAAGACACCGCGCCACAGGTCGGCGACGGTGTACGTCTGCCGGGCCTGGATCCCGACCAGGCTGCTGCCCGCGCCGATCCCCGTGAGGTCGGAGTCGGTGACGCGGTGGGTGGCGTCGCCGGGGAAGCGCGGCAGCACGGTGACCGCGAACAGCGTCTTCAGGGTGCTGGCGGGCGGCAGCCTGCGGTGCGGGTCCTTGGCAGCCAGCACCTGGCCGGTGCGCGCGTCGGAGACCGTCCACGACAGCGCGGACAGCCCGGACGGCAGCCGCGGCGACCCGGCGTGCGGCTGCACCAGCACCCCGTGCCCGGCGAGCAGCGGACCGCCGGCGACCACCGTCGCGGCGCCGGGGCCCGACGAGCCGCGCCCGCCGTCCGCGGGAAGGGCCGCCGCGGAGGCGGTCGCGGCGGCGGACACGGTGGCCAGCGCGGCCGCGGCGGCGAGGCAGCAGCCGACGGCCAGACACCTGGCGGCGGCCACCGAGGCCGCGACGGCGGGGGCGGCGGTCTTACGAGGACGGTCGTGGCGGCACGACGAGGCGCGGAAGACGTTCATGCCGTCACCGTAGGAACGCCGTGGCCGGGTCGGCGCGGCGACGTGACCCATAAGGATGAGACACCGCCGCCACCGGCGTGACGCCCGGGGGCCGACCGGCTGACGGCCGCTCACCGACCGGCGACCGAATCCGACGCGCCGTCACATCCCCGGTCCCCGAAGCCCGCTGATTACCCGTCGGACAGCGCCGCGAGCCCCGCCTCGATCGCGGCCTCGTCCAGCGGCGTGGGCGGGGCCTTCATGACGGCCGCCGACACCGGGTCCACCACGCCGCCGAGACCGCGGTCGAGCGCGGCCTTCAGATAGCGGACGGCGTCCAGCACGTTCCCCGCGGCGCTCGGCGAGTCGTCGACCTCCATCCGCAGGTCGATCTCCAGCGGTGTGCCGCCGAAGCCCTCCGCCTCGACCCGGATGAAGGCCACCTTCCGGTCGGCGAGGAACGGGATGAAGTCGGCGCCCACGTGCGACGGCGCCGCCTCGCCCGAACCCCCGTACATCCCCTGCGTCTTGGTGGCCTTCTTGCTCGCCATCCGCTCCGCGTCCTGCATGTTCAGGAAGTCCATGTTCCCGCCGCCGAGCAGTTGGTACGTGCTCCGCAGCCGTACGCCGTTGCGCGCGAGCACGTCCACCAGCGCGCGGTGCACGAGCGTCGCGCCGAACTGGCTCTTCAGGTCGTCACCGGCCAGCGGCAGCCCCGCCTCGGCGAACCGGCCCGCCCACCGCGGGGAGCGGGCGATCACCGACGGGATGCAGTTGAGGAAGGCGCACCCGGCGCGCAGCGCGGCCCGCGCGTACAGCTCGGACGCGGCCTGGCTGCCGACCGGCAGGAAATTCACCAGGACGTGCGTGCCGCTGTCCCGCAGCCGCCGCGCGATGTCGTCGACGGTGGCCGTACCGCGCGCGTCGACCTGGTCGGCGGCGCTGCGCCCGACGCCGTCGCTCAGCGCGCCCTCGGTCACCTCCACGCCGAGGTGCGGCACCTTCGCGAAGGCCCGCGCGTTGTTCGGCGGCGCCCAGATCGCCTCGGACAGGTCGCGGCCGGTCTTGGCCGTGTGGACGTCGAAGGCGGCGGTGAACCGCACGTCGGAGACGGCGTAGCCCGCGCACACCGGGTGGGTCAGGCCCGCCGGGCCCGCTTCCGGGCCGTCGCCGCCCCCGGCCGCGGACGCGTAGAACTCCACGCCCTGGACCAGGGAGGAGGCGCAGTTCCCCACGCCTATGACGCCGACGTTGACGGTCCTCATGCGCGCTCCGGGTCGAGAGGTTCGGTGCGGGGTTCGATGTGGACGAGGAAGTCGGCGAAACCGTGGACGCCGGGACGGGCGTCGACCGCGGTCAGCGCCGCGCGCAGGGCGCGCAGGTGGCCCACGTCCATCTGGAGCGGCGGCTCGTCCGGCTGGTGGGTGGTGCCGCGGGGGTAGTCGTCGCCGGGCGTGGTGGTCATCTCGATGTGACAGCCGAGCAGATGGGTGACCGGGTGCCGCTCGCAGAAGGCCAGCAGCCGGTCCACGGTCGCGGTGTAGGCGGCCGGGTCGCGGACGTAGAGATGACCGGGGTAGAGGGTGTCGCCGGTGAACAGGATTCCGGTGCGCCGGTCGTGGAAGACGGTGGCGGCGGCCTCGTGCCCGGGGCCCGGCAGCACGTCGAGGACCCGGCCGCCGAGGTCGAACGTGGCGGCGCCCCGCGGCCAGTCCCGCAGCCCGTAGAAGGCGGTCACCGCGTCGAGATCCGGACCGACCACGACGGTACGGGGCCGGTCGGCGAACTGGGCGTCGCCCGCGATGTGGTCGCCGTGGCCGTGGGTGTGCGCCACCACCAGCTCGTACGCGTCCGGCTCGGTGCCCGGCTGGAGGGCCAGCCACGCCTCGATCGCCGCGTCCACGGTGCGGCGCAGCGGGAAGTGGCGGGCGTCGGCGGTGGCGCCGGTGTCCAGCAGCAGGGCGCGCTCGGCGCCGAGGAGCAGGAAGAGGAAGGGCGCCTCGAAGTGCACCGACATGTTCTGCCGCAGGATCAGGGTGTGTTCGTCGTACGCGTGCACCTGGATCTCCGGCGCCGGGTCGTGCTTGGCCGACGGCCACCCCGCGTGCCAGCGGACATCGAGGTCGCCGGAGACCGGTTCGATGATCTGTTCGCTCACCCGGTGACCCTAACCCGGCGCTCTCACGCGGCGGCCGGATCTCCCGAGGTGATCGCGGCCAGCAGCCGGTAGGACTCCAGCAGCTCCGCGCGGTCGTACGTACTGGTCGTGACGAGGAATTCGTCGGCCGCGCTGCGCTCCAGCAGCGACTCCAGCGCCTTCGCGACGTCCTCGGGCGTGCCGTGCAGATGCCCGGCCATCGCCTCCTCGAAGCGTTCGCGCTCCGGACCCGTCATCGTGCGCGCGGCCGTCGACTCGTAGGGCGCGAGGGCCGGAAAGACGCCGTGGGTGCGGGACCAGGCCGTCGACCACGCCTCCGGGACCAGCAGCCTGCGGGCCCGCTCGCCGCTGTCGGCGACCGCGACGGTGCCGGACAGCACGACATAGGGGGCGGCCGACCACGCGGAGGGACGGAAGGCGGCGCGGTAGCGGTCCACCGCGCGCAGCATCGCGTCCTCGCCGCGCACACCGCCGATCACCAGCGGCAGGCCGTGCGCGGCGGCCAGGTCCGCGCCGCTGCCGACGGCCAGCAGGAACACCGGCGGACGCAGCCCCTCGGCGGGCCAGGCGTGCACCTGCGGGTGGACCCGCTGGGTGCCGGTGAAGTACCCGAGCAGTTCGTCGATCTGCGCGTCGAACGCGCCCGCCGCCTCCTTGCCGCGGCCCAGCGCCTTGCGGATGCCGTCGGTGAAGCCCACCGACCGCCCCAGACCCATGTCGATCCGGCCCGGGAACAGCGCCTCCAGGACCCCGAACTGCTCGGCCACGACCAGAGGTTGGTGATTGGGCAGCATCACGCCGCCGGTGCCGACCCTGATCCGCGAGGTGGCCGCCGCGACCGCCGCCGCGAGCACCGTCGGCGCGGAACCGGCCACGCCGGGCACGCTGTGGTGCTCGGAGACCCAGAAGCGGTGGTAGCCGAGCGCTTCGACCTCGCGCGCGAACGCCACGGTGTCGCGCAACGCCTGAGCGCCGTCCTGGCCCTCCCTCGTGCGGGAGCGGTCAAGGACGGAGAACGGGGTGTCGCGCAGCGGAGAACTCACGTTCATTCCAACGCGTACCGGACTCCGTCATTCCCGAACCGCCCGAAACCGAACACTTGTCGTCACCCCTTGTGGCCGAGTGTGTACGGGCCCTATCTTTGGCCCGCCCGGCAATTCGGGCGTACGGCAGCCCAGGCCCCACGGGCCGGTCCTGGAGAGGACTCGTGCTATGCCCTTACGCGGACGTCACCGCCGATACCGCCCCAGCCGCGTATCGCAGGCATCCCTCACCGTCACCGCGGGCGGCGCCGGTCTCGCCCTGCCGCTGATCGGGCTGAGCAGCGCCCACGCGGCCGCCGAGAGCACCTGGGACAAGGTCGCCAACTGCGAGTCCTCGGGCAACTGGCAGATCAACACGGGCAACGGGTACTACGGCGGGCTCCAGTTCGCCTCCAGCACCTGGAAGTCCTTCGGCGGCACGGCCTACGCGCCGCGCGCCGACCTCGCTACGAAGAACCAGCAGATAGCCGTGGCCGAGAAGGTGCTGCACAGCCAGGGCCCCGGCGCCTGGCCGGTCTGCTCGGTACGCGCCGGGCTGACCCGTACCGCCGCCACCGCCTCCCACAAGGTCGAGGTGCCCGCCGCGAAGGTGCGGACCGCGTCCGACCAGGCGCGCAGGACGCCCGCGAAGGCCCCGGTCAGGAGCGAGACCAAGAGCACCGCGAAGGCCCGGGCCAGTTCCCCGGCCAAGGCGCCCGCGGAGAAGACCACGCCGAAGACCGCGCAGCCCAAGTCGGCCCCGGGCAAGGACCGTTACACGGTGAGGTCGGGCGACACGCTGTCCGGCATCGCCGACGACCACCATGTGGCGGGCGGCTGGCCCCGGCTCTACGCCGACAACCGCTCGGTGGTCGGCGACGACCCCGACCTGATCCTCCCCGGCCAGCGGCTCGACCTGCGGACCCCGGTGGCGCACCCGCAGCACACGACGCAGCGCGAGCCGCACACCACGACCCGTCCCAAGGCGCAGCCGAAGCCGACGCCCAAGGCCGCCCCGAAGGCCACGCCCAAGAAGTCGGCGGCCCCCGCGGGCACCCGCACGCTGGACCGTACGACGAAGCCCGCCGCGGCCCCGACCCACACCGCCTACACCCTGCCGGTCAGCGGCGCGCCGATCGGCACGCCGTACCACGCCTCCGGCTCCAGTTGGGCCAGCGGCTACCACACAGGGGTGGACTTCCTGGTCGGCACCGGCACCAGCGTGAAGTCGGTGGCCGCGGGCACCGTGGTGACGGCGGGCTGGGGCGGCAGTTACGGCTACCAGATCGTCATCCGGCACGCGGACGGCGACTACAGCCAGTACGCGCACCTGTCACAGATCTCGGTCAAGGTCGGACAGAAGGTCACCTCCGGCCAGCGGATAGCGCGTTCGGGCTCGACCGGCAACGTCACAGGACCGCACCTGCACTTCGAGATGCGGACGGGACCCGAGTACGGCGACGACATCGACCCGCTGCACTACCTGCGGGCTCACGGCGTCTCGATCTGATCGGACGGGCCGGGTCCGCCCGGCCCGCTCCGGCCGGCGAACGTCGTGAGCGGCGGCAGCGCCGCGCCGAGCCAGCAACCGGCGAAGAGCCAGCCGCCGAAGACATCCGTCGGCCAGTGCACGCCCAGATACACGCGGGTGCAGCCGACGGCCAGCGCGACGAGCGCGCACAGCGCGGTGAGCAGCCGCCCCGTGCGGCCCGGCCGCCAGCGCAGCAGCCCCCAGGCCAGCAGCCCGGCGGCCATCGCGCTGGACGCGGTGTGCCCGGAAGGGAAGGAGTAGCCGGAGGCGTGCGTCGCCCAGTCCGCCGCGGGCGGCCTGGCCCGGTGCAGCGCCATGACCAGCAGCGTGCGTACCGCCTGGCCCGCGAGCAGCACGGCCAGCGCGAGCAGCGCCATGGGCACACCGCGCGAGGTCCGCAGCGCGCCGCGCCCCACACCGCCGCCGCCCGCCAGCCAGCCGCCCAGCACGGCGGCGAGATACGGGAACGGGCCGGTGCCGAGGTCGGTGACGGTACGGGCCACGGTCACCATGGCGTGCGGCCGGTGCTCCACCGACCAGCGGTGCGGCCCGGTGTCCACCGCGTACGGCGTGCCGTGCCTGGCCAGCACCACCCAGGCGAGCACCGCGAAGGCGGCGGCGAAGGCGGCCGGGAGCAGTACGCGGCGCCATGGCGCGCGGGCGGTCACCGGGGGAGCGGCCCTTCTCGCTCGGTACGCGAAAGGCCCGCCCGGCCGCGGGCGTCAGCTTCGTCTACAGGCACGTAGACATACTGTACGCGGCGGCCGGGCGGGCTTCCCCTCGGCGCGATGGATCGGACCGTGTTCCGCGGGTGTGTGCCTCGGGCGCTACGGCCGCGCGGCGGGCGTGATCTGCGGTGTCTTCAGCGGGTCGGTGACCGCGACCGGCTCCAGGACGGCGTCCAGCTTCGCCAGCAGACCCGCGTCCAGCGTCACGCCGGCCGCCTTCACGTTCTCCGCGACCTGCTCGGGGCGGGACGCGCCGACGATCGCGGCCGAGACGTTCGGGTTCTGGAGCACCCAGGCGACCGCGAGCTGAGCCATCGTCAGACCGGCGTCGGCGGCCAGCGCGTGGAGCTGCTGCACCCGCCCCAGCACCTCGTCGTTCATCCAGCGGTCGATCATGTTCGCGCCGCCCTTGGCGTCGGTGGCGCGCGAACCGGCGGGCGGCTGCTGCCCCGGCACGTACTTGCCGGTCAGCACACCCTGCGCGATCGGCGAGAACACGATCTGACCGATGCCCAACTCCTCGCAGGCGGGCACCACTTCGGCCTCGATGACGCGCCAGAGCGCGGAGTACTGCGGCTGGTTGGAGACCAGCGGGATGCGCAGCTCGCGGGCGAGGGCGTGCCCGCGGCGGATCTGGTCGGCCGTCCACTCCGAGACGCCGATGTAGTGCGCCTTGCCGGAGTGCACGACGTCGGCGAACGCCTCCATCGTCTCCTCCAGCGGCGTGAACCGGTCGAACCGGTGCGCCTGGTAGAGGTCGACGTAGTCCGTCTGGAGCCGTCGCAGCGAGCCGTCGATCGACTCCATGATGTGCTTGCGGGACAGACCCCGGTCGTTGCGTCCGGGACCGGTCGGCCAGAAGACCTTGGTGAGGATCTCCAGACCCTCCCGGCGCTCGCCCTTCAGCGCCCGGCCGAGCACCGACTCCGCGCGGGTCTGCGCGTACGTGTCCGCGGTGTCGAAGGTCGTGATCCCCGTGTCCAGCGCCGCCCGCACACACGCGGTCGCCGCGTCCTCCTCCACCTGGGAGCCGTGGGTGAGCCAGTTTCCGTAGGCGATTTCGCTGATGATCAGGCCGCTGCGGCCAAGGTGACGGTATTCCATGGGACCGACTCTAGATCGCCCGCCCGTACCGCCGCGACCGGCACGAATGCCCCGCCCCGGGGGCCCTGAGCTACGGGGCCGCCGGGGCGGGGAGTCGGTGCGGTCACCGGATCAGGAGGCGTAGGCCTCCAGCTCGGAGAGCTGGCCCGCCGGCCAGCCGGTGTTCCCGGTGAAGGTGAGCCGCAGGTAGCGGGTGGTGGTCGGGGTCAGGGTGACGGTCGCGGTGTCGGTACCCAGGGTGAAGGTGTAGCCCGCGGACGCCTTGAGCGTGCTGTACGTGTTGTTGTCGGTGGAGCCGAGGACGCTCAGCGTCTCGGTCCTGGTGCCCCAGTTGGTCGGCAGCTTCAGCACCAGCCGGCCGACGGTCTTGGCGGAGCCGAGGTCGACCGTCAGGGACTGCGGGAAGGCGCTGTTGGCGCTCTCCCAGTAGGAGTTGACGTTGCCGTCCACCGCGTTGGCCGCGACGTAGATGTCGGAGTGACCGGTGTCGGTGGCCGTACGGCCCTGCGCCAGGTTCGGGTTGGCGGGCGGGGTCGTGGGAGGCGTGGTGGGAGGGGTCGTCGGCGGGGTGGTCGGGGGAGTCGTGGGCGGCGTGGTCGGCGTGCCGTCGGCCGCGTAGACCTCGAACTCCGAGATCTGGCCCGCGGTCCAGCCGGTGTTGCCGGTGATGTTCAGCCGGACGTACCGCGCGGTGGCCGCGTTGAAGGTCAGCGTGGCCGTGTTGCCCGACGACGGGTTGAAGGAGACGCCGCCCGAAGCCTTCAGCGTGCTCCAGGAGCTGTTGTCCGTCGAACCCAGCACCGACAGGGTCTCGGTACGGGTCGCCCAGTCCGCCGACGGCGGAAGCTTGAGCGTGACCTTGCCGATCGACTTGGCCGCGCCGAGGTCGACGGTCAGCGTCTGCGGGAAGGCGTTGCTGTTGCTCTCCCAGTACGAGGACGCGTTGCCGTCGACGGCGTTGGCCGCCGAGTAGCTCTGCACCGCGGACGAGGCGGTAGCGGGGCGGCCCTGCGCCAGGTTGCCGTTGGCCGGAGTCGTCGGCGGGGTCGTCGGGGGAGTGGTGGGCGGCGTGGTCGGGGGCGTGGTCGGCGGGGTGGTGGGAGGCGTGGTCGTACCGCCGCCACCGCCGGTCGGAACGCCGCCGTTGGTCCAGATCGGGGTCGGCCAGGTGCCGGTGCAGGTCTGCCCGGTGATACCGGAGTTGCCGCCGCCGTCGATGATGTTCAGGCCGGTGCCGACGCAGTTGTGGATCGGGGTGGCGGACTGGGCGATGTTCTTCGCCTTGACGTTGATGAACGTCATGTCGGCCGGTGCCTGCGCCTGGATCGCGTAGGTGCCCGCGCCGTCGATGTTGACGTTCTTGAACGTGACGCCCGTGACGCCGCTCTCGATCGACTGGATCGCCTCGTAGGAGCTGTCGAGGATGTCCGTGTCGGTGATCTGGATGTTGGCGTCGACCTTGCCCTGGAGGCCGTCGAACCAGATCGCGCCGACGCCGAACTGCCAGTTGAAGTCGCTGTTACCGGTTCTGATCAGCGTGTTGCGCGCCGCCGTGATGGTGCCCGCGACCGCGGTGCCGGAACCGGCGTTGACCCCCGGGTAGCGGTTGGCGATGTGCAGGCCGCCGCCGTTGGAGATGGTGTCGGCCATCACGTTGTCGGAGATGTTGAAGTCCTTGCCGCCGTACGTGACGATGTTGTTCGCCAGGATCGGCAGCACGACCGTGTTGTGGTCGAAGCTGTCGTTGACGTTCGGCACGTTCTCCGGCCAGCCCGCCAGACCGTCGTCACCGGTGTTGCGCACAAAGGTGTTGGTGACCGTCGAGTTGGTGACGCCGATGTGGAAGTTCACACCGTCGGCCGTCGTGTCCAGGATGCGGCTGTTCTTGATGGTGAAGTGGTCCATCGGACCGTCCATCCACGCACCGCACTTGACGTGCTGCAACCACAGGTTGTCGACGGTGGAGTTGGACATCGCGCCACCGAGGCCGTTGACCTGGTCGTTGTCCTCGCGCTCGCGGATGTCGCCGATGATGGCGAAGTCCTTGAGGTTGACGTTGGTGCTCGGCCCGCCCTGGTTGGTGTACTTGCCGTAGATACCGGCCGCGTTGGAGCGGTTCACCGGGTCACGGCCGCCGAGCACGCTGTACCAGGGGCCGGCGCCGACGAGGGTGACCTTGTCGACGATGACGTGGCTGTACAGCGTGAAGTTGCCCTGCGGGATGTATACGGTCTTGCCCTGCGCCTTGCCCGCGTCCACGGCCGCCTGGAACTTGGCGGTGGAGTCCGTGGCACCCGTCGGGTCCGCGCCGAAGTCCGTCACCACGTCGAGCGCGCCCGCGGGCTTGGCGATCGGGGCCGCGACCGTCTCGAAGTCCGCCAGGTCGATGGTGAACGTCGGGGACTGCGCCGTGGACGTCACCTGCACGCGGATCTTGGTGCCGGCCGGGTACGTGGTCCCGAACATCGTCCGCGACTCGTCGTAGAAGTGGTGCGGGTTGGTGTCGCCCGGGTTGTTGTTGAACGGGTAACCGCCGTAGTACCAACTGTACTTCGAGGTCACCGGCAGGGTCTTGATCGAGGTCCCGTTGGCCTGCACGTCCAGCGTGGCGTCCCTGCCCTTGCCGTCCGCGGTGTCCGGGAGGCTGTAGCGCAGCGACATCGCGTTCGCGGGCGCCGTCAGCGTGAACTCCACGTACTGTCCGGCGGCGCTGAGGGTGACGGCCTGACGGCCCGACGCCTCGGACGGCAGGTGGCCGTAGTAGCGGTCGGGGCCGATCAGCGCGCCGTTGGTGTTGGCGTACTCGGCCTCGAGCTCCTTGAACGGCACGTTCGCGCCGCGGCCCGATATGCCGACGGGTGAAGGGGCGGGTACGCCTGCCGCGTGGGCGGCGGGGGCGTTCGCCAAGGTCACGGCGGTCAGCGCGGCTGCCGCGGCCACGGCGAACGACAGCACCGCGGCGGCGCCGCGCTGTCTGACTCTGCGGCTTCTTTGAGGACTCAACTCATGGCTCTGCAATGAGTGCGACACAGGCACACGTCCTTGCGCGTCGAGGGGGGTGAGAGGGGGGTGGAACTAGGGGGAACTAGGGGGAACACCCGGCCAGGCGTGGAGAGACTACGAGGCGGGTCGCAGTAAGTCCATGAGTCTGCGCAAAAATGCGATGGCTCCTCGCAATATTCACGACACCTGACCGTCATAGACGGCTCCAAAATCCGATAATTCCCGATGCTCCACACATCCGAGGCCGTCACGCCCGGCGGCCGGCGTCACCGGCTCTCCGTCCGCCGGAGCCGTCTGCTCGCCGTGCGCTCGCCGTCCGCTCTCCGTCCGTCGGAGCCGCCGGCTCCCCGGCCGTCTGACGGAGGCTCACCCGTTGATGGAGTCCGGGCGGCGGCTGTGCCTATGATGGGCGCGATGACGAACTCCTTCTCGTATGAAATGGGGGAATCGTTCGACCAGGGTGAGTGCTGATGGCACCTCACCTCACGGACGAGATTCCCGCCCATGTGTTGATGTGGCGCCGCGTACGCGAGTACGCCGTGCCACCGTCCATGATCGAGACCGCCACCGCGCGGCGCGCCGTCGGCGACTGGGCCGGGGCGTGCGCCGCGGCCCGGGTCGACGCGGATCTCGATCTGCGAGCCGTGCGCACGCGGCACGGCACCGAACTGGCCGCCCGACTCCGGGCGGATCTGCGCCGGTTGGCACCCGATCTGCTGCGCTGGCACATGCCGAGGATCGCGCCGGACGGCCGCTTGCGGCCCGGTGTGACCATCCTCCTCGCGCGGTACGGCGCTTCGGCCGGTCCGCCGGTCGACCTGGTCGTACGGACACCGCCGGCCAGAGCCGACGCGGGGCAGCGGATGGCGCTGGCGCTGCGGCAGGAGCCGGGGCACGGCGCCGCCGGAATCCACCCGCACCCGTATCCCGAGCGGCGCTTCCGGCTCGACCTGCACCGGCATCTCTGGGACGCCGGGCGGAGCGGCGAACTGGCGCGGCGCTGCGGCGCGGACGAGGGTCCGTGGGCGTCGGGGCGGTGGGCCGCGGAGGCCGAACTGCTGCTGTGGGCCGAAGGCCGCCCGCGCGGCGCCTTCGCCGTACGCCTGGGCGCGCGCGACCGCGCCGCGTTCGAACTCGTCGCCCCCGACGACAGCCATGCCCCGACCTGCCGGCCGCTGCGCGAACCGCTGCGACCGCACGACATCGCGGCGCTGCCCGTACTGCCGGAAGCGGCGGCCCGCGTCCTGCCGGACCTGGAACTGCTACGGGCCGGGCTGATCACGGCCGACCGGCTGCACCCGCTGGTCGCCGCGGCGCTGGCCTCGTACGACACCGCCCCGGCCGCAGGCCACGGCCCCGAGCCCGGTGATCCGCACCGGGTGGAGTGCCGCGGCGAGATCCACCGGATCGCGCTGCGGGACGGGGTGCTGACGGCGGTCGACCACGACCCGGCCGAACTGCGCCGCGAGGACCTGCTGGTGGCCCTCGGCGGACCGGCGCTGCCCTGCCTGCGGGC
This sequence comes from Streptomyces sp. NPDC088197, assembly GCF_044741185.1. NCBI lineage: Bacteria > Bacillati > Actinomycetota > Actinomycetes > Kitasatosporales > Streptomycetaceae > Streptomyces > Streptomyces sp. NPDC088197. Next base: position 354,560 of record NZ_JBIUSD010000006.1, read on the forward strand.
GATCGACGCCGTGCACCGCGACCCCGAGGCACTGCCCGCGGTACGGGAACGGCTGCGCCACGGCGACATGGCCGGGGCGCTGGCCGTCGTCGAAGGACTGCTCGGGCCGCGCGCGGTACTCCGCGACGGGCCGCTCCGCGAGGAGTTGGAGCGGGCCGCCGTCCGCCGCGTCGACCACGGCGTCTTCCGCGCGGGACTCGTCGCGGAACACCCCGCCTCGGCGCAGCGCCGTCCGCGCCTCGTCCGCCATACGCCGCGGCACATTCGCGCCAAGCGCAGCAGCCGGGCCAGGCCCCGCACCGGAACGGCCCGCTGACCCCTCCGTCGTCTGATCAACCGTCAGGTCCCTTTTTTGCACGGCGCGTTGAGCGCCGCCCTGCCGCACAAACCCCCCGGAGCGGGCCGTCCCGTTCCCCTGACCAACCCCAGGTGATGCCCATGACGTCCAGCACCCTCCTGCCCACGACCGCCTTCACGACCGCTCCCACGACCGCCTTGACCTCTGCCTCCGCCCCCGTGAGCGACCCCCAACTCGCCGTCGCCGACGACCTTCTGACGCTCCTTCGGACCAGCACCACGGAACCGCGCCCCGACGAACAGCTCGAAGCGCTCGCCCTGGCCGTCGCGGCCGACCTGCCCGTACTGCTGTGGGGGGAGCCCGGCATCGGGAAGACCGCGGCGCTGACCCAGCTCGCCGCCTCCCTCGACCTGCCGCTGACGACCGTGATCGCCAGCGTCCACGAGCCGACCGACTTCTCCGGGCTGCCCGTCCTGGGCGACGACCCCGCGGTACGCGGTGTGCCGATGGCGCCGCCCCAGTGGGCCGTGGAACTGGTCCGCGCCGGGCGCGGACTGCTCTTCCTCGACGAACTGTCCACGGCCACACCGGCCGTTCAGGCGGCGCTGCTCCGGGTCGTGCTGGAGCGCCGGGTCGGCGCCCTGCAACTGCCGCCCGGCGTACGGATCGTGGCCGCCGCCAACCCGCGCGCGTCCGCGGCCGACGGATGGGAGCTGAGCCCGCCGCTGGCCAACCGCTTCGTCCATCTGTTCTGGGTGCACGACCGTGAGGTGGTGGTACGCGGCCTCGGCGGCGTCTGGCCGCGCCCGGAACTGCCCAGGCTCGTACCGGAGTCGCTGCCCGAGGCCGTGGCCCTCGCGCGGCGCGCCGTCTGCGGCTTCCTCGAAGCCAGGCCGACGCTGATCCACCGGCTGCCGAGCACGGAGACGCGGCGCGGCGGCGCGTGGCCCTCGCCCCGGAGCTGGGAGGCCGCGCTGACCTTGCTGGCGTTCGGTACGGCGGCCTCCGCGTCCCGCGAGGTGCTGGCCCTGCTGGTGCGGGGCGCGGTGGGGGACGGGCCGGGACTTGAACTCCTCGCCCACCTGGACCGGATGGACCTGCCCGACCCCGAGGCGCTGATGGCCGACCCGCCGACCGCGGAACTGCCCGAGCGCGGCGACCTGCGGCAGGCGGCGCTGGAGGCCGTGGTGGCCGCGGTCGGCGCGCGGCCGGAGCGGGCGCGGTGGGAGGCGGGCTGGGCGGTGCTGGTCAGGGCGCTGGAGTCCGGCGCCCCCGACCTGCTGGTCGCCCCGGCCACCGCGCTGGCCGGACTGCGGCGCGACGACTGGGAGGTGCCCGCCGCGGTGGAGCGGCTGGTCTCGGTCATCGGCCTCGCCCGCCGCGCCGACCAGTCGGTGGCGCGGGTCGCGGACGCCGAGGCCGCCCGGACGAAGAGGACGGGCCGATGAAGGACACGGCGAAGCGTCGGATGACGGACACCGCCAAGGAGCCTGTGGCGGTCACCGCGAAGGAGCCTGTGGCGGTCACCGCGAAGGAGCCGGTGGCGGTCACCGGGAAACGGCCGGTCACCGCGCGACCGCGCCCGATGCCCCCGCCCGCGCCGCCGCGCCCGGTACGGCCTCTCGCGCCGAGGCGGCAGCGCCCCGCCGACCAGCCGTACGCCCCCGGACTGCCCCTCGACACCGAGAAGTTGATGGCGGCCCGGCTCCACGCGGTCACGGTCCGCCCCTACCTCGCCAGCGCCCTCTTCGCCCTGCACGTGGTGGAGGACCGGTCGGTGCCGACGATGGCGGTCGACGCGTACTGGCGCTGCTACGTCTCGCCCGGTTTCGTCGCGCGCACCCCGACGGAGGAACTGGCCGGCGTCTGGGTGCACGAGGTCTCCCACCTGCTCAGGGACCACCACGCGCGGGGCGAGCGGTACGCCAGGGAGCACGAAGAGCCCGGTCCGGGCAGGCGGCAGGGGGCGGGAACGCCCCCGTCCGAGGGCCGGGAGAGGCTGCGGCGCAACATCGCCGCCGACTTCGAGATCAACGACGACATCTACGGGGACGGTCTGCCCCGGCCCGCCGGGGCCGTGCTGCCGTCGCTGCTGCGGCTGCCCGACGGCCTGCTGATGGAGGAGTATCTGCGGACGGCGTCGATGTCCGGGCTCGTCGGGGACCTGGCCTGGCTGGACTGCGGCAGCGGCGCCGACGGGCAGGCCAGGTCGTGGGAGCTGGGACCGGACGGGGCGCACGCCCTGAGCAGGCAGCAGCGGGACGCGGTCCGCTTCCGGGTCGCCGAGGGGATCAAGGGGCGGCCGGGGGAGGCGCCCGAGGGCTGGCGCAGATGGGCCGAGGAGGCGTTCCATCCCCCGCAGCCGTGGCGGCAGTTGCTCGGCGCCGCGGTCCGCTCGGCGGCGGGCGCGCCGGGCGCGGGCGAGAACCACAGCTACCGGCGTCCCTCACGGCGCTCGGCCGCCGTCCCCGGAGTGCTGCTGCCGAGCCTGCGCCGTACACCGCCGCGGGTCTGCGTCGTCATCGACACGTCCGGCTCCGTGAGCGACGCCGAACTGGGCGCCGCGCTGCTGGAGGTGGCCGCGATCTCGCGGGCGGTGGGCGGGCGGCGCGACCTGGTCTCGGTGATCTCCTGCGACGTCGCCGCCGGTGTGGCCGTACCGATCTGCCGCGCCGAGGGCATCGAGCTGATCGGCGGCGGCGGTACGGATCTGCGCTCCGGCTTCGCCCGCGCCCTGCGCTCCCGGCCCCGCCCGGACGTCGTCGTCGCCCTGACGGACGGTCAGACACCGTGGCCGTCCGAGCAGCCGCCCTGCCGTACCGTCGTCGGCCTCTTCCCCCGCCCCTCGCGCGCCGTGCGCGAGGACAACGCCGAGTACGTCCCGGACTCCCCGCCGTCCTGGGCGCGTGTGGTCACCATCGGCTGAGCGGCACCTCAGCGGCGGGGCGCCGACCGCCGGGGGGAGGTGAGAAGGAAGGGGCGGGCGGCGCGGTCGCGGTGCCGGGTGGACTGCCAGCCGCGGGCGTCGAGGAGCGCCGCGCACCGGCCGAGGTGGCCGGCCGCCTCGTCCGGGGCGGCAGCGCCCCGCCAGGACACCTCGACGGCGCCGTCCTGCGCGGAAGGCGTGACCGTATAACCGTCAGGGGCGGGCGGACAGCCCGCCGCTTCGAGGGCCAACGACACGGCGTGCACGAGCCGTTCGCGCTCCCACGGCGCGGGCACGTCGGTCACGCCGTCGAGCAGCACCGCACGGATGCCCAGCAGGCCCTCCCACGCGGCGGCCACCTCGGCCGCGCGGGCGGGACCGCGGCCGGGCGTCACCGTCCCCGTACCGTCGTCGGCCGTGAAGGTGCCGACGGGGACCGCGGGCGGCTCCGCGGCGGCTTCCGCCTCCCGCGCCGCCTGCCGTGCCGCTTCGGCCGCCGCCAGCGCGGCGCGCTGCCGCAGACCCTCCTGGGACAGGTAGTAGGCGGGGTGGCCGCTGCGGCCGTGCGGCACCGCGAGACCCGCCGCCACCAGCGCCGCGCAGACGTCGGCGCGCGCCGAGAGCCGGCCGGTCGACGGATCGGAGCCGGCGACCGCCTTCCGCTGAGCGGGGGTCAGTGCCTTGGCCACGCGACCTGCCTCCTTCCGCCTGACGTGCCCGTGCTGTCTCCCGCACGGTACCGCCCGCGGCCGACACTCCCCGCGCGCCGCGACCAGCGGGCCCCGGACCGGCGCCCGGTGATCGAATCCCCTGGAATTGCAGGTGAATTGATACGGGCTCCGTAATGGTGGGGGGCGGTCGCCGGGCGGAATTCCGCCGGGTGTAGGGTCCCGGTCCCCGTAGTTATGGCGGACGGGGGCGTCGCCAGGGAGTCGGAGAACACAGCGAAATTCAGGGAGGATTCATGCAAATGACGCGCCAGAGCCGCAGGCGCTCCGGTGTCATAGCGGGCGCCGGAATGGCGGCGCTCATCGGGTCGGCCGTACTGGCCGCGCCCGCATCGGCACACACCCCCAACTGGTCGGTGGACTGCGACTCGGTCTCGGTCCACCTCACCGCCTACAACGCCCGGGTCACCAACTCGGTGACCGTCTCCGTGGACGGCGGCGCCGTGCTCGCGAGCAATGAGTCGTTCGGCGGCAGCTACGACTTCACGGGTGCGCTGCCCGACCACAGCACCGCGATCAAGGTGCACCTGGTCGTGAAGGCGGGCGACGGCAAGCAGTACGGCAGGGACGAGTACAAGACGTCCGAGCCGTGCGAGAAGCCGCCGACCACGCCGCCGCCCACCACGCCCGAGACGCCGCCGCCCACCGCGCCGCCGACCACCCCGGCGTCCGAGACGCCCACCGCCCCGCCGACCACCCCCGAGACGACCGCGACCTCGAACGCCCCGGTCGTGCAGGCCAGCACCTCCCCGGCCTCCGGTGACCTGGCCGAGACCGGAAGCTCCAGCTCGACGCCGATGATCGCGGGCATCGCCGCGGCCGTCGTCGCCGCGGGCGCGGGCCTGCTCGTCTTCAACCGCAGGCGCGGCGCGGCACACCGCTGATCCGCCGCACCACCGGCCGCCCGTCCCACGGGCGGCGTCCCGGCGCGGTGGCCGACGTCCCCACGTCGGCCACCGCGCCGCGGCGGTTCACGGACACCGCGCGAACCGGGTACATGCCGAAGGCGGCCGGTCGCTCACGCCTGCGCGGAGCCCGGCGCCCGGTACATGTACGACGTCTCCTGCCGCCGCGAGGCGATCCGCCAACCGCCGCCGTCCCGCGCGAAACCGTCCACGTACCAGAAGCCGCACAGCAGCACACCGCGCTCCGCCGCCTTGCCGCCCTCGGGCAGCACAAGCGGGTTGAGGCACATGGTGCGGCCCGTCGCGCGGTCCCCGTCGAGCCGGATCGCGCAATTCCCGAGCAAATGCTGATATCCGGGAAAACGCGGCATGACGGCCGCGAGAAATTCCTTGATCTCCGGCAGAGTTCCGCGCGGACCGCCGGTCGCCGTGTAGTCGAGGACCGCGTCCTTGGTGAAGACCGCTTCCAGCAGCGGCCATTGGCCGGTGTCCACCGCGTGGCTGTATTCGATCAACAGATCCTGGATTTCCAGCCGGTCGGAGATATCGCCGAGCGAGAGCATGCGGCCCCTCCTGCCCGCGCCCGGACGGACGCGTGGGCACCGCATGGATGGCACGCGCCACCGGAGAAGTCAAGACACCTGACAGGCGCGGAGTATGGGAATACCCGGAGAACCCTCCGCCCACGCCCGGTCCGCGGCCCGAGCCGCCTAGGATCGAGGGATGGATCTTCGATGGCCGCGACGCAAGAGGTGGTTCGCCGCCGCGGGGGCGCTCGTGGTGCTGGTGGCGGGCGGCGTCGCGGTCGGTACGGCGACCGCGTCCGGCGACGGCGGCTCGGTGCACCGCAGCGATGCGATGCTCGACGGCGCCGGGGGCGTACGCCTGGACACCTCGTACTTCACCTCGGGCGGTCCCGGCAGGCGGCCCGCCGTACTGCTCGGGCACGGCTTCGGCGGCAGCAAGGACGACGTGCGCGGCCAGGCCGAAGCGCTCGCCCGGCACGGCTACGCCGTACTGACCTGGTCCGCGCGCGGCTTCGGGCACTCCACCGGACGCATCGGGCTCAACGCGCCGGACGGCGAGGTCGCCGACGTCGGCAAGCTCGTCGACTGGCTCGCGGACCGCCCCGACGTGCGGCTCGACGCGCCGGGCGACCCGCGGGTCGGCATCTCCGGCGTCTCGTACGGCGGCGCGATCTCCCTGCTCGCCGCCGGTTACGACCAGCGCATCGACGCCATCGCGCCGCGCATGACGTACTGGAATCTGAGCGACGCGCTCTTCCCGAACGACGTCTACAAGAAGCTGTGGGCCGGCATCTTCTTCTCCAGCGGCTCCACCCCGCTGGACGCGGCAACGGGCGGCGACCGGACCCCGGACACAGGCACGGGCACGGGCACAGGCGCGGGCACAGGCACGGGCACAGGCACGGGCACAGGCACAGGCACGGGCACGGGCACGCCCGCCGGAGCGCCGACGACCGCCGACCCCCTCTGCGGCCGGTTCGAACCGTCCGTCTGCGCGCTCTACCAACGCGTGGCCCAGGCGGGAAAGCCCGACGCCGCCGCCCGCGCGCGACTCGACGCGCTCAGCCCGTCCGCGGTCGGCTCCCGTATCAAGGTCCCCGCGCTGATCGTGCAGGGCCAGACCGACTCGCTGTTCACCCTCGCCCAGTCCGACGCGATGGCCAAGGCGATCAAGGCCAACGGCGCACCCGTGACCGTCGACTGGATCGCGGGCGGACACGACGGCGGCAACACCGAGAACGGCAGGATCGACCAGCGGGTCACCGCCTGGTTCGACCACTACCTCAAGGGCGAGACGTCCACGAGCACGGGACCCGCCTTCCGGGTCACCCGCACCGGCGGCCTCAACTCCACCGACGGCAGCGTCACCCTGCGCGGCGCGAGCGGCGACAGCTACCCCGGCCTCGACGGATCGGGCAGCCGGAAGATCGCGCTCGCCGGCTCCGCCCAGCGGATCACCAACCCGGCGGGCGGCGCCCCGCCCGCGATCTCCGCCGTCCCCGGCCTCGGCGCGCTCACCCAGCTCTCCTCGGTCGGCGCCGGCATCTCCCTGGACTTCCCCGGCCAGATCGCGGTGTTCGAGTCCGCGCCACTGCGCGACGGCGCCCAGCTCACCGGAGCGCCGTCGGTGCGGGTGAAGGTCGCCACCGACGCGCCCGACGCCGTGCTCTTCGCGAAGCTCTACGACGTCGCGCCCGGCGGCAAGGAGACCCTGCCCGCCTCGCTCGCCGCCCCCGTACGCGTCGTCGGGTCCGGGCAGGGCACCACCGTCACGGTCCGACTGCCCGCCGTCGACCACGACTTCGCGGCCGGGCACCGACTGCGCGTGGTGCTGTCCACCACCGACCTCGGCTACGCCTCCCCGGCCGCGCCCGCGGTACTGACCGTCTCGCTCGCGTCGCCGACGCTCACCCTGCCCACCGACACCGGGCTCGGCGCCGACGCCACCTCGGTCGCGTGGTGGGCCTGGGCGCTGCCGCTGATCGCGCTGGCCGTGGCCGCCGTCCTGCTGCTCACCGGCCGCCGCCGGGTCCGCCCGCGCCCGGCCGACCCGGCGCTCGCCGCGGTCCCGTTGCAGATCACCGGCCTCAGCAAGCGGTACGCGAAGTCCGTCGACCAGTACGCCGTACGCGACCTGTCCTTCCGCGTCGAACCCGGCCAGGTGCTCGGCCTGCTCGGGCCGAACGGCGCGGGCAAGACCACCACCTTGCGGATGCTGATGGGCCTGATCCGTCCCGACGAGGGCGAGATCCGGGTGTTCGGCGAGGCGGTACGGCCCGGCGCGCCCGTGCTGTCCCGGCTCGGCGCCTTCGTGGAGGGCGCCGGCTTCCTGCCGCATCTGTCCGGCCGCGCCAACCTCGACCTGTACTGGCAGGCCACCGGCCGCCCGGCGCAGGACGCCCGCCTGGCGGAGGCCCTGGAGATCGCGGGCCTCGGCGACGCGCTGGAACGGGCCGTGCGCACCTACTCGCAGGGCATGCGGCAGCGACTGGCCATCGCGCAGGCCATGCTCGGCCTGCCGGACCTGCTGATCCTCGACGAGCCGACCAACGGACTCGACCCGCCCCAGATCCGCGAGATGCGCGAGGTGCTGATCCGCTACGCGCAGGCGGGCCGGACCGTGATCGTCTCCAGCCACCTGCTGGCCGAGGTCGAGCAGACCTGTACGCATCTGGTGGTCATGGACCGCGGGCGGCTGGTCACGGCCGGTCCCGTCGCCGACATCATCGGCTCGGCGGACACCGTGCTGGTCGGGATCGACGGCGAACTGCCGCAGAGCGCGGTCGAGAAGGTCGCCGCACTGCCCGGGGTCGCCACCGCGGTCCGCGAGGAGGACGGTCTGCTCGCGGTGCTCGACGGCCTGACCCCGGCGCAATTCGTGGCCGAACTCGTCCGTCTCGACGTGCCCGTGGCCCAGGTCGGGCCGCACCGCCGCCTGGAGGACGCCTTCCTGACCCTGATCGGAGGCTCCTCGTGAGCGCCGCACCCGCCCTTCCCGCCCCCGCGCCCGCACCGGACGGGTCACCGGCCCGCGCCACCGCGCCCGGCTACCGCCCCGGCCGTACGCTGCGGCTGCGCGTCGAGGCCAGGCGGCAGTTGCGCAGGCGCCGCACGATGATCGTGGCCGCGCTGCTCGCCGCGCTGCCGTTCATCCTGATCGCCGCCTTCGCGATCGGCGGCACCCCGAGCGGCGAGGGCAGGAACGGCCCGACGCTGATCGACACCGCCACCGCCTCGGGTGCCAACTTCTGCGCGACCTGCCTGTTCGTCTCCGCGGGCTTCGTGCTCGTCGTTCCGGTCGCGCTCTTCTGCGGCGACACCGTGGCCTCGGAGGCGGGCTGGTCCTCGCTGCGCTATCTGCTGGCCGCGCCCGTGCCGCGGACCAGGCTGCTGGCCGTGAAGCTCACCGTGGCGCTGGGCTTCAGCGCGGTCGCGCTCGTCCTGCTGCCCGCGGTCGCGCTGGTGGCGGGCACCGTCGCGTACGGCTGGGGGGACCTGGAACTGCCGACCGGCGGGGCGCTGGCGTCCGGTGAGGCGCTGCCGCGACTGGCGGTCGCCGTGATCTACATCTTCGTGAGCCAACTCGTCACGGCCGCGCTCGCCTTCTGGCTCTCCACGGTCACCGACGCGCCGCTGGGCGCGGTCGGCGGCGCGGTCGGCCTCACCATCGTCGGCAATGTGCTGGACGCCGTGACCGCGCTGGGGCGGTGGCGCGACGTGCTGCCCGCGCACTGGCAGTTCTCCTGGGCGGACGCGCTCCAGCCGACGATGGAGTGGTCCGGCATGCTCCAGGGCACCTCGGTGTCGGTCTCGTACGCGATCGTGCTGACGGCGCTGGCCTTCCGCGGCTTCCGCACCAAGGACATCGTGTCCTGACCCGCCGTCGGCCGTGTCGTGACGTGGCGTATGCCGTGCCGTGCCGTGACGCCGCAGCATGACGGGACCCGCGACGCCGCCGCACGCCGCCGCACCACGACGCCTCGTCATGGCATGCCCATGAAATAACCAAGGGGCGGCCATCCGGAGTAAAGCGGTCGGCAGCAAACGGCGAAGTCTCTTGTCCTGGGCATGATCTGTGGGTGTGATCGCGGCATCCGTCTCGTGCGGTCGCACTCCACACAAGGAGAGTCCATGCGCAGATTCCGTCCGCGGCCCCGCGCCGCGGTCGCGGCGGCAGGGGTCACCGCCCTCGCCGCCGCCGCTTTGACAGCCGCTCCCGTCGCCGGGTCCGCCATCGCCGCCCCGGCGCGTACCGCACCGGTGGTGAAGGCCGTGCCAGCGGTCACGGGACACCGGCTGGTGAGCGGGGTGAGCAGCCCGCTCAGCAGCGCGCAGTGCCAGGCGAAGTGGGGCATCAACTGCTACACCCCGCAGCAGTACCGCCAGGCGTACGACCTCAAGCCGCTCTACCGCGCCGGTATCACCGGCAAGGGGCGGACGATCGTGATCGTGGACTCGTTCGGGTCGCCGACGATCCAGCACGACCTCGACGTGTACAGCCGGCAGTTCGGCATCGCCAGCTCGCACGTACAGGTCGTCAAGTGGGGTGACGTGCCGCCGTTCGACCCGACGAATCCGGACCACACCGGCTGGGCGAGCGAGAGCACGCTGGACGTGGAGATGGCGCACGCCGTCGCGCCCGACGCGCACATCGTGCTGGTGGAGACCGGCGTCGCGGAGACCGAGGGCGTCGAGGGGCTGCCCGAGATGATGGACGCCGAGAAGTCGATGATCGACCACGGCGTCGGCGACGTGATCACGCAGAGCTTCGGCGCCACCGAGAACACCTTCCCCGGCTTCGACCGGGGCGACTTCTCCAGCATCCAGAAGCTGCGGTACGCCTTCAAGGCCGCCGCCGCGCACGGCGTGACGGTGCTGTCGTCCTCCGGCGACGGCGGCGCCACCGACTCGATGGCGGACGGCGCCACCGACTACCCGTACCCGGTGAACTCCTGGCCCTCGTCCGACCCGCTGGTCACCTCGATCGGCGGCACGCAGCTCCACCTGGACGACGCGGGCGACCGCACCGCGCCCGACAGCGTCTACAACGACTACGGCGCGGGCGGCGGCGGCCAGTCGCACGTCTTCACCAGGCCCTCGTACCAGGACGTGGTCAAGAACGTCGTCGGCGCCCGGCGCGGCACCCCGGACATCTCGATGACCGCGGCCGTGGACGGCGGCGCGTGGGTGTACTCCTCCTTCGACCCGACGGCCGTCGGATGGGACGTGTACGGCGGCACCAGCGAGTCCAGCCCGCTGTTCTCCGGCATCGTCGCGCTGGCCGACCAGCTCGCCGGGCACCGGGTGGGCGACATCCACCAGGCGCTGTACACGCTCTACCGGGGCGACAGCAGGCTCACCGGGATCGTGGACGTCAAGGACGGCACGAACAACTCCTACGACGGCGTCACCGGCTACACCGCGGTGAAGGGGTACGACATGGCGACCGGTGTCGGCACGCTGGACGCCGCGCGGTTCGTTCCCGCGCTGGCGATCGCCAGTTGGCGGCGCTGACCGTCCGAGCGGGGTACTGACAGGTCACCGCCGCGTCCGCGCGGGCGCGGCGGTGACACGTGCTGTCCGGGTGCCGGAAATGTCCGGTCCCGTGGGGTGAGTGGTCCAACTCCGTTATCTGTTAGGACTCTTGACAGTCGGGTGGTCCAGACCAACAGTATTGGTCCAGACCAGCAGCGCCCCCTGTGCTGTCGGCCCCCACACATCCCCCCTCGAAGGGAGCGCGGTCCATGACCGGACCCGTTCGCAGACCCCTCCGCGCGTTGCTCACCGGACTCGTCACCGCCACCGCGGCGGCCGGGCTCGCCCTGACCGGCAGCGGCACCGCCCACGCCGCCACCCCGCTGCCCGCCCACGTGTTCGCCCCGTACTTCGAGGCGTACAACGGCGACAGCCTCTCCGGCCTGGCGTCGGCCTCCGGCAACAAATTCCTCACCATGGCGTTCATCCAGACGCCGTCCGTCGGCTCTTGCACCCCGTACTGGAACGGCGACAGCTCGCTGCCGATCGCCCAGGCGAACTTCGGCGCCGACATCGACACCCTCCAGGCGGGCGGCGGCGACGTCATCCCGTCCTTCGGCGGTTACGCGGCCGACAACAGCGGCACCGAGATCGCCGACAGTTGCACCAACGTCAGCTCGATCGCCGCGGCCTACGAGAAGGTCATCACGACCTACGACATCAGCCGGATCGACCTCGACATCGAGGACAACTCGCTGACCAACGCCGGCGGCATCGACCGCCGCAACAAGGCCGTGAAGATGGTCCAGGACTGGGCGGCGAGCAACGGCCGCTCGGTGCAGTTCTCCTACACCCTGCCGACCACCACCCACGGGCTGACCACGGGCACCGCGGGCGACGGCTCGGGCCTGTCGGTGATCCAGAACGCCATCTCCAACGGCGTCAAGGTCGACGTCGTGAACCTGATGACGTTCGACTACTACGACAACGCCACGCACAACATGGCGACCGACACCCAGACCGCCGCCACCGGCCTGCACGACCAGCTCGCCGGGCTCTACCCGTCGAAGACCGACGCGCAGATCTGGGGCATGGTCGGCGTCACGGAGATGCCCGGCATCGACGACTTCGGCGCGGCCGAGACCTTCACCACCGCCAACGCCACCACCGTCTACAACTGGGCGGTCAGCAAGGGCATCAACACGCTGTCCTTCTGGGCGCTCCAGCGCGACAACGGCGGCTGCCCCGGCCAGGGCGGCTCCGACACCTGCTCCGGCGTCGCACAGAGCACCTGGCAGTTCAGCCACACCTTCCAGCCCTTCACCGGCGGCGGCACCACCACCCCGCCCCCGGCGAACGACTTCTCGGTGTCGCTGACCCCGGCCTCCGGCTCCGTCGCGCCGGGCGGTTCCACCACCTCCAGCGTGCACACCGCCGTCGCCTCCGGCACCGCGCAGTCCGTCGCGCTGACGGTCTCCGGCGCCCCGGCCGGTGTCACCGCCACGCTCAGCCCGACCTCGGTGACCGCGGGCGGCAACGCCACCTTGTCGGTCGCCACCACGGCCTCGGCGGCCCCCGGCGCGTACACCCTGACCGTCACCGGCAAGGCGGGCACCACGACCCACACCGCCGCGTACACGCTCACGGTCACCGGGACCACCACCGGCTGCACCGCCACCGCGTGGAACAGCAGCGCGGTCTACGTGGGCGGCAACACCGTCTCGTACGCCGGTCACACCTGGAAGGCCAAGTGGTGGACGACGGGCGAGACGCCCGGCACCACCGGTGAGTGGGGTGTCTGGCAGGACCTCGGCGCCTGCTGATCCGCCTCCCGCGGCGGCCGGGCCCCGGATTCGGGGTCCGGCCGCCGATCCTCTAAAGTCTGACCGTTGTCTACGAACATGTAGTCGTAACGGGCCGGGGCGATCACCGGCGGACAAGGGGCGGGACCACCCAATGAGCGTCATCGGCGTCGGCCAAGCCGTCATTCTCGGCGTCGTGGAAGGAGTGACCGAGTTCCTTCCGGTCTCCTCCACCGGGCACCTGAAAATGACCGAGGGCCTGATGAACATCCCGGTGGACGACAAGGCTGTCGTCGGCTTCACCGCGGTGATCCAGACCGGCGCCATCGCCGCCGTCTTCGTCTACTTCTTCTCCGACATCAAGCGGTTCGTCGGCGCCTGGTTCAAGGGGCTCGCGAACAAGAGGGAGCGCGACAACCACGACTACAAGTTCACCTGGTGGGTGATCTACGCGACCATCCCGATCGTCGTCGTCGGACTGGCCGCCAAGCCGCTGATCGACGGCGCCCTCGCGTCCTTGTGGGTCGTCGCCTTCTCGCTGATCGGCGGCAGCGTCGTCATGTGGTGCGCCGAGCAGATGGCGCGATTCAAGCGCGGCGAGGACCAGGTCACCTTCAAGGACGCGATGATCGTCGGCTGTTCGCAGATCCTCGCGCTGCTCTTCCCCGGCTTCTCCCGGTCGGGCGCCACCATCTCCACCGCGCTCATCCGCGACCTGGACCGGGTGGCCGCCACCCGCCTGTCGTTCTTCCTCGGCCTGCCCGCCCTCACCGGCGCGGGGCTGTACGAGTTGAAGGACGCCACCAGCGGGGGCGTCGGCGTGCCCGCGCTCGCCGTCGGCACCGTGGTGTCGTTCGTGATCGCCTACGTCTCCATCGCCTGGCTGCTGAAGTTCGTCGCCAAGCACTCGTTCAACTCCTTCGTGATCTACCGGATCGTGGTCGGCTTCCTGCTGATCGGCCTGCTGACGACGGACACGATCAGTTCCTGACTTACCGTCAGACGCACTCCGAGGGCCCGGCCGGGACGGCCGGGCCCTCTTTTCCGGCCGGATAGTTCACGACTTATTTTTTGATGTGTATTGACTCGCCGACGGGCGGCCCCTAGCGTCCACACCGCATCGCGACCCCACAACGCGACCGAGGAGACACGTGTGACTCAGGTCCCCACCGTGCCCGGCACGCCCACCCGCACATCCCGCACCCGCAGACGAACAGCCGCCATAGCGGCGGCGCTCGTCCTGCCGGTCTCGGCCTGTATCGCCCTGGTCACCGCACGGGACGCGGGCGCCGCCACCATCCCGGCCGCCCCGGCCAGCGTCACCAGCGTCAGCAGCGGCAAGTGCGTGGACGCGCGCGCCGCGGCCACCGCCAACGGCACAGCGGTGCAGCAGTACGCCTGCAACGGAAGCGCCGCCCAGCAGTGGCAGTTCACCGCCACCGACAGCGGCTACTACCGGATCGGCGTGTCCACCGCGCCCGCCCAGGTGTGGGACGTCACCGGCGTCTCCACCGCCGACAGCGCCGCCACACAGCTCTGGCTGTACGGCGGCGGCAGCAACCAGCAGTGGCAGCCCGTCGCCGAGAGCAGCGGCGCCTTCCACTTCGTCAACCGCAACAGCGGCAAGTGCCTCGACGTGCCCGGCGCGTCGACCGCCGACAGCGTCCAGCTCCAGCAGTACACGTGCAACGGCACCACCGCGCAGTCGTTCAACGTCAGCGGCAGCGGCGGCGGCACCACGCCGCCGACCACCCCGCCCAGCGGCGGCGACCCCGACCTCGGCCCGAACACGGTCGTCTTCGACCCGTCGATGTCCGCCTCGACCATCCAGTCCAAGCTGAACTCGATCTTTAGCCAGCAGGAGACCAACCAGTTCGGCAGCCAGCGCTACGCGGTGCTCTTCAAGCCCGGCACCTACAGCGCGGACGTCAACGTCGGCTTCTACACCCAGGTCGCAGGACTCGGCCTGAGCCCCGACTCGGTCACCATCAACGGCAAGGTGCACGCCGAGGCCGACTGGTTCCAGGGCAACGCCACCCAGAACTTCTGGCGTGACGCCGAGAACATGTCCGTCAACCCGACCGGCGGCAGCGACCGTTGGGCCGTCTCGCAGGCCGCCCCGTACCGGCGGATGCACGTCCGCGGCAACCTCGCGCTGGACGACGGCGGCTGGTCGAGCGGCGGCTTCATCTCCGACTCCAAGATCGACGGGCAGATCCAGTCCGGCTCCCAGCAGCAGTTCCTCACCAAGGACACCGAGATGGGGTCCTGGAGCGGCTCCAACTGGAACATGGTCTTCGTCGGCGACAAGGGCGCGCCCGCGCAGAGCTTCCCGACGTACACCACCGTCGCCAGCGCGCCCGTGGTGCGCGAGAAGCCCTTCCTGTACATCGACAGCGCGGGCAAGTACCAGGTCTTCGTGCCTGCCCTCCAGTCCAACGCGTCCGGCACCACCTGGAGCGGGAAGACGCCGGCGGGACAGTCGCTGCCGATCGACCAGTTCTTCATCGTCAAGCCGGGCAACACCGCCTCGGACATCAACGCGGCGCTCGCGGCGGGCAAGAACCTGCTGTTCACGCCGGGTGTCTACCACCTCAACCAGACGATCAACGTGACCCGGCCCGACACCGTCGTCCTCGGTCTCGGTCTGGCCACGCTCGTCCCGGACGGCGGCGTCACCGCGCTGACCACGGCCGACGTGGACGGTGTGAAGCTGGCCGGGCTGCTCATCGACGCGGGCACCACCAACTCGCAGACGCTGATGCAGATCGGCCCGGCCGGCTCGTCCGCCAACCACGCGGCCGACCCGACCAGCCTGTCCGACGTCTTCTTCCGGATCGGCGGCGCGGCGGTCGGCAAGGCCACCCAGTCGCTGGTCGTCAACAGCAACAACGTCATCGGCGACCACATGTGGCTGTGGCGCGCCGACCACGGCAACGGCGGCACCGTCGGCTGGAACACCAACACCGCAGCCACGGGCCTCGTCGTCAACGGCCAGAACGTCACCATGTACGGCCTGTTCGTCGAGCACTACCAGCAGACCCAGGTGCAGTGGAACGGCAACGGCGGCAGAACGTACTTCTTCCAGAACGAGATGCCCTACGACCCGCCCAACCAGGCTTCCTGGATGAACGGTTCCTCGCAGGGCTACCCCGCCTACAAGGTGGCCGACTCGGTCACCAGCCATGAGGCGTGGGGGCTCGGCAGCTACTGCTACTTCTCCGCCAACTCCTCGGTGGTGTCGGCCAATTCCTTCCAGGTGCCCAACACCTCCGGGGTGAAGTTCCACGACATGGTGACCGTCTCGCTCGGCGGTGTCGGCACCATCAGCCATGTCATCAACACCACGGGAGCGGCCGTGAACAGCGGCCATCAGGTCACGTACCTGACCAGCTACCCCTAGTCACACAGGGGTACACGGGGGACACAGTGGGGCCGGCCGGCACAGGGGGCGCATCCCGTCGGCCGGCCCCTCTCCCGTGCGGTGACCCCCGCTCACCCGCGCCGTAACCCGCCTCCTCCCGTGCCGTGGCCGGGCACGGTGACGACCGACACACCCGTGGTCGAACACCGGAACCCCCGGGAGTCCAGTCGCTATCGTCGGCAGACGCGCGGTGGTGCGCCGCGCGAGTTCCGCCCCCCGACGAGAGCGGAGTTCCGAATGACCCTCATCCTCAAGCCCGGAACGGCCTGGAGCGACGCGTGGCGGCGCGCCCTGCGGACCGCGCCCGAGGCATTCCGCGACGACCGTGTGCTGAATCTGTGGGACGGCCGCTGGCAGGCCGACGGCCGCCCGCTGCCCGCCACTTCACCGGTCGACGGCAGCCCGATAGCCGGGCCGCCCCGGCTCGACGCGGCCACCGCGCGACAGGCGGTACGCGCCGCGCTCGACGAACACCGGAGCTGGCGGCACGTACCGCTGCCCGACCGCAAGGCGCGCGTCTCGGCGACTCTGGACGCCCTCACCGAACACCGCGACCTGCTGGCCCTGTTGCTGGTCTGGGAGATCGGCAAGCCCTGGCGGCTGGCCCGCGCCGACGTGGACCGGGCCATCGACGGCGTCCGCTGGTACGTGGACGGCATCGAGCCGATGGTGGCGGGCCGCACCGCACTTGCCGGTCCCGTCTCCAACATCGCGAGCTGGAACTACCCGATGAGCGTGCTGGTGCACGCCATGCTCGTCCAGGCGCTCGCGGGCAACGCGGTCATCGCCAAGACGCCCACCGACGGCGGCCTGGCCTGCCTCACCCTCGCCGCCGCGCTCGCCAGGCGCGAGGGCATTCCCGTCACGCTGGTCAGCGGCAGCGGCGGCGAACTCTCCGAGGCCCTGGTGCAGTCCTCGGAGATCGGCTGCGTCTCCTTCGTCGGCGGCCGGGACACCGGCGCCCGGATCGCGACGGCCGTAGCCGACGTCGGCAAGCGGCACATCCTCGAACAGGAAGGGCTCAACTGCTGGGGCCTGTGGGAGTACAGCGACTGGGACGCCTTCGGCGCGCAGATCCCCAAGCTCTTCGACTACGCCAAGCAGCGCTGCACCGCCTACCCGCGGTTCGTCGTCCAGCGCTCCCGCTTCGCGGACTTCCTCGCCGCTTACCTCCCGGCGGTCAAGTCGGTCAGGACCGGCCACCCGTTGGCCGTCGCCGGGCCCGACGACCCGCTGCCCGCGCTCGACTTCGGGCCGCTGATCAACGCGGCCAAGGCGAAGGAGCTGGCCGACCTGGTCGCCGAGGCCGTCGACCGCGGCGCGGTGCCGCTGCACCACGGCGCCCTCGACCCCGGCCTCTTCCTCCCCGGCCAGGACACCTCCGCCTACCTCGCCCCGGTCACGCTGCTGGGCCCTCCGCCGTCCTCGCCGCTCCACCACACCGAGCCCTTCGGACCCGTCGACACGATCGTCCTGGTCGACACCGAGGCCGAGCTGCTCTCCGCCATGAACGCCAGCAACGGCGCCCTGGTGGCCGCCCTGTCCTGCGACGACCCGCGCACCACCGAACGCCTCGCCTCCCAGGTCCGCGCCTTCAAGGTCGGCCGCGGCGCGCCCCGCTCCCGCGGTGACCGCGACGAACTCTTCGGCGGCCTCGGCGCCTCCTGGCGCGGCGCCTTCGTCGGCGGCGAACTCCTCGTCCACGCCGTCACCGAGGGCCCCACCCTCGACCGCCTCCCGGGCAACTTCCCCGACTACCAATTGCCCGCGGCCTAGGGGGGCGCCTTGGGTGAGGCCGCGGTTGCGGCGAGCCGTGCTGGGGAGCCCTCTCGCGCAGGCTCACCGCGATCCCCTTTTTTTGCCGCCCTCTCGCCTCCGGCGGCTTAGATCCGGTGTGGGGGCACCCCCGGACGGAGTCTGGGGGAGGCCGATCGTGCTCGCTCCCTCGTTCCTCGGTCGCTGTGCGCGTTCTCCCTTTCGACACCGGCGCCGCCTTCGGCTCGCTGGCTACCGGCGAACCCACCTGCGCAGCGGTGAACCGTGCTCAGAAAAACCCCGGTCGACCCATCCCCCCACGGGTGGGCCGACCGGGGCCGACGGTGGTCGACCGCTGCGTCAGGACAGCGTCGAGGCCGCCGGGTCCCACGCGTCCGGCAGCGGTGACACGGCCGGGGCGCTGGTTTCGAGGGTGCGGACGGTGTGCTCTTGCGCGGCGTCCGTCACCGTGGCCATCAAGTCGAGTACGTGCTGGGCGAGTTCGCCGGAGGCGCGGTGCTCGGTGCCGCCCCGGATGGCGCGGGCCATGTCCAGGACGCCCAGGCCGCGACCGGCGACCGTACCGGTGACGGGCAGGTCACGCCAGTCGTCGTCACCGAACGCCCGGACCTGCAAAGGCCCTTCGAAGGTGTTCGGGTCGGGCAGCGACAGCGTGCCCTCGGTCCCGGTGACCTCGATGAGGCGGCGCGGCACCGAGGAGTCGAAGCTGAAGGTCGCCGAGCCGCTGGGGCCACCGGCGAAGTCCAGCAACGCGTGCACGTGCGTGGGCACTTCCACCGCGAAGGACGTGCCCTCCTTCGGCCCGGAACCGATCACCCGCTGGGCACGCGCCTGCCGCGCCGAGGCCGAGACCCGCGCCACCGGCCCGAACAGCGCGACCAGCGCCGTCAGATAGTACGGACCGATGTCGAACAGCGGCCCGGCACCGTACTGGAAGAGGAACTCCGGGTTCGGGTGCCACGACTCGGGGCCGGGCCCCTGCGTGACGGCGGTCGCGCTCACCGGCTCGCCGATGACCCCGGCGGCCAGCGCCCGCTGCGCGGACTGGAGCCCGGCCCCGAGGAAGGTGTCGGGAGCGCTCCCGACCCGCAGCCCGCGCGACCGCGCCTCGGCCAGGATCTTCGCCCCGTCGGCCGGCGCCAGCGCGAGCGGCTTCTCGCCGTAGACGTGCTTGCCCGCCTGGAGGGCGGCCGTGGCGACCTCCGCGTGCACGGCCGGGATCGTCAGGTTGACGACGATCTCCACCTCGGGGATCGCCAGCACCGACGCGAGGTCGCCCGCGGCCGGAATCCCGTACGTCCCGGCCGCCGTACGGGCCCGCTCGACGTCGATGTCGGCGACGGCGAGCACCCGCAGGTCGGGGAAGGCGGTGAGATGGTCCAGATACTGCGCGCTGATGACACCGGCGCCGACGACGGCGACGCCGACCGGGCCTGTGGTCATGAACGCTCCAGCGCGGTGAGGTAGGAGAGGCTTTCCGCGACGGCCTCGAAGATGTCGCCCGCGCAGGAGTCGAGTTCGACGATCCGCTGCGCGTCGGGCGCGGCGGCCAGGATCGACGGCACGTCGATGCTGCCCTTGCCGACCGCGGTGTGCGGCTCGTCCTTCACACCGGGACCGTCCTTGACGTGCAGCGCCAGCACCCGGTCGCCCAGCGCGCGCAGCAGCGCCGGCACATCGGCCCCGCCGACCGCCGCCCAGTACGTGTCGACCTCCAGGAACACCTCGGGGGCCAACCGGTCCGCCAGCTCCTCCAGCGCGGTCCTGCCGTCGAAGCGCGGCTCGATCTCCCACCAGTGGTTGTGGTAGCCGATCCGCATACCGCGCTCGGCGGCCTTCTCGGCGAAGCCGTTGAGGAGGTCCGCGGTGCGCGAGAGACCGTCGGGGGTGGTGAACTCCTCGTGTGCGATCCCGCCGGGGATGATCACCAGGTCGGTGCCGACCGTGGCGATCGCGTCGAAGACCTCCGACGCCTCCTTGTCGAACAGGGCGTAGGCGTGCGTGCTGTTGACGCTCAGCCCCAGGTCGTCGGCGACCTTGCGGAAACCGGTCGGGTCGGCCGTGGGGTCGTACGCCTCGACGGCGGTGTAACCGATCCCGGCGAGGCGGGACAGCGTGCCGTCGCGGTCGGCGGCGATCTGGTCCCGGAGGGTGTAGAGCTGGATGCTCAAGGGCGTGGCCATCGTGACGATGCCTCCTGGAAGTACGGCGGGTGCGGGTACGGCGGGTACGGGTACGGCGGGTACGGCGGGTACGGCGCGTGCGGGTGGTGCGGGGGAGCGGCGGCCGGCGGTGACGCGCGGTCGGATCAGCCGACGATCAACGGCCGCAGCGTGCGGTGGGCGATCTCCAGACCCTGGGTGATCCGCTGGACGTCGCCGCTCCAGACGGGGTCCTCGTGCTCGACGGAGAGCGTGCCCGTGAAGCCGCCCTCGTAAAGGGTGTCGACGATCCGGCGCCAGTCGACGTCGCCGAGCCCCGGCACCCGGTAGCGCCACCAGCCGCTGTCCCAGCCGTCGGTCCGCGCCACCGACCGGCCGAAGAAGCCGTAACGGTCCCTGGCCCGCGGGTCGAGCTGCGCGTCCTTGGCCTGCGCGTGCGGAATGCGGTCGATGTACGGCTTCAGCGCCTCGACCGGGTCGATGCCCAGCCACAGCAGGTGCGAGGGGTCGTAGTTGAGATAGAGGCCGAGGCCGAACATCCACTCCCACAGCTCGGGGGAGTAGGCGAGGTTGCCCGGATAGCCGTCCGGGTGCCAGCCCTCCATCACGCAGTTCTCGATGATGATCTTCACACCGCGCTCGCCCGCGTACTCCACCAGCGGCGGCAGCTCCCGCTCGGCCAGCGCGATGTTCTCCTTCACCGTCAGACCGGGGTGGCGGCCGACGAACGTGCCGACGTAGTCCACGCCCAGCAGTTGGGCGGCGTCCACATTGGCGCGTACGTGGGCGGCGATCTCCGCCCTGCGGGTCTCGTCCGGGTGCAGGTTGTTCTCGTAGTACGCCAGCGCGGACAGCGTCAGGCCGTGCCGCTCGAACAGGCCGCGCACCTCGTCGGCCCGCTGCTTGCCGAAGCCGGTCACGTCGATGTGGCTGGCCTCGAACTCCCGTGAGCCGGTGGACGGCCAGGTGGCCACCTCCAGCGACTGGTAGTCGTGCGAGGCCGCCCACGCGGCGATCTCGTCCAGCGGGAGCTGCGGAAGGCAGGCGGTCAGGAAGCCCAGCTTCATCTCAGGAGACCTCTTTCCAGGTCCGGTCCGCCGCCGATTTCAGTACGGCCTCGGTCAGGCGCACCATGCGGGCGGCGTCGTCGAAGGTGGGGAACGTGCCCCCGGTGCCGTCGGCCGAGGACCCGCCCGCCGCGCCCGGGGCGCGGATCGCTGCGTGCACATCGCGGACGAAGGCGGCGAAACAGTCGAGATATCCCATCGGGTGGCCGCCGGGGACCACCGAGAGCCGGGCCGCGGCGGGCGAGAGCGTGGCCGGGTCGCGCAGCACCGCAGCGTTCTCACCGCGGCTGCCGACGAACAGCGACTCGGGGTTCTCCTGGTCGAAGGCGAGCGAGGTCCGCGTGCCGTCCACCTCGAACCACAGCCGGTTCTTCCGGCCGGGCGAGATCTGCGAGACGGTCACGGAACCGGTGGCGCCGCGGTCGGTGCGGAACAGGAGCTGCACCACGTCCTCGGTGTCCGGCCTGACCCGCGCGCCGCCGTCGCCGACGGGACCCGTACGGTCCACGGTCTGGCTGACCGCGGTCAGCTCCGCGATCCGGTGCCCGGTCACCCACTCCACCAGGTCGCACCAGTGCGAGCCGATGTCGGCGAAGGCGCGGGAGGGCCCGCCCGCGGCCGCGTCGACCCGCCAGTTGGTGTCGCCCGGCTCCGAGAGCCAGTCCTGGAGGTAGTGGCCGTGCACCAGCCGGACCTCGCCCGCCCGGCCGTC
The DNA here is from genome assembly GCF_044741185.1 of Streptomyces sp. NPDC088197. Taxonomy (NCBI): domain Bacteria; kingdom Bacillati; phylum Actinomycetota; class Actinomycetes; order Kitasatosporales; family Streptomycetaceae; genus Streptomyces; species Streptomyces sp. NPDC088197. The sequence continues at coordinate 376,362 of NZ_JBIUSD010000006.1, forward strand.
CAGCACGCGGGACCGCGCCTCGGCCGCCATCGGGTGGTAGCGGTAGACGAACGGCACCGCCGCCACCAGACCGCTGTCCGCGGCGAGCGCCGCGAGCGCGTCCGCGGTGGCCGACGACGTGGTCAGCGGCTTCTCGCACACCACGTGCTTGCCCGCCCGCAGCGCCAGTTCGGCGAGCCCGGCGTGCGCGTCGTTGGGTGTACAGATGTGCACCACGTCGACGTCGTCACTGGTGACCAGCGCCTCGGAGGAGTCGAAGGCCCGCTCGACCCCGAGCGCCGCCGCGGCCTCCTTGGCCCGCGCGGGCGTCGACGCGCTGACCCCGACCACCGGGGCACCGCTCCTGCGCACCGCGTCCAGGTGCACCTGGCCGATCATCCCCACACCGGCGATGGCCGTACGCAGTGCCGGACGCGATGACGTGCGCAGCGAAGAACCCGCTGTAACCGAGCTAGTCCCGCCCACAAGTGCCCTCCCTTTCCGCTTGCTTGAAACGCTAGCCACCGCTGTTTCGGTTGACAATGGCAATATTTCCGCTATCTTCTGTCATAAATCGGGGGCCGGGCCGCACAGGACGCGGACCGGGACGACGGACGTACGGCGCAGGGGAGGGCAGGAACCGGTGACAGCCGCAAGCGACCGGCAGTTGACCGCGCTCAGCGAACTGGCGGGACTGGTGGCGGGCGGCGCCACCCGGCGCAGCCAACTCGCCACCGCCACCGGGCTGTCCAGGGCCGCGGTCGCCCAGCGGGTGGACCTGCTGATCGCCAAGGGACTGCTGGTCGAGACCGGCACCATGGCCACCGAGCGCGGGCGCCCGCCGCTCACCCTCCAACTCGCCTCGCGGAACGCCGTGGTCTGCGCCGTCGACCTCGGTGCCACCCACCGCACGGTCGCCGTCGCCGAACTCGGCGGCCGGGTCCTCGCCGAAGCCACCGAAGCCCTCGACATCAACGCGGGACCCGAGGCCGTACTGACCGGGGTGCACGAGCAGATCGGCCGCCTGCTGGCCGACGCGGGACACCCCGCCGACCACGTACGCGCGATCAGCATCGGCGTGCCGGGCCCGGTCGAGGCCCGCACCGGTACGGTGATCCGGCCGCCGATCATGCGCGGCTGGGACGGCTACCGGGTCCCCGGCTTCTTCGCCGGGCGCTACCACGCGCCCGTCCTCGTCGACAACGACGTCAACATGATGGCCCTGGGCGAGTACGGCCACCGTCCGGCCACCGCCCATCTGCTGTACGTCAAGGTCGGTACGGGCATCGGCTGCGGCATCGTCTCCGGCGGCGTCGTGCACCGCGGGGCCAGCGGCGCCGCGGGCGACATCGGCCACATCCGCGTACCGGGCCACGACGACGTGCTGTGCCACTGCGGCAACACCGGCTGCGTCGAAGCCGTCGCCTCGGGAGCGGCCATCGCGGCGAAGCTGCGGGAGGCAGGGTTGCCCGCCGAGCACGCCGCCGACGTGGTCCGCCTCGTGGCCGCGGGCGACCCGGTGGCCCGCCGCCAGGTACGGCTGGCCGCCCAACGGCTCGGCGACGTCCTGGCCTCGCTGGTCAGCTTCTACAACCCCGACACCATCGTGCTCGGCGGCAGCATCGCCAGCCTCCACGACGACCTGCTCGCCGACATCCGCGGCGCCGTCTACCGCAGGGCCCTCCCGCTGGCCACCAGAACCGTCGCCATCGAGACCACGATGCTCGGCCGCAGGGCGGGCATCGAGGGCGCGCGGCGGCTGGCGGTGCAGCATCTGCTCTCGCCCGAGGGCATCGGACACGTGCTCGCGGAGCCCGCGGTCTGAACCACTGTTGCCCCCATACCTGCCGGTGGACGCGCGTCACGTCAACTCACGGACCCATGACGGCTTTGGCGTATGGGTCGCGTACGCCCCCGCGGTGTGGGCATGCTGGTCCCATGGATGCGCACGGCGACGATGTTCCTGCCTACCAGTCGATCCGGGTCACCACGCCCGAGTCCCCGGTCGCGGCGCTCGCCGACATCGAGGCGTGGAAGGCGAGAAAGACCTACCCCTCGATGCTGTTCGCGGGCGGCCCGGTCTTCGGCATCGCGTGCGAACTGGAGTCCGGCGGCTGGGAGTTGCACCCGTACTTCAGCGGACTCGCCCCGCAGGACGCCCGCGACAGCCTCGGCTCCCACTTCCGCCGCCTCGCCCACGCGGCCGACGAGGCCGGTGACCCTGAGGCCCGGGCCGAACTCCTCGCCGCGGGCGAGCGCATGGACTGGGAAGCTCTCGACGAGGTGACGGTACGCGGCAGCCGCTACCGCGTGGTGCGCGCCGAACGCTTCATCCGCATGGGGCCCGACGGTCCCGAACCCCCGCGCGACACCGACCCCGACCCGAGCGGCCCCGGCGAGTCCGGCGGCTTCGACCCCGCCGCGGGCCTGGTCATCGACCCCGTCAACGCGACCGGCATGTCCGAGGGCATCCTCAAGGTGGAACTCCTCGCCGCCCTCCGCAAAAGCGGCACCGTCCCCGCCGACGTCCGCGACGACTCACGCCACGCCGCCGACACCCACCCCGGCGGTGTCCTGCTCCCCGCCACCTTCATGACCGCGGAACGCGACGGCGGCAGTTGGCGCCCCGACTCCAGCGGCACCGCCACCACCCCGCAGGCGGCCCGCGACGGCCTCGCCATGCAACTGCGCGTCATGCTCCCCTGGCAGAAGGACCTCAGCCCCGAGCAACGCGAGATCTACTCCCGCGCCGCCGACCACCTCGACGAACACCGCTGCGACGAACTCGACGTCGCAGGACGCCACTTCCGCGTGATCCGCGTCGAACGCCTCATCCGCATCGGCCCCGACGGCCCCGAGGGCCCCCGCCCCTCCGACCCCGACCCCACCCCGCCCGTCATGGTCCAGGACCAGCAACTGCGCGAACAGGGCCTCCTCACCGACGAGGACGAGGAGCCCGACCCCGAACCGGACGAGCACACGCGGAAGTTCATGCGCCTCTTCGAGGAAGAACGGCTCCGCCGGGACAACCTCAAGAACAAGCCCCACCCCTGACCCAGCCAGCCGGGCACCCCTGCGCCCAAGAGCCTGCGCCCCTGCGGTACGGCGGCGCGGGGAGGCGGAGGGGCGGCAAAAGAGGGGAAGGGCGGTGCGCCCGCGCAAGGCGCCCCCTCACCCCTGACCTCCCCCTCCCACCCCCCAGCAGTAATGAGCCGCATACGACCGCCACGGGCGCCACCTCTCCGTCCCGGGCGGCACCGGCTCCGTCGAGGGGAAGACGTCCGGGTCGCCGAGGGCGCGCATGCGGATGTGGGCCGCGGTCAGGGGAGTGATGCCGGGGACGGTCAGGAGGGACCGTTCGGCGGCGTCGCGGTCGGCGCCCGGGTCGAGGGCGACCGTACCGTCGGCGAGGGCGCGGCAGAGGTCTCTGACGGGGGAGCGGCCGGCCGGACTGCCCAGGTCGGCCTCGGTCAGATCCTCGGCCCGCGGGAAGAGGTGTGTGAGGGCGCCGTCGGGGGCGCTCAGCGGGGTGCCGTATCGGGCGACCAAGGCGGCCAGGGGCGCCGGGGAGAACGGCGCGGCGCCTTCGCCCAGGGCGGCGCGGACGGCGTGTTCCGCCGGGTCGGGGGAGCCGGGGGAGCGGAGGCCGGGAAGGGCGGCGACCAGCGGGGCCAAGTGCGGGTCGGAGCCCAGGCGTTCGGCGACCGCGTACGGATCGGCGTCGAGGTCGAAGAGCCGGCGGACGCGCTGGGTGGCCGTGGTGAGGTCGCGGAGATCGCCCAGGTGGAGTCGGCAGTCCAGCCAATTGCCCCTGCCGGGACGCTCGGCGACCTCGGCGATGCCCGTGCCGTGGGGCAGCCGCAGGGTACGGCGGTACGTACGGCTGCCGGGGGCGCCGACGATCTCCTCGACGCCGGGCACGGCGCGTGCGGCGAGGAAGTCGAAGACCCGCGCGGAGGCGTAGGGGCCCCGGAAGGCCAGCCGGAGCGGCACCCCGGCGGCCCCGCCCACCGGCCCGGAGCGCGCGTCCGTGCGCAGCTCGGTCGGGGTGGCGGCGTAGATCTCCCGGATCGTCTCGTTGAACTGCCGCACGCTCGCGAAGCCCGACGCGAAGGCGATCTCGGCGGCCTGGAGCGAGGTGGTCTGGAGGAGCACCCGCGCGGTGTGGCCGCGCTGCGCCCTGGCCAGGGCGATCGGCCCGGCGCCCAGCTCGGCGTTGAGCTGCCGCTGCACCTGCCGGGCGCTGTAGCCGAGCCGGGTGGCGAGGCCCGCGACGCCCTCGCGGTCGACGACGCCGTCCCCGATGAGCCGCATCGCGCGGCCCACCATGTCGGCCCGCGCGTTCCAGTCGGCGGAACCCGGCACCGCGTCCGGCCTGCACCGGCGGCAGGCCCGGAAGCCCGCGCCCTGGGCCGCGGCGGCGGTCGCGTAGAAGGACACGTTCTCGCGCTTCGGGGTGATTGCGGGGCAGCTCGGACGGCAGTAGATGCCGGTCGTGGCCACGGCGAAGAAGAAGACTCCGTCGAAGCGCGCGTCCCGGCTGCTCACCGCCTCGTATCTGCTGTCCTCGACTGTCATGCGTCCCAGTATGCGAGGGCTCCGGAGCCCCGAGCTGGCGGAAATCGGACACGGCCTTCCGGTGAGCGCGGCGTCACCGGAGCCCCGCCCCCCGGGGGACACGGGCGTCAGCGTGGCCGGACCGCCCGCGGCCCCACGACGGCCGCGCCGACCTCCGTGACGCGCGCTCGCAGGCCACGGTCGGCGGTGACGACGAGGCACGGGCGGTCGGGGTCCGCGGTGCGCGAGCGGGCGGCGACCTCGGTGATGAGGTCGTCGCCGCTGCCGGGCGCGGACTCCACGCGTACGCCGGGTACCGGCTCGACGCCGCGCGCCGCGCCCTCGACGATCAGGACGATGTCCAGCCCGTGGCCGCGGGCCCACGGCGGGGCGCCGCTGTCCTCGGCGAGGCCCGACGCGGCGAGCGGCACGAGCGCGTCGCGCAGCCGCTCGGCGGCGCCGCGCCGGTCGCGCCACCAGCCGTCGGGCACCGAGCCGACGACGTTGGCGCCGTCCACGACGAGCAGGGGTGCGGTCGGCGCGCTCGTCACCGGCCGCCCGCCAGGTGCGGGAAGCGGAATTCGGTGCGGCTGCGGAAGACCTCGTCGGGACGCAGCTCGGTCGAGGGGTACTCGGGGTGGTTCGGCGAGTCCGGCAGGTGCTGGGTCTCCAGGCACACCGCGTCGTGCGCGTGGTACGTCCGCCCGTCGGGGCCGGTCAGCGAACCGTCGAGCTTGTTGGCCGTGTAGACCTGGATGGCCGGTTGCGTGGTGCGCACCTCCATCACCCGGCCGCTGTCGGGGTCGGAGAGGACGGCGGCGACCCGCGGCTCGCCCACGGCGTCGCCCGTACCGCCGCAGTTGCCGCGCAGCACGAAGCAGTGGTCGTATCCTCCGGCCGTCTTGATCTGCGGGTCGGCGTCCCGCACGCCGTCGCCGAGGGGGCGCGGCTCGTTGAGGTCGAACGGCGTCCCCTCCACGGCCTGTTCCGGCCCCCAGGGGATGGACTCGGGCGTGGCGGGCAGGAAGCGGTCGGCGTCGACGTACAGCGTGTGGCGCAGCACGTCGCCTCCCGCGATCCGCGACGCGGCTTCGGCGCCGTCCCTCGCCTCCGACCCGCTTAGGTTGAAGTACGCGTGGTTGGTCAGGTTGACCACCGTCGGCCGGTCGCTGCGCGCCTCGAAGTCCAGCGACAGCGTCCCGTCGTCGTCGAGCGCGTACGTCACCGTGACGTCCATCGCGCCGGGGAAGCCCATGTCGCCGTCCGGGCTGTGCAGCGTCAGCCGCAGCGCGCCGGGCAGCGGCTCGGCCCGCCAGACGCGGCTGTCGAAGCCCTCGGGGCCGCCGTGCAGATTGTGGCCGCCGTCGTTGTCCGGGAGCCGGTAGTGGCGGCCGTTGAGCGTGAAGCGGGCCTCGCTGATCCGGTTGGCGTAACGGCCGACGAGCGCGCCGAAGTACGGGGTGTCGGAGGCGTACGCCGCCAGGTCGGGCAGGGACAGCACCACGTTGGCGGGGCGGCCCGTCGGGTCGGGCACGTGCAGCGCGTGCAGGACGCCGCCGTAGGTGAGGATCTCGGCGCTCACCCCGGAGGCCGAGCTGAGCCGCCAGCGTTCCACTCGCCACCCGTCGGGAGTGGTGCCGAAGGGTTCGCTGAGCGGGGTGGGACGGGGCATCGGCAGTCCTCGTAAAGGGGGTCGGGGCGACGGATGCCGGACGCGGCGGGCGTCCGACGGCGGGAAGGCGGCGGGAAGGCGGCGGGAAGGCGACGGAGAGACCGGGCGGGGAAACCGGCCGGGGGCGCGACCACGGGCGACCACGGGCGGGCACCGGTGGCCGACCCCCCGGGGACAACGCTACGCGGCGCGCTCACCCCGCTCTGGGCGCGGTCGACTCCCTGGTGACCAGCGTGTATCCGGGCGTGATCCGCTCCGGCCTGATCTGCGGCGTACCGGTCAGCCGCGCCACGACCCGCTCCACGGCGAGCCGTGCGATGGCCTGTTTGTCCGGGGACACCGTGGTGAGCGCGATCGTCGAGAAGCGGCCCTCCTCGACGTCGTCGAAGCCGACCACCGACACGTCCTGCGGCACCCGCAGCCCGCGCTCGACCAGGGCCCGCATCGCGCCGAGCGCCATCAGGTCGTTGTACGCGAACACGGCGTCGGGGCGGGTGCCGCGGTCGAGCAGCGCGTTCATCGCGGCGGCGCCGTCCCAGCGGCCGTAGCCGTCGGTGGCGGCCACCAGCGAGTCGTCGTCCGGCAGCCCGGCCGCCGCCAACTCCTCGCGCCAGCCGCGCAGTCGCAGGTGCGCCGGTTGCCTGGCGCTCTCCCTGCGGGCGCCGAGGAACGCGATCCGCCGGTGCCCGAGGCCGGTCAGGTGCCGTACGGCGGTACGGGCCGCCGCCACGTTGTCGATGGCGATCTGGTCGTACGGGGCGTCGTACTCCCGCTCGCCGAGCAGCACCAGCGGCGCGTCGTCCATGCGGCCCAGCAGGTCCGCGGCCTCCAATTCGATCGGGCTGAGGATCAGGCCGTCGATGACATGGGCCCGGAAGCCCTGCGAGACCAGCACCTCCTTCTCGCGCTGGCCCGCGGTGTGGTCGAGCAGCACCGTGTAGTCGTGCCGGGCGGCGGCGTCGATGACGGCCCCGGCCAGCTCCGCGAAGTACGGGTTGCCGAGTTCGGGGACGGCCAGCGCGATGATGCCGGTGCGGCCCTTCCGAAGATGGCGGGCCGTCAGATTCGGCCGGTAGCCCAGCTCGTCGATGGCCCGCTGCACGCGCTCCCGCATCCCCGGCGTGACATGCGGATAGTTGTTCACCACATTCGACACGGTCTTGACGGACACGCCCGCCAGTCGCGCGACATCCTTCAGGCTGGCGCCCACGGAGTTCCTTCCCTCGGCCGACCTCGTGCGAGGCGCGGCGGTTCCGGCCTCAGTGTGCTGGAGCCGGTCCCGCGGATCGCGGACGGCCCCTCCCGGCCCGGTCAGGTGCCCCGGCGGGCGGCCGACAGATAGCGCTGGGCAACGACGACCACGATCAGGAAGCCGCCGCTGACCACCGACTGGTAGGAGGAGTTGAGCGAACCGATCTGATTGATCAGATTCTGGATCACACCGAGCAGCAGCACGCCCCACAGCGTGCCCGACACCGAACCCGCGCCACCGACCAGCAGCGTGCCGCCGATCACCACCGCGGAGATCGCGTCCAGCTCCATGCCGACACCGATGATGGTCACACCCGAGGACAGCCGGGCCGCGTTCAACGCGCCCGCCAGCCCCGCGAGCAGCCCGCTGAGCGTATAGACCAGCACCTTCGTTCGGGCCACCGGCAGCCCCATCAGCAGCGCCGCGTCACCGCTGCCGCCGACGGCGAACAGCGCCTGGCCGAACGAGGTGCGCTGGAGCACGAGGCCGCCGACCCCGAACAGGGCCAGCGCGATCAGCACCGGGTAGCCGAAGCCCCACACCGCGCCGCCGCCCAGCTCCTGGAAGGCCGAGCCGCGCGGCACGAGATACGTGGTGGCGCCCTCGTGGGTGAGCGCGAGCAGCAGCCCGCGCGCGCCGAGCAGCGAGGCCAGCGTCACGATGAACGGGGCCATCCCGGCCCGTGCGACCAGCAGTCCGTTGAAGGTGCCGATCGCGCCGCACACCACGAGCGGCACCAGCAGCGCGGGCAGGAATCCGTACTGCGAGGCCCACGCGGCCAGTACACCGCCGAGCGCGAAGACCGAGCCGACCGACAGGTCGATGCCGCCGGTGACGATCACCATCGTCATGCCGAGCGCGACGATCGACAGGAACGACGCCTGGATGGTGATGCCGCGCGTGTTGTCGAGGGTGGCGAAGGAGTCGAAGACGAAGGACGAGATCAGGCAGAGCAGGACGAGGACGGCCAGGACGCCCTGGCGCTGGAGGAGTTCGGCGGCGCGCTGCCGCCCGGAGGGGCGGGACTCCGCGCTCACCGGCAGCGGCGCGTCACCGGCCACGGCGAGCGCGGGAGCGGGGGCGGCTGTTTTCACGAGGGCTTTCATCGGGATCGACGCTCCCGGGCGACGTAGACGGCGACGAGGATGATGCCCGCCTGGACCATCTGGGCGGTGGAGTCGTGCAGATTGTGGGTGACGAGCGTGGCGTGCAGGAGCTGCATCAGCAGCGCGCCGAACACCGTGCCGAGGACGCGTACCGAGCCGCCGGTCAGCGGGGTGCCGCCGACCACGACCGCGGTGATGGCCGACAGCTCCATCAGATTGCCCAGCGAGGACGGGTCGCTGGCGGTCAGCCGCGCGGTGGCGAGCACACCCGCGAGCGAGGCCAGCACCCCGCACAGCACGTACACGCCGATCAGCACCCGTTTGACGGGAAGTCCGGCGAGCCTGGCCGCGGCGCGGTTGCCGCCGATGGCCACCAACTGGCGTCCGAAGGTGGTGCGTTGCACCAGGAAGGCGACCAACAGCGCGAGCACGCCCGCGATCAGGACGACGATCGGGACGCCGAGCACGCTGTTCGTGCCGAGGTTCAGCAGATTCTGGTTCTCGATCTGCTTGAGCTTCCCGTCGGCGATGACCAGGGCCAGGCCCCGGCCGCCGACGAAGAGCGCCAGGGTGGCCACGATGGGTTGCAGCCCGACCAGCGACACCAGCGAGCCGTTGATCAGGCCGACGAGCACACCGGCGAGCAGCGCCACCGACAGCGCGGGCAGCAGGCCGTATCCGAGGTAGAGCGGCAGCACGGAACTGGCCAGCGCCATCGTGGAGCCCACCGACAGGTCGACGCCCTCGGTGCCGATCACCAGCGCCATGCCCAGTGCCACGATGACGACGGGGGAGACCTGGACGAGCTGCGTGCGCAGATTGTCCGTCGTCATGAAGTGGTCGGTGAAGACGCCGTTGAAGACCAGCAGCGCGGCGACCGCGGCGTACACGCCGTACCGCTGGAGCCAGTCCGCGATCCGCGACCGGTCCAGGCCGCGCGGGAGTGAGTACGGGGCCGAGGTCATCGCGGGTCCTCCTTCGCGGTGGCGGAGCCGGAATCCACCGCGGGAGCGGGTGCGGGCTCTGCGTCGGCGGGTACGGGCTCCGCGTCGGCGGCTGCGGGCTCTGCATCGGCGGCTGCGGGCTCCGGGTCGGTGTCCGGCGCGGCGGCGCTGTCGTCGTCCCCGGTCTCCGCCAGTACGGCGAGCAACGCGCTCTCCCCGACGTCGTCGCCGGTCAGCTCACCGGCCACCGCTCCGGCGCGCAGCACCACGATGCGGTCGGCGCCCTCGACCAGCTCCTCGATGTCGGAGGAGATCAGCAGGACGGCCAGGCCCTCTCCCGCGAGGTCGTCGATCAGCGACTGCACCTCGGCCTTGGCGCCGACGTCGATGCCGCGGGTGGGCTCGTCCAGCAGCAGCACCTTCGGCTCCAGGCAGAGCCAGCGGGCCAGCAGCACCTTCTGCTGGTTGCCGCCGGACAGCTCGCCGACCTTCTGCTCGGGGCCCGCGGCCTTGATCCGCAGCCGCTTCATGAAGATGTCGACGATCCGGTCCTGCCGCTGCCGGGACACGATCCCGGCGCGGGACAGCCGGGGCATCGCGGCCAGCACGATGTTCTCCCGGACCGAGAGGCCGGGCACGATGCCCTCGGCCTTGCGGTCCTCGGGCAGCAGGCTGATCCCGGCCCTGATCGCGGCGGACGGGGTGAGGCGGCGCACGGTGTGCCCGCCGACGGTGACCTCGCCGCTGTCCAGTGACAGCGCCCCGGACAACGCCTTGGCGGTCTCGCTGCGCCCCGAGCCCAACAGGCCGCCGAGGCCCAGCACTTCGCCGGGCCGCAGGTCGAGGCCGATGTCGTGCAGCAGGTGACGGCGGGTCAGTCCCCGCGCCGTGAGCACCGGTTGGCGCTCGGCGGTGTGTCCCTCGCCGAAGCTGGTGGCACCGTGCCTGCGGACCTCGGCGATCTCCCGGCCGAGCATCAGCGAGACCAGCCGCACCCGGTCGGTGTCGGCCAGGTCGCCGCTGTGCACGAGGCGGCCGTCGCGCAGGACGGTGACGCGGTCGCAGATCCGGTACAGCTCGTCCATCCGGTGGCTGACGTACAGGATCGAGATGCCGCGCTCGTGCAGCTCACGGATCACCCGGAACAGCGTCTCGACCTCGCGCGGTTCGAGCGACGAGGTGGGCTCGTCCATGACGACCACCCGGGCCCGCACGGAGACGGCGCGGGCGAGCGCGACCATCTGCTGGGTGCCGATGCCCAGGGTGTGCAGCGGGCGACGCGGGTCGGCGGTGATGCCGAAGCCGCCGAGGAGTTCCGCGGTCTCGCGGTGCATCCGGGGGAAATCGATCAGCCCGAAGCGGTTCTTCGGCTCCCGGCCCAGGAAGATGTTGCGGGCCACGCTCATCAGCGGGACCAGGTTCACCTCCTGGTAGATGGTCGAGATCCCGGCGCGCTGCGCCTCGTGCGGGTGGTGGAAGGCGATCGGCTCGCCCGCCAGCCGCAGTTCGCCGTCGTCGGGCCGGTAGACCCCGGTGAGCAGCTTGATCAGCGTCGACTTGCCCGCGCCGTTCTCCCCGACCAGCGCGTGGATCTCGCCCTCGCGCAGGGTGAAGGAGACGTCGTCGAGCGCCACCACGCCTGGGAAGCGTTTGCTGACGCGGACGGCCTCCAGTACGGCCCCGGCCGCCGGTGGCGGGCTCGGCGGACCGGGCGGCGCGGACTGGGCCGCGGCGGCTTCGGGTGGTGCCATGGTCGTGGCCTTCCGGGGTCGCGGGGAAGCGGGAACTCTTCTACGGGCTGACGGGCTGTACGGGCTCTACTGGTGGGGCGGGCTCTACGGGTTCGGCAGGCTCTACGAATGGGGCGGCCCGGCAGGCGGCGGCCCTGTGGTCGTACGGGCTTCAGGCGCCCCCACCGGCTCGACAGCCCGGCGGGCCAACCCGCCGATGGTGCGGCGTACGGCGGGGAGGCACCCCGCCGTACGCCTGTCCGAGGGGTGGCGCGGGGGGAGCCGCGCCACCGGTTCCTCCTGACCGAAGGTCAGAACGCCCCGCCGACCGACGCCTTGGCGTTGGACTCGTCGTAGGCGCGGTCCGAGATGATGACGTTCTCCGGGATCGCCTCGCCGCTGTAGAACTTCTGCGCGGTGGCGAAGGCCAGCGGGCCGAAGCGCGGGTTGGACTCGATCACCGCGTTGTACGTGCCGTTGACGATCGCCTGCACGGCGTTGCGGGTGCCGTCGACCGAGACGACCTTGACGTCCTTGCCCGGGTTCTTGCCCGCGCTCTTGAGCGCGGTGACCGCGCCGAGGCCCATCTCGTCGTTCTCCGCGTAGACCGCGGTGATGCCCGGCTTGGACTGGATGAGCTGCTCCATGACCTGCTGGCCCTTGTCACGGGTGAAGTCACCGGTCTGCTGGGCGACGACCTTCAGGCCGGGCGCCTTGGCGGCGATCTCGTCCACGAAGCCCTTGGTGCGGTCGGTGGTCACGTTGTTGCCCGAGGAGCCGAGCAGGATCGCGACCTGGCCCTTGCCGCCGGTGGCCTTGATCATGGCGTCCGCCGCGCGCTTGCCCTGCTCGACGAAGTCCGAGCCGAGGAAGGTGACGTAGTCCTTGCAGGACGTGGCGTTGATCTTCCGGTCGATGGTGATCACCGGCACGTGCTTGGCGGCGGCGGCCTTCAGCGCCGGGTCCAGGCCGTCGGAGTTGAGCGGCGCGACGATCAGGAGCTGCGCGCCCTGCGCGAGCATGTCCTGGATGTCGCTGATCTGCTTGGGGAGTTGGGACTGCGCGTCGGTGGTCAGCAGCTTCTTCACGCCGAGCTTGGCGGCCTCGTCCTTGATGGACTGGGTCTCGGCGATACGGAACGGGTTGTCCTCCTTCTCCGACTGGGAGAAGCCCACCACCGCGTTCTTCAGGTCGAGCTTGGGGGCGCCGTACGCCGTCAGGGTGCAGCCCGCGCCGGACGCCGTCGGGTCCGTGGTGACCTGCTGCTGCGCCGCCTGGTCCGAGCCGGAGGGGGAGGCGCCCTTGTCACTGGACTCCGACTTGGAGCAGCCGGTGGCGGCCAGCCCTGCGGTGGCCAGCAGCAGACAGGTGGCGGCCAGTGCGCGGGTTCTGTGGTTCGTCATGCTCACGACACTCCTTGGTCGCGACGGCAGCGGCCGTCGAGTCGTACGTGGGTCCGGCTCCGTGCCGGGGCGGGTGCGCTTCCGGGGTCCGGTCCGGGCTCCCCGAGGAGGCGGTATGACGTGCGGAGATGGCGGCGCTCCGGGGGTGGGAACGCCCGTTCCCTCCCTCGGCTTTACAACGTTATATACGCGCGGCGGCACCTCGACAACCCGTCGTTCCCGATGTTTCCAAAATGCTTCCCACCGCTGTGATCCGTGCTCAGGCAACAACCCCGACAGGCCCGTACGACTTCTGTCGCTGCTCTGGACATGCCCATCCCTGCGTGCTGTCATTCCGGGTGGCACCGCCGTTTCCAACGTTGGAAGGACCGTCGCCGCCAGGGTTCGCGCCCCCGCAGCGCCCCACCCGAAGCCACCAGGAGCCACCCCCCATGCCCCTGAACCGTCGTCAGTTCGCACTCACCGCACTCGCCGCCGGCACCGCAGGGCTCCAACTGCGGTTCGCGGGCGGCGCCCAGGCCGCCCCCACCCCCGCCGCGGCCCGCGTCGCCCCCGCCCGCGGCGGCCTCTACGCGCCGAACGCCGCACCGCTGGCCCCCACCGCCTTCCTGCGGCTGCCGCCCGGCGCCGTCACCGCGCGCGGCTGGCTCGACGGCCAACTGCGCCTCCAACTCGCCGGTCTGTGCGGCCGGTACGCCGACATCTCGCACTTCCTCGCCATGGACAACAGCGGCTGGGCGCACCCTGACCGCGCCGGCTGGGAGGAAGTGCCGTACTGGCTGCGCGGCTATGTCGACCTCGCCGTGCTCACCCAGGACGCCACCGCGCTGGCCGCCGTACGCCGCTGGATCGACGCCATCGTGGCCACCCGGCAGTCCGACGGCTTCTTCGGCCCGACGGCCCTGCGCACCTCGCTCGGCGGCGGCCCCGACTTCTGGCCGTTCCTCCCGCTGACCTGGGCATTGCGCAACTGGCAGGAGTACAGCGGGGACACCAGGATCATCCCGCTGCTGTCCGCCTTCTTCCGCTACATGAACGCCCAGGGCCCCGGCGCCTTCAACCAGAGCTGGGTGTCGGTGCGTTGGGGCGACGGCCTGGACAGCGTCTTCTGGCTCTACAACCGCACCGGCGAGAGCTATCTGCTCGACCTCGCCGACAAGATCCACGCGGGCGGCGCCAACTGGGTCAACAACCTTCCGTCGCTGCACAACGTCAACATCGCCCAGGGCTTCAGGGAACCGGCGCAGTACGCGCTCCGCTCGCCGTCCAACGCCCTCACCCAGGCCGCCTACCAGAACTACACCGCGGTGATGTCCGCCTACGGCCAGTTCCCCGGCGGCGGCTTCGCGGGCGACGAGAACGCCAGGCCCGGCTTCGGCGACCCCCGGCAGGGCTTCGAGACCTGCGGCATCGTGGAGTTCATGGCCAGCCACCAGCTGCTGGCCCGGATCACCGGCGACCCGCTGTGGGCCGACCGCTGCGAGGACCTGGCCTTCAACTCACTGCCCGCGGCCCTCGACCCGGCGGGCAAGGGCGTGCACTACATCACCAGCGCCAACAGCGTCGATCTGAACAACACCCCGAAGACGCAAGGGCAGTTCCAGAACGGCTTCGCCATGCAGTCCTTCCAGCCGGGCGTCGACCAGTACCGCTGCTGCCCGCACAACTACGGCATGGGCTGGCCGTACTTCACCGAGGAGCTGTGGCTCGCCACCCCCGACAACGGCCTGGCCGCCGCGATGTACGCACCGAGCAGCGTCACGGCCAAGGTCGCCGACGGCACCTCGGTCACCATCACCGAGACCACCGACTACCCCTTCGCGGACACGGTCACGCTCAAGATCACCGCACCGCGCGCCCTGGCCTTCCCGCTGTACCTGCGGGTCCCCGGCTGGTGCTCCGCCCCGCGCGTCACCGTCAACGGCCAAGCGGTCAGCGCCCCTTCGGGACCCGCCTTCACCAAGATCAGCCGCACCTGGAACAGCGGGGACACCGTCACCGTCCAGCTCCCGCAGCAGACCACCGTCCGCACCTGGTCCGCCAACCACGGCGCCGTCTCCGTCGACCACGGACCGCTCACGTACGCGCTGAACATCGGTGAGAACTACGTGCGGTACGCGGGCGACGCCGAGTTCCCCGAGTACGAGGTGCACGCCACCACACCCTGGAACTACGGGCTCGCGCTCGACTCCGGGTCCCCGTCCTTCACCAAGTCGGGCGGCTCGCTGGCCGCCAACCCCTTCACGCACGACGGCACGCCGGTACGGATCACCGTGCCCGCCCGCCGTATCGCCGAGTGGAAGGCGGACGGACAGCAGGTCGTCAACCCGCTCCAGACCAGCCCGGCCCGCAGCACCGCGGCCGTCGAGACCGTCACGCTGATCCCGATGGGCGCCGCCCGGCTGCGGATCTCCGCCTTCCCCACCGCCACCCCCAACGGCACCCCGTGGGCACCGGCAGGCGACTACCTCAGGATCTGGAACAAGAACTCCAACAAGGTCATGGGCGTCGACCTGATGTCGACCGCGAACAGCGCCCACGTCGTGCAGTTCGACGACAACGGCACCGCCGACCACCTGTGGCAACTCGTCGACAACGGCGACGGCTGGTACCGCATCCGCAACCTCAACTCGCAGAAGATGCTGGGCGTCGACCTGATGTCGACCGCGAACAGCGCCCAGGTGGTGCAGTTCGACGACAACGGGACCGCCGACCACCTGTGGCAACTCGTGGCCAACGGCGACGGCTGGTACCGCATCCGCAACAAGAACTCGGGAAAGGTGCTCGGCGTCGACCTGATGTCGACGGCCAACAGCGCGCCGGTCGTGCAGTACGACGACAACGGCACCGCCGACCACCTGTGGCAACTGCGCTGAGCCCCCGGCTCCCCCACCCCCGCTCCGCTCTCCTTCCCCCCACCTCTGAGGACGGACCCCCGTGACCCCCGACGACTCCGCGACCCCGCACGCCCGCCCCGGACGCCGCGAACTCCTGCGCTGGAGCGGCGCGTTGACCGCCGCTGCGGCCACCGGCGGCTGGCTCGCCGCCGTGCCCGCACAAGCCGCCACAGCGAACGCCGTCACCGCGACGGCCGTTCCGGGCGCGGCCCCGCACGCCGCCCAGGCGGCGGCCTCCACCTTCAGCCCGCTGCGCCCGCCCGCCGTACCGCTGGCCGTCCGCTCGCCGTACCTGTCGACCTGGCTGCCCGCCGACAACCTCGCGGGGACCTGGCCCGCCTTCTGGACCGGCCACGTCACCGCGCTGTGCGGTCTCGCCCGGATCGACGGCGCCGCGTACGTCTTCCTCGGCAACCCCGCGCTGCCCGGCGGCCCCGCGCTCACCACCATGCAGCAGGTGTCGCTGCAACTCACCGCCACCCGCTCGGTCTACCAGCTCAGCGGCGGCGGCGTGACGCTCACCGTCACCTTCTTCTCACCCGTCGACGTCGGCGATCTCCAGCGCCAGTGCGTACCGCTCAGCTACGTCACCGTGCGGGCCGCGAGCAACGACGGCCGCTCCCACACCGTGGACGTCCATCTCGACGCCTCCGGCGAGTGGGTGCACAACAACGTCGCCACGCCCATCACGTGGGACCGTACGACCACCGGCCGGATGACCGTGCTCAGCGCGGAGCCCGCCACCCCGGGCGTCCTTCAGGAGAGCGGCGACCAGGCGTCCTGGGGACGGCTCGTGCTGGCCACCGCCACCGGCGGCGCGGTGACCCATCAGATCGGCCAGGACACCGTGGTGCGCGCGGCCTCGGCGGGCACCGGGCGGCTCGATGGCTCGGTGGACACCGCCAAGCCGCGCGCGATCAACGACCGATGGCCGGTGCTCGGCCTCAACCGGGACTTCGGCACCGTCGACTCCGGTACACCGTCGGCGGAGTTCACCGTCGTCCTCGGCCATGTCCGAACCCCCGCCGTCACCCACCTCGGCGCACAACTCCAGCCCTGGTGGACGCACTACTGGAGCTCCTGGACCGCCATGGTGGACTGGTTCGACGCCGACCGCGGCGCCGCGCTGACCGCCGCGACCGCCCTCGACCAGAAGATCCACGACGACGCGGTCACCGCGGCCGGCGGCGGAAGCACCGGCGACCACTACGCCGCCGTCTGCGCCCTCGCGCTGCGCCAGGCCGTCGCGGGCACCGAACTGGTCGACCGCGACGGCGGCCCCTGGGCGTTCTTGAAGGAGATCTCCTCCAACGGCGACATGTCCACCGTCGACGTGATCTACCCCGCCTTCCCCGCCTACCTCTACCTCTCCCCGGCCTACCTGCGACTGGTGCTCGAACCGCTCTTCCACTACGTCGAACACGGCGGCTGGTCACAGGACTTCGCACCGCACGACCTCGGCACCTACCCCAACGCCTTCGGCCGCGCCGACGGCAACGAGGAGAGCATGCCGGTCGAGGAGTCCGCGAACATGCTCATCATGGTCGCGGCGATCGTCCAGCGGCTGCCCACCGCTGACGGCGCGTCATACGCCGCCGCCCACTACGCGGTGCTGCGCCGCTGGGCCGAGTACCTGGTCGCCAACACCCTCGACCCCGGCTACCAGAACCAGACCGACGACTTCACCGGCTTCATCGCGCACAGCGCCAACCTCGCGCTCAAGGGCATGGTCGGCATCGGCGCGATGGGCGTCATCGCCGCCGCCACCGGCAACACCGCGGACGCCGCCCGCTACCGCTCGGTCTCCCGCGGCTACCTCAGCCAGTGGACCACCCTCGCCCAGGACTCCTCCGGCACCCACCTCAAACTGGCCTACGACCAGGACGGCACCTGGAGCCTGAAGTACAACGGCTTCCCCGACCGGCTGCTCGGCCTCGACCTGGTCCCGGTCGGCTTCGCCGAACAGGAGGCCAACTGGTACGCCTCCCACGCCGGCACCTACGGCATCGAACTCGACCCGCGCAACGACTACACCAAGGCCGACTGGGAACTGTGGACGGCGGCCTGGCTCGCCGACCGGCCCCGCGTCCGCGACCTGCTCGTCAACGGCGTCCACGCCTACGCCGACACCACCGGACAGCGCGTCCCGTTCAGCGACTGGTACACCGTGGCCAGCGCCGCCCAACGCGGCTTCCAGGGCCGCCCGGTGGTGGGCGGCGCGCTGGCCCTGCTCCTGAAACCCGCCGCGTCCACCGTGGTGTGGTGCCGGATCCAGAACCGCAACTCCGGCAAGGTGCTCGCCGTCTCCGGCATGTCCCGCGCCGACACCGCCGAGGTCACCCAGTACGCCGACAACGGCACCGCCGACCACGTCTGGACCGTGCTCGACAACGGCGACGGCACCGTACGCATCATCAACCGCAACAGCGGCAAAGCGCTCGCCGTCCACGACCAGAGCCTCGACGACGGCGCCCACGTCCAGCAGTACCAGGACAACGGAACGCCCGACCACCTGTGGCGGATCGTCGACAACGGCGACGGCTGGAAGAAGATCGTCAACGTCCGCTCGGGCAAGGTCCTCGCGGTCGACGGCATGTCCCAGGCCGACGCCGCCCAGGTCACCCAGTGGACCGACAACGGCAGCGCCGACCACCTGTGGCGGATGATCTGAGCGCCCTCGCCCGACCGCTCAGCAGGGATCGCGCCACGCGTCCAGCGAAAGGTGCTTCACCATCGAACTGAGCCCCAACTTCCTCGCCTGAGAGCAGAACTGACCGGCCTTCAGCTTGTACTCGACGTGGAAGACCGGCTTGTCCGCCGCGATGAACGGCGCCATTTGCGCACACTCGTCGTACTGCGCGCACTCCTCGTTGACCGCGAAGTCGAAGTACCGCACGAGCGTGGCCACCTGGCCTACGTCGTTCTTCAGACCGACGGCCAGCCCACGCTCGTGCGCCAGGTCGGCGATCATCCGGTTGTACGTGATCTGCTGAGCGGCCGTCAGCGGAAAGCCGGTGGTGTTCGCGTAGCCGTCCATCAGGTCGGGCTCCACCGCGTCGAAGCCCTTCTCGCGGCACATGTCGAAGCGGGCGGCCATCAGCGGGCGCAGGACGTCCACCCGGCGGATGTCCAGCCAGCGTTCGCCGTCCCAGCCGTCGCCCTCGCCGCGCACCGACGCGGGGAATTTCCCGCTGTCGGGGCGGAAGGACTCCCACGCCCCGACGTTGATGTAGCAGATCACCTTGCGCCCGGCCGCGTGCAGCTTCCTGACCACCTCGGCGCCGTTCTCGAAGCCGTCGATGTCGTAGACCGGTACGTCCACCGAGGTGTCGACCGTGCCGCTGAGCTGCCACTGCCAGGGAGTGCGGGCGCGCGGATGCCAGTACGCGGGCGCGCCCCGCCCGGTCGCCGCGTGCGTGGGCGTACCTTCCGGGGCGCTCGCCGGGCCGGTCGTGGCGGGGCTCGACGCGGCGCCCTTCGCGGGCCCGGACGCGGTCACCGAGGGACTGCCGCCCGCCGTGCCCCCGCCGTCCGTACCTCCACCTCCGCCACCGTCCCCGTCACCCGACGACGAGCAGGCCGCCAGCACGAGCAGCAGGGCGGCGGTCACCGTGCGCACGGTGAGATTCAGCGCCGTACGGCGGGCGGTCATACGTTTCCTCCGATCGGGACGGGCGCGGTCCGCCACGGATTGGGCGGCAGACCGGGGACCGCGCAGCGCACGGCCGCACCGCGCAGCGCCGCCAGCCGGGCCGCCCGCCCCGCGAGACCGTCGGGCACCCCGTACACCAGATGGCAGAACCGTTCGGCCGGATGCCCGGCCGTCCAGCGCGGCACGCCCGCGCCCTGGTAGTCGTCCCAGGTCCCCTCGAAGGTCACGAGCAGGTCGCAGAGACGGGCGTAGCCGGGATCGGGGTGCACCCCTGGATTGAACACCACCGTCCGCGCCCCGCAGAGCCGGGCCGTCCTGGCCAGCCACCGGTAGTACGGGATCCGCCGCGCGTCGGACGCCACCCGGTCGAAGAACACGCCGTCGGTGGCGTACCAGGCCCGGTGCCTGCGCAGATCGCGGTAGACCGTGTGCGCCGGGCGGGCCGCGTAGTCGGTGTCGACATAGCCGAGCACCGGCGCCCCGGCCTCCCGCAGCCGCCGCGCGGCGAGCGTGTACACCGGGTCCGGCCGGTCGCCGGGACCGTCCGCGGCGTTGAGCACCACCCCGTACAGGGCCGGTGCCGCGTCCTCCAGGGCCCGCCACGCGGCCGGGTCCACCGCCGGGTGGACGTACAGCGGCACGAGCAGCGAGCCCGCGGAGGGCGCGGGGGAGCCATGGCTCACGGTGAGATCCTGACCGGCTCGCCCGGCACCGCCGCCCACAGGGCGGTGAGCGCGTCCCGCAGCGTCCGCGTGGGCTGCCAGCCCAGCGCGTACGCCGCGAGCGTGATGTCCGCCTGGTGCCAGGACACTCCGGCCGAGCGCTCCGAGCCCCGCCCCGACTCCTCCAGACGGCCGGCGAAGCCGCTGACCGAGGCCAACTCCGCCGCCAGCGTGCGCACTTGGGTCGCCTCGCCCGAACCGATGTTGACCACGGGCGGCACCGAGCCGGGCGCGGCCACCGCGAGGGCCACCGCGTCCGCCACGTCGTCCGCGGCGACGAAGTCGCGGTACGCGGCCAGACTGCCGGTGCGCACCACCCCTTCGCGCGGCGCCTCGCGGAAGGCGGCGGCCAGCCTGCCGGGCAGCCCGGAGGTCGGCGAGCCCGCGCCGACCGGGTTGAAGACCCGCAGCACCACCGCGTCGAGGCCCGAGCCGGTCACGGCGAGGGTGCCCGCGAGCTTGGCCGCCCCGTAGACGCCCTCCGGCCGGGCGGGCGCCGACTCCGCCAGTGCGGCGCCGGGCTCCGCCGGTCCGTACTCGGCCGCCGAGCCCAGGTGCACCAGCCGCGCCGACGGCGTGGCGAGCGCCATCGCCTCGCACAGCGCGGCCGGCCCCCGCGCGTTGGTCGCGCACAGCGCGCTCGCGCGGCCCGCCACCACGCCCGCGCAGTCGACCACCGCGTCGGGGGCCAGGGCGGCGAGCCGCCGGGCCAGGACGTCGACCGGCACGGTCGCCAGGTCGGCTACCAGATCGAGTCCGGCGCCGCCCTTCGGACCGCCCCGCGTACCGCCCTTGGCGCCGTCCCCCGCGCCCCGCCCGCCGCGCAGGATCCGCGCACCGGGCGTCCGCTGGAGCCGCGCGGTCACCCGGGAGCCCAGGAAACCGCCACAGCCCAGTACGAGAATCCGCGTCCGCGTCATGTCCCCTCACGCCCCCTTGAGCAACAGGCCGCGACGGCTGCTGAATTCGGCGTTCGCCCGGTCGTAGTCGTCGGGGCGGCCGATATCGAGCCAGTAGCCGTCGAAGTCGAAGGCCCGCGGCTGCGCACCCGCGGCCAGCAGATCGAGCACCACCTCGTCGAAGCCCAGCGGCAGACCGGGGGTGTAGCGCAGGAGCGTGCTCCGGGAGACCCCGTACACCCCCATCGACACCCGGTAGTCCATGCTCGGCTTCTCGGTGAAGGCGACCACCCGCCCGTCGTCGGTGCTGAGCACCCCGAAGTCGATGTTCACGGTACGGGCGTAGGTGGCGATGGTGAGCGGCGCGCCCGTGCCCCGGTGCTGGTCGAGAACGGCGGAGAAGTCGAGGTCGGTGAGCACGTCGCCGTTCATCACCAGGAAGTGTTCGGGGAGTTGGTCGATCATCGTGAGCAGCGGGCCCATCGTGCCCAGCGGACTGTCCTCGGTCACGTAGTCGACCTCGATGCCCCACTGGGAGCCGTCCCCGACGTACGCGCGGATGATGTTGCCGAGGTGGCCGATGGCGATGGTGCAGCGGCGGAAGCCGAAGCCCGCGAGCTGGCGCATCACGATCTCCAGGATCGCGTGGCTGTCGCCGATCGGCACCAGTGGCTTGGGCAGTGCGGTGGTGTACGGCCGGAGCCTCACGCCTTTGCCCCCGGCGAGAATGACTGCGTGCATGGTGGTCCCCCCTGCGGTTGGTTGTCAGCGGTTCTCTGCTGCGATGAGAGTGGTCAACAGGTGCCCGGCGCGGCGCTAATGAGGCGGCGTCAGACGTTGTACGCGGTGGTCTTGTAACGGGCCAGGTGGGCTGGGTCGCGGAAGAAGTCGATGGTGTGCGCCAGCCCGTCCTCCAGGCTGTGGGCCGGTCGCCAGCCGGTGGCCTCGCGCAGCCGGGTCGCGTCGCAGACCAGCCGCATGACCTCGGAACCGGCGGGCCGCAGCCGCTGCGCGTCCTCGCGCACCAGCAGCTCGGTGTCCATCAGCTTGCCGATCAGCCGCACCAGGTCGCCGACCGAGATCTCGCCGCCCGTACCGGCGTTGAAGGTCCGGCCGACCACCTTCTCGGCGGGCGCGGTGCCGACCGCGACGAAGGCCGCGGCGGTGTCCTTGACGTAGCTGAAGTCCCTGGTCGGCCGCAGGTCCCCGAGCGTCACCTCCCGCTCGCCCGCCGCGACCTGGCCGATCACCGTCGGGATCACCGCGCGCATCGACTGCCGCGGCCCGAAGGTGTTGAACGGCCGCAGCGTCACCACCGGCGTCTCGAAGCTGGCGTGGTAGCTGTCCGCCAGCCGGTCCCCGCCCGCCTTCGACGCGGCGTACGGCGACTGCGTGACGATCGGGTGGTCCTCGGTGATCGGCACGGTCCGCGCGGTGCCGTACGT
Source organism: Streptomyces sp. NPDC088197 (assembly GCF_044741185.1). NCBI lineage: Bacteria > Bacillati > Actinomycetota > Actinomycetes > Kitasatosporales > Streptomycetaceae > Streptomyces > Streptomyces sp. NPDC088197. The sequence continues at coordinate 398,620 of NZ_JBIUSD010000006.1, forward strand.
CTCGCTGGTGGAGGTGTGCACCAGCCGCGGGACGCCGAACTCCCGTACGGCTTCGAGGACGTTGAGGGTGCCGGACACATTGGTGTCCACATAGCTGCGCGGCGCGCGGTACGAGTACGGGATTGCGATCAGCGCGGCCAGGTGGTAGACGGTGTCGCTGTCGGCGACCAGATCCCGTACGGAACCGGAGTCGCGGACGTCGCCGAGGACCACCTCGACCCGGTCCAGCACATCGGGCGCGAGCACTTCGAGCCAGCCGTGGGACGAGAACGAGTTGTACTGCACCATCGCGCGGACGCGGCGCCCGGAGGCGACCAGCGCCTCCACCAGGTGCGAGCCGATGAAGCCTTCCGCGCCGGTGACGGCGACGGGTGTCTCGGTGGACACGGATGAATCTCCTTCTGCGGAGGGTCGGTTGGAGTAGTGAGGTCGGAGGTCGGTGGTGTGGGGCGCGGGTGTGCGCGCCGCGGACGCGGGGTCAGCGGTGGGTGGTCACGCGGCCGGTCATCGTGAAGGCCGCCGTGAGCAGGACGGCGGCGGCTCCCGCGCAGACCAGGCCGAGTACGGTCCCGGCCGTCGCGGTGTGCGCCGCCAGCAGCGCGACGGCCGTCAGGACGGCGGCGGCGAGCACGTAACTCCCCGTCCACGCCCGGCCGCAGGACTGGAGGAGCAACGACAGCCACAGCGTGCCGCCGAGGGCCAGCAGCACCGACAGGTGCGCCGGGTTCCAGGCGGCGGCGCCGGGCACGACCGCCGCCTCGACGGCCGCGAGCGCGGCCAGCGCGACGGCGTAGAGCGCGAGACAGCCCGCCAGCACGCGCCACGACCTGGCGAGCAGCCGCTCGTGCACGGTCGTCCCGCGCAGTGCGGTCAGACACCGGCTGCGGAAGCGGAAGAGCAGCCATTCGGCGACGCCCATGCTCACCGTGAGCGCGGCCACGAACTCCCCGGTGAGCGCCGCCGCGACCACCAGCGCGCCGCCCGCGAGCCCCGCCATCCCGTGCGGCAGCGACAGATACGGCGACAGGCCCTTGGCGTCGGTGACGCCGTCGTCGGCCCGCCACAGCAGCCGGGCCGCCTCCGGCAGGGTCCGGAGCGAGGAGACGAGCCCGGTGCGGGTGTCCGTGCCGGGTCCGGCTGCCCTGCGGCCGAATCGGCCGGGTGTGGTGGGGGTGCCCGTGCCGGGTCCGGCTGCCCTGCGGCCGAATCGGCCGGGTGTGGTGCGGGTGCCCGTGCCGGGTCCGGCTGCCCCGCGGCCGAACCGGCTTGCGCGAGCGCGCAGTTGGGCGCCGCGGTCGGCGCGTACACGCTCGCGCCAGGGCGCGCGCGGCGGCTTGGCGGGCCCGCGCTCGGGCGGCTCGCCGGTCAGGGCGGTGCGCAGCGCGCTGGCGAGGGCCGCCCCGCCGGCCGCCGCCGCGGTGGCGACCAGGACGGCGGCGACCGCGGGCGACGGCAGGCCGCCGGCCCCGCAGGCGACCGCGACGGCGAGCGGCGTCAGGACATAGAGGAGGGAGCGCTCGCGGCCGAGCACGAGCAGGACGGTCGCGGACGCGACGTACACCGACTGGCCGGCCGCGAAGGCGAGGGCGGAGAGATGGCCGGGGCCCGCGACGGCCGCGGCGGCGGCCCCGGCCAGGCAGGCCCCGACCGCCGCGCCGGTGACCAGGCAGCGCGCGGCGGCCCGCGGTCGCTGGGCGAGCAGGTGCAGGTGCGCGCGGTGCGCGAGCGCCTGGTTCCAGCCCCACCCGCACAGCGCCGCCGCGCCCCACGCGGCGACCGCGCGGGACACCCCGAACGGCCCGTCGTCGCCGCCCGCCCAGCGCCCGCCGAGCACATAGGCGACGCCAGGCAGCGCGAAGGTCAGGCCACGCAGTACGCAGCGCCACACGTCGACCTGCCACGGGTCGTCGGCGGGTTCGGGCTCGGGGAAGCGCCGCGGCACCGTCTCGAACAGCTCCCGCGCGAGCGAGAACAGGTCCGGGTGCCCGTAGCGGCCGGTGATCTGCTCGTCGGTCAGCCCCTCGGACTCCAGCACCGCCGCGATCTCGTCGGGGTGCACGGCCGCCGAGCACGCCGCCGACAGCCGCTCCGCCAGCTCCGCGACCGGGTCGCCGACCGCCCAGGACGGCACCCGGCGCGGGCGCGGCAGCTCGGGCAGCGCGGCCATACCGCCGCCCGCGACCCTGCTGAGCAGGGACATCGGCCCGCTCACCGGCCGTCCCCGACAGCCCGCACACCGACGACTGTCGCGTCATCGGCGTTCTCAGCAAAGGCTGTTGACAGTCCATCAGCTTTGGCGTCCGCTGAACCCCCGCGCCAGACACGGGACATCCAGGTGACGCCGCCGTAGATCTGCGCGCCGCGGTCCTCGACCCGGCTCAGTCCCGTGTAGATCCCCCGGAAGGCGTCGATCGTCTGACGGAGCGTGAACTGGTCGATGACCCGCAGCCGCGCCTCCCAGCCCATCGAGGCGCGCCGCGCCGGATCGCGCAGCAGCTCGACCGCGGCCCGCGCCATCGCCTTCGGATCGCGCGGTGGCACGACGAGACCGGTGTCGCCCACGGCCTCCCGTACCCCGCCGACATCGGTCGACACGGTGCACCGCCCGCAGGACATCGCCTCGATGAGGGTGAAGGGGAATCCCTCGCTGATGCTGGAGAGCATCACGACCTGCCCGGCCGCGTACGCGGTGCGGATGTCGTCCACCCGGCCCTCGAAGGTGACCGCGTCGGCCGCGCCGACCGTCGCCGCCAGTGCCTCGCACCGTTCGCGGTACGCCTCGCCGCCGCGCGGAGTGCCGCCGAAGATCCGCAGCCGCGCGGCGGGTATCTCGGCCCTGACCAGCGCGAAGGCGCGGATCAGCGTCTCCAGGTCCTTGATCGGGTCGATCCGCCCCGCCCAGGTGAGCGTCGGCACCTCCGGCTCGGGACCGGCCATCGGGAACGCCCCGGGATCGACTCCGTTGTAGACGGTACGGATCCGGTCAGGCGCCGCCCCGCCGTGCTCCTCCCACCGCCGGTTGTAGCGGTTGCCCGGCGTGATCAGCGCGCTGTTGCGGTACGTCTCGCGCGACAGCAGCCGGAAGAAGGTGAGCAGCAGCGCCTTGACCGGCCAGCGGTACGGGCCCGTGCGGTAGCCGAGATAGCGTTCGCGCTGGTAGACGCCGTGCTCGGTGAGCAGCAGCGGAGTGTCGTACCGCTCGTGCGCCACCAGTCCCGGCAGCGTGGCCAGCCCGCCGCTGACGGCGTGCGCGACCTGACCCGGCGGCGGTACCACGGCCAGCGGGCGCAGCGCGTGCTCCAGCAGATCGACGGCGCTGAGCGCGTCGGCCTGAGTCGGCACCGCGGCCGACACGGTCGTACCGGGGCGGCGCCACAGCCGGACCAGCGTCCGCACCGCCTCCTCCGAGCGCAGCCCGGCCGACAGCGCGCCCATGCCCGCCCACCCGGCGAGCGCGTACAGCGCGGGTCCGAAGTCCTCGTCGGGCGCCGCGGACCGGCCGCCGCGGGCCGGCGGCTCGTCCGCGCCGTCCTCGTGCAGCAGCGCCCGCAGAAAGCGTTCCCACACCGCGAGGAACGCGCGGCGGTCCCGGCCGCGCGGCGCCCTGCCCTCCGGCGCCTGCCCCCACAGCGGGACCACGTCGAGCCCGGTGACCTGCGCCGGGAGCGGCCAGACCGGGGTCTCGCGGCCGGTGCCCGTCACCGCGATCACCGAGAATTCGACGTCCGGCATCCCCTGGACCAACTGGTCGCACCACACGCTGACCCCGCCGGGGCTGTGCGGATACGTGCCCTCGGTCAGCAATGTCACCCGCGCGGTGCGCGAGGGCGGTGCGCCGAAGATTCTGTGCGTGGAAATGGTGTCCCCCCTGGACGTTCTCGTGTCACGGGGCGCCGGTGACCGTGCGGCGCCCCGGTACCGCGGGCGGGGCCGAGTACGCCCCGCCCGCGGGTGGTTCACTTCCCGGTGCTACTTCCTGGTGTGGTCGCCCGGTCCCACGGGCACGGCCTTGGCGACGCCCTTGGGCACCGGCGGATGGCCGACGGAAGCCTTGATCGTGATCGGCCCGAGCGAGACGTTCAGGTTGACCAGCGCGGGCACCGCGCCGGACGGCAGCGTCAGCGACACATTGCTCTGGAGCACGCCGGGCGTGGTCCAGCCGGACACCTTGCCCGCGTAGGAGGTGCCGAAGGCGGTCGTGCCGAGCAGTTGGGACTGGCGCGTACCGGCGGGCATCGTCGCGGTGATCTGCGTACCGCTCGGCGCGTTGACCGTCACCGCGTCACCGATCCGGTAGGCGGTCACCTGGCCGCCCTTCCACGCCGTGTCCCACGCCGCCCTGCGCTGCAACTCGGTGGCGATGTCCGAGGTCCGCAGGTTGACGGTCGGGGTGCTGGCGGCGAACAGCGACGCGTAGTCGCTGAGGATGCGCTCCAGCACCGGGTAGGCGATGCGGCCCTCCGCGAGGTTGGACTGGTGCATGAAGTGCGGGCGCGGGTTGTTGCCCAGCACGTGCCCGAGGTCGATCTTGGCCTCGAGCGGCACGATGTACGACGCGTAGCCGGTGTCGGTGTCCAACGGCGCGGTCAGACAGGTGGAGTTGCCCGAGGTCGCGCAGGCGCCGCTGCCGCCCTGGGCGGAGCTGGTGTAGATCCAGTTGTACTCGTCGGTCTCCTCCTGCGCCGTACCGGCGTTGTAGAAGACGTTCATCGGGAAGCGCGGCACGGTGACCGCGGGACCGACCTGACGCTGGCCCGGGTCGCGGGAGTTGTCGCTGGCCAGGTACTTCACGCCGAGCTGGGTCAGCGCGGGCGCGAGGTTCGGATTGTCGACCGGCTGCTGCGGCAGCACCTTGAGCCCGGAGTGCTCACCGGTCACCAGCTCCTGGTTGTTCAGCGACAGCCCGTGCGAGGCGGCCCAGTTGCGGTTGTCCTGCACCGAGGCCGTGATGTCGGCCTTGCTGACCCACTGGACATTCCCCGAGGCGTCCGTCCCGCAGACCCACGGCACCACGCTGACGTCCTGGACACAGCCGAGGAAGGGGTGCAGATACGTGTGGTTGACCCAGCGGTAGGCGCTCTTGTCGGCCAGGAGCTGGGTGGCCAGCGGGTCGACGGTGGTGTCGTGGTCGGCCTTCCATTCCTCGCTGCCGCCGCCGTTGAAGACGAAGTCGAGGGTGAGGCCGTGCGCCTGCGACCACTGCTTGGCGTACTGCGCGTCCGCTGCGGTCATCCGGATCGGATCGGTGTCCTCACCGGTGCCGATCGGGCAGTCCACGTCGCCGGGCGTGCAGTTGAGGGTGGTGTTCCACCGGTCGTCGGCCAGGAAGATGTCGTCGACCTGCACCTCGAAGTAGTTGCGGTCGGCGCCGAGGTGGATGCCCTGGGTCATCCACTCCACGATCCCGCGCGCCAGCAGCCGGAACTGCTGCTGGTACTGGTTGTAGACGAACGGCAGCACCAACTCGCTGCGCCCGTCGTGGTTGTACTGCCCGACCAGCACACCGCGCGCCGAACTGTCCGGAATCGGCGCGTCGACCAGCGTGGTGAAGGTCGCCCCGGCGGCCTGTGTCGCCAGCGGCGTCGCGAGGAAGCCGTAACTCTCGGCCACGTTCGGGTCGTTGTCCTCGAAGGGAACCGCGCCCTTGAGGTAACCGAAGTCACCCGCGGTGCCCTGCGCCGTCACCTGGCCCTGAATGCCGTCGAGTTGGCCGATGTACCCCGGATCCTGCGCGTAGTTCAGCCCGACGCCGGGCTGGGCGTAGGTGTACGCGTCCACCTGGCGGATGCCGAAGTCCGTCTCGTACGCCGCCAGTGCGGCCATCTCGGCGGAACCCGCCCCGAACGGGTTGTCGTTGGGCAGCACCACCGACTGGAACTTGGCGCGTGCCCGGCCGCTCACGGTGTCGCTGAGGTAGGCGGCGTTGATGGTCGGTCGGCCCGCCTGGTTGAGATCGATCCTCGTGTAGGGGGTCCCCGCCCCGTCGAGTTCCGCGGTGATGGCCTGTGTCGCCGGTCCGCCGTCGTCGACGACCAGCACCCTCAGATCGATACGGGGCGGTGTCGCGGCCTGCGCCCCGCTCGGTGCCACCCCCAGGGCCACGAGAACCGCCGCTGAACTCAGAGCGGCAGCACGCAATGCTCTGCCCATAGTTTTCCTCCCCCGGAAGACGGCATGAATCGGCTCAGCGTCTTCCTACTGGCAGCGGCCGAATCCCGGCCGCAATTACGGGGACCATCGTGGGGCACGGTGCGGAGGACTTGTGACCATTCTGCGGAGGTGGCCGGAAGGCAGGGGACACCGAACGGCGGGACGCGCCTGCCCGACCCTTCCCACCTGCGAGTTTACTGAATGACATGAGCACGGCGCGAAAGGATTATCGACCTGAATGATGAATCATCGCTCGGATTTGCGATTTTCTCGACCGTGGTGAGGATCGATCGTCCGCGTGGTGGAAAATGACCGGAAAATGATCGAATCGAATTCCCGGAGAACGAGGGGAATACGCGGGGCGTATAAGGCGCACAGCGGGGGCGTACCGGGGCGATACCGTGCGGAAAGCGGTTACGGGGCCAATGCGGCGCGAGTGCAGGGGCCATAGACACCCGTGGGGTCACAGGTGATTCCGCGGTCCCGCTGAATCTGCGTCACACCGCGCACGGTGGCGTCGTCGTACACCCCGGTGGGCGACACATAGGTGAATCCCTGCGCGAACAGCAGCCGCTGAAGATTGGTCACATCCGATCCGCTGTCACCCGCCTGGAGCGTGCGGGGAGTTGGGGCCGTGGCGCTCGGAGCGGGGGAGTCGCTGGGGGCGGTGCTGGGCGGCGCGCCGGTCACGCTCGACCCCGGCGCGGGGGAGCCGTTCCCGTGCCCGGTCCCGGTTTCCGCTCCGCTTCCGGGCATCGCTGACGGCCGGGCCGGTGGCGTGGCCCGACGGGTCGGATCGCCGTCGGCGGCCGGGGCCCGGCCGGTGTGGCCGCCGGCCGAGGGCAGCGGTCCGACCGCGTGGCCGGATATCCCGCCGCTGGTCAGCGGCCGGGTGCTGGAGGACGGGGGAGCCGGCCGGTCGGGCGCCGTCGCGCCGGGCGACTGCGGCCACACCTGCCAGGCGATCACCGCCGCCACCGCGACCGCGGCGATGGACACCGCGCCGAGCAATAGCGGGCGCTCGCGAACCCGTTCACGTCGGGCGGGCCCGCCGCCGGGTCCAGCGGCCGCCGCGCGGCCGGTGTCCTCGGCCCCCGGCACGGGGAACACCACGTCGATCACATCCGGCGGCTCCTGGCCGCCGCCTCGGGACTCGGGTGCCGCCACCGCCGTCGCCGCGCGGTCCGGCCGGTACCGACGCTCCCCGTCCGCTGCCCGCCGCCCCGCCCTGTCGTCTTCCATGTCCATCACCGGTTTCACTCACGCCACTGCCGGATCATCCCCACCCGCGAAAACTTCCGCACCCCAGGGTGCGGTAACAAGGTGGCCCCGCCAAGGGGGCCTTGACATCCGCGGACAAGGGTGAGCCATCGGGGAGCCGACGGGCCGAACCGGTCCCTCGGCGTCCCCTCTTTCGTATCAACAGGCGCAGCGGCGCCGTGCGTGATCCACGGTTGTCGCCCGCGGCCGGGCCCGACGGGGCAGAATTATCGTTTCTGCTGCGCGTCCGGCCCGGCGACCGGCGGTACGGCGGCGGTGCTCAGTACATCGACGGCGGCGGCGGGGGCGGCGCGGGACTCGGCTCAGGCGTCGGCGGCACCGGGTCGGGCGCCGGGCCGGGAGGCACCGGCTCGGGTCCCGGAGGTGTCGGCGTCGGATCCGGCACCGGGACCGGACCCGGGCCGGGGGTGGGACCGGGCACCGGCGACGGGAACGGATCGGGCCCCGGCGTCGGGAAGGGCTCGGGCACGGGGTTGGTCATCGCTGCCTCCGAAGGTCCTGGCGAGGACCTCTTCGTGATCCTCGCCGACTGGTCACGACACGTACCCGGTCATCGCGCGCCTATGCCGCACGCCCCCGCGCGCGCTCCCGTGGGAGTGAACCGCGCCGGCGCCCGCAACTGCGCGCCCACGGCGCGTTGTCTGTCCGGGGGACCGATCCACGGCGGAAGGAGCCGGTGATGGCAGAGGACTGGGAAGACCTTCGGGAACCTGGTGTGGTGCACGTCCTGATCACCGCGCGCGACGAGGCCAGCGCGTATCGCGTCTTCGACGCCCTGGTCGACCGCTTTCCCGCGGTCGGTCCCCCTGCCCCGGCCCGCTCCCGGCCCGGCCTCGTCGTCCTGTCCGTCCTCACCCCCACCGCCTGACGCCTCCCGTCTCAGGGGTGCGGGCGGTGACCTTCGGGGGCGTCGTGCCTGGTTGCGCCTACGCGGCGGCAGCCGATCCGGGCCGGGACGTGCCCCGTAGGGGCGCGGGGAACTGCGCGACCGGCCCCCACCGGCGGGTGGAACGGGGACCGTCCGGATTGTCCCTCCGGGGCGGGTGGTGACGTGCGGGAGCGTCGTGGCTGGTCGCGCCTACGCGGCGGCAGCCGATCCGGGCCGGGACGTGCCCCGTAGGGGCGCGGGGAACTGCGCGACCGGCCCCCACCGGCGGGTGGTCCGGGGACCGACCGGAATGCCCCTCCGGGGCGGGTGGTGACGTGCGGGGGCGTCGTGGCTGGTCGCGCCCACGCGGCGGCAGCCGCACATCGAACACGGCCCGCGCACCTCACGACATGGCCTTGCGCAGGGCCAGGGCACCTCGCGGCGGCCTTGGGGAACCGCGTTCCGCGCGGTGCGGGAACGGCGGCCGAATGGCCCATCGGGTGTTTGGGGGTGCGCGTCCGGCCACGGGATGGGGTGTCACCCGGATGGGTCGGAGGCCGGGGACGGGGCGGGCGAGGGCAAGGAGGCGCGGCGGTACGGGGGTTGGTAGGAATCGGGCGGCCGGAGGCGGCGGCCGGGAAGGCGGACAGCGACGGCGCCGGGTTGGGTGGGGAGCGTGCCGGTCCCCCCATGAGCGGTCGCCAGACCGCCCCGGTGCGTGGAGAGACCACATGCGCTCTGGACGTGCCCCCGGACGGACAACGGCCGCCCTCGTCGCGGGAACGGCGCTCGCGCTGGCCCTGGCCGCACCCGCCGCGCGGGCCGACTCCGACCTCACGTCCTTCGGCTTCGGCGTCTCGCCGACCACCGTCGTGCCCGGCGGGAAGGTCACCCTCACGGCCACCGACTGCGCCGGCCGGGCGACCGCCTCGGCCCCGGCGCTCTTCGGCGACGTGACCCTCGGCAAGGGCGACGGGCCCGGGCAGGTCGCCACCGCCACGGTGGACGGCGAGGCCAAGCCCGGCGCGCGGTACGTCGTGACCTTCACCTGCGGAAGCCAGCGGGGCACCGCAGCGCTGACCGTCGCGGCCGGTACGACGTCCACCGGTACGAAGCCGACCAGCGCGGTGCGGACCGGCGCGGTGCGGACCGGCCTCGGCGGCGATGTGTCCGCCCCGAACGCGCGGGAGATCCTGGCGGGCGGCGTCCTGGTCGCCGCCGCGGGCGTGCTCGTCGTCCGCCGCAGACGCGCCACCCGCGGCTGACGGCGTACCGCCGCCCGCGAGGCTCCCTCGCGCGGTCGTCCACGCGCACCTGACGCGCATCCCCACGGAGCCCCGACTGAGTCCTGCACGAGCGGCCCGTACGAGCGGCCCGTACGAGCGGCCCGTACGAGCGGCCCGTACGAGCGGCCCGTACGAGCGGCCCGTATGAGCGGCCCGTATGAGCGGCCTGCACGAGCCGCCTAGAAGCCGGAAGCGCGGCCCCGTGGCGGAATGTGGGACGCTGGATAATGTCCCTCATGGCGATAAATCATGCCAAAGCTATCCTGGTGGTCCGTGTGGCCCGCCTCGCGGATGTGGTCAGATGACCGCCGCCCGACCCCGGAGCAGGTGCATGACGGCACGCAAGCGGCCACCAGGTGGCGGCTACGACCCCCGCGTGGGGCCTTTCCCGACGGGTCTGCCGACGGCCCCGGAGATCGGCCCCGGGGAGCGGCTTGCCATGAACGGCATGGGCACCTTCGACTGGGACCTCGACCTCGGCACCTTCGACCTCGACCAGGCGGGACTCGACGTCTTCGACCTGCGCCCGGAGGAATTCGACGGCCGGATCGACTCGCTGGTGCTGCGGGTGACCCCGGAGGAGAGCGCCCGCCTCGACATCGCGCTGCGCAGGGCCCTGCAAGCGGGCCGCCGCAGCTACGGCGGATACTTCCAGGTCACCCGCAGGGACGGCGCCAAGCAGTGGACGCACACCCAGGGCGCCATCCTGCGCGACGACCTCGGCAACGCGTACCGCGTCCTGGGCATCGTCAGGGACGCGACCGCCGAGTTGACCCAGACCCCCGCGCCCAGCACCCCGCCCCCGCGGCACGAGCGCCGCAGCCTGCCCTCGATCGTGCGCCGTACGATCGAGGCGCTGTCCACGGCCGTCACGGTCGACGACGTCATCGCGGTACTCACCGGCGCGGGCGGCCTGGAGCGCTTCGGCGCCGACGGACTGACGCTCGGCCTGATAGAGACCGGCAATCTCAAGGTGGTCGCCTTCAGCGGCCGGGAGATGTCCTTCTACGAGGGGCTGCGGCTGCGGCGGCTCGACGACTCGCTGCCGCTCACCCAGGCCGTCATCACGCAGCAGCCGCGGTTCGCCACGGACTTCCCGGCGCTGGCCGAGAAGTTTCCGCTGCTGCGCGCCCAGATGAAGCCCGGCGCGGGCGTCGACTCCGACAGCAACTTCGCGGCGGCCTTCCTGCCGCTGGTCGCCCAGGCCCGCTCCATCGGCGGCCTCGCGCTCTTCTACCACGACCGCACCGAATTCCGGCCGGAGGACCGCGAGCTGTACATGACGCTCGCGGGCATCCTGGCCCAGTCCCTTCAGCGCGCGATCCTCTTCGACCAGGAGCGGGAGTTCGCCACCGGCCTCCAGGCCGCGATGCTGCCCCGGCACATCCCGCGCGTCGACGGCGCCGAGATCGCCGTCCGCTACCACGCGGCGCGCAGCGGGCGGGAGGTCGGCGGCGACTGGTACGACGTGGTCGCGCTGCCGCAGAACCGGGTCGGCCTGGTCGTCGGCGACGTGCAGGGCCACGACACGCACGCCGCCGCCGTGATGGGCCAGCTCAGGATCGCCCTGCGCGCGTACGCGGCCGAGGGCCACCCGCCGTCCACCGTGCTCGCCCGCGCCTCCCGCTTCCTGGCGGAACTGGACACCGAGCGCTTCGCCACCTGCGCCTACGCACAGATCGACCTCGCCACCGGCTCCGTCTCCGCCGCCCGCGCGGGCCACCTCGGGCCGCTGATCCGGCACACCGACGGGCGTACGGGCTGGCCGAATGTGCGCGGCGGCCTGCCGCTGGGCCTGGCCACCACCCTGGAACTGCACGAGTTCCCCGAGACCCGGATCGACCTGGTGCCCGGCGAGACGCTGGTGTTCTGCACCGACGGCCTGGTCGAGGAGCGCGGTCTGGACATCACCATCGGTATGGAGGCGCTGGCCGAGGCGGTGCACTTCGGCCCGCAGCCCGCCGAGGCGCTCGCCGACCACCTCGCGGAGAACCTCTGGGAGCGCTGGGGCTCGGGCGACGACGTCGCGCTGCTGATCCTGCGCCGCGCCCCCGACACCGGCACCCCGCGCGCCCCGCGGATGCACAGCTACGTCCACCAGGCCGACCCCGAGGGCCTGGCCGACGCCCGGTCCGCCCTGCGGCAGGCGCTCACCGACTGGGGCCTGGCCGACCTCGCCGACGACGTGGAACTCGCCGCGGGCGAGCTGCTGGTCAATGTACTGCTGCACACCGAGGGCGGCGCCGTCCTCACCCTTGAGGTGCTGCCGGAACCGGTACGCCGGGTGCGGCTGTCGGTCCAGGACCGGTCGAGCGTCTGGCCGCGCCGCAGATCGCCCGGCGAGGCGGCCACCTCGGGCCGCGGCCTGCTGATGATCGACGCGCTCGCCGCCTGCTGGGGCGTGGAGCCGCGCGGCGACGGCAAGGCCGTCTGGTGCGAATTCGACCCGGACGAGACCGGTACGGACGGCTGAGCCCCCGCTCCCGGGACCCGGCCGCCCGTACCGCGGCCGCGCTCAGCTCACGTTCAGCGCCGTGTCGTCGATGACGAACGAGGTCTGGAGCTTGGAGCCCTCGGTCCCGGTGAACTTGACGGTGACCGTCTGCCCCGCGTACGCGCCCAGGTCGAAGGTGCGCTGCTGGAAGCCGGAGGCCGCGTTGACGTTGGAGTACGTGGCCAGGGTGCTCAGTACGGTGCCGGAGGAGTTCAGGACCTGCGCCTTGAGCGTGTCGTAGGCGGTGGTGCCGGTCTCCGCGGTGTCGATGTGCAGCCAGAAGCTCAGGCTCGCGGCGCAGCCCGCCGGGATGGTCACCGACTGCGCGACGGTGTCCGTGGTGGCGGTCCCGTAACCGTCGAGCCACGCCTTGTACGAGCCGCTGTGCGCCGCCTGCGACGCATTGTTGTTGATGACGCCGCTGGTCGCCGTCCACGACGAAGTGCCGGACTCGAAGCCGGGGTTGGCCAGGAGCTGGCGCGCGGTGCAGGTGCCGCCGGTCGGCGGGGTGGTCGGGGGAGTGGTGGGCGGCGTCGTGCCGCCCGATCCCGAACCGGCCAGCCAGGCCGTCGCGTTGAGCGCGAGCGCGGCGTCGGTGCCCGCCGGGTCGTCCCAGCCGTTGTAGAGGGTGTTGCCCGACTGGCCGGTGCCGTCGTCGGCGGGTGAGCTGTCACCCCAGATCGCCACCCGGCCGCTGCCGAAGGTGCTGGTGACGAAGAACGCGCCGGTGTTGCCGGACGAACCCGTCTTGTACAGCAGCCCCTTGACGTTCGGATTGTCGGCGGGCTTGAGGGTGAAGGTGGTGCCGTCGCGCAGGATGCTGCCCGTCACGTTGCCGAACGGGCCGTGCAGCACCGGGTTGGACGCGTCACTGATCGCCCGCGGATTGTCGGTGCTGATGTCCAGCAGGTCGACGGAGAAGCCGAACGGGTCGGTGTTGTCGACCCCGTTGCTGGTCAGCAGGTCGTTGATGACGCAGGGGGAGTCGCAGCCGTCGTTGTTGCGGTCGCTGTTGTTGTGGTCGGAGATCAGGAAGAGCCCGCCGCCGTTCTGCACGAATTTCATCACGGCGGTCTTCTCGGCCGCGCTCAGCTTCACGTTCGGCTCGGGCAGCACGAAGGTGTCGAAGTTGCTGAGGTCCTGGGCGTTGGAGCTGTTGCCGTAGGTGATCGTGCGGCCGGACGGCAGGGTGTTGAGGGTGTACCCGCCCGCCTTCTGGAGCGCGACGCCCCAGGCGGAGAAGGCGCCGGTCCAGTCCGTCTCCTTGGTGGGGTTGGCGTTCTGGCCGAGCGGGTCGGGCTGGCTCGTGCTGATGATCCAGTCGGCGTTCCCGGCCGTCTCGGCCTTGGTGTTGTCGAAGAGCACGCGGTGCGTCGTCGCCGCGGCCGGCGCGACCGGGGCGCCGGGGGCGGCCTGAGCGGAGCCGCCGCTGAGACCGGCCGCGCCGAGCGCGATCGCGCCCAGTGCGGCTGCCGCGCCGATCAGCACACGGCTGCGGGGCACACGGGTTCCAAGCATCCGTCAACCTCCAGGTGGGGGGCGGTCAGTGGGGGTGCGGGAGATGATTCTGCGCGCGTAGAACCTGTGACTGATGTGCCGTGCGTTACGAGCGGGTGAATGCTGCCGGTCGGCTCTCGCCGCGCGCGTCCGGTGGGTGGGGGCCGGAAACTCCGCGCGTCACTCTAGGCTCATGACGCGACCCTGACAACATTGCCGCCCGGTGCGCCGGTGCGCCGGAGCGCGGTTCGCAGTCCCCGAACCCCATGGTCCCCGAACCCCCCGGTCCGGCACCCCCCGGCCCCGGACATACGTCCGCCTCCCCGTGTGAACCGTCATCACATACGGGGAGGCGGACGCGCCTACCGCGGCGGGCGCGGCGTCGCGGTTACTGCGACACGCGCACGTAGTCGATCAGCATGCGCTGCGGGAAGACCGTGGTGGCGTCGGGCGCTCCGGGCCAGTCACCGCCCACCGCGTTGTTGAGGATGATGTAGAACGGGTGGTCGTACACCCACGGACCCCTGGTCGCCTCCACCGTCGCCTTGTCGGCGGTGAAGAAGGCATGGCCGTCCACCGAGAACGTCATGTGGTGGGAGTCCCAGTCCACGGCGTAGGTGTGGAAGTCCGAGGCGAAGTCGCTGCCCGCGAGGGTGTACGGGGACCCGTAACCGTTTCCGCCGTTGTAGGCGGGGGCGTGCAGCGTGGAGTAGACGGAGTCGGCGACCTTGCCGACGTGCTCCATGATGTCGATCTCACCGGAGTTGGGCCACGGCGTGCCCGTCTTGAAGTTGGACCCCAGCATCCAGAACGCGGGCCACAGACCCTGCGTGCCGCTCACCTTGATCCGCGCCTCGACGTGGCCGTAGGTGAAGTTGAAGTGGTCCGAGGTGTTGATCCGGCCCGAGGTGTACTGGTGGCCCTGGACGTTCTCCTTCCTGGCCTCGATGACGAGGTTGCCGTTGCCGTCCATCGAGGTGTTGTCGCCGTTGGTGTAGTACTCCAGCTCGCCGTTCTGGCCGCCGCCGATGTCCTGGGTCCACTTGCCGGTGTCCGGCTTGGTGCCCGCGGCGCCGTTGAACTCGTCGCTCCACACCAGGTGCGTGGGGTTGCCCGGGTCGGGCGGCAGGGCGGGCGGCGCGGTGGGGTTGCCGCCGGTGCCGTAGACGTCGAAGGTCCACAGCGAGTACCCGTAGCCGTTGCTGCGCGCGGTGCCGTACATCCGCACGTAGCGGCCGGTGCCGTCCACGTTCAGGGTCTCCTTGAAGCCCTTGCCGGTGGTGGTGGAGTAGATGCTCGTCCAGTTGGTGTTGTCCGGCGAGACCTGGATCTGGTATGCGGTCGCGTAGGCCGGGTCCCACTGGAGGACGACCTGCGTGATGTGCGCGGTCGCGCCCAGGTCGACGCTGATCCAGCCGGGGTCGACCCAGCCGTTGGTGTCGCTGGTCGCCCACCGGGTGGCCGGGTCCTCGTCGAACGCCTTGGCCGGCGTGCAGCCGACGCAGCTATTGGCGTTCTGGTAGGTCGAGGCGGAGGCCGGCTTGTTGTACGACAGCAGGACCGCGCCGCCCGGCGGCGTGGTGGGCGGGGTGGTCGGGGGTGTGGTGGGGGGAGTGGTCGGCGGGGTCGTGCTGCCGCCGCCACCGGTGAAGATCTGGAACTCCCAGAGCGAGACGCCGTATTGGGTGGCGCGCGCGGTGGTGTAGACCCGGACGTAGCGGCCGGTGCCGGTCAGGGTGATCAGCTCGGTCGCGCCGGGGCTCGTGGTGGTGGAGTAGGCGTTCGTCCAGGTCGTGCCGTTGGCCGAGACCTGGATCTGGTACGCCTTCGCGTACGCCGTCTCCCAGCTCAACTGGACACCGCACACGTTCTGCGAACTGCCCAGGTCGACCTGGAGCCACTGCGGGTCGGCCGCCGCGCTGGACCAGCGGGTGCCCATGTTGCCGTCGACCGCGGCCGACGCGGGGGTGCCCGCGTTCTCCGTGGACGAGGCCGTCGCGGGCTTGTTCAGCGCGGAGTTGGCCGTACCGCAGGCCGCGTTGCCCGTGCCGGTGGAGCCGTAGACCTTGAACTCCCAGAGCGAGACGCCGTATTGGGTGGCGCGCGCCGTGGTGTTGATCCGGACGTAGCGTCCGGAGCCGGTGACGTCGAGGGTTTCGGTGCCGCCGGCGCCGGTCGTGGTGCTGTAGACGTTCGTCCAGGTCGTGCCGTTGGCCGAGACCTGGATCTGGTACGCCTTCGCGTACGCCGTCTCCCAGTTGAGCACCACCTGGGAGAGGGTGGACGTGGCGCCGAGGTCGACCTGGAGCCACTGCGGGTCGGCCGCCGCGCTGGACCAGCGGGTGCCGAGGTCGCCGTCGACCGCGGCCGACGCGGGCGTGCCCGCGTTCTCCGTGGAGGAGGCGGTGGCCGGTTTCGCCTGCGAGAGCAGGGTGCCCGCGGCCTTGGCCGGAGTCTGTGAGACCGCCAGCGCGAGCGTCGCGACGAGGGCCGCGACGAAGGCGAAGATCAGCGATCTGGGGAATCGTGTCGTGGGGGACGGAAGGGTCTGTGGGGGGTTGCCGATCACGGCGTCTCCTGATTGGTCGCCGAGCGAGAGAGCGCTCTCTGAATGCTGCGATGATTACGGCGCTGTTGCTGACACGTCAAGAAAGTGAACGAGATTCGCTCTGCGAATTCACTCGGACCCGCCTTGATGTCGACACCCGAAGGGTCAACGAACCACTCGTCCCGATAAGGGAGTTAAGCGGCTTGTCGCTGTGTGCAAGAGCTTGAGACGGTGAACATGGCGATGGCGGCGGAGAAAAATCTCCGCCGCCATGATTGGTCCAGTCCTGCGTGTCAGCCGCAGGTCAGTACCGGCCCCGCCCAGTCGGCGTGGTCGGAGTCGTTGCCGTTGCCGCCGTCGGTGACCACCAACCGCAGCTCCGTACCGCCGCCCAGAGCGGCCGTCAGATGCCGGGCCGTGTCACTGCCGGTCACCACCCCGCTGTCGGCCACCAGCGTCGAGTCGCGGTAGATCTGGAAGTCCACCGAACCCTTGCTGCCGACCTCGTCGTCCACCCCCACATCGGCGGTGACCGAGGAGCACCCGCCGCCCAGGTAGTAGACGACCGTGCTGGCCGCGTGCACGCCCAGCCCCTTGCTGTACGTGGTGCCGCCGACGGTGAGCGTCCTGCCGTCGCCAGCGGCCTGTTCGCCGTTGCTGCGGTCGCGCTCGACCGGGCCCCAACCGCTCACCGCCGACGACCAGTTGAGGTCGCTGAGGGCGTGCGTGCCGGCCGAAGGGCCTTTGCCGCAGGCCATCTTGGCGTCGGCCCAGTCGGCGTGGTCGTAGTTCATGCCGTCGCCCGCGTCGGTGGCCACCAGCCGCAGCGTCGTCCCTCCGGTCAGATCGGCGGTCAGGTGCGCCGCCGCGTCGTTGCCCGTACGGGTCCCGCTGTCGGCGACCAGGGTGGAGTCGCGGTAGATCTGGAAGTCCACCGAGCCGTTGCTCCCCACCTCGTCGTCCACCCCGACGTCCACGGTCAGCTTTCCGCACAGACCGCCGACGTAGTAGGAGAGGTCACTGGGCGCGTGCACCCCGAGTCCCTTCGCGTACGTGGTCCCGCCGATGGTGAGCGTCCTGCCGTCGCCCGCGGCCTGTTCGCCGTTGCTGTGGTCGCGCTCGACCGGGCCCCAGGCGTTCACCGCCGAGGTCCACGACAGGTCGCTCAGCTCGTTGAGCCCGGTCGGCGGCGGCACCGGGCTGCCCGGGGTGACCCGGAACATCACCGTGCCGTGCGCGGGCACCGACGCGCTGATCGTGCCGCCGGTGCTCGATGTCGCCTTGGACCACAGGTCCTTGAGCGCGTACGAGGACGCGCCGCCGACGCCGACGGCCTGCGCGGTGGTGCTGACGGTCTGGGCGGAGGCGTTCTCATTGGTGAGCGTCACCGCGCGGTCGCCGTTGGCCAGCGGCTTCGACATCACCACGAGCCCGCCGGAGGAGGAGACCACCGAGCCCTGCTTGCCCAACGGGTCCTGGTCCACCGCGATCACGTCGGCGTTCTTCAGGATCGTCAGCGTGGCGGCGGACGCGGTCCTGATGTCGCTGCCGATCAGCAGCGGCGAGGCCATCTCCGACCAGAGGCTGAAGTGGGTGCGGTACTCGGTGTCGGTCATGCCGCCGTTGCCGACCTCCAGCATGTCCGGGTCGTTCCACGCGCCGGGCTTGGCGTACGGCGCGAGCTGCTGGTTCTGGTGCGCGATGTTGATCATGCTGGACCACGAGTCGCTGATGTCCCCGGTCGTACGCCAGGAGTTGCCGACAGCGGGCGCCCAGTTCCACGGCTGGTTGGAGCCCCATTCGCAGATGCTGTAGAGGATCGGCCGGCCGGTGGCCTTCAGCGCGTCGCCCATCGCCTTGTAGCGCTGCTGCGCGTCGACGTTGTTGTTGTTGCAGTTGTCGTACTTGAGGTAGTCCACGCCCCAGGACGCCCACAGGTTGGCGTCCTGCTGCTCGTGGCCGAGGCCGCCGGGGAAGCCCGCGCTGTTGCAGGTCTTGGTGCCCGCGGAGGAGTAGAGGCCGAATTTCAGCCCCTTGGAGTGGACGTAGTCGGCGACGTTCTTGATGCCGTCGGGGAAGCGCACGGGGTCGGCGACGAGGTTGCCCGAGGCGTCGCGGCTGGGCAGCGCCCAGCAGTCGTCCAGGTTGACGTAGGTGTATCCGGCGGCCTTGAGGCCCTGGGAGACGAAGAGGTCGGCGATGCCCTTGACCATCGCCTCGTTGAACTGGGACCCGCAGCCGGTGGAGTTCCAGTTGTTGAAACCCATCTGCGGGGTCAGGGCCAGGCCGTTGTCGAGGGCCGCGGCCGGTGGCGCGGCGGCGATCTGAGCGGTCACGGCGGCGGTCGCGGCCAGTGCGGTGAGTCCGGCTCCAGCCCCGGCGACGAGGGTGAGCGACGCGGCCGAGGCCGCGAGGCGCTGCCGGAGGTGGTGTGTTTTGGTGTGTCGTTCGTGCGGCATGTGCGGCTCCGAGTCATTTCAATGGCGCACAATCCAACGGGGTCGAACGAAAGCAACCACATTTCAGCGGTGCAGCGTGAGCATGTCAATAAGCGCGGTGCGGTGAACCCCGAAGTGCCGTGCGCCAATCCCGAATGACCGTACGAGGCGCGCCACCGGCCGTTCCGGAGGAGATCGACTTTAGGGTGGGCCCGGACCACTGAGATCGCCGAGAGCGGGAACGTGCACGGGATGCCCGACGTACCAGAACCCATGGTCAAGCTGGTCCGGTGGACCACGGAACCGGCCGCGGCCCAGACCCTCAGGTCCACCGCCGCGGCCGTCATCGCCTATGTCGCCGCCGTCCAGCTCACCCCGCAGCCCGCCCCGCTGACCGCGCCCCTGACGGCTCTGCTGGTCGTCCAGGTCACCCTCTACTCCACGCTGACCACCGGCATCCGGCGGGTGAACTCGGTGGTGGTCGGCGTCCTGATCGCCATCGGCTTCAGCGCGCTGGTCGGGCTGAGCTGGTGGAGCCTGGGTCTGACGATCTTCAGCGCGCTGCTGATCGGCCGCGTCGTACGGGTCGGCGAGTTCGTGCCCGAGGTCGCGATCAGCGCGATGCTCGTCCTCGGCGTGACCCGGGTCGCGGACACCGCGTGGGACCGGGTGCTGGAGACGCTGATCGGCGCGGGCGTCGGCCTGCTGTTCAACCTGCTGTTCGCGCCGCCGGTCTGGGTGCAGTCCGCGGGCGGCTCCATCGAGTCGCTGTCCCGCCGGATGGGCGCCCTCTTCCGCGACATGGGCGGCGAGCTGGCCGGACACCTCCCCGTCGAGCGCGCCGCCGCCCGGCTGCACGAGGCGCGCCGCGTCGACCACGACATCGTCGAGGTCGACGCCTCGCTGCGGCAGGCGGAGGACAGCCTGCGGTGGAATCCGCGGGTCCGCGAGGGCGTGCTCTCCCGGATCGTGCTGCGGACGGGGCTCGACACCCTGGAGATCTGCGCGGTGGTGCTGCGCGTGCTGTCCAGGACGCTCACCGACCTCGCCAAGCACCGCACCGAGGAGTCGCTGTTCCCCGACGACGTCGCCGTCGAACTGGAGGAGCTGTTCGACCACGTGGCGCACGCGATCGAGAGCTTCGCCGTACTGATCACCACCCAGGTCGCGGCCAACGCGCAGTCGGCGGAGGAGCAGCTGGCGCAGGCCCTCACCGACAGCACGGCCAGCCGTGACAGGACCGCCCAGCTGCTGCTCGCCAAGGTGCGCGAGCACCCCCGGCAGTGGCAGCTGCACGGCGCGCTGCTGGCCGAGGTCGACCGCATCCTGGACGAGCTGGCCGTCGAGAAGCGGTCGGAGCGTTTGGTGGAGGAGCTGGACCGCTACTCGCGCGAGCAGAGCGACCGGCACCCCTGGCTGCACATGATCAAGAAGCGGCTGGGCGCTGCCCGTGCGGTCCTGCGCTGACGGCCGGCGCGCGAGCTCGCGTCAACGTACGGCTGACGGGCGCGGCGACCGTATACGACCGTACGGCTCAGGCCCCGGTCTCCTCCTGCGGGCCGAACCAGTCGAGGCAGACCACCAGCGCGTCGTCGTCCGCTTCGTGCCCCCGGTAGTCGGGCAGCTCGCGCAGCACCGCGCCCGGCACGTCGGCGGCGGGCAGCAGACTCGTCGCCGACAGGCCGCGGATCAGCGCCCGGTCGCCGTACGCGTCGCCCTCGGGGGAGTACGTGGCGTAGACGCCGTCGCTGGCGAACAGCAGCCGGTCGCCGGGCAGCACCTGGAACTCCTCGGCCACGTAGAGGGTCTCCTCGAACATCCCGAGCGGCAGCTGCTCGTCGAATGCCACCCGCTCGACGGTCTTGCCGCGCTGCCGCCACAGCCGCGGCGACCCGGCGTCCACCACCTGCACGACACCGCTGGGCACGTCGAAGGAGAGCAGCAGCGTGGCGACGTGGGCGGCGCCGCGGTAGCGCGACCACAGCGCCTGGTCGGCGAGCGCGGCCTGGTCGGCGATGCCGATGCCCGCCCGGCGCGCGTTGCGCAGCGCGTTGACGGCCAGGCTGGTCAGCAGGGACGCGTCGATGCCCGCGCCCATGCCGTTGGTGATGGCCAGGGTCAGGGTGTCCGGGCTGGCCGACCAGTCGAAGTTGTCGCCGTGGATGGCGTAGGCGGGCTCCAGCTGGGCGCCGAGCGCGTACTCGGGCCGGGCGAAGGCGCGGCCCGGCAGCAGCTCCCACTGCATCTCGGCCGCCAGGGTGAGCCGCGTGGCCCTGCGCGCGATCAGATAGTGGTCGGTGTCCCGCTCGGCGACCACCAGTTCGCGTCCGAGCAGCTCGGCCACGTCGGCCAGCTCGCCGACGCCCTGCACGGCGTGCCGGTCGGCGGGCAGCACGACCGTGAGGATGCCCAGCCGGTCGCCGCGCACGGTGACCGGCAGATGCACGGTGACCTCGCCGTCCCGCCCCGCGCGCTGCTCCACCGGCTGCTGGCTGCCGAACGCCCTGCCCTGCGGGGTGTTGTGCACCGGCAGCGAGAGCCTGGCGGGCGCCGAGACGTCGACCGACTGGAGCACCGTGGTGCTGTAGTCGGCCAGCAGCAGGTCGGCCGAGACCGTGCCGTAGTGCTCGGCCAGCGCGGTGCGCGCGGTGTCCAGCAGAGCGTAGGGAGCCGCGGAGCGCAGAGCGCGTTCTACGGCCAGGAAGTTCGTCACGGGCGGGACAGCCTTTGCTATCGGTGGGAGAGACGGCGGGTGGGGGGCTGAAGCGGTGCTGACGGACGGCGGCGGTGAAGGGGGTCGGGGACGGCGGCCGAGGTGAGGGCGGGGTGACGAGGTGGGGCGCGGCGGGTGGCAGCGGGCCCGTACGGGGAGGCGCGGGCTGACAAACCGCCGTCGTCAGTGGCACAGTGGCCAGGTGCCCCACATCGTTCCGCCTCACCGCCATGAGCAGGTCGCTCATGAAGCCAGTGCTGTGTCGGAACTGCTGGAGGTCCTGTGGGGGAGAGGCCAGGAGGCCGCACCGTCCGGCCCCCTGTCACCGTCGCAGGTGCGGGCGCTGTTCGCGATCGAACAGTACGAGGGCGCCAATCTGCGGACACTGGGCGACGCGCTGGGATCGCGGCCGTCCTCGGTGAGCAGGCTCTGCGACCGGCTGGAGGCGGTCGGTCTGGTGGACCGGCAGACGAGCCCGACCAGCCGCCGCGAGGTGGAACTGCGGCTGACCCGGCGCGGGCACGCGGCACTCGCCGAATTCCGCGACTTCAGGGCCCGCGAGGTGAAGGCCGTGCTCGGCCGGATGGCGCCGGACGAGCTGGCGGCGCTCGCCGAGGGACTGACGGCCTTCCGCCGTGCCGCCGCCGGTGCGGCCGTACCCGGTGCGACCACCGCCGACCCCGCACGCCGTGCGGCGGACTCCGCCTAGCATCACGCACCGCTCCCCGCCCCGGGCGCTGTCGCCCGCGCACTCGCATCCCGACCCGCACCCATGCCGTGACACGAACACGTGTGCGTCGGCACAGACTCTTGTCCGATGGATATTGTTGTCAAGTGGCAACGATCTTACTAGGGTGGCTCGCGTGACTGCGCATGTCGGGCAGCGCGGGGGCGACAGAACGCCTCGTACGGCCGCCGGTGCGGCAGAGAGTGAAGGAAGCGCTGTGAGCGGTGGCGGAGAGGGTGCCGGGAGACCGGTCGAGGTGGCCGTCCGCCGGGCCGGGACCGCGCTGGTCCTCGCCTTGCGCGGCGAGCTCGACCTGGAAACCCTGGAGCCGCTGCGGGCGGCGCTGGCCGCGGCCAGGCGCGACGACGCGCCCCGCGTGGTGCTCGATCTGTCGCAGGTCACTTTCTGTGACTCCTCCACGGTGAACGAGTTGCTGCGGGCCGATGTCGATCTTGGCCCCGGTCGCCTGTGGCTCGCCGCTCCCTCTCCCTTCGTCGCCCGGCTCTTCGGCCTGGTCGGACTGCCGATGGTGCTGGCCGTCCGTGACTCCGTCGAAGAGGCGCTGGCCGGCTCCGACGACCGCGCGTAACGCTCAGCGCCACACTGCGCGCCTTCCCCTGAAGCACGGGGGCGAACCCGCTGTGACGTGAGACCGCTCTCACGCGTACCCACTGTCACCCGACCCGCCCACGCGCGGGCGCTCAGGCATGTCCGGAAACCGGCAGGTCCGCCAACTGGCTTTGCCATGGCATGAATCGTTGCCTTCCGAGGCGTAGACGCCGCCGTAGCGCGTCTGTAACACTCTGCCAACACAAACGCAAATTTCTCGCAGAACAACGATGGATCTGCATGGGAAGAGCGCAACTTCATATGCTCAACCCGCACGTTTCGGATAGTCCGTCTCCTGAACCTCCCACCGCTCCGGTCGCGACGAAGCGCCGGACACGACATAGAGGGACGCTATGAGAACGAAGCGCTCCATCCCACGGCTGATGGCGGGGGTGACCGCGACGAGCCTGCTGCTCCTGGGCGGGTCCGCTCTTCCCGCCATGGCATCGGGAGAGCCAAGTCCGGCGACCGACAGCGCGGTCTCGGTCAGTAGCACCAGCGGCAAGAACAGCGCCGCCCACCTCAACGACGGCGACCAGAACACCTATTGGCAGAGTTCGGGCAAGTCCCTGCCGCAGTGGGCGCAGATCGACCTGGGCCGCACCACCCGCATCGACCAGGTGCGGTTGAAGGTCCCCTCGGGGTGGAAGTCCAGGTCGGAGACGCTCTCGATCCAGGCGAGCGAGGACGGCGAGACCTTCAACACCCTGGTCGGCTCGGCGAAGTACACCTTCAGCCCGTCGACCGGCAACACCGTCAAGATCTCCTTCCCGGCCTCCATGGCGCACTACGTGCGCGCCGAGGTGACCGGGAACTCCGCCGGGTCCTCCGCCCAGCTCTCCGAGATCACCGCGCAGGCCGCCGCGGCCTCGACGGTCAACCTCGCCAAGGGCAAGCCGACCGCGGAGTCCAGCCACGCGGACGTCTACGGCTCGGG
The DNA here is from genome assembly GCF_044741185.1 of Streptomyces sp. NPDC088197. Classification (NCBI taxonomy): domain Bacteria; kingdom Bacillati; phylum Actinomycetota; class Actinomycetes; order Kitasatosporales; family Streptomycetaceae; genus Streptomyces; species Streptomyces sp. NPDC088197. The sequence goes on from NZ_JBIUSD010000006.1 coordinate 422,168, forward strand.
CAACGCCGTTGACGGTGACGCGAATTCGTACTGGGAGAGCTCCAACAACGCCTTCCCGCAGTGGCTCCGGGTCGACCTCGGCTCCGCGGTGGCGGTCAACCAGGTCGTGCTGAAGCTGCCGCCGGCCACGAGCTGGTCGACGCGCACGCAGACCCTGGCCGTCCAGGGCAGCACCAACGGCACCACGTTCACCGACATCGTCGCCTCGGCGGGTTACTCCTTCAACCCGTCGTCGGCCAACACGGTGACCATCAACTTCAACTCGACGACGACCCGGTACGTCCGGCTGAACATCACCGGCAACACCGGCTGGCCCGCGGGTCAGATATCCGAGTTCGAGGTGTACGGGCCGACGACCGGTGACACCACCGCGCCGACCGCGCCCGCCAACCTGGCGTACACCCAGCCCGCGTCCGGCCAGGTCAAGCTGACCTGGAGCGCCTCCACCGACGACACGGGCGTCACCGGCTACGACGTGTACGCCAACGGCGCGCTGCGTACCTCGGTGGCCGGGAACGTGCTGACGTACACCGACAGCCAGCCCGACACCGCGACCGTGGCGTACTACGTGGTCGCCAAGGACGCCGCGGGCAACCAGTCCGCGCACAGCAACACCGTGACGCGCACCGGCACCTCGGGTGACACGCAGGCGCCGACCGCACCGGGCAGCCTGGCGTACACCCAGCCCGCCTCCGGCCAGATCAAGCTGACCTGGACGGCGTCGAGCGACAACGTCGGTGTCACCGGCTACGAGGTCTTCCGCAACGGCAGCCAGATCGCCACCACCGCGGCCAACGTGCTGACCTACACCGACAGCCAGCCCGACACCGCGACCGTCTCGTACTTCGTACGGGCCAAGGACGCGGCCGGGAACGAGTCGGCGAACAGCAACACGGTGACCCGCAACGGCACCAGTGTCGGCGGTACGAACCTGGCGGTCGGCAAGCCGATCGTCGCGTCCGCCACCGTGCAGAACTTCGTCGCCGCCAACGCCAACGACGACAGCCTGTCGACGTACTGGGAAGGCAGCGGCACCAGCACCCTGACCGTCTCGTTGGGCTCCAACGTGGACACCAGCTCCGTGGTGGTCAAGCTCAACCCCGACGCCTCGTGGGGCAACCGGACCCAGACCATCGCGGTCTCCGGCCGGGAGCAGAGCGCGAGCACGTTCACCCAGCTCTCGCCCGCGACCGCGTACAACTTCAGCCCGTCCACCGGCAACTCGGTGACGATCCCGGTCTCCGGCCGGGTCGCTGACGTGCGCCTCACCTTCAGCTCCAACACCGGTGCGGGCGGCGGCCAGGCGGCCGAGTTCCAGGTCATCGGCGTACCGGGGCCCAACCCCGATCTGACCGTCAGCTCCCTGACGGCCTCGCCCGCCTCGCCGATCGAGACCGACCCGATCACGCTCAGCGCGACGGTGAAGAACATCGGCACCGACGCGGCGGCCTCCACCGACGTCAACTTCTACCTCGGCACCACCAAGGTCGGCACCGGCACCGTCGGCGCGCTGGCCGCGGGCGCGAGCAGCGTCGTGACCGCCAACATCGGCGCGAAGGACGCGGGCAGCTACCAGCTCACCGCCAAGGTCGACGAGTCCAACAAGGTCGTCGAGCAGAACGAGACCAACAACAGCTACACCAACCCCACCGCCCTGGTGGTCAAGCCGGTCGACACCTCCGACCTGGTGGCCTCGCCGGTCGCCTGGTCGCCGGGCAACCCGTCGGCGGGCAACAACGTCAACTTCTCGGTGGCCATCAAGAACCAGGGCACCGTGGCCTCGGCGAGCGGCGCGCACAACGTCACGCTCACCCTGGCCGACGCCACCACCGGCAGTGTCATCAAGACGCTGACCGGCTCCTACAGCGGCGCCATCGCGGCCGGAGCGACCACCAGCCCGATCAACCTGGGTAGCTGGACCGCGGTCAACGGCAAGTACACCGTGAAGACGGTGATCGCCGTCGACGCCAACGAGGTGGCGACCAAGCAGGCCAACAACACCAGCACCCTGTCCTTCTTCGTCGGTCGCGGCGCCAACATGCCGTACGACTCGTACGAGGCCGAGGACGGCGTGCTCGGCGGCGGCGCCCAGGTCGTCGGTCCCAACCGGACCGTCGGCGACATCGCGGGCGAGGCGTCCGGCCGCAAGGCGGTGACGCTCAACTCCACCGGGCAGTCCGTGTCCTTCACCACCCGCGCCAGCACCAACACGCTGGTGGTCCGCTACTCCATCCCGGACGCCGCGGGCGGCGACGGCATCAACTCCAACCTGAACGTCTACGTCAACGGCACGTTCCTCAAGGCCATCGACCTGACGTCCAAGTACGCCTGGCTGTACGGCAACGAGACCGGCCCCGGCAACAGCCCGGGTGCGGGCGGCCCCCGTCACATCTACGACGAGGCCAACCTGCTGCTCGGGACGACCGTCCCGGCGGGCAGCACGATCAAGCTCCAGAAGGACGCCGCGAACACCAGCACGTACGCGATCGACTTCATCAACACCGAGCAGGCCACGGTGATCCCGAACCCGGACCCGACGAAGTACGTCGTGCCGGCCGGCTTCACCCAGCAGGACGTGCAGAACGCCCTGGACGCGGCGCGACAGGACACCACCAAGCTCGGCGTCTACCTGCCGACCGGTGACTACTCGACCGCCCAGAAGTTCCAGGTCTACGGCCGGTCGATCAAGGTGATCGGCGCCGGTCCGTGGTTCACCCGCTTCCGCACTCCGGCCGACCAGTCGAACACCGACGCCGGATTCCGCGCGGACGCCACCGCCAACGGGACGACGTTCTCCGGATTCGCGTTCTTCGGCAACTACACCTCGCGCATCGACGGTCCCGGAAAGGTCTTCGACCTCTCCAACGTGGCCAACATGACCATCGACAACATCTGGGTCGAGCACACGGTCTGCATGTACTGGGGTGCCAACACCGACAACATGGTGATCAGCAACTCCCGTATCCGTGACACGTTCGCCGACGGCGTCAACATGACGAACGGCTCCACGGACAACCACGTCTTCAACAACGAGTCGCGGGCGACCGGTGACGACAGCTTCGCGCTGTTCTCCGCCATCGACGCCGGCGGCGCGGACGAGAAGAACAACGTGTTCGAGAACCTGACGTCGCTGCTGACCTGGCGCGCGGCGGGCGTCGCGGTGTACGGCGGGTACAACAACACCTTCCGGAACATCTACATCGCGGACACCCTGGTCTACTCCGGAATCACCGTCAGTTCGCTGGACTTCGGTTACGCGATGAACGGCTTCGGAACCGTGCCGACCAACATCCAGAACGTGTCGCTCGCCAGAACGGGCGGTCACTTCTGGAACGGCCAGACCTTCCCCGCCATCTGGCTGTTCTCGGCCTCGAAGGTGTTCCAGGGAATCCGCATCAGCGATGTGGACATCACCGATCCGACGTACAGCGGCATCATGTTCCAGACCAACTACGTGGGCGGTCAGCCGCAGTTCCCGATCACGGACACCATCTTGACCAACATCTCGATCACCGGTGCCCACAAGAGCGGTGACGCGTACGACGCGAAGTCGGGATTCGGTCTGTGGGCCAATGAGCTGCCGGAGGCCGGTCAGGGACCGGCCGTTGGTTCCGTCACCTTCAACGGTCTGCACTTGAGCGACAACTTCCAGGACATCAAGAACACCACCTCGACCTTCACCATCAAGGTCAACAACTAAGGGCAGCCGCTGAGGAGCGGCCGTCAGCTGGGAGGTGTCCGCGTTCGGCTCTCGAACGCGGGCACCTCCCGCATGCGTTCACGGGCGGGGTTGGAGAGCAAAAGGCGTGCGGTTGTCTTCAGTTGGTGAACGTGAGGGCTTGACGTGGCATTGGTCTAGTCCTACCTTCGCCGATGCGCCCTCAGTCATGTCGGAGTCCGCCGTTCACGGATCAGAACCGATCCGGGTGCGCGGGTCCGGCTGTCCGCTACCGGAAGGTCTCCCCCCATGAACAGACCGCGCATTCGGCTCAAGGCGCTGACCGCACTCGCCGCCGTCCCCGCACTCGCGGCGGGACTGCTGCTGGCCGCGGGCGCTCCGGCGCAGGCCGCGGCCAATCCGGGCCCCGGCTTCCCCGCGCAGTACGCGGCGCCCTACGCCGAGGTCTGGAACTCCCCGTCGGCGCTGGCGGCGGTGAAGAACGCCACCGGGCTGAAGTACTTCACCCTCGCGTTCGTCATCGACGGCGGCGGCTGCAACGCCACCTTCAACGGCAGTACCTCGGTCACCGACGCGAGCTGGACGTCGGCCATCAACACCCTGCGGTCCGGCGGCGGCGATGTCATCGCCTCCTTCGGCGGCGCGGGCGGCACCGAGATCGGCATCTCCTGTACGTCGGTCGCCGCGCTCAAGACCCAGTACAAGCGCGTGATCGACGGACTCAACCTGACCCGCCTCGACTTCGACATCGAGGGCGGCGCGCTCAACAACACCACCGCCAACGACCGGCGCAACCAGGCCCTCGCGCAGCTCCAGCAGGAGTACGCGGCGGCCGGCAAGAAGCTCGACATCGACTACACGCTCCCGGTCAACCCCACGGGCCTGGAGTCCAACTCGCTCAGCCTGCTGAACAACGCCAAGAGCAACGGCCTCAACGTCAACCTCGTCAACATCATGACGATGGACTACGGGCCGTCGATGGACATGGGCCAGGCGGCCATCAGCGCGGCCACCGCGCTGCACAGCCAGCTCGGCGCCATCTGGAACACCAAGACCTCCGCGCAGCTCTGGGCGATGGAGGGCAACACCCCCATGATCGGGGTGAACGACTCGACCAACGAGGTCTTCTCGACCGCCAACGCGCAGTCGCTGGAGACCTTCGCGAAGAACAACGGCATCCAGGAGCTGTCCTTCTGGTCGCTCGGCCGTGACAAGGCATGCGCCACCAACGGCCAGTTGTCGGACTCGTGCAGCGGCACACCCCAGTCGCAGTACCAGTTCTCCAGCATCTTCAACGCCATCACCGGCGGCGGCACCACTCCGCCGCCCACCGGCGGCGCCACCGGGCCGATCCGGTCCGGTTACGCCAACAAGTGCGTGGACGTGGCCTCCGCGAGCAGCGCCAACGGCGCGGCGGTCCAGCTCTACGACTGCAACGGCACCACCGCGCAGAACTGGACGGTCGGCAGCGACAACTCGCTCCAGGCGCTCGGCAAGTGCATGGACGTGGCCGCGGCGGGCACCGCCAACGGCAGCCAGGTGCAGCTCTACGACTGCAACGGCACGGCCGCCCAGAAGTGGACCCGCAGCGGCAGCACCCTGGTCAACACCGGCTCGGGCAAGTGCCTGGACGCGACCGGGCCCAGCTCCGCCAACGGCACCCGGCTCCAGATCTGGACCTGCGCGGGCGGCGCGAACCAGCAGTGGACGCTGCCTTCGTGACCCGCGCGTCCGCTGAGCGCTAGCTGAGCGGACAGGCGAATCGACCGGTCCCGGGCGGGGACGATGTCACCCGCCCGGGACCGGTGCGCTGTATCGCAGTGATCTTACGGGCTCCTCGCAAACAATCGACGTGGATACGTAAAAAATCTGCGGTGCGGAGATATTGCGGAGTATGTGCGCGGGGCGGGAAGGAGTAGGGGGCGCCGCCGCTTGTCATCGGTGGCCCGCTGTCGATCCTTCACGAGGAGCCCCGATGAACAGCACGGAACTGCTGGCCGACGCCTTCGGCCGGATCCAGGAAGTGGTCCACGACGCCGTGGACGGCCTCACCCCCGAAGAGCTGGCCTTCCGCGTGGACGAGGGCGCCAACAGCGTCGGCTGGCTGATCTGGCACCTGACCCGCGTCCAGGACGACCATGTCGCCGAGGTCGCGGGCACCGAGCAGGCGTGGACCGCGCAGGGCTGGGACGCCCGCTTCGACCTGCCCTTCCCCGCCGGGGCGATCGGCTACGGCGACGGTCCGGACGACGTCGCCGCCGTCCGGGTGAGCTCCGCCGACCTGCTCACCGGCTACCACGACGCCGTATACGAGAACACCGTCCGCCATGTGCGGGAGCTGACCGACGACGACCTCGACCGCGTCGTGGACAAGCGCTGGAATCCGCCGGTGACCCTGGGTGTACGCCTGATCAGCGTCGTCTCCGACGACCTGCAGCACGCCGGGCAGGCGGCGTATCTGCGGGGGCTGCTGATGCGCAGGCGGTGACGGCGTCGGTGTCGGCGTCGGCGTCGGCCGTTCACCCTTCGGTGTTAGAGTTACTTAACCTAAGTTAAGTACCTGCGCGACCTGTGGGGTGTGAGGGTTGGCGAGCGAGAAGACGGCCGAAGAGCCAGCGGCACGAATACAACGGAGGCCACCGCGCATAGCGGCCGACCATCCGCGCTACAAGTGGGTGGCACTGTCGAACACCACGCTCGGCATGCTGATCGCCACGATCAACTCCTCGATCGTGCTGATCTCGCTCCCCGCGATCTTCACCGGTATCCACCTCGACCCCCTCCAGCCCGGCAACGTCAGCTATCTGCTCTGGATGCTGATGGGATACATGCTGGTCACGGCGGTCCTCGTGGTCACCCTCGGCCGGCTGGGGGACATCCTCGGCCGGGTCAAGATCTACAACTCCGGCTTCCTGATCTTCACCGTCACATCGGTGATCCTCTCCCTGGACCCGATGCAGGGCGGCGGCGGCGCGCTCTGGCTGATCGGCTGGCGCGTCGCCCAGGCCGTCGGCGGCTCGATGCTGATGGCCAACTCGGCCGCGATCATCACCGACGCCTTCCCGGCCCGCCAGCGCGGCATGGCGCTCGGCGTGAACATGGTCGCGGGCATCGCCGGATCCTTCATCGGCCTGGTCCTCGGCGGCCTGCTCTCCGAGTGGGACTGGCGCTCGATCTTCTGGGTCAACGTCCCGATCGGCCTGATCGGCACCGTCTGGGCCTACCGCTCGCTCCACGAGACCGGCGTCCGCCGCAAGGCCAGAGTCGACTGGTGGGGCAACGTCACCTTCGCCGTCGGCCTGACCGCGCTGCTCGCGGGCATCACCTACGGCATCCAGCCCTACGGCGGCCACACCATGGGCTGGACCAACCCCTGGGTGCTCGCGGGCCTGATCGGCGGCGTCGCGATGCTCGCCGTCTTCTGCCTCGTCGAGGCCAAGGTGCGCGAGCCGATGTTCCCGCTCGGCCTGTTCCGCAACGTGGCCTTCGCGGGCGGCAACGCGGCCACCCTGCTCGGCTCCATCGCCCGCGGCGGCCTCCAGTTCATGCTGATCATCTGGCTCCAGGGCATCTGGCTGCCCCTGCACGGCTACGACTACGTCGACACCCCGCTGTGGGCCGGTATCTTCCTGCTGCCGCTCACCGTCGGCTTCCTGGTCTCCGGGCCCATCGCGGGCTACTTCTCCGACCGGTACGGCGCCAGGCTCTTCGCCGCCGCCGGATTCGTCGTGATGGCCGCGTCCTTCGCGGGACTGCTGCTGCTCCCCACCGACTTCAACTATCTGGCCTTCGCGTTCCTGATCTTCCTCAACGGGGTCGGCGGCGGTCTGTTCGCGGCGCCGAACACCTCGATCATCATGGCGAGCGTGCCCGCCGAGGCCCGCGGCGCCGCCTCCGGCATGCGCGCCACCTTCCAGAACGCGGGCATGGTGCTCTCCATCGGCGTGTTCTTCTCGCTCATGGTCGCCGGACTCGCCCGCTCGCTGCCCGGCACCCTCAGCAGCGGCCTGGTCGCCCAGGGCGTGCCGGGGGCCAACGCGCACGAGATCGCCAATCTGCCGCCGGTCGGCACGCTCTTCGCGGCCTTCCTCGGCTACAACCCGATCCAGCACCTGCTCGGCCCCGACCTGCTCGGCAAGCTCCCGGCGGCCAACCAGCACACGCTCACCGGCCGTGAATTCTTCCCGCACCTGATTTCCGGGCCGTTCCACGACGGCCTCGTGGTGGTGTTCGCCCTGGCCATCGTGATGTCCTTGGTCGCGGCGGGCGCGTCACTGATCCGCAGCCGCGCCGTCCGCGCGGCCCACGCCCCGCAGGAGTAACCGAACCGACCGAGGAGGCGCCCCCCGCCATGGACCACACCGACGGGCGCGGGGGCGCCACTCCGGCCGCGGTCGCGCTGATCGTGGCCCGGCTCTACCGCCAGCTCGCCCAGGCGTCCGCCGACGACCTCAACCTGACGTACGCGCAGCTCTCCGCGCTCGCCAGGATCGGGCAGTTCGGCCCCATCCGGCTCGGTGAACTCGCCGCCCGCGAACAGGTCGCCGCCCCCTCCCTGACCCGTACGGTCAGGCCGCTGTCGGAGGCCGGGCTGATCGGCAAGGAGGCCGACCCCTCCGACGGCCGCTCCTGGCTTGTCAGCATCACCCCGGAAGGGCGCGCCCTGCTGGAGCGCATCCGCCGCGAGCGGGCGGCACTGCTCGCCCGGAGGATGGCGTGGCTCACCGACGAGCAGCGCGCGACGCTGGACGCGGCGCTCCCCGTCCTGGAACTGCTCCTCACCGAACGGACCCCGCCGGACTGACCCGAGCGGACTGACCCCGGCGGTCTGGACCTCACGGTCCGGCCCCGGCGGTCCGGCCCTTACGAACTGCCCCCTCGGCTACCCCGCCTCTCAGGCGGGCTGTTCCGGCTGTCCGGGCCGCTCGGGCCGGCCCGGCTCGACCGGGGGCGCCAGCACACCGCAGTGCGGCGCGCACTCCGGCTGCGCGAGCGGCCCCTTCGCCCCGTCCTCGCGCAGCGCACCCGACGGCACCAGCACCGCGGCCAGCACCGCGGCGACGGCGCACAGGCCCGCACAGATCAGCATCGCCTTCCCGAACGCCGAGTTCACCGCGTGCGGCGACCGGTAGGCGTGGTCGGACAGGCCGACGGCCAGGGGGAGGGCCGCGACGATCAGCAGTTGCGCCACGCGGGCCGCCGCGTTGTTCACCCCGCTGGCCACCCCCGCGTGGTCGACCTCCACCGAGGCCAGCACGGTCGCGGTGAGCGGCGCCACGAACAGGCACATGCCGAGCCCCTGGACGACGACGGCGGGCAGCACGTCGACGACGTACGAGGAGGTGTCCGGCGACACGCGCGTGAGCAGCAGCAGGCCGCACGCGGTGACCAGCGGACCGACCGTCAGCGGCCAGCGCGGCCCGATCCGCTGGGCGAGCGCGCCCGCGGGCGCGGACAGCAGCAGCATCAGGACGGTCACCGGCAGCGTGGCGAGACCGGCGCGCAGCGCGCTGTACCCGGCGGCGATCTGGAGCTGCACCGGCAGCACGAAGAACACCCCGCCGATGGCCGCGTACAGACAGAGCGTCACCAGATTCATCGAGGTGAACAGCTTCGAGGCGAAGACCGACAGCGGCAGCATCGGGGACGGGCGGCGTCGCTCGGTGCGCAGGAAGGCCCAGCCGCACGCCAGACCCGCCGCCGCGGGCACGGCGACCGCGACGGGGGAGGGGTGGCCGGACGCGCTGATCAGCGCGTAGGTGACGCCCGCGAGGCAGAGCGCGGCCAGTACCGCGCCCAGGATGTCGAAGCTCCCGCTCGCCGTACGGTCGCGGCTCTCCGGCACGTGCCGGACGGCGATGGCCACCACGACCGCCGCCAGCGGCAGATTGATCAGGAAGATCCACCGCCAGCCGGGACCGTCCACCAGATAGCCGCCGAGGAACGGGCCGATCGCGCCCGCCACGCCGCCGAGGCCCGACCAGGCGCCGACCGCCTTCGCGCGGTCCTGCGGGCGGTACGTGGACTGCACCAGGGCGAGCGAACCGGGCGTCAGCAGCGCCCCGCCCACGCCCTGGAGCGCCCGCGCCGCGATCAGCACGCCGCTGTCGGGCGCCGCGCCGCACAGCGCGGACGCCAGGGCGAACCAGACGACGCCGATGACGAAGACCTTCCTGCGCCCGAACCGGTCACCGAGGCCGCCGCCGAGCAGGATCAGCCCGGCGAGCGTCAGCAGATAGCCGTTGACGGTCCACTGGAGCGCCGCCAGGGTCGCGCCGAGGCCCTCCCCGATCCGGGGGAGCGCGATGTTGACGATGGTGCCGTCCAGCATCGCCATGCCCGAGCCGAGCACCGAGCAGGCCAGCACCCAGCGCCCGGTCGCCGAGGAGAGCCGCACACCCTCGGCGGGCGGCTCCGGATTACTCATGACCGTCACCATAGAGCGCCGGGAGCCGAGGCGTGAGTGTCGCGGCCCCGCGCCGCGGCAACCGTGAAAACCGTGCCCGCCGCGCACCCGCGACCGCGCCCGCCGCCCACCCCCGACCGCGCCCGCCAAGCGACCCCGACCACGCCCGCCGCGCATTCCCGACCGTGCCCGCCACGCGACCGCGACCGCGCCCGCTGATCACCGGCGCGCATCGGGGGTAAGAATGGTCAGGGCAGGCCCGACCGATGACGCAGCGAAGGAGACGCGGATGCCGCACGAGCGCGCCGGAACACCGGCACGGCCGGACGACCTGGTGGACGTACCCCGCCTGATCACGGCCTACTACGCGCTGCACCCGGACCCCGGCGAGACCGGCCAGCGGGTGGCGTTCGGCACCTCGGGGCACCGCGGCTCGTCGCTGAACACCGCGTTCAACGAGGACCACATCGCCGCCACCAGCCAGGCGATCTGCGACTACCGCACCGGGCAGGGCACCACGGGACCGCTCTTCCTCGGCGCCGACACGCACGCGCTGTCCGAGCCCGCGCGGGTCACCGCGCTCGAGGTCTTCGCCGCCAACGAGGTCTCGGTGCTGATCGACGAGAGCGACGGCTGGACGCCCACCCCGGCCGTCTCGCACGCGATCCTGTCGTACAACAGGGGCCGTACCACCCACCTCGCCGACGGCGTGGTCGTCACCCCCTCGCACAACCCGCCCGCGGACGGCGGCTTCAAGTACAACCCGCCGAGCGGCGGCCCCGCCGCCTCCGACGCCACCGGCTGGATCCAGGACCGGGCCAACGAGCTGATCGCCGACGGCCTCAAGGGCGTGCGCCGCGTCCCGTACACCCGGGCGCTCGCCGCCGACACCACCGGGCGCTACGACTTCCTCGGCCGCTACGTGGACGACCTGCCGTCGGTGCTCGACCTGGAGACCGTACGGCGCGAGGGCGTCACGATCGGCGCGGACCCGCTGGGCGGCGCGTCGGTCCAGTACTGGGGCCGGATCGCCGAATGGCACGGCCTCGACCTGACCGTGGTGAACCCGGTCGCCGACCCCACCTGGCGCTTCATGACGCTCGACTGGGACGGCAAGATCCGGATGGACTGCTCGTCGCCGTACGCGATGGCGTCGCTGATCGCCCGCAAGGACGAGTACCGCATCGCCACCGGCAACGACGCGGACGCCGACCGGCACGGCATCGTCACGCCCGACGGCGGCCTGATGAACCCCAACCACTACCTGGCCGTCGCCATCTCCTACCTGTCGCGGCACCGCGAGCAGTGGCGGCCCGACCTGGCGATCGGCAAGACGCTGGTGTCCTCCTCGATGATCGACAAGGTGGTGGCCGACCTCGGCCGTCCGCTGACCGAAGTCCCGGTCGGCTTCAAGTGGTTCGTGGACGGGCTGCTCGGCGGCACCCTGGCCTTCGGCGGCGAGGAGTCGGCGGGCGCGTCCTTCCTGCGGCGCGACGGCTCGGTGTGGACCACCGACAAGGACGGCATCCTGCTGGCACTGCTGGCCGCCGAGATCACCGCCGTCACCGGCCGCACCCCGTCCGAGCACTACGCGGACCTCACGGAGCGCTTCGGCGCCCCCTCCTACGCGCGGATCGACGCGCCCGCGACCCGCGAGGAGAAGGCCGTACTCGCCGAGCTCTCGCCCAAGCAGGTGCCCGCCGCCGAACTCGCCGGAGACCCCGTCACCTCCGTGCTCACCCACGCCCCCGGCAACAACGCGGCCCTGGGCGGCATCAAGGTCAGCACCGACAACGCCTGGTTCGCCGCGCGGCCCTCGGGGACGGAGGACGTCTACAAGGTCTACGCCGAGTCCTTCCTCGGCGACGACCACCTCGCCACCGTCCAGGAGGAGGCACAGGCCATCGTCGCCCGTGCGCTGAACGGCTGACGGCCGCGCCCTCCACCCGACGGAGCGACACCGGAGCGCGTGCTCCGCTCCGTCGGGTGAGGGACGACAGGCCCTTCGACGCGCGGGCGGCTCAGGCCAGTTGGGCGGCCTGGAGACCCGCGTACGCGCCGCCGCCGCGCACCAGCTCGGCGTGCGGCCCGACTTCCGCGATACGGCCCTCGTCCAGGACGACGATACGGTCGGCGTTGCGGATCGTGGACAGCCGGTGGGCCACCACGAAGACCGTACGGCCGCGCACCAGCCGGGTCAGCGCCTGCTGGACCAGCGCCTCCGAGCGGGAGTCGAGCGCGGACGTCGCCTCGTCCAGGACCAGCACGCGCGGGTCGCGGATCAGCGCACGGGCGATGGCCAGCCGCTGCTTCTGCCCGCCGGAGAGGCGGGCGCCCCGCTCACCGACGACGGTGTCGAGACCGTGGGTCATCCGGTCGATGAACTCCAGCGCGTTGGCGTCCCGCAGCGCCGCCCTGACCCTCTCCTCCGGCACATCGGTCATGCCGTAGGTGACGTTGTCGCGGACGGTGCCCTCGAACAGGATCGAGTCCTGCGGCACCACCGACAGCCAGGTCCGGTAGTCGCGCAGGTCCAGATCCTCCATGTCGACGCCGTCGAGCAGAATCCGCCCATGCGTCGGCCGCAGGAAGCCGATCACCAGATTGAGCACGGTCGACTTGCCCGCGCCGGAACCGCCCACCAGGGCGACCGTCTCGCCCGGCCGCACGTCCAGATCGAAGTCGACCAGCGAGGGCCGGTCGCTCTCGGGATAGGTGTGGCCGACCCCGCGGAACTCGAAGTGCCCCACCACGCCCTTCACTTCGGCCTTGCCGTCGTTCTGCTCCAGGTCGGGCGCCTGGAGCACCTCGCCGATCGAGCGGACCGACTCCAGGCCCTTGCCGATCTGCGGGGTCAGCGTCAGCAGCGTGGTCACCGACCCGGTGAGGCTGGAGAAGTACGCGCTGAGCATCACCACGGTGCCCGCCGAAACGTTCAGCCAGCCGTAGTAGGCGACCAGCGCCGAGCCCGCCAGGCAGGCCACACCGATCGCGTTGAGCAGGATCCAGGCCAGCGAGCCGAACCAGCCGTTGAGCCGGTCGAGCCGCAGCCCCGCGTGCAGCACCTCGCCCAGCGTGCGGTCCACCCGGTGCAGTGCGGTGTTCTCCAGGCCGTGCGCACGGGTGATGGGGATCAGGGTCGTCATCTCGCTGACCCGCGAGGACAGTTGCTCCACCTGCTGGCGGAAGGACTCGTTGTCGTGCCGCAACCGGCGGCGCAGCCGCACCACCAGCATCGCGGAGGCGGGCACCACGATCAGATAGACCGGCAGGAAGGCGGGCGCCTGGATGCCGATCACCACCAGGCCGCCGCTCAGGGTGGCGATCGCGGCCAGACCGTTGTCGGCGGTCTGCTGCGCCGCCGTCTCGATGGTCTCGACGTCCCTGATCACCTTGGCCTGGAGCACGCCGGCGCTGACACGGGAGTGGTAGCCGATGGAGAGCTGCTGCATCCGCTGGCAGATCGCCGTGCGCAGCCGGGTGCCGGTCCTGCGGATCGAGCCCTGCATGCAGCGCACGTACGCCAGGTGCAGCGGGAGGTTGAGGCTGAGGATCACCAGCAGGACGGCCGAGTTCCACCACAGCACCGATATCGGCCGGTGCTGCACGACGACGTCGACCACGTTGGCCGTGATGAGCGGCAGCAGCCAGACGGGGGTGTGCTTGGCGAAAAAGGCGAGTACGGCGAACCCGACCCGGCGACGGTCGGGTTCGAAGAGGTAGAGGAGGGTACGGACGGGGTGTTCGCCGCGGTAGCGGTGGCTGAGCGTGCCTTGCGGCAGCGCCATTGAAGGCTCCTCGAAATGACGTCTTCGCAGTACAGGTGCGCGCATGCGCCTCATCGCGCATGCGCCCGCCTTCACCTTAGAGCCGCTACAGCACCACGACCGAACGCAATACGTCGCCCTCGGACATCCGCGCGAACGCCGCCTCCACCTCGTCCAGCGCGATGGTCTCCGTGACGAACGCGCCCAGGTCCAGGCGCCCCTGGAGATGCAGGTCGATCAGCATCGGGAAGTCCCGCGACGGCAGGCAGTCGCCGTACCACGACGACTTCAGCGCGCCGCCGCGGCCGAACACGTCCAACAGCGGCAGCTCCAGCGTCATCTCCGGACTCGGCACCCCCACCAGGACCACCGTCCCGGCCAGATCGCGCGCGTAGAACGCCTGCTTGTACGTCTCCGGGCGGCCGACCGCGTCGATCACGACGTCGGCGCCGTTCCCGCCGGTCAGCTCGCGGATCGCCTCCACGGCGTCACGGTCGCGGGAGTTGACGGTGTGCGTGGCGCCCATCGCGGACGCCGTGGCGAGCTTGCGGTCGTCGATGTCGACGGCGATGATCCTGGCCGCACCGGCCAGCCGCGATCCCACCACGGCCGCGTCGCCGACGCCGCCGCAGCCGATGACCGCGACCGAGTCGCCGCGGCCCACGTTCCCGGTGTTGAGCGCCGCGCCGATCCCGGCCATCACCCCGCAGCCGAGCAGCCCGGCCACCGACGCCGACACCGCCGGGTCGACCTTCGTGCACTGCCCGGCCGCTACCAGCGTCTTCTCCGCGAAGGCGCCGATGCCCAGCGCGGGCGACAGCTCCGTGCCGTCCTTGAGCGTCATCTTCTGCTTCGCGTTGTGGGTGTCGAAGCAGTACCAGGGGCGCCCGCGCAGACACGCGCGGCACCGGCCGCACACGGCCCGCCAGTTGAGGATCACGAAATCGCCCGGCGCGACCTCGGTGACGCCGTCGCCGACGGTCTCGACCACGCCGGCGGCCTCGTGCCCGAGCAGGAACGGGAAGTCGTCGTTGATCGCGCCCTCCCGGTAGTGCAGGTCGGTGTGGCAGACCCCGCACGCCTGGATCCGCACCACCGCCTCGCCCGGCCCCGGATCCGGCACCACCACCGTGTCCACCCGTACCGGCTCGCCCTTGCCCGGTGCGATCACTGCGCGGACTTCCTGTGCCATGTCCGGTCCTTCCCTTCGTCGTGTGCCCAGCGTTCGGCCACTGTTCGCTGCCGACGATAGGTGCCGCGACCCCGCGGCGGGCAGTACCCGGAAAGGCGCACATGGGTGGACCGGCACCGGGCATACGTCACTGCGGGCCACAGGTCGCCTATCGCTCGACGCTGTGAGGGGCACTTTTGACCACTGAGGACAGCGCGGTCCGCGGCACGCGGCCGGCTGACAGAAGACGGCTGCCGAAGACCGTCGCGACCTTCCGCGCCATCCGGGCCCTCGGCCGCGCCATAGGGGCGGCATGGGAGGAGGACGCCACGGAGCGGGCGGCGGCCCTCACGTACTACGCGGTGCTCGCGCTCTTCCCCGCGCTGCTGGTCACCGTGTCGGTGCTGGGCCTGGCGGGCGGTGCCTCGGAGAACCAGCTGGCCTCCGAGGTCACCTCCCTGCTCCCGACCGCGTCCCGGCCGATCGTCGCCTCCGCGCTCCAGGACATGGCCGACGACCGGTCCGCGACCCTCTCCCTGGTGATCATCGGCAGCGCGGGCGCCGTCTGGTCGGCGTGCAGCTACTCCAGCGTCTTCCGGCGCGCCCTGCACTCGATGTACCGGGTGACCGACCACCGCCCCGCCTGGCGCACCGCCCCGCGCATCGTGATCACCTCGGTGGCGCTGCTCGTCCTGCTGGTGTGCAGCGCCAGCAGCCTGGTGGTCAGCGGCGAGGTCGCCCACCGGATAGGGGAGCTGCCGCACATGAACACCCCCGTGATCACCGCCTGGCGGGTGTTGCGCTGGCCCTTGCTGCTGGTGCTGGCCGCCGCGCTGGTCCTGGTGCTCTTCCGCTCAGGTCCCCGCGGCACCCGCGGCCTGCGCGCGATGGCCCCCGGCGGCGCCCTCGCCGTCCTGCTGTGGCTGCTGACCTCGGTCGGATTCGCCGCGTACACCGCCCGCGCGGGCACGTACAACCGGCTCTACGGCCCGCTGGCCGGCACCGTGGTCTTCCTGGTGTGGCTGTGGTTCTCCAACCTGGCCCTGCTGGTCGGTGCCCACTTCAACGCCCAGCGGGCACTGGACGGCAAGGCCGCGCCGCCGCCGGAGGCCCCGGCGGCGTCGAAGACGCCGGAAGCGGCCCCGGACGTCGCACCGCTGCCGGTTCAGCCGCGGCCGGGCCGGAAACGGCGGTAGAGCACGACGCCGCCGAGCAGCAGGGCGGCGCTGCCACCGGCGGTGTACGGCAGGCCGTCCGCACCGGTGTGCGCCAGCGTCGGGGCCGCGGGGTCCTCGACGTTCGGCGGCGCGGGAACCGGAGTGTGGGCCGGGGCGGGCGGGGTGGTCGGCACCGGAGTGGGCTTGACGACCGGCGGGGTCGAGCCGTTCGTCGAGGTGTTGCCCGTGGAGGGGTTGCCGATCCCGACGACATTGACGCTGTTGCCGGTGATGTTGACGGGCACGTCGATCGGCAGCCGGATGCTGTTGCCCGACAGCAGGCCGGGCGAGTTACGGGTGCCGCCCGCCGCGTGTGCGCCGCCGCCCGAGCCCGAGTTCGTCCCGGCGGGGACGGCGCGCTCATCGGCCGGTGCGCCCGCGTGCCGTCCCGGCCTGGCGCCGGGGGAGGAGTGCGTGGCGGCCGGAGCCGAGGTGTTGGCGCACGCGTTGCCCGTCACCGGATTCAGCAAACCGATCACATTGATCGTATTTCCGCATACATTCACCGGAATGGAGACGGGCACTTCCACCGAATTGCCCGACAGGACACCGGGCGATCCGGTGGTGTCACCCTGGGCGGCCGAATCGGCCTGGGCATACCCGGCGCCCGCCAACAGACCGCCGGCGACCATGGCGGTGACGAGTCCCTTCTGGGCAACCCTGTTCATACGCTTTCCTGCCTTCCGGAAATCCTCACGGGCCGCATGCCCGCACCGGAGACAACGCGCTCAGGGCCAATCAGGTCATGGCCGACGGATAAATCACCCCAACGAGTGACCGTGTCGCGGCCCCGTCCCTGACGGGCCGACAGGACGTGCGGCCAGCGCTTTTCCCGGTATTCCGGCTATCGGTTCCGCTATTCCTATGAATTACCCATGAGCGGCCGATGGAACGTGGTAACGGATTGTCCCGACACGACAGCGGCGGCGACACCGTGAGGTGTCGCCGCCGCTGTGACGTCTGTCGTGGGGTCCGGCTTCAGGCCGCCGAAGCGTCCTCGGTCTCGTCGTCCTCGTCCATGAACAGGTGGCGCTCCATGTGCACGCGGGCGGCGGCCAGCGCCGGGGCGATCTCCCGGGTGCCGGTCGACACGCACAGCGTGTACGCCGTGTCCTGGAGCTGCTGCCGCACGCGCGGGTCGACGGACTTCGCCGTCTCGACCTCAGCGGTCAGCGTCTCGTAGCGTTCCACCAGGTTCCGAAGGACGGTCGGGTGGGCCATCAGCATCGTCGTACTCCTCGATGTCGGCGAAGTCGGGACGCGCCTGCCCGGCCCACGCTGTTCCATGCGTGAGAGCGGCGAAAAAAATTGCCTGCCGGGCCGCACCCTCTTCTTCGTCGCGTCTTTGCGCAGGCCCCGGATAGGGGTCGAGGGGTGCGAAGTAGTAGTCCCTTCACGGTACATGACACTCATGTCCACAACGGGGGCCGGTGAACGTGATGTTCGACTCGTCTTCGCCGCCGTGCCGAGGGAATGCCGCTCGCGCGGGCGCCGGGCGGCCGGTTGTCGAACACCGGGTGTCGACGTACCGACGTACCGATGAGTCGACCTGTCGCCACGACATGACGCGGCGACAGGTCGACAGCTGACTGCTTGTCGGACGCGGTGTCGTCCGGGCGGCCTTCTAGTCGATGCCGCGCAGGATGTGGGTCTCCGTCAGATCGTCCTCGTAACCGGCGAGGCGGATCGGCGCGCACCGGGACCAGGCGTCCAGGGGGCGTTCCTCGGCCAGGAGCGAGGCACCGTCGCCGCCTCGTTCGGCCGACTCATTGCGCTTCAGTTGATCAGGTGACACCGCGCACTCCTTTGCGTCGCGTGGACCGGCGACACCCGACGCGGCCGTCCGACCGCGCCCGGCGCCCGGTGGGATGGCTCTTCGGGCGGTACGGACGCGGTGGCGCCTTGGGCCCCCCACGCCCGGGGGCGAAGGGGAGGACCGGAGCGCGGCCGAGGTGGGCGACTCGTTCCGGGACGGGCCCCGGGGTTCGGTACATCCCCTGAGACCGGTTCGTCCCGCACAGCGTAAGCCTGCCCGTCCTCCGTCACCAGCCGGTTTCCGGCGCGCTACGCACAGTGGCGAAGTGCCGTGCGCGCGTGCGAAACCGGCCCTGGCCGCTGCCGTGCGGCGCATGGTTGCTACGGTTCCTCGTGCTCAACAGCGAAGAGGACCGAGACGAGGGGCCTGCGTGCGCCATCCGGGTCACGCGCGCCTGAAATATCCGGAGAGCCGGAGATGTCCGCGCCGTCGGCCAAGCCCCGCCGACGGTTGCTGGCCGATGTGAGCCCGCTGCGCGAGCACCCGGACTTCCGCCGCCTGTGGTTCGGCAACACCGTGTCGTACATCGGCTCTCAGATGACCGCGATGGCCGTCTCGCTCCAGGTCTACGCGATCACCGGCTCCAGCTTCTACGTCGGCCTGGTCGGCCTCTTCTCGCTCGTCCCGCTGATCGTCTTCGGCCTGTACGGCGGCGCCGTCGCCGACGCGGTCGACCGGCGCAAGCTCGGCCTGATCACGGCCGCCGGCTCCACCGTCTGCTCCGGCGTGCTGGCCGCGGCGGCTTTCGGCCATCTCAGGTCCGTGGCACTGCTCTACGCCGTCGTCGCGCTCCAGGCGGTCTGCTTCGCGATGAACTCGCCCGCCCGCTCCTCGATGATCCCGCGCCTGCTGCCGCCCGAGCGGCTGCCCGCCGCCAACGCGCTGGCCTCGCTCGCGGGCGGGGTCGGCCAGATGGCGGGACCCATGCTCGGCGCCGTCCTCGTCGGCGCCTGGGGCTACCAGGCCGCGTACACCGTCGACGTCGCCGCCTTCAGCGCCTCCCTCTACGCGATGTGGCGGCTGCCCGCGATGCTCCCCGGCGAAGGGGACGGCGCGGCCCGTCGCCGCCCGTCGGTCATCGAGGGCCTGCGCTACCTCGCCGCCCGGCCCAATCTGCGCACCACCTTCGTCTCCGACCTCGCCGCCATGGTGCTCGCCCAGCCCCGCGTGCTGTTCCCCGCCGTCGCCGGGCTCTGGTTCGGCGGCGACACCCGCACCGTCGGCCTGCTCGCCGCCGCCCCCGCCGTCGGCGCGCTCCTCGGCAGCGTCTTCTCCGGCTGGCTCGGCCGGGTCCACCGCCAGGGCTTCGCCGTGCTGCTCGCCGTCGGCTCCTGGGGCGCGGCCGTCGCCGTCTTCGGCCTCACCCGCAACCTCTGGCTGGGCCTGCTCTTCCTGGCCTTCGCGGGCTGCGCCGACACCGTCTCGATGGTCTTCCGCAACACCATGCTGCAATCCGCCGCCCCCGACGACATGCGCGGGCGCCTCCAGGGCGTCTTCCTCGTCGTGGTGGTCGGCGGCCCCCGCCTCGGCGACTTCCTCGCGGGTTCCGTCTCCGACCTGTTCACGCCCACCGTCGCCGTCGTCGGCGGCGGCCTGGCGTGCATCTCGGCCATCGCGCTGATCGGCCTCTTCCAGCGCGGCTTCGTCGCCTACGACGCCCGCCGCCCGGTGGCCTAGGAGCCGCCTTCAGGGGCGCAGCCGCTCTCGGCGAGCGCCGACACGGCGGCGGCCAGACCGGCCTGCGACGGGTCGCACGCGACGGCGGCGGCCGTCAGCCGCAGGACGTCGGCGAGGGCGCCGTCGGTGAGGTGGTCGGGCGCGCCGACGCGCGCGAGACCGCGGGTGAGCAGGCCGCGGGCGACATCGGGACGGCCGCGGCGCAGCATCTTGACGGTGGCGACGGCGTTGGCCAGGGCGCTGGCGGCCGGGGACCAGGCGGTGGCGGGCGCCGCGGGCACGGTGGCCGACCCGGCCGGCTCCGCGCGGACGGACAGGTCCAGGCGCCAGAAGAGCGGAAGACCGCGGAAGGCGGCGAAGAGCAGCCGCTCGCCCATGGCGGCGGCCGACTCCGGGTCGACGCGGAGCGAGGCCAGCGGCCGGACGCGGCCCAACGCCACGGCGGCGGTGTCGACGCAGTGGGCGAAGCGGTCGCCCGGCACGGTCCATTCGAGGTCGATGTCGCTGTAGGCGTCGGCGGTGCCCGAGGCCAGCGAGCCGCGCAGCCGGGTCCGGGAGCCGGGGCAGTACGCCGCCAGCGCGTCCAGCAGCTCGCGCGCCAGGGCCGCGCGTACGGCCGGGTCGAGGGCCGTCATCCGCTGCGCTCGGGCAGCGCGTCGACGTACACCCACGCACCGTCCTCGCGGCCGAAGCGGCTGTTCTCGTACTGGTCACCCGGTTGGCCGTCGGCCAGGAAGCGGGCGCGGAATTCGACGGTGCCCTCGGTGTGGAAGGCGGTGCCGCCGGTCGAACCGAGGATGTCGAGGCCGGTCCACCGCACGTCCCCGTCGAAGCGCAGGCCCGGCGGCCGGGTGCCGGAGTGCCACGTACGCAGCAGATAGGCGGCGTCGCGTACGGCGAAGGCGGCGTACCGCGACCGCATGAGCTGCTCCGCGGTCGTGGCGGCGGACCGTCCCTGGTGCAGGGCGCCGCAGCAGTCGTCGTACGCGGCGGGCCGTCCGCACGGGCAGGGAGCCGTCGGGGAGAGCCGGGTGGCCGCCGGGCGGCGGTTCTGACGTCGGGGCATCCTCTGATTGTGGCGGACGCCGCCATTCGCGGGAGTCGTGGGTTTTGCCCGCCCCGCAGCGGAAAAGTGCTGACCGTGGCGCAAATCGGGTGCGCGCGCCACCATCCTCCTCCGAAAGGAATCCCCGTGAGTACGGCGCAAGACGAGTCAGCCCAGGTAGCGGTCACCTTCGACGGTTGCGCGAAGGAGGACGCGCAGACCGTTCTCGACGCTCTGAACACCAGCTTCGCCTCGGACCGAGAGCCCGACGACATCCCGCAGGACTCCGCGGACGGGCGGCCGATGGTCTGGAGTGCCACCTTCGACGTGTCCCGCACCCTCGGGGTGCCGGGACCCGCGCGGCTCGGCGAGTCGCTGACGGTCACGGCCCAGGGCGGCTACCGCGCGGTGGACCGGCTGCGGGAGAGCCTGGCCGAGGCGTTCACCGTCCGGGTGGTCGGCACCGCGGCGGGCGACCAGGAGCAGGAGGCGCGCTTCCGGCTGGAGAACCACGGCGCCGCGTGACCGCGTGACCGCGTGACCGACTGCTCGGGACGGGGCGCCGCCTGACCGGGAGGGCGCGCCGCCCGGCGGTCCGCGGCACGTCCGGCCGTACGCCGTCCGTCCGCGTCACGTCCCGCTGTCCGTCCGCGTCACGTCCCGCCGTGCGCCGCCCGTACCGCTTCCAGCGTGTCGGCCTCGGCCGCCGTCTTGTCCTCGCGGTAGCGCACGACGCGGGCGAAGCGCAGGGTGACGCCCGCCGGGTAGCGGGTCGAGGTCTGGAGGCCGTCGTAGGCGATCTCGACGACCAGTTCGGGGCGCACGGTGACCACGTATCCATCGGTCGGGCCGACCGCCAGGGCGAGCAGCCGCTCGGTCTGCCAGTCGAGCAGCGCGTCCGTCAGGCCCTTGAAGGTCTTGCCGAGCATGGCGAAGCCGTCGCCGTCGCGCGCGCCCAGGTGGAGGTTGGAGAGCTTTCCGGTGCGGCGGCCGTGGCCCCACTCGACGGCCAGTACCACCAGGTCGAGGGTGTGCACCGGCTTGACCTTGATCCAGGACGCGCCGCGCCGACCGGCCGCGTAGCCGCTGTCGGCGGCCTTGACCATCACGCCCTCGTGCCCGCGGTCCAGCGTGGCCCGCCAGAAGTCCTCGGCGGCCCGCAGCTCCGCCTCGTCCGCCGGGTCCGACACGACGGTCCGCCGGACCCGCAGCTCCTCGGGGAGGAGCCCGGCCAGCACCGCGTGCCGCTCGTCGTAGCCCCGGTCGAGCAGGTCCTCGGTGGCGTCCCCGTCGCCGACGGCGAGCACGTCGAAGAAGACCGCCGTCAGCGGCAGGGCGCGGGCCGCCGCCGACACGTCGACGCGGGAGCCGACACGGCCCGCGGTCTCCTGGAACGGCCGGGGCCGCCCGTCCGGGCCGAGCGCCAGCACCTCGCCGTCCAGGACCAAACGGTCCGCGCCCAGCGCGCGGACGGCCGCGACGACCTCCGGCAGGCGCTCGGTGATGTCGTCCAGCGTGCGGGTGAAGATCCGGACCGACTCGCCGTCGCGGTGCACCTGGACACGGATGCCGTCGATCTTCTCCTCGATCGCGCAGGGCCCCGCCTTGGCGACCGCCTCGGCGACCGATTTGGCGGAGGACGCCAGCATCGGCAGCAGCGGCCGGCCGACCGCGAGGGCGAATTCGGTGAGCGCGTCGGGGCCGCGCGCCAGCAGGGCCCGCGCGACCGGTTCGAGGGCGCCCGCGAGCATCACCGCGCGGCGTACGCCGGCGGCAGGCGCGCCGGTCGCGGCGGCCAGGCCCTCCGCCGCCGCGGCGTCCAGCGCGCCCTGCCTGACCTCGCCGGTGAGCAGCCCGACCAGGAACTCCTGCTCCCGCTCGGTCGCCGCGCCCAGCAGGCCCTGGAGCAGGTCCCGCCGCCGGCCCTGCGACCCGGCGCCCGCGACCGCGCCGACGGCCGTCAGCGCCTCGTCCACCGCCCGTACGGTCAGCGTCGGCTCCGCGGCGGGCTCGGCGCGGTCCCGCAGCGCCGCCCAGCCGACGCCGAGCCGCCCCTGCGGCAGGCGTCCGGCCAGATACGCGATGGCGACCGGCACGTCCTCGGGCTCCATGGCCCGGAAGAACTCGGCCAGCAGCGCCGTCTTGCGGGTCCGCGCTGATGTGTGCGCGACCTCGTACGAGACACGGGCGACCTCGGCGAACAGCATGTTCTCCATCCTGCGGCGAACCGGGCGGGAACGCCCGGCGTGTGCCGGACGTATGCCCGACGCATGCCCGACGTGTGCCCGGCAGACATCCGGCACACGCGTTCGGCACACCGCACACAATAGAACAGGTGTACGACAGTCGAGGTAGGCTCGGCGCATGAGCCACCCGTCCCCTCAGCAGGCGTCCATCTTCGGCGGCGGCGCTCCGGGCCTCGGTGACCTGGAGGGAGCCCGCCGCACCCACCTCGGACAGGGCGCCTGGATCGACACGCTCCCCGGATGGCTGAGCGGCGCCGACGACCTCTACGCGGAACTGGCCGCGGAGATCCCCTGGCGCGAGGAGCGGCGCCGGATGTACGACAACGTGGTGGCCGTGCCCCGCCTCCTCGCCCACTACCGCGAGGGCGACCCGCTGCCCGCCGACGTGCTCACCGACGCCCGCGCGCGGCTCAGCGCGCACTACGCGGCCGAACTGGGCGAGCCCTTCGTCAGCGCCGGACTGTGCTTCTACCGCGACGGCCGGGACAGCGTGGCCTGGCACGGCGACCGCTTCGGGCGCGGCGGCACCCACGACACGATGGTCGCCATCGTGTCCCTGGGGGAGCCGCGCCCGCTGCTGCTCAGGCCGCGCGGCGGCGGGGGCGCCGGGAGCACCGTCCGGCAGCCGCTGGGCCACGGCGACCTGATCGTGATGGGCGGCTCCTGCCAGCGGACCTGGGATCACGCGGTGCCGAAGACGCGGGGAGCGGTGGGCGGGCGGATCAGCGTCCAGTTCCGGCCACGCGGAGTGGCGTAGGACCGGCGCGGAGTTGGTGCGGGACCGGTGCGGAGTGGCGCGGGACCGGTCGGTTCTCCGGGGGAGCGGCCCCCGCTGCGGGCGCGTACGGCGGCCAGGCGGCTCCCGGCGTTGATGATCGTCGGGCGAGGAGCATACTGGCGGTGACAGCACTGTTGTCCGAAACCGCTGTCAAGGGGTGTCCGAAAAAACCGCAGGTGTCCGAAGGGGGCATTCAGGGTGGACATCGCGGTCGGCCGGCGTCAGGGGGCGCCGAGGCCGACGCGAGAGGCGTGGGAAACGCCACCGGGACGCTGCCGTGCGATGTCGCGAACGGTGGCGCCGTGATCAGTCCTGCCCGGAACTTCTCCCATCCCGCTCTGTTCTACCGCGGCGCGCGCGAGTATCTGGAGGGCACCGTCCCCTTCGTACGGGACGGCCTCGCCGCGGGCGAACCGGTCGCCGTCGCGGCCCCGCCCGTCGGACTCGGCCTGCTGCGTACCGCCCTCGGGTCCGACGCGGGCGCCGTGCGCTTCATCGACATGACCAAGGCCGGGCGCAACCCCGGGCGCATCATTCCGGCCGTGCTCCGCGCCTTCTGCGACGCGCAGCCGCCGGGTCCGGTCCGGATCATCGGCGAGCCGATCTGGCCGGGGCGCACCGCGCTGGAGTACCCGGCCTGCGTCCAGCACGAGGCGTTGATCAACACCGCCTTCGCCGGGCGGCAGGTGACGATCCTGTGTCCGTACGACGCGGCCGGGCTCGCCCCCGACGTCCTGGACGACGCGCACGCCACCCATCCGGTGGTGATCGAGGCGGGCCGCGAGCGGCCCAGCGACCGCTACGCGCCGGACCACGCCGTCGCCTCCGGCAACACCCCGCTGCCCGAGCCGCGGGACGCCGCGTCCTTCGCCTTCGACGACCAACGCCTGCGCGACGCGCGGCGCTTCGCCGTCCGGCTGGCGGGCGGCTTCGGCCTGACCGGCGCCCGGCTGGACGACCTGGCCCTCGCGGTCTCCGAACTCATCACCAACAGCGTTCTGCACGGCGGCGGTTCCGGCACGATCCGGCTGTGGACCGAGAACGACCAGGTGGTCTGCGAGGTCCGCGACGGCGGCAGGCTCAGCGACCCGATGGCCGGCCGCCGCCTGCCTCCGAACGGCCGCCCGGGCGGGCGCGGTCTGCTGATGGTCAATCACATCGCGGACCTCGTCCGCGTCCACGCCGCCCCCGACGGCACGGCGATCCGCTGCTACCTCGGCGGCGCTCCCGTCCCGGCCGGAGCCGCGGACTGACCGACCCCGAACCGCCCCGCCCCGCCGACGTCGCGTGAGCGGGGCCTTTCGCTGTGCGCGCACGGTGTGGTCTCGCGGTACGCGGACGGCGGGGACCCTCCGCCACGCCGAGCCCCTTGACGCCGGGGGAGGGGCCTGGCTTCATGAACGCGGTGGCATGGGAGCGCTCCCATTGCACCCTGCGCTGCCGAGCCGTCACCCATCCCCCCGCGAACTGGTGAAGGGACCTACCAGTGACACGTCATCCCGCCCGTCCTCGTTCCGGGCCGCTCGCACGGCCCCGGCTGCCCCGTCCGCCCCGTCCGCTCCGTCGGAACCGGCCCCATCCGCTCCGGCGGCTCCACCGGCTGCGCCCGGCGGTCGCGGTGCTCGCCGCCGTCGCGGCGCTGCTGCTGCCGCTGACCACCGCGACGACCGCGCACGCCGACCCCGTCACGACCTGCGCGCCGCAGGGCACCCTCCCGGTGGCCGGTGGCGAGTACACGCTCCAGGCCAACGAGTGGAACTCCACCGCGCAGCAGTGCGTCACGTACTCCAGCGGCACCGCGTGGTCGCTGGCGACGGCCGACTTCAACCTGCCGACGAACGGTGCGCCCGCCACGTATCCCTCGCTCTTCAAGGGCTGCCACTGGGGCGCCTGCACGCCGAACAGCGGTATGCCGATCCAGATCAGCAAGCTGGGCAGCGCGGTCTCCTCGTGGAGCACGGTGCAACCGGCGTCCGGCGCCTACGACGTCGCGTACGACCTGTGGATCAACTCGACGCCGACCACGGCCGGTCAGCCGGACGGCACCGAGATCATGATCTGGCTCAACAGCCGCGGCGGGGTGCAGCCGTTCGGCGGGAAGAGCGGCACGTCGGCCGCCGCGGGGCACAACTGGGACGTGTGGACCGGCCGTCAGACCTCGTGGAAGATCATCTCCTACGTGTTGCAGGGCGGCGGGACCTCGGTCTCGAACCTCGACGTCAAGGCGCTGATCGACGACGCGGTCGGCCGCGGTTCGGTCGACCCGGCGCACTACCTCATCGACGCCGAGGCCGGTTTCGAGGTCTGGCAGGGCGGCCAGAGTCTGGCCACCACCGGCTTCTCCTTCAGTGCGAGCGCGGCGGGCTCCGGCGGCACCGGCTCCGACACCCAGGCGCCGACCGCGCCCGGCGGCCTCGGCGTCACCGGGACCACGGCGACCTCGGTCTCTCTGGGCTGGTCGGCGGCGACCGACAACGTCGGGGTGACGGCGTACGACGTCTACCGCGGCGGCGCGTTGGTGGGGACGACCGCCGGCCGGTCGTACACCGACTCGGGGCTGACCGCCGCGACGGCGTACACGTACACCGTCAAGGCGCGCGACGCGGCGGGCAACACCTCCGCCGCCTCGGCGCCGGTGACCGCGACCACCTCCGGCGGGTCCAACGGCGGTGGTGGCAGCGGCTGTTCCGCCAGCTACACGGTGAGCAACGACTGGGGGAGCGGCTTCACCGCCGATGTGACGGTGGCCAACAGCGGTACGTCGGCGACGCGTTCGTGGACGGTGTCGTGGACCTACCCCGGCAGCCAGCGCGTCACCAACTCCTGGAACGCCACCGTCGCCCAGTCGGGCGCGGCGGTGACCGCGGCGAGTCTCGCCTACAACGGCGCCCTCGCGCCGTCCGCCGAGACCCACTTCGGATTCCAGGGCACGTACAGCGGCGGGAACGCCGTTCCCGTGCTGACCTGCACGGCGACCTGACGCACCGTCCGGTCGCGCCTCGCGGCGGCCCCGGGGGGGGGGGGGGCCCCCCCCCCGGGCCCCCCGGGGCCGGCCCCCCGGGGGAGGCGAAACAATGAGCCCCCCCCCCCGGGTATTGTTGGGTTGTCCATGAAAAAAACAGGGGAGAAGGTGGGACAATGTGTATTACAA